>JAFZSP010000072.1 GCA_017619335.1 Bacteroidaceae bacterium
AGATGATTTCACGAGAGTGTTCGAGAAAAACATGTCTCGTCTCATTCATGTGAATTCCGTCAGGTATCTTGGCTTTATCAGTAAACTGATAGACAATGGCTTCGAGTACGAGCATAATGCCAAGAACAATACCTTCGCTTTAATGCTCTATTACGATTTGTATGCCAAGTCGATAGATAATTTTGGATTTGCCAATATTGATGAAGGTCTGAAGAAGTTTGGTTCCTATCCGTTATTCGTTGATGAGCTACGTCAGATTATTCAGTACCTCTCTGAGCATCTGATGATCTCAACAAAGCCTATTGCTGAACTGGGCACAGACAACGTGATAGAACTGTTTGGTTGTTATACTCGTGAGGAACAGCTTGCTATATTTGGCAAACGAACCGCAGAAAAGGCCGGTGCTATTCCTCAAAGTGGCGTATTCAATCTGGATGACATCAATACAGAGTTGCTTTGGGTAACACTTAACAAGAGTGACAAGGATTTCTCGCCAAGTACGCAATACGAGGATTACGCTATCAACGAGGCTTTGTTCAATTGGCAGTCACAGAATAGTGCCAGCCATCAGAACTCAGGGCGTCGTTATGTTGAGCAAAAAACTAACGGACGCAAGTTCTTGTTGTTTGTCAGAGAACACAAGGTGGATGCTTATGGTTTCACCTCACCTTATTATTGTTTAGGTCTTGTTGATTATATCAAATCACATGGCGATAAGCCTATGACAATCACATGGGGCATGCATAATCACATACCTGGTTTTATCTTGGATAAGGCTCAGAAAATGGCCGTTGCATAATGAAACAGATAGAAGTAGTTGCAGCGATTATTCGCAAAAGAGATAAGATATTCGCCACTCAGCGAGGATATGGCGAATGGAAGGACTGGTGGGAGTTCCCTGGCGGAAAGATGGAGGCAGGGGAGACACCAGAGGAGGCGCTGATACGTGAGATATGCGAGGAGCTATCGACGGAGATTAGTGTAGATGAGTTGCTCTGCACGGTGGAGTATGATTATCCTAAGTTCCATCTCACCCTACATTGCTATCTCTGCTCGCTGCTGACGGAGGCACTACACTTGAACGAACACGAGGCGGCAAAGTGGCTCACGAATGATGAGCTGGATAGCGTGAAGTGGTTGCCAGCAGATTTGGAAGTTATCAAAGCACTTAAAAAAATCTTTGATAAATGATGTCGCTCGGCGACGGAGGAGACGCTTCGCTAGTCGAAGAAAATTTTCGAGTTTTCTATACTAAAGAATAGAGACCGGCAACGAAATAAGGATAATAGAAAATAGTTATAGATATATGGCAAAGAAAGAGAATAACGAATTGGCGAATAGGAATCAGGCTTTCCTGATCTATCAAGACGATAACGGAATCGCCCGGGTAAATGTAAGGTTCGAGGGCGAGGATGTTTGGCTGACTCAGGAGCAGATGATGGAGCTGTTTGATGCGTCACAGCAGGACGTGAGCTATCATATCGGACAGATATATGAAGAGGAAGAACAAGACCTAGAACGAACTCACAAAAAATTTTTGTTAGTTCGACAAGAGGGTAACAGAAGCGTCAGGCGACAGATCAGCCACTATAATCTGGACATGATTATCGCCGTGGGCTATCGGGTGAAATCTCAGGTGGCCACGCGTTTCCGCCAATGGGCTACGGCACGTCTGCGTGAGTTTATACAAAAGGGATTCGTGCTGGATGATGAACGACTGAAGGGTAATCGAAACCGTTATTTCAGGGAGCTGTTGCAACGCATCCGTGATATTCGTAGCAGTGAGCGCAACCTGTATCAGCAGGTGACGGACATCTTCATCACCAGCATAGACTACGATCCTAACGCCAATCTGACTCGTCATTTCTTTGCAACGGTGCAAAACAAATTGCACTATGCAGCCCATCAGCATACGGCTTCCGAACTGATATATGATAGAGTTGATGCTGACAAGCCGATGGTGGGAATGACAAACTTCAAGGGCAACTACATCACGAAGGAGGATGTGCAGATAGCTAAGAATTACCTGACGGAGCAGGAACTGACATACCTAAACCTGTTGGTGTCACAGTATTTGGACTTTGCTGAAATTCAGGCACTCCAGCAGATGCCAATGAAAATGGTAGAGTGGATAGAGAAACTGGATGAGTTGATGAAACTCTCAGGCAGACAACTGCTGGTGGGCAAAGGTACTATCAGTCATGAGGAAGCGAAGCAAAAGGCTATCGCCGAATTTGAGAAATACCGCAAGCTGGAAATGATCCAGTACGAGAGTGACTATGATAGGGCCATAAGGGAACTGATAGACAAAGAGAAGGAGGGGAAGTAAAGCTTGACTATCTCTCCGAATAGGAACTATTGGAGCATCAAAAGCAATGAAACTATACTCCACCCGACAATTAGGGTTCACGGTTCAGGGTTCACGGTTCAAGATGTTCAAAAGTTTAAGAATAAAAAAAGAATAAAAACGTTATATGATTATATGGAAGAAAAAGGTCAGATATTACTCTATCAGACACCTGACGGAGAATCGCGCATAGAGGTGCGACTCCAAGGTGAAACCGTGTGGCTCAATCAGGAGCAAATGGCGGAGCAGTTCCAGCGTAACAAATCAACGATTTCAAGGCATATTAATAATGCCTTTGAAGAGGGCGAGCTGACTCCAGAGGCAACCGTTGCGTTTTTTGCAACAGTTCAAACAGAGGGTAACAGACAGGTGGAGCGAGATATTGCTTTCTACAACCTCGACATGATTATCAGCGTGGGTTATCGCGTCCATTCATATCGTGGAGTGCAGTTCCGTATCTTGAGTATGGCTACAGTATGGGGAGAGCGAAGGTCGCGGGTAAGTGAGAGCAGACGAAAACCTGTTTTCAGTATGCCGAACGTGAGCGATCTCGATAAAATGTCAAGGTAGAGCGAAGCAAAGTATAATAAAAGACAGTATTGAATGGCTTATACATACAAATATCCAAGACCGGCAGTCACCGCTGACTGCGTGGTAATGACAAAAGAGGAGAAGCCAAAGGTTCTCTTGATTGAGAGAGGCTTAGACCCATACAAAGGTTGTTGGGCCTTTCCTGGTGGATTCCTCAATATGGATGAGACGACAGAACAGTGCGCCATCCGTGAGTTGGAAGAGGAAACAGGATTGAAGGTGTCGAAGATACAGCAGATAGGTGCTTACTCTAAGGTTGATCGCGACCCAAGAGGGCGCACCATTACAGTAGCGTATTTGATATTGCTTGATCATCCCGTCGCTGTCACTGGCCAAGATGATGCAGCAAAAGCACAATGGTTCCCCATCAGTAAGCTGCCGCCATTGGCATTCGACCATGAGGATATCATGCGTGATGCGATTACGTTGTATCAAACGAAAGTTGCAAAATTGAATTAGTGACCATGGATTTCTACAAGAAATATGGCTCTTCGGAAAGCCGCAGAGAAGAGCTGATAAGGAAAATTGCGGAGCATTTTTTGAAATTGATAATTTCGGAAAAGCGCACGGGGGCTGCAATCGACGGGCACAATGTCGCATTGCGGAGCTTTGCGGCAGCAGCGGCCGACGCTAATTGCAACGGGGTAGCAGCGGTGAATAACCTCACGCTCGAAGAGCTGGAGGCATTGCACTATGATATGATGACAAAAAGAAACATAAACGATTAAAGATACGAATATGATTGACCAAATACTTGATTTCAACAAGACTTTCGTGGCGCAGAAGGGCTACGAGAAGTATCTAACGAGCAAGTACCCCGACAAGAAACTTGCTGTGTTATCGTGTATGGACACCAGACTGACCGAACTGCTCCCTGCAGCACTCGGTTTGAAGAATGGTGATGCCAAGATTATCAAGAATGCCGGAGGTCTTGTGATTTCCGCCTTTGACTCGGCCATGCGCAGCCTCATTGTGGCCATCTATGAACTGGGTGTGGAGGAAATCATGGTGGTGGCTCACTCGCATTGCGGTGCCTGCCACATGAGCTACGACCATTTCCACCATGAGATGATAGCCCGTGGAGTAACCGATGAAACACTTGACACCATCCGCAAGTGTGGCATCAATCTGGATCATTGGCTGGAAGGTTTCAAAGATACGCCTGAATCCGTACGCAAGACAGTTGAGACCATCAAGACTCATCCTCTTGTTCCCAAGGACATTGTGGTTCGTGGGTTTATCATTGATTCAGAAACAGGAAAATTGGAAGAGATTAAGTGATTTAGTCCAAGCATGATGAAGATATTGTTTCTACACGGATTCTTTGCCAGCGGCCAGTGCGTACCTGCAATGGCTCTGCAAGAAGCTTTTGAAGAGAAGGCAAAAGTGCTTACTCCAGACCTTCCTTTGCACCCCAAGGAGGCCATCAGTTTCATTCGCAACCTGATTGACCGCGAGAAGCCCGACCTGTTGGTGGGCAATAGTTGCGGCTCTTTCTATGCGCAGATGGTGGCTCCGATTGTGGGTCTCCCAGCATTGCTCGGTAATCCGCACTTCAAAATGACTGAATTCCTGAAAGCGAGAATAGGTGAACATCAATACAAGTCGCCGCGTAAAGATGGGAAGCAGAACTTCATCATTGATGAGCAGCTGATAGCAGAGTTTGCAGAATTAGAGTGTCATCAGTTTGACTGCTGCAGCCCATTCTATAAGGATCGAGTAATTGGGCTATTCGGTGACAAAGATACGCTGGCGCATTTCGAGCCGCTGTTTCGTGAGCACTACAATTGGGCTTTTCACTTCCCAGGAGGGCATACTCCGACTGCCGATGAAGTACGCATTTGTTATATCCCGCTGATTGAGCAATTCCTTTGGGGGTATGCAGAACAAAGTGGCAGGACACGCAACTTCCAGCATTTCAAGGGAGGAAAATATCGCTTCATACAAACAGCCTTTGATAGCGAAACACAAGAGCGGGTGGTGATATACCAAGCTTTGTACGGCGAACAGAAGTTCTGGGTGCGTCCCGAAAAGATGTTTTTCGAGAAGATAACAAGAGACGGCAAGACTTTCAACAGATTCACAGAAATAGATAACTGCCTATGAAAGAGCTATCCATCCAACAGATTATTCTCATATACCTCGCTGTCATCAACGTGGCTACGTTCATCACGTTTGGTATTGACAAACTCAAGGCTAAACATGCAAAGTGGCGCATCAGAGAGGCTGCACTACTGACACTTGCTGTGCTTGGAGGTAGCATAGGCGCTTGGCTAGGCATGAAGCTTTGGCGCCACAAGACGATGCACAAGAAGTTTAAGTATGGCATTCCTGCCATCATCATTATTCAACTTGCAATAATTGTATATATACTCACACAAAGATTATCAATATGAAACGAGTAATTGTAATTTCGACGAGTCTTCGTCGTGGGTCTAATAGCGATATGCTGGCAGACAAGTTTGTGGAAGGCGCAATAGTCGCCGGGAACGAGGTGGAGAAAATATCGCTCACAGGCAAGGATATCCAATTCTGCAAAGGCTGTCTGGGTTGTCAGAAGCTGGGCAAGTGCGTCATCAAGGATGATGTGAACGACATCATGGCAAAGGTACTGGAGGCCGATGTGGTGGCATGGGCTACACCTATTTATTATTATGAGATGAGCGGACAAATGAAGACACTCATTGACCGCATGAATGCAATGTACTCACAGGAATACAAGTTCCGAAATGTATATCTGCTGACAACAGCCACCGATGATGATCCCGAGACTCCAAAGCGTGCTGAAACGGGACTGGGTGGTTGGATTGCCTGTTTCCCCGAGAGCCGACTGGCTGGAAGCTTGTTCTGTGGAGGAGTGAGTGGACCACGAGCCATCGAGGGTAATGCCAAACTTCAGGAAGCTTTTGATTTGGGTAAAGCTATTTAATTGATAAGATGGTCATCGACACCAACAACATGTGTTCGCACCTGCAGCGGAAGCTATTTGATGATGATGACATCTATCATCATCTATGGCTTGCTATACAGGATGACCCTGAAATGCCAGCCAGAACGCATCGAAGAACTGAAGGTAGAACACAGCTGCATCGGCAAGCCATTCAATATGTCCGCCAAACATTGGATTGGCATTGATGCAAATACAGCTCCGGATGACCTCCTTCGTGAACTGACACGTAACTCATACGAGATTATCAAAGCCAAGTATAAGACGAAATGATGATATCCAAACATTCATAACTCATGATTATTTATTTCTCAGGCACAGGCAACATCAAGCCATGACGCTTGGAGGCAAACACATCGACAAGTCGTGGCAGTACCAACATCCTGACGTAAAGTTGAAGGATATGATTCTCAGATAAACATTCTCATTCTATTTTCTACCGCCCATTCGTTTCGTGTGAGTGGGCTTTTTGTTTGGGGGGGCCTGTAATGGTCATCTCCTTTTCTTGTTTACTCAAACATGATAGTAACATTCTCGTTTTTTGAGTACTATATAGATGAAGACAGGAAATAACAATAAGTCAAATAGTACACCTCGTAGTACATATTAGAATCAACATTATTAACTCTAAACAAATGGTTTTATGGAAAAGTTTAAAATCAACTTGAAGGACAACCCCAAATTGGAACAAAGACTACTTGCAGATGGTCGAATTAGCCTCTTTCTATTCTATTACTTCGGCAGACAAAGCGAAGCAATTACAGACGAGTTCGGGAACCCCGTACTCTATGAAAGCGGAAAAATGATTGGAACACCCAAATACAAAGTTAAGCATCTTAGACGCAAAGAAGCACTTAATCTCTATCTCATCTCAAAGCCAAGAACCATAGAAGAAAGAGAACAGAATAAAGAAATCTTACTGACAGCAAAGAAGATAAGGGCCCAGAAAGAACAAGAACTATACAACAACGATGAGAGATTCTGGCAGAGGAAGAAGATTGGATTGAACTTGTTTGAATTTTTCGATGATTTCGTTCAAACAGCAAATGTTGCAGATAGGAGAGTGCTGGAGGGAGCCTTAAGAAACTTCAAGACATTCATGAAAGAACAATACCCGCTATTCGCCAATAAATTGAAAGCTAATAATTTGAGTAAGGAGATGATGCAAAAATTTGCAGATTATATTGGAGAACACCACAAAGGTGAAGGTGTTGACACCTATTTTACTCGATTTAAAAGGATCATAAATTATGCTGTGGAGAAGGGTGTTATCAGCAAGAGTCCTTGCTTAGGAGTTACCATTCCCAAGAGGGATGACATACTAGCAAAAGATATCCTGAGCCAAGAAGAAATGCTAAAATTGTTTGCTACACACTATGAAGGCGAAAATCCTGAAATCAGAAGGGCTTTTGCAATGACCTGTCTTACAGGAATAAGAAGATGTGATATCGTAGAATTAACCTATGACAATGTGGACTATTCAAATCGCATCCTCAAATTCAGACAAAGTAAGACCCAAAAACACAGCAAAAGCAGCGGAGTAACAATCCCTCTTAACGATACGCTCATGTCAATCATCGGTAAGAAAGAGGAGTACGCATCTGATGACTACATCTTTCATCTTCCAAGTGATACCATGTGCTTAAAAGCCCTGAGACGATGGACCAAAAAGGCATGCATTGACAAGCATATCACATGGCACTGCGGTCGGCACTCCTTTGCTACATCACTGTTAAACAACGGCGTCAATATAAAAGTGGTAAGCAGCCTTTTAGGTCACAGCACACTACGATTTACTGAAATATACCTCAGAGCTGTGGATAAACAAAAAGTGGAGGCTATCAACACCCTACCAAACCTAAATATAGAATAGTACATTATCAGTACACCTTATAAAACAACAAGTCGTTGCAAACCAAAGGTTTACAACGACTGTTTAGTAGCGCCTACGGGAATCGAACCCGTGTTCCATGCGTGAGAGGCATGTGTCCTAGCCGCTAGACGAAAGCGCCAGATGTGGTTGCGGAAGCTGGGGGATTCGAACCCCCGGTACGGTAACCCGTACGTCAGTTTAGCAAACTGGTGGTTTCAGCCACTCACCCAAACTTCCAAAGTATCAAAATAAGCTTACGGAACCGCTGTTCTTGTGCTGCAAATATGGATTAAAATGTGCTTTTGGATGCTCATTTTTCCGAAATGCGGTGCAAAGGTAGATGTTTTTTATGAATTGTGCAAGCTTTTTGAAAAAAAAATTGTATCTTTGCACCAAATTTTAAGCACTTTTTATGATGAAGGAGCTATTACCGAATGGCGTTCAATGGATAGAACTGCCTCATTTTGTGGACGAAAGGGGTCTTTTGTGCTTCTTGGAAGGTTCACACGAGATTCCGTTCACTGTTCGCCGTGTTTTCTGGATTACGGACGTTCCGCCGGGAGCAACGCGTGGCGGCCACGCCCACTGGACTTGTCACGAGGCAGTATTTGCTGTGACGGGTGCTTTCGAAATCGAGGTGGACGATGGGGAACGGTCGTTCACAGCAGTCATAGACAACCCTCGACGAGGGCTGACGATTCCTGCTGGGGTTTGGTGTGAACTTCGTCACTTCCAGCCTGGAACAGCGTGTGTGGTGATGGCGAGTGAGGAATACCGACAGGAAGGTTATGCACATGACAAGGCAGACTGGAAAGAGAAAGTCGGGACAATTCATAATTGACAATGCATAATTCATAATTCACTAATAGATGGAGATCAAGCAATATACGCCAATGCAGGCAGAGGAATGGGACGAGTTTGTCCGGAATTCCAAGAACGGTACGTTTCTGTTTGAGCGTCGGTTCATGGATTACCATGCAGACCGTTTTCAGGACTGTTCGCTGCTGCTGTATGAGGACAATCAGCTGTGCGGTCTTTTTCCCGCTAACTGGGTGGAGAAGGAGCGCGTAGTTTATTCCCATCAGGGTCTGACCTACGGCGGCCTGCTGCTGAGTTATTACGCCACTGAAGTACAGGTGATGGAAATGATGAAAGGCATTCTGCTGTGGTGCATGGATTATCTGCAGGCGCGCCGAGTGGTTTACAAACCTATACCTTATATATATAGTGAGTGTGCGGCAGAGGAAGACTTGTATGCCCTGTTCCGTGCCGGCGGCAAGTTGAAGACGCGGGGTGTGAGCAGCGTAGTGACAATGAACAATCCTCTGCGTATGCGTAAGCTGCGCCAACGCGGTGCCCGCAAGGCCATCGACAACGACCTATATATTGACCGTATGGGTGAAGACGACTGGGATACGCTGGCCGAATACTGGACAATCCTGACGCAGGTGCTTCAAGAGTATCATGCCGTGCAGCCCGTTCACACGTTAGGAGAGATGAAATTGCTAATGAGCCGCTTCCCGCAACAGATCAAGTTGTACTTGGTCAGGAAAGAGCAGCGTGTAGTGGCTGGATGCGTAGTATTCCTGACCAAGCAAGTGGCTCACATACAATATATTGCCGCAGGTGAAGAAGGTCGCGAGTTGGGTGCATTGGACTTGTTGTTCAGACATCTGATCAACGAGCGTTTCCGCCAAATGGCTTACGTGGATTTCGGCGTCTCCACAGAAAACGGCGGTCAAGTGCTGAACGAGGGGCTGATCTTCCAAAAGGAAGGTTTCGGCGCACGCTCGGTATGCTATGACAGTTATGAAATCGTACTGAACCGTGTGGTGATTGAACAGATGCTTCCCTCACGTCATCTACAGCATCAGGGACAGGTCAAGTTCCTGGATTTGCAGCGCCTGAACACAAGTTTTGAGCCACAGCTGAGTGAGGCCGTGACCCAAGTGGTGCAAAGCGGCTGGTATCTGCAAGGATCTCGTGTGAAGACCTTTGAACACCATTTCGCCAAATATACAGGTGCTCGTCACTGCATCCTCTGTGGAAACGGATTAGAGGCATTGACACTGATCTTGCGGGCGTGCCGCCAACTGAACTGGTGGAGTGAAGACAGCGAGGTCTTGGTTCCCGCCAACACTTTCATAGCAACAATATTAGCAGTCAAAGAGGCGGGATTGAAGCCGGTGCTGGTGGAGCCGTCTCTGCAAGATTATCTGTTGGATGTGAATCAGTTGGAACAGGCACTGACCCCCCGGACTGTGTGCATTCTACCAGTTCATCTGTACGGAAGGGTGTGTGATATGACAGCCATCAACGCTTTTGCGTCGGAGCATCATTTGGTGGTGGTGGAAGATGCTGCGCAGGCACACGGTGCCATTCAAGGCGACCGCCACGCTGGTCACTTGGGTCACGCGGCGGCTTTCAGTTTCTATCCCGCCAAGAATCTGGGTGCATTGGGTGACGCCGGCTGTGTGACGACAGACGATGACACGCTGGCTGAGCTGGTGAGGAAGATGGGAAACTACGGGTCGGAGAAAAAATATGTTCACGAGGTCCCCGGCATCAATTCCAGAACAGACGAACTGCAGGCAGCCGCCTTAGATGTGAAGCTGCCACGTCTGGACGCTGATAACGAACGGCGTCGTTGGATTGCTCAATATTATGACCAACATATTGACAATCCCCTGATTACGAAACCACAGCTGCCAAAGGATCCAAAAGAACACGTGTTTTATGTATATGCCATCAGGACTCCTTACCGCGAGCAACTCATCAATTGGCTGAAAAACAGAGGCGTGGAAACACTCATACACTACCCCATCCCACCACACCGCCAGCAAGCGCTGAGTGAATACTCCGAGCTGCGACTGCCTGTGACTGAACAAATTCATAAAGAGATCCTGAGCCTTCCGATCTCTCCGCTGTTGACAGAGGAAGAGGTTGAACGCGTGGCGAAAGCAGTAAACGGTTTTAACGTGGAGTGAGAAGGATGAAGGTTTTTGTTCTGATCTCCACCATTGACCAGGGCATCACAAAAGTGCCTGCGGTTCTTCTCCCCAGGGAGGAGGACGTGCAGTATGTGGTGTGCTGGCAGCGGACGGAGAAGGGGAGGCAACCAGACGGAGGACCGTCGGGTTCTATTCCTGGGAACTTGCGGGAGGAGGAGAAGGCTATGAAGCTGCTCTCGGAGCGGGAGGACGTGACATTCACAACGATGGATGGTGCCGGCCTTTGCCGGAGCAGGAACCGCGCTATTCAAACGGCGCTGAACCTGATGACAGACGCGCTGGAAGACGCCATTTTAATTCTTGCAGATGATGATGAACGTTTTGAGGCAGGGGCCTTTGAACTTGTGCGGGACGTCTATCGGGCTCGTCCACGATTAGATGTGGCACTGCTGCGAATGCTGAATGAGGCGGACGGTCTGCCTTTCAAACGTTACCCGGAAGACATCATAGACTACAAAAACAGGCCTCGCTATTACTATCCATCATCACTTGAGATGACCATGCGCAGTCGCGTTGTCCTCAGCGGATTATGCTTTGACGAGCGCTTCGGCTTGGGTTCTGCGAAACTCAGTGGCGGTGAGGAAGATGTGTTCTTGGGTGAGGCCGTGAAGAAAGGCTTGTGTGTGAAGGTCTTCCCCGTGAACCTGTGCCGAACAAATGCCGCTACCACAGGTCGCCGAAATGTCCTGGATGTGAAAGCCCTGCGTTCCAAGGGTGCCGTCTATGGACGCCTGCTGCCGCTGTGGCGCGCTTTCTTGCGCTCGGCACATGAAGCGCTGTCTCTGAGTCTGCGGACGCATCGTCCTTTCACTCCTATTTTCGAGAATATCTGGTTCGGCGTAAAATATATTCGCTCATGAAATACGGAATCACCATAGTCCTCCCCATCCGTAACCGCGCCCACTGCGTGGTGAAGACCCTGAACTCCATCGCCAAGAGTCGTCGGCAGCCGGAGGAGTTGCTGATTGTGGACAACGGTTCCACGGATCACAGCGCAGCGGTGTGCCAGGAGTGGGCTGCTGCCAACAGTGGCGAGGGTTTACACGTCCAAGTGCTGAGCGAGCCACAGCCCGGCGCCAACCGAGCCCGCAACCTCGGGTTGGCAGTCTGTCAGACCCCATACGTCTGTTTCTTTGACAGCGACGACCGCTTTGATGAGGACGCCCTCACCGACATTCATGAAGCCCTCACGGCCCAGCCGGAAACCGACCTGTTGTTCTTGCCTGTCCAGCAAGCGACGGCAGGCGGGGCAGAACGGGTCAGAAGTTATAAAGAAAGTCTGTCCCCCGCCGTTCACATCCTGAACGGGATGATGAGCACGCAGAGTATGGTTTTCAGGACTGAATGGCTGCGAAAAATTGGGGGTTGGAACGAAGGGCTGACGGTCTGGCAGGACTGGGAATTAGGTGTAAGAGTGACGCTGCAGCAGCCTCGTGTTCAGTGGCTTACGAACCATGCCTACCACCACGTGCTTCTGCATGCCGAAAGCATCACTGGAGCCAACTTCACACAGACGCTGACAGGCACGCTGAACACCATGCGGCAGGCGCTGAAGGAAGTGCGCGAGGCAGAAGGCCTCACAAAACTGGAACGGCATCAGGCATTGCGAGCCTTGTATTTTCGTGCCCGCATAATGGCTGGAAAGCTGCTGCGCGAACATAACAAAGAAGGGGCAACAGCCTATCGGCAATTGTCCCTTGAATGTCTTCCACATGCGGCCAAACCGCTGAAAATGATAGGTTTTTGGATAGAGCACTACGTTGCTGCCGGTGGCCGCGGGGCGTGGCGTGCGGCGCTGGCGTTGTGTCACTAAACCACTTACTCAGAAGGGCAGGTCGTCTGCACTGTCACCGCCAAAAGCGGGTGCT
Source organism: Bacteroidaceae bacterium (assembly GCA_017619335.1). Classification (GTDB taxonomy): domain Bacteria; phylum Bacteroidota; class Bacteroidia; order Bacteroidales; family Bacteroidaceae; genus Physcousia. The sequence goes on from JAFZSP010000072.1 coordinate 12,638, forward strand.
GCGGGTTCGGAGGGTGCAGCAGCTGCTGCGGGCGCAGCTGTCGGCGGGAAAGGAACGTCAGCTACAGGAGCTGCTACGGGCTGACCCTGTGGGAAAACAGGTGCTCCTTCAGCAGCGGGAGTTGCCACGGCGTTAGGATCATAAGGCACTACTTTCCATGCACGGACAGTGTTATACCAACGACCGTTATACTCGTGGGCATCAATATCCACACTGACGGTGAGCGACTGCCCAGCCTGAATATTGAACTGCTGGATGCGGTCTGTGCCGAAGACCTCAAAAACGCACTTCTTCGGATACTGCTCAAAAGTCTCGATAATGTACTGTCCCAATTTCCATTCCGAGCCCGAGCGTTGTGAGACACCACCTCGTTCGGGGAGAACCTGAATAATCTTTCCAGAAATTTCCATATTATATATTTATTATAGGTGTAAAAAATGCTTTTTTCCGTGAAATCGGATGCAAAAGTAAGTCTTTCCTGTCACTTTTGCTAATTTTAAGAGGAAAATTTTGTCGGATAACTCAAAAATCACTATCTTTGTTCCGTTTTTCACGCCCTTGTGGCCGTGTGAGCACCCAAAGTAACGCCAAATGACAAATAAAAAACCATACACCGAATGAAAATTAAAGTATCCAGCTCCGCCCTCTTCGGGCGTCTGACCTCCATCAACCGCGTTCTCAACAGCAAAAACTCCTTCCCCATTCTGGACTGCTTCCTGTTCGATGTTCAGGACCAGACTATGACCATCACCGCCAGTGACAGCGAGAGCACCCTCGTCACTTCTGTGGAACTCATCGAGTGTGACCAGAACGCTCGCTTCTGCATCAAGGCCAAGACCATCCTGGACTCCCTGAAGGAAATCGCTGACCAACCCATCACTTTAGTGGTGAATCTGGACACAATGGAAATCCATGGCGAGTACCAGAACGGTTCTTTCAATATTGTTGGCGAGCGCGCCGACGAATATCCCACTCCGCACCAGTTGGGCGATGAAATTCACACGTTTGAGATGCAGCAGAATGTGCTGTTAGGCGGCATCAACAGTACGCTTTTCGCCACCGCTGATGACGAGATCCGTCCAGTGATGACAGGTATTTACTTTGATTTCACCCCGGAGAACCTCATCTTTGTGGGCACCGACGGCCGTAAGTTGGTGCGCAAGAAAGACTTCTCTGTGAAAAGCGAAGAACAGGTGGGTTTCATCCTTCCTAAGAAACCCGCTATCATCCTGCGCGGTCTGCTGGGCAAGAGCGAGGGCGGCGTGACGCTGACTTTCAATGACAAGCTGGCGCAGCTGACAACGAGCGAGTTCACACTGACATGCCGTCTGATAGATGGTCGTTACCCGAACTACAACAGCGTGATTCCACAGAACAACCCCTACGTGGCCCGTATCGACCGCGCCGCTATGGTCTCTGCCCTGAAGCGCGTGCTGGTGTTCTCCAGCCAGAGCAGTGCGCAGATCAAGCTGGCGTTCAAGAAGGACAAGCTCACCGTGAGCGGTCAGGACGTGGATTACAGCACCTCTGCCGAGGAACGTCTCATCTGCGAATATGATTCTCCCGCCATCAATATTGGTTTCAAGGGCACGCTGCTGCTGGACATCCTGAACAATCTGGACAGTGCAGAAATCACTTGCCTGTTAGCCGATCCGAGCCGTGCCGGCATCATTATGCCTGCAGAACAGCGTGAGGGAGAAGAAGTCCTGATGCTGCTGATGCCCATGATGCTGAACGACTAACAGACAGCCCTGCAACGCTTAGACGCTAAGACGTGACGCCTGTGCGTGGGTTCTCGCGTCTTGGCGTCTTTGCGTTATCTAAAACTTCTTGAAGCTCATACTCTTAAACTCAATAATCTTACAAGCAAGCATGCTTGCATTAAAATATGAAGCTCAATTTAACAAACCCTATCGTCTTCTTTGACTTGGAGACCACCGGCATTGAAGTGGCTCACGACCGCATCGTGGAAATCTGCCTGCTGAAAATACATCCATCGGGCAACGAAGAGTCCAAAGTGATGCGTCTGAATCCCACGATTCACATTCCCGAGGGTGCCTCCGCCGTTCACGGCATTTATGACGAGGACGTGGCCAACTGCCCTACTTTCAAGGATGTAGCGCAGGAGATCTGGGATTTCATGAAAGGCTGTGACCTGGGCGGTTTCAACAGCAACCACTTCGATATTCCCATGCTGGTGGAAGAATTCCTGCGCGTCGGTATCAATCCGAATTTCAACAAGATCCATTGTGTTGACGTGCAGAATATCTACCACAAGCTGGAACGTCGCACACTGATTGCTGCCTATAAGTTCTACTGTCACAAGGACTTGGAGGCTGCTCACTCGGCACTGGCCGACACCCGAGCCACCTACGAGGTGCTCTGCGCCCAGTTGGACCATTATCCCGAAGTGTTGCAAAACGATATGGATTTCCTGGCAGAGTACTCCCGCAAGAACAAAAATGTGGATTATGCCGGCCGTATCGTCTATGATGATAACAATGTCCCCGTCTTCAACTTCGGCAAATACAAAGGCACACCCGTGATTGAGGCCCTGCGCCGTGACCCTGGTTATTACAGTTGGATTATGCAAGGTGACTTTGCCCTGAATACGAAGCAAGTGCTCACGGAGATTGCCGTGAGTTCAAAGAACAGCAAACCCTAAACTGCACATTATGAATATAGTCCTCGGCATCACAGGCAGTATAGCCGCCTACAAAGCCTGCACCCTTATCCGGCTGTTCGTCAAGGCCGGTCACGAGGTGCAAGTGGTGATTACGCCTGCAGGGAAGGAATTTATCACTCCTATCACGCTGTCTGCACTGACGTCCAAACCTGTCATCAGTGACTTCTTTGCCCAGCGGGACGGAACGTGGCACAGCCATGTAGCTTTAGGGTTGTGGGCCGATGCAATGGTGATAGCACCCACAAGTGCCAACACTCTGGCCAAGATGGCACACGGCATTGCAGATAACATGCTGCTGACCACGTACTTGTCCATGAAGGCCCCCGTGTATGTGGCACCCGCAATGGACCTGGATATGTGGGCCCATGAGGCCACGCAGGCTAATCTGAAACTGCTCCGTGAGCGAGGGGTGACAGTTATTGAGCCCGCAAGCGGAGAGCTGGCCAGTCATTTAGTGGGCAAGGGGCGGATGGAAGAGCCCGAGGAAATTGCGCGTCAGGTGCTGGAGAGCGCGGAGAACAAGGCGTCCTCTCCTTTAAAAGGTAAGAAGATGCTGATTACGGCAGGACCTACGTATGAAAAGATTGACCCTGTGCGGTTTATCGGGAACTACAGCAGCGGTAAGATGGGGATTGCGTTGGCAGAAGAGTGTGCTCGGCGTGGTGCCCACGTGGATTTGGTCTGCGGCCCTGTGCAGAAGACCACAGATGCTGCCGGGGTTGAGGTGATTTCTGTGGAGAGTGCCCAAGAGATGTGGGAAGCTGCCAGCCAGCGGTTCCCGGAAGCCGATGCGGCCATTCTCTGTGCTGCTGTGGCAGACTTCACACCAGACACCGTTGCCGACCAGAAGATCAAACGCGAGGGCGACGGACTGGTGCTGCACCTGAAGCCGACACAAGACATCGCCAAAGGCCTGGGTGCCATGAAGCGCGAGGGGCAGCGACTGGTGGGCTTTGCCTTAGAGACCAACGACGAACTCTCCCACGCTCAAGAGAAACTGCGCAAGAAGAATCTGGACTTCATCGTCCTCAACTCCTTGCAGGACGAGGGTGCTGGCTTCCAACATGACACGAACAAAATCACCATCGTCACACCAGAAACCGCTATCCCCTACCCGCTCAAAGCGAAGACCGCCGTTGCCATTGATATTATTGACTACCTGGAGAAAATATTGTGACTATTAAAGTTGTTGTTTAAGACTGCAATTATGAAAAAGTACATCCTTCTGCTCCTGGTCTCCTTGACGATTACTTCTGTGCGCGCACAAGAGTTGAACGCTAAGGTGCTGATCAACCGTTCGCAGGTGTCCAACACCAAGTCCGGCGTCTTTGAAGCCCTGGAGAAAGCCGTGACCCAGTTCCTGAATGAACGCGCCTGGACCTCCATTCAGTTCCGCGAGCAAGAGCGCATCCAGTGCTCCTTCAACATCAACGTGAGCAGTTACAGTGAGACCGACAACTCCTTCAAGGCCACACTGCTGATGTCCTCCATCCGTCCCGTTTTCGGTTCCACCTACACGACCACCGTATGGAGTACGACAGACAAGGATTTCGAGTTTAATTTCCAGGAGTTTGACCAACTGGAATGGCGCCCGGAACAAGTGGATAACAACCTAACCGCCATGCTGGCCTATTGGGCTTATATGATTATTGGCCTGGACTTGGATTCTATGTCACCCATGGGTGGGACAGCCATCCTGCAGATGGCTCAGGACATCTGCAATAATGCCGAGAGTCTGGGGTTCAAAGGTTGGAAAGCATTTGACGACACCCGCAACCGTTACGCCATTGTCAATGACTATCTGGACGGCTCAATGGAAAAGTTCCGACAACTGCAATACGACTATTACCGCACGGGACTGGACCACATGGCAGAGAATACGGAGAGTGCCCGCACGGCCATTGCCGAATCCATGAAACTGCTGAAAGAAGCCCACGAGGACAAGTCGCTATCGATGCTTCCCCAAATCTTCACCGACTTCAAACGTGACGAAATCGTCAGTATCTTCTCCGGCAAGGGAAGTAACGAAGAACGAGAACAAGTATTTGATATCCTGTCCCGCATTAATCCCTCCCAAAATTCCTATTGGGAAAAGCTGAAACAATAAGCCACTGTGTTACAATCACTTTCCATAAAAAACTACGCACTGATTGAAGCCCTTGATATCCGTTTCGATCGCGGCTTCACCGTCATCACCGGCGAGACAGGTGCGGGCAAGAGCATTCTTCTGGGAGCCATCGGACTGCTGTTGGGCCAGCGTGCCGACACACGCACCATCAAGAGCGGTGCAACCCGTTGCGTGATTGAGGCCGAATTCCTTTTGGCCGGTTACGGGTTGGAGTCCTTTTTTGAAGAAAACGACTTGGATTTTGACGGACAGTCGTGTGTTATTCGCCGCGAACTCACTGCCGCCGGCAAAAGCCGTGCTTTCATCAACGACACACCAGCGCAGGTCACGCTGCTGCGTGCACTGGGCGAACGCCTGATAGACATTCATTCTCAACACCAGAATCTTCTCCTCCAACAGGAGGACTTCCAACTGAACGTTCTGGATATTCTGGCCCACAACAGCGACCAACGGAAGCGCTACATAGAAGCTTTCAACCATCACCAGGAAGCCCTGCGGGCGCTCACTGCCGCCCGTGCCGCCAGCCAGCAGGACAAAGCCGACGAGGATTACCTGCGTTTCCAGCTCCAGCAGTTGGAAGAATTGGACTTGCAGGAAGGCAAACAGGCTGATTATGAACAGGAAGCCCAAATGCTGGAACACGCCGAGGAAATCCGTGAAGCGCTGTGGACTGCAGAAGGACTCTTGGAAGGCGACGGTCGTGAACAGGCAGGCATTCTCAGTGCCCTGCACAGCGCCTCCCGCCAATTGGAAAGTATCACGTCCCTGCTTCCAGCCTCCTCTGAACTGGCTGAACGCATCGACAGCTGCCGAATAGAGCTGAAAGACGTGACGGCAGAAATCACTTCGGCAGCCGACCAGGTAGAGATCAGTCCAGAACGCCTCCAAAGCGTACAGGAATGGCTGAGCAACCTCTATTCCCTTCAACAAAAACACCACGTAAACACAGATGAACAGTTGATGACCCTGCGTGACGAGTTCCGCCAACGCTTATCCGCCATCGACAACAGCGACGAGCACCTCCAAGCCCTCGAAGCCGCAGTGAAGACCGCTGCCGCCGACGTACAAAAGGAGGGCCGACTGCTGACCACACAACGTCAGACATCTGCCAAGGAAGTGGAACGACAAATGAAGGAGCGACTGGTCCCATTGGGTATTCCCAATGTGAAGTTCCAAGTGCAGATGACACCCCGTCCTACGCCTGACGCCTCTGGTCTGGACCAGGTAACGTTCCTCTTCAGTGCCAACAAAAACGCCCCTCTGCAGCCCATTGCCGACGTGGCCTCGGGTGGAGAAATTGCCCGCGGGATGCTTGCGCTGAAAGCCATGATCAGTGCCTCTGTCTCGCTGCCAACGATTATCTTTGACGAGATAGACACAGGTGTCAGCGGACACATTGCGGAGAGCATGGCGCTGATTATGAAAGAGATGGGAGCCGGTGGCCGACAAGTCATCTCCATCACCCATCTGCCCCAGATTGCTGCTTTGGGCACACATCATTTCCGGGTCTATAAGGAGGACGGTGACGAGGGCACCACCAGTCACATCGTCCCGCTCACGCCCGAAGAGCGCGTCACAGAAATTGCTCACATGCTCAGCGGCGCGGAACTCACTGCTGCCGCCATAGAAAATGCTAAATCACTTCTCAACCATGCATAGAATACTTTTTGCCCTGCTCTTGGGCACATTCGCCCTTGCCGCTACAGCCCAACCCAAATGGGCCAAGAAAGCGCGCAAGGCACAGTTGAACCTCATCACCTACGATGCCAGTGGTCAGTTGCTGCACTCCACCAATGGATTCTTCATCGATGAAGCAGGTACGGCACTGTCTGACTACGCCTCGTTCAAAGGGGCTGCACGCGCAGTGGCCATTGACGAGAAAGGCAACGAATATCCCGTGGAAACTATTGTCGGAGCATCCTCGCTTTATGATGTCATCAAGTTGCATATCGGAGGTATCAAATCCACGCCCGTCACGCTGGCCAAGGCACCCTGTGCCAAAGACGCTTCGGCCTACATCCTTGCCTACTTGTCCAGCAAGAATGGTGTCGGGGTGGCCACGACCATTTCCGACGTCTCCACCTTCTACGAGAAGTATGCCTACTACACACTCCCCGTTCGTGCCACAGAGAAGAATATCTCCTGTCCTGTTGCCAACGAGGAAGGAGAGGTCTTCGGGCTCCTGCAACTGTCTGCCAAAGCCGACGAAGAGAAATGTTTCGTGATGAGCATAGATTTCGCAAAATCCCTGGAGGTTACGGCACTCTCTGCCAACGTTCCCGACTACCGTGACGTTCTCATCCGCAAACAACTGCCCGCAGAAGCATCCCAGGCCAACAGCTTCATTTATTTAATAGGTACGCGCGACACGGCTCTGTACCTTGCCTACGTGGATGATTTCATCCGCCTCTTCCCCTCCGAGGTCAACGGATACACGATGCGCGCCGAAATGTTGACAGCTCAAGGACGCTTTGCCGAGGCCGATGAGACGTGGGCCACCGGCCTGAAGGCTTGTGCCGAGAAGGACGAGATACTTTACTCGCGGGCTCGCAGCATCTTCGGTGCCGCCACACGTCCCAAGGCCACGCTGCCAGACAGTTGGACTTTGGATGCAGCCTTGCAGCAAGCCCAAGAAGCTTTCTCGGTGAAAGAGAATCCTGTCTATACGTCCTTACAGGGACACATCCTCTATGCCAAGAAGGATTACCCTGCGGCCTTCCAAAAATTCCTGGATGTCAACAAAACCACCATGCGCTCGGCCGATCATTTCCTGTATGCGGCTCAGTGTCAGCAGTTAATCGGTGACACTGCGGCTGTGTTGGCGATGCAGGACAGCGCAGTGGCTTGTTTCACGAAACCCTACACCGAAGAGGCCGCACCGTCATTGCTGATGCGGGCTCAGACACTGCTGTCCATGGGGAAATACCGTCTGGCAGTGCAGGACCTCAACGATTATGAGCATCTGAAAATCAATGAGGTGAATGTCAATTTCTATTACCAGCGCTATCAGGCGGAGATGCGTTGCCGGATGTTCCAGCAAGCCCTCAACGATATTGAACGCGTCACACGCATGGAACCGAACGAGCCGGTGTTCTTTGCCGAACTGGCCGCCACGCACTACCGCTTCAACCAGTTGGACGAGGCCATCCTTGCCGCCCAGAAGGCCATCGCGTTAGATGATTCTTTTGCCGATGCCCACCGCATCCTTGGCGTCTGTCTCCGTGCTTCCGGACAAGAAGCCGAAGCCAAGAAAGCCCTCCAACGTGCTGCCGACCTCGGCGACGAGACGGCGAAGGGACTGATTAATAAGCAGTAAGCCAAAAACTTGAAATTTGACATTTGAAACTCCAATGAAGCTCTCCCTCCTTGTTATAGGCCGAACCACAGACCGCCACATTCAGGCGCTGATAGACGACTACAGCAGTCGCCTGAGTCATTATGTGCCGTTCGGTCTGGAGGTGATTCCGGAGTTGAAGAGCACACGGGCCCTGAGTGCAGAACAGCAGAAAACCGCCGAGGCAGAGCTGCTGCGGAAGCAGCTGCAACCCGGTGACCACATCGTCCTTCTGGACGAGCACGGCAGCGAACGACGCTCCATGGACTTTGCCGGATGGCTGCAGAAGCGGATGGCGGCCGGTGCCAAACGCATCGTCTTCATCGTCGGAGGCCCCTACGGTTTTGACCCTACCATACACGCCTTGGCAGCGGAAGAAATCTCCCTCTCGCAGATGACTTTCTCCCACCAGCTCATACGCGTACTTTTCGTAGAGCAACTTTACCGCGCATTCACCATTCTGCGCGGGGAACCCTATCATCATGAATAACAAGTGAATAATGAAGAATAAGACAGGCATAGAATACGCACGTTCCAAATACAGTGAACACACCGTTCGCCAGGAGACCACCCTGCTGGAGTTTCTACTAACAGAACTCTCGGGCATCAGTCGCAACCGTGCAAAAGATATCCTGGCAGGTCACGGCGTCACCGTGGATCGCCAGCAGACCACACGCTACGACTTGCCGTTGCACCCCGGACAAATCGTGCGTGTCTCCAAGCACAAAGGCGGCACACAGCTGCTGAACAAATACGTCAAGATTGTCTATGAGGACAAGGACTTGATAGTCATTGAGAAAGCCGAGGGCATCCTCTCCATGCCAGCCACCGCCAAGCAGTATTCTGTCAAACAGGTGCTGGACGAGTATTTCGAGAAACGCCATTTCAAATGCACGGCCCACACCGTGCACCGCCTGGACCGCGAGACCAGTGGGCTGATGATGTATGCGAAGAACCTGGAAACTGCCCAGGTGCTGGAGGACAATTGGCAAGACATTGTCTATGACCGTCGTTATGTGGCCGTGGTCAGCGGACAGTTGGAACGCGAGGGTGGCACCATCCAGAGTTGGCTCAAGGACAACAAGGCCTACATCACTTATTCCTCCCCGGAGGATCCGGGTGGCGGCAAGTTCGCCATCACCCACTACCACCGCCTCCAAACCACTCCCCGCTATTCGCTCGTGGAGCTGAAACTGGAGACCGGACGCAAGAACCAAATCCGTGTTCACATGCAGGATATTGGCCATCCGGTCTGCGGCGACCGCAAGTATGGCGACGGCTCGGATCCCATCGGTCGTCTCTGCCTCCACGCCTATCGCCTCCACTTCCACCATCCTCGCACGGGAGAACAGATGCTCTTCGAAACTCCATTTCCACCAGCCTTTATGAAACTATTCAAATCATAACCTTTTAAACATCAAATCATTATGAAGAAACATTCCATCTTTGCAGCCCTCATGGCTGCCAGTCTGACACTCAGCAGTTGCATCATGCCAGGAACCACTGGCGGCACCGGTACCACAGGCACCACCGGCACCACAGCCACCACAGATGCCCTCGGCGCCATTCTCGGAAGCCTCCTCGGAAGCATCCTCACCAGCTCTCTCACAGAGCAGACCATCGTTGGCAGCTGGACCTACCAAGCCCCCGAAGTGCGTTTTGAGAGCGAGAACCTGCTGGCAAAAGCCGGCGGTGAAGTGGCAGCTGCCACCATTGAACAGAAGCTCAACACCTACCTCACCAAGGTGGGTCTCACCAAGGGCGTAACCACCTACACCTTCAACGCCGACAAGACCTTTGCCATCTCCACCGGCGGAAAGATTATTGCTTCTGGCACCTACACTTTCACGCCCGAGAAGAACACCCTGAAGATGCAAGGCTCACTGGGAATCTTCAACCAGTCTTGTATCGTCGGTATGGATGGCACCAACCTCTGCCTGATGTATGATGCCGACAAGCTCCTCAATATGGTAAACACCGTGAGCAGCTCGCTCAGCAAGACCACCGCCAACAGTACCGTAGGCTCCATTGCCACGCTGCTGGGCAGCAACTACAAAGGCATGAAGCTCGGCTTCAAGCTGGCCAAGTAACTGATGGAGAGCTCTTTTACCTATCCCGAGAACCTCACAAAGGCGGAACGTTACGTCCGCTTTTGTGAGGACTTTCGCCTCTTCATGGATGGCGAGACCGACCTCATTGCGGCGCTCTCCAACACCTCTGCCGCCTTGCGTGAGGCCTTTGGATTCTTCTGGGTAGGGTTCTATCTTGTCAAGGACGAGCAGTGGCTCACGCTGGGTCCCTTCCAGGGAAGCACCGCCTGCAGCCGCATCCGTCGCGGACGCGGCGTCTGTGGCACTGCCTGGGACCAGCACAGAAGCATCGTCGTTCCAGATGTTGATGCCTTCCCCGGGCACATCGCCTGCAGCAGCCTCTCCCGTTCCGAAATCGTCATCCCCATCGCCGTTCCCACACCCGACGCCCCTGTCTTGGGTGTCTTGGATATCGATAGCGACCGCCTCTCGGCCTTTGACGACACCGACCTCCAAGGGTTGGAAACCGTCGTTTCAATCCTCTCTAAACTATTTCTCTGACTATGTTAGAAACAAATACTATGACGCCTCGGCTTCATCATCTTTTCGCGTTTATTGTCTGCTGCAGTTTGCTGCCGGCAGCGTTACCTTGTCGTCTGTCTGCACAAGAGGTGACACTGCTTTCGTCCCCTGGGAAGGACACCATTCGGGCAGCTGTCGTGCTTCCCCTGAAGGAGAAAACTGCGCGAGGAAGTAAGATGGTGGAATTCTACCAAGGCCTTCTGTTGGCGGTGGACAGCATGAAACGGGACGGAACCAATGTGGAAGTGACGGCTCTGCACAGCGGCTCCACGGCCGACGAGATGGATCATTTGCTGATGAAGCACTCCCTGCGCCGGATGGATGTGGTCTTTGGCCCGTTGGATGTGGCACAGCAATTAGCGCTGGCCGACTACTGTGATATTCATGGCGTTAGGTTGGTTTGCCCATTCTCCAATGTGACCACTCAACTCACTGGCCACCCACTTTATTATATGGCCAGTGCTCCCAGGCAGACCGTACAAAATGGGGCGCTTCAGTACATTCGCAGTCAGTTCCGCGATCACAACATTATCCTCGTGGATTGTAACGAGAAGAACGAGGAGGGTGCCGCCTTTGGGCAGCTGCTCAGGGATGAATTGGCCAAGGACGGCATCTTCGTCAGGACGTTGAACACCATGGGCGACGAGACCGCTTACTATCAGGCTTTCAATCCGTTGCGTCCCAACCTGCTGGTACTGAACTCCTCCAGCCTGAAGGCACTGAACACCTTCCTGCCCAAACTGAAAGATTACCGCCGCGAACACACCGACCTGCAGGTGAAGCTCTTGGGCTATCCAGCCTGGCAGACCTATACATCACAGCTCCTGCATGATTTCTACGAGCAGGACACCTATATCTTCACTACCTTCTTCCGCAACCCCTTGGCAGGACGCTCCGAGGCACTGGACCGGCTCTTCCTGCAGTGGTTCCATCGCCCGATGCAGCAGACGTTTCCCCGCTACGGTGCCATGGGCTTTGACCTGGGTTACTACTTCCTGCGCGGACTCTCCATTTTCGGAAATCGGCTGGAAGACAGCCATACCAAGGTGCCTGCACTACCCTATCAACATCCCCTCGGGTTCGAGCGAACGGCAGAAGGTGACGGCTTCGTCAATACTTTTGTGGAGTTGATTCATTACTCGCCAGCACAAACTATCGACCTCATCACTTTTAATCGTTAAGAATATGAGACACCATTTCTTTTTCCTCTTGTTCCTTCTGCTGCCACTCGGTGCAACGGCACAGGTGGGTGAGCACCGCAACGATTTCGCCGTGGGACTCAATAGCGGTTATGTTATGAACCGAGTGACCTTCAACCCGAGTGTCAAAGAAACGCCGAAAGGTGGATTGACATTGGGAGCGATTGCCCGTTACACCTGTGAGAAATACTTCTCGGCCATCTGCGCCGTACAAGCAGAGCTGAACTACGCCAGCCTTGGCTGGGAAGAAGACATTGATCCCGCCTACAGCACGGACACCTATAGCCGAACGATGCATTATATCCAGATGCCCCTGCTGACACGCATTGCCTGGGGCCGTGAACGACGGGGCGCACAGTTCTATCTTCTATTGGGACCCCAGTTTGGTTATTGTATTGGTGAGAAAGAGCATTTCAGCAATCCATGGATCGGCTCACCACGCCCGAACAACGTGACGATGCAGTATGGCAAGGCTATAGAGAACCGCTTCGAGTACGGCCTCACGGGCGGTGCTGGCTTGGAGATCTCCACTGCCATAGGTCATTTTCAGTTGGAAGGAAGATATTATTTTGCGCTGTCTGATATGTATGGTAACAGCAAGAAGGATCCCTTTGGCCGTTCTGCCAACGGTGCCATCTTTATCAAGGCTGCCTACTTGTTGGACCTCATCCGCACAAAGAACGACGCTATAAAATAATGTGTCGTATCCGCGCTGGAATGATGGGGATGAAGCGCGCGTTTCAGAGTCTGAATATTTCTTTCAATCGGCCGAAACCATCGAAGGCCACACGGGTGGAGAGCCAGAGGGAGAGGACCAAGGAAAGCATGGATGCAGAGACGGTGATGACAATAATCATCATTTGGTATTTCACGGCCACGTCAGGCGCCGAGCCTCCCAGTATCTGTCCTATCATGGTTCCGGGCAGAGCGACAATACCCATCACAGCCATATTGGCAATGCAGGGTGTAAAACTCTTGATGCACGCCTCCCGCATAAAAGGCAGCCAAGCCTCGAAACGTGAGGCACCGTTACCCAGCAAGTAATAATAGGTAGCCTGTTCGCGCTGGATGCCGCTGTAGAAAGTACTGAGTGCCAGGACGTTCACCCCCAGCATATTTCCCATGAGGATTCCCATAACAGGGATAAAGTAGCGCGCGGTGAAGGGGTGTTCCAGTTGCAGCACCAAGCAGAGGAAATAGAAACCAATAACCAGCGCCGCCACCATAAAGCTGACGAAAGCAGGTACGGCAACGACGCTCCAGCGCAGACGCGTGCGCTCCCCGAGGGTGTGGGTGGCAATCACCGCCATCACAATCACCCACAGCATATTCAGCCACGGAAAGTCCCATTCAAATAGGTAGCGCAGGTAGATGCTGATGAGGAACAGCTGCACAATCATTCGGGCAGCGGCTATCAGGGTGGCGCGTACCATCCCTGTCCGTATCTTCCACAGGAAGTACAGCGGCAACAACAGCAGCAGGAGGCCAATAGCGAGGGAGGAGAGGGTGATGTCCATTATTTTAATACACCGAGGGGGAATTGCATGGTGGAACAGTGGAGGGAGCCGTGCTGACGAATGAGTACACGACAATCTACAGGTGCTATATCATATCGGGGGAACGCCTTCTGGAGCTGGCGGCGCGCAAGCTCATCGTTGTCAGGTTGTCCGTAGGTGGGCAGCAGCACGGCGCGGTTGATAATGAGGAAGTTGGCGTAGGTGGCGGGCAGGCGGTGACCGTCCTCGGGGTCAAAGATAGGAGCCGGCAGCGGTAGGGGTATCAATCGGTAGTCAATCGTGGGGCTAATGGTCTTCAACTGCTCTTCCATGGCTTTCAGTTCCTCATAATGAGGGTCTTGCGGGTCTGTGCACTGCACGTAGGCGATGGTGTCGTTGGGGCAGAAGCGGGCCAAGGTATCTATGTGACTGTCTGTGTCGTCCCCTTCGAGGAAGCCGTGGTCCAGCCAGAGGACATTTTGTGCATGGAAATCGTGAAGCAGTCGGTCTTCTATTTCCTTGCGCGTCAGAGACGGATTGCGGTTGGGCGACAGGAGGCACTCACTGGTCACCAGGAGCGTCCCGCGACCGTCACTCTCTATGCTCCCACCCTCCAATACGAAGTCCAGATGGGACTCGTAGGAGCCGTGGAGTGCATCAGCCAGCCTGCGACAAATCTGGTTGTCCAACTCGGCAGGGAACTTCTTTCCCCAACCATTGAATTGGAAGTCCAGCAGGCGTGGGCCTTCCTCGGTGACAAGCGTGAGAAAGCCGTGGTCCCGGGCCCAGGTGTCATTCGTGGGACATTCGAAATAGCGCACGTGTGGCAGCAGGCGGGAAGGGATGCGCTCATGCAACAGTGCCTTCACGCGCTCGGGTTCCGGGGTGACAATCAGCACCAGTTCGTCGTGCAGCAAAATTTCCAGGGCGATGTGGACGAAACAGTCATCAGCCTGGGACAGGAGTGGTGCCCAGTCGGTGTCGGCGTGAGGCCACGTGAGTTGGATGCCGCTCTGTGGGTACCACTCGGCAGGAAAGAAAGTGCCGCGCAGCTCCATCTGTTCGGCCAGCGGCAGCTCGGCCTTTTGGAGATGCAGTGTCAAATCACTGATGACGGGGGTGGAAGGGGTGAAATGGAGGGCCAAGGGGAGGGAGAGTGAAAAGTTTAAAAGCCCCCTACTAACTCCCCCAAGGGGGAGGACTGCGTTTCCGCTGGGGGACTGTGAAAAATTATTTATTCAATTTTCGCAAGTAATGCCGTAGGCATTTGATAGGGGTAGCCAGCCATTTTAATGGCTGGTAATGTGTCAGTAAATGGAATGCGTGCCGTAGGTACGCGATAGGGATTTGTTGTCGCGTACCTAAAGGCACGCGTTTTCCTCGCCATTGCATACCAGCCAATGAATTGGCTGGCTACCCTTATCATGCCCCTACGGGGCTTTGAATTACAGTGTGTTGGCATACTTGCGAAACTTGAGTTATTTATTCAATTTTTTATAAATTTTGAGCCGAAGGCGACCCCTTTATTTATATCTCGGAAGCGGAGGGTGAGGTCTTGATAGGCATCGATGCGGCGGTCACGGAGGAAGGGCCACCAGCGGCGCACTTGTTCACTGCGCTGCAGATCCACTTCCACGAGTAGGTTTTCTGCATCTGTCTGCGATGCCTCGGCCAGCAATTCGCCCTGCGGTCCGGCCACGAAGCTGCTTCCCCAGAACTGAATGCCGTGTGTCTGACCACTCGGGTCGGGCTCGTGTCCCACACGGTTCACAGCCACCACGGGCAGGCCGTTGGCCACCGCGTGACCGCGCTGCACGATCTGCCAAGCCTGTCGCTGACGGGCCTGCTCCTCGGGCGTGTCACTGCTCTCATAACCGATGGCGGTGGGATAAATCAAAATGTCTGCACCGGCCAGCGCCATCAAACGGGCGCCCTCGGGATACCACTGGTCCCAACAGACTTGCACGCCCAACCGCCCTACGCTCGTCTCAATGGGACGGAAGCCAAGGTCGCCAGGGGTGAAATAGAACTTCTCGTAGTAGGCAGGGTCGTCGGGAATATGCATCTTCCGATGCACGCCAGCGATGGATCCGTCACGCTCCAGCACCACAGCCGTGTTGTGGTACAGCCCTGGTGCGCGCCGTTCAAAGAGGCTGGTGACCAGGACGATGTGATGTTCACGCGCGAGCGCACCAAAGAAAGCGGTGCTGGGCCCCAGAACAGGCTCGGCCAGGTCGAAGTTGTTAACGTCCTCTGTCTGACAGAAGTAGGGCGTGTTGTGCAGTTCCTGCAAACAGACGAGTTCGGCGCCGCGGGCAGCCACATCGGCAATCGCTGCAGCAAGATAGGCGCGGTTCTGGTCGGCAGAAGTGACGCACGGGTGTTGGAGAAGTGCAATTTTCATTGTTCAAAGGGTAATGACTTGGTCACAGAAAGCAAGGAAAAAAGGATCGTGGCTGACCACAAGTGCCGCACGACCCTCTTCGTGGCAGGCCCGCAACAGAGCGAGTGCCACACGCTGGCTGCTGTCCTCGTCCAGTGCGGAGGTGGGTTCGTCCAGCAACAGTAACGGTTTCTTCAGCGCCAGGGCAGCTATCAGCAACAGGCGTTGCCGCTGTCCGCCGGAGAGCGTGGCTGCAGGTTGTTCCAGAAGTGACGGTGCCAGCGCCAGGGATTTCATGAGCGGCGGCAGGGCCGCTTCATCTGCCCTCACACGGTTGGCTTCCAACTCCAGGGTGAGCTGCAGCAAGTCACGGCCGACGTCAGCAGGCGGTTGCAGTTCCTGTGGAACGTATGTTGTCTGACGGCGAATCGTCTGGATATGACTCACTTCCAAGGGAAGGCCGCAAACTTCCACCGTCCCCGACGTCAGAGGCACGAAGCCCAGCGCGACACGCAACAGTGAGGTCTTGCCGCAACCGCTCTCCCCCGTGAGACCCACCAACTGTCCTGCCCTCAACGTCAAGTCAAGGTCACGGAACAGCACACGGTCACCAAAGGCGAGGGTGGCACTTTTCAATGCAAGCAGCTGGCCTTCCAACGCGTCAAGGAATTATCAATTGGCGGCTGTGAACTCCTCTAAGAAGCGGACATCATTCTCGGAGAACAGGCGCAAGTCCTTCACTTGGTATTTCAAGTTGGCAATGCGCTCGATACCCATTCCGAAAGCGTAACCCGAATAGACGCTGCTGTCTATTCCATTGGCTTCCAGCACGGCGGGATCCACCATTCCGCAGCCAAGGATTTCCAACCAGCCGGAGCCCTTGCACATGGAACAGCCCTTGCCGCCACAAATGGTGCAACTGACATCCATCTCGGCCGACGGCTCGGTGAAGGGGAAGTAGCTGGGGCGCAGACGAATCTGTGTCTCGGGGCCGAACATCTCCTGTGCGAAGAGCAGGAGAACCTGTTTCAAATCCTTGAAGCTCACGTTCTTATCCACATACAGACCTTCCACCTGATGGAAGAAGCAGTGGGCACGGGCACTGACAGCCTCGTTACGATAGACACGTCCCGGGCAGATGACCCGGATGGGCGGCTGGGTGCGCTCCATCACACGAGCCTGCACGGATGAAGTGTGGGAACGGAGGATGATATCCGGATGTGCCTCCACGAAGAAGGTGTCTTGCATATCGCGAGCCGGGTGGTCGTCGGGGAAGTTCATGGAACTATAGACGTGCCAGTCGTCCTCCACCTCGGGACCCTCTGCCAGTGTGAAGCCCAGACGGGAGAAAATGTCCACGATCTCGTTCTTGACAATCGTCAGCGGGTGGCGCGTGCCCAGACCGATGGGATAGGCCGTGCGGGTCAGGTCCAGGTCATCGGCCACCGTCTCCTGGGCGGCGGCAGCGGCCTTGAGTTCGTTGATGCGCTCTGTGGCGCGACTCTTGAGTTCATTGATTCTCATGCCCACTTCCTTCTTCATCTCGGCGGGCACCGTGCGGAAGTCATCCATCAGACGGCTGATCTCACCTTTCTTGCTGAGGTACTTGATGCGCAAGGCCTCTGCTTCCTCGGGAGTGGCAGCTGTCAACTGGTTGACTTCTGCGAGCAATTGCTTGATTTTTTCGAGCATTTTATGACTATTGAATTGATAAATCACAGAAAAACGCCGCAAAGATACATATTTCTTATCAAAAAATGCACGTTGAATGGAAAATAAAGTGTAATTTTGCACGATTTTTTAGAAAAGTAAAAGAAAAAGCGTGCGAAAAATGAAAGGAAACTGGCCGATTGTGCTCTTTCTTGCCGCCACGATTGGTGTCGGTTGCACCCATCGTCAACCGTTTGGCAAGGGCGAGACGGCGGCGAGCGTGCCCGACCTTCCTTTCTTCACAGACGACTCCACTTTCACCGATGCAGACACCCTTCTGTTAGACGATCAGGTGGAGGATGCACCCTTGCCGGTGAGTATTGATGAGCTGTTTGATGACTTTGTCTTCGTCTTTGAACAGAGCAACCACCTGCAGCGGCAGCGCATCCATTTCCCGCTGACCATCCAACAGGCCAATGGAGAGACCCACCTTATGCAGCAAGCCGACTGGACCCACCGTTCCCTCTTCTTGGGACAGGACTACTGCACGGTGCTCTGGAGAAACCGCCGCCAGATGAATCTGGCACAAGACCCTGACGTCTCAGCAGCCTCTGTAGAACAGATCTTCCTGCATAGCAGACTCATTGAAGCCTATGATTTTGAGCGCGACAGCACCAGTGGACGCTGGATGCTGACACGCCAGCGGCAGTACCCCTTTGAGCACTGTGACTTGCAGGGCTTCCTGGACTTCTATCGTCAGTGGGCCACAGACAGCATCTACCAGCGTCAGCATGTGCAAAATCCCATGCGTTTCGTCGTAACAGATGAAAATGAGGAATTTGAGGCCATTGAAGGAACCATTGACGTGGATCAGTGGTTCGAGTTCAAGCCAGACTTGCCACAGGATGTGCTCACCAATATACGCTACGGCCAGAGCTATCAGAACGCACACAGAATGATACTGCAAGTGAGAGGTTTCAGCAACGGACTGCAGAACCTCCTCACCTTCCAGTGTGACGCCACCGGCCGCTGGCGCCTCACGGCCTATGAGAATTAAAAATGAAAAATGAAAAGTGAAAAATGAAAAGTGTGAAATGACGATTACCGACCACGCTTCCCTGCTTCCCCACAACACCTTCGGCATTGAAGCCACCGCCCGCCAATTGGTGGAATATGACACAGTGGAGGAACTGCAGGCCTTCATCCGAGAACGCTCCCAGCGTCACGACGAGACACCGCTTCTGCATATCGGTGGTGGCTCCAACCTGCTGTTCCTCTGTGATTTCCCTGGCACGGTGCTACATAGCCGCATCCAGGATATCCTGCTGATGACGGAGACAGAAGCCCAGATTCTTGTGCGCGTTGGAGCGGGTGTCAAGTGGGATGATTTTGTGCAGTACGCTGTAGATCACCAATGGTACGGGCTGGAGAACCTCTCCCTGATTCCTGGCGAGGTGGGCGCCAGCGCCGTGCAAAATATCGGCGCCTACGGTGCAGAAGCCAAAGATTTTATCCTTGCAGTGGAAGCCGTTGATTTACAGACAGGTGAGCTTCGCACTTTTCAACTCCGTGAATGTCGTTACGGCTATCGTGACAGCGTCTTCAAGCACGAGCTGCGTGGCCGTTACGCCGTCACACACGTGATGTTCTCTTTCATCCGCCAGTTTCAGCCATTGTTAGGCTATGGAGGCATTCTTCGGGCGTTGGAAGAGAAAGGCATCGACAAGGAACAGGTCACACCCGCCCAACTGCGACAGACCATTATTGAGATCCGTCGGTCCAAGTTGCCGGAACCCAGCGAGTTGGGCAATGCCGGCAGTTTCTTCACCAATCCCATTGTGCCGCAAGAGGTCTATGAACGCATCGCTGTCTCCCATCCCGAAATGCCACATTACGAGGCAGATGAGGGTCAGGTGAAAATCCCCGCTGGCTGGTTGATAGAGCAAAGTGGATGGAAAGGACGGACGGTGGGCCGTGCCGGCGTTTATGAGAAGCAGGCACTGGTGCTGGTGAACCGAGGCGGGGCCACGGGCGCTGAGATTGCCGGGCTCTGCCGCGCCATCCAGACGGATGTGCAAAAGCAGTTTGGCATCACCATCACTCCGGAGGTCAACTTCATCGGGTGAGGACGTCTCAATCAAAGACCTTCAACAAGAAGCGCGGCGCGCAGCGCAGGAAGATTCCGAAGGAGAAATTATTGGCAAATGTGGCGGATTCCACACGACCGTCGGGTCGGGTTAATGCACCTGCCCGCAATGGGTAAACCTCTGCTTTAATGCCGAGTACATAATCTTCTGAAAAAGAATATTTCCACTCGCCTCCAATCCGCGGCGTCAAGAGATAGGAGAAGCGGGCACCAGGCTCTTTCTGCGAGAGGGTGGAATAGAACGGTGCGCCGTAGAGCGACACGAAATCCCGGCCATAGAACAGTCCACCGAACAGGTGGAATCCACCCGCCAGCTGAGCGTCCACCTGAACAGCGCCTGCCAGGCCCGCGTTGAACGGCCACAGGTGTCCGCTCTGTTGCCAGCAGCCCAGCGCCAGCGCTTCTGCGGTGAGGCTGTGCAGGACACGGCCCGCAGCGTTCCATCCGACACCCAGCCCCGCCGCACCGTTCGTGATGGTCTGCACGCCCATTGGGGTGGCGTCCTGTTCGCCGCCGCGGTGCTGAATCAGGATTTCCACGGGCACAAACCAGTGGAGCGGGGAGTGTGGAGCGTTGAGGGAGAAACGCTGGACCACACCGATGGTGAAAGCCTCCTGATGGGTGTCCTCTTCAAAGATGTAACTCTGCCAGTTGATCCATGCATCCACGTTCCATCGTGGGCGGTTCACCAAGAGCTGGAATCCCATTTCGGGATCTTGTGTCAGTGTGAGTTCCGGATTCCAAAGAGATTCTGTAATCCCGTGCTTTTCAGCGCCGTAGATATTTCCCAGGACAAGATTCACCGAACCCAGTTGCGCCTGAGCCCTGAAGAAAGGAAGCACGTGGGCGCCTTGCTGGTATTGGTTTCCCTTCCAGCGTCCTATATCGTGATAGGCGTAACAGGGATATTTGTTGGCACCGTCATAGACAAGTGCGTGAAAACCAGCCTCCAACCTTACGTTCTCCAATGGCTGATAGGACAGTCGCGGCTGCACCCAAAAGCCTGGAAGGGAATAGCCACGTGCCTGCTCGCCCTCAAACTCGTTATCCTTGAAGAAGGAAATGTTGTCCACGGCCACCGCCAACTGCCCTTTCTCATCCGCAGACAATTCCTGAGCAGACAGCGGTAAAACGACAGACAAACAGAGTAAAAAAGCTTGAATTCTGTACATTTCTTTAAGATTTTGGCACAAAAGTAATCATTCGTCGGCACTCTGCCACACTTTTCCGTCATTTTTTAAGGTTGTTGGCTGAAAAAGTAGTAAATTTGCAGCCTCATGAATAAAAAACAACGATATAACACCGTCATCAGCTACTTCCGAGAGGCCATGCCTGTGGCCGAAACCGAGTTGCACTACGGTTCCCACTTCCAGCTCCTCGTGGCAGTGATGTTGAGTGCGCAGTGTACCGACAAACGTGTCAACCTGGTCACCCCGGCACTCTTCCAGGCCTTCCCCACTCCAACGGCGATGGCCGCCGCCACAGAGGAAGAGGTGCTGGCGTTTGTCAGCAGCGTCAGTTACCCCAACAGCAAGGCCCGGCACCTGGTGCAGGCCGCCCGGCAGTTGGTGGAACGCTTCGACGGCCGTGTGCCAGAGACCTTGGAGGAGCTGACGTCCCTGCCCGGCGTGGGTCGTAAGACGGCCAACGTGGTGATGAGTGTGGCCTTCGGGCAGGCTCGGATGGCCGTGGATACCCATGTCTTCCGCGTCAGTCACCGCTTGGGGCTGGTGGGTGACAAAGCCACCACTCCGTTGGCGGTGGAGAAGGAGCTGGTGAAGAACATTCCCGAGGAAGACATTCCGCGAGCCCACCACTGGCTCATTTTGCACGGCAGATACGTGTGCACAGCCCTCAAACCGCACTGTTTGGAGTGCGGATTGCAGCGCGCGTGCCTGTTCTTTAATAAAAAGTCTTAATTTCTTTGGAAGACTCAGCAGAAAAGTGTACTTTTGCAGCGATTTCAGACAATAACAACCGTGATTTCTCACGAAAACGACATAGAATATCCATTAAACATTCAACTTTTAATCATTAAACAATTCTCAAAATGACCATTCACGATTACAAATTTGCTGGCAAGAAAGCCATCGTTCGTGTTGACTTCAATGTGCCCCTCGACGGCAATGGTAACATCACCGATGACACCCGTATCCGCGGTGCCCTGCCCACTCTGAAGAAGGTGCTGGCCGACGGCGGCGCCCTCATCATTATGTCCCACATGGGCAAACCCAAGGGCAAGGTGAATCCGAAGCTGTCCCTCCAACAGATCGTTCCCGCCGTGAGCGCTGCCCTCGGTGTGGACGTCAAGTTTGCTCCCGACTGCGCCAAGGCTGCCGAGCAGGCTGCTGCCCTGAAGATGGGCGAAGCACTGCTGCTGGAAAACCTGCGCTACTATCCCGAAGAGGAAGGCAAGCCCGTGGGTATTGACAAGGAAGATCCCGCCTACGACGCCGCCAAGAAGGCCATGAAGGAAAGCCAGAAGGAGTTCGCCAAGACCCTCGCTTCCTACGCCGACTGCTATGTGATGGATGCTTTCGGCACCGCACACCGCCGTCACGCCTCCACGGCTGTGATTGCCGACTACTTCGACGCCGACAACAAGATGCTCGGCCTGCTCATGGAGAAGGAAGTGCAAGCCGTTGACAATGTGCTGAATAACATCCGTCGCCCCTTCGTCGCCATCATGGGTGGCAGCAAGGTCAGCACCAAGATCGGTATCATCGAGAACCTGCTGGGCAAGGTCGATAAGCTCATCCTCTGCGGTGGCATGACCTACACCTTCATGAAGGCTCACGGCGGCGAGATCGGCAACAGCATCGTAGAGTTGGACAAGCTGGACGTGGCCCTCGGCGTTGAGGAAATGGCCAAGAAGAACGGCGTGGAACTCGTGCTGGCCGAGGACAGCATCTGCTGCACAGGTTATGACTTCGGAACCTTCTCCGTGAAGCCCGGTGCCGAGATCAAGACGTTCCCCTCCAACGCCATTGAGGCTGGTTGGGACGGTCTGGATGTGGGACCGAAGAGCCAGGCCAAGTTCGCCAAGGCCATCGAAGGTGCCAAGACCATTCTGTGGAACGGCCCCGCAGGCTGCTTCGAATGTGATGACTTTGACAAGGGCAGCCGTGCTGTGGGCGAGGCTGTTGCCAAGGCTACTGCCGAAGGCGCCTTCTCCCTCATCGGCGGCGGCGACAGCGTGGCTTGTGTCCACAAGTTCGGTCTGGAAGACAAGGTCAGCTACATCAGCACCGGTGGTGGCGCTCTCTTAGAGGCCATCGAGGGTAAGGTGCTCCCGGGCGTAGCTGCCATCCAGGGCTAACCTCAATAACAGAAGACCCTCCCCTCACCCTCCCTAAAGGGAGGGAGTGGTCACCATTAAGAATTGTAACCATATTTCTATGGAAAAGAATTCAAAGCGCAAAAGTGACTACTCCCTCCCTCTCAGGGAGGGCGGGGGGTGGGTCTTTTCTATCATCCTTCTTCTGCTCTCCGCCTGCCACTCCTCTCCCACCCTTTCACCAGAGGAAGAAGCACGGCGAGACTCTGCAGCCCTTCACGTGGCCCTGATGCCCGTGGCAGACTGCCTGCCGTTCTATGTGGCCCAGCGCACCGGAATCTACGACCGGCTCGGCCTCGACCTGCGGATCCACACCTTCTGGGCGCAGCTCGACACCGACACCGCCCTGCTCCGACGCCGTGTGCACCTGGCCTATAGCGACTTGGCCCGTGCCATCATGATTCAGCAGGCCGACACGTTTGACCTGCGGGCCGTGGCTGCCACCGACGGAGAACTGCAGCTCATCACGGCGCATCGCGGACGCGTGCGCAACCTCAACCAGTTGAAAGAGAGGATGGTGGCTGTGGCACGTCACAGTATCACAGACTACTGGAGCGACCGAATGATGGACAGTGCCCGAATGGTCCAGACCGACATCTTCCGTCCACAAATCAACAACGTGCGCATCCGCACAGACATGCTCTGCAACGGAACCATGGACGCTGCCCTGCTGCCCGAGCCCTTCGCCACAGAAGCCCGTCTGCGGGGCAACAACCTGAATTTCACCACCCGCTCCTTGGATCCCCGTCTGGCAGCCCTGGTGGCACCTTCTGCCGTACTCGCAGACACCACACGTCTGCGCCAGCTGCGCCTCCTCTTCCAAGGATATGACGAGGCGCTCGGCCTGCGAGACAGCTTCCCGCGACTGCTGCGGGAGCTCTGCCAGACACCCGACACCCTGCGGGACACCATCAGCCGCGCACTGCCTGTTCCGGCGGCGCTCTCCACGCCACGTGCCTCAGATGCAGAAGCCGCCCTCAGATGGCTCGCCACCAGAGACAAAGCGCGCAAAGGTTATACCATCGACACGCTCATCTACGAACTGAAACGTTAACCACTCCACATGGATTTCAAAGCTTTCAACAAGATATCAGAAGAAGCAGAAGAGGCCATCCGTGAACGCCGCTTCCTGGATGCAGTGGCCCTCACCAGAGCCATTGTACAAGACCTGGACACAGAGGGCTCCGCCCAGCTCCTCCAAGAGCTGCAAGACCAGTATGTGGAACTGCTTCACAGGCACTTTCAGGCCGACAACACTCCCGAGACAGACGTCAAAGACCCTTCGGCGGAAATCAATCATCTGTTTGAAGACCTGATAATCCTCTTCAGCCGAATGCGCTTCGTATGGCTGCGCTTGAAGAGCGGCACAGCCTACGGTGAAGTCTCCCGGAACCTGACCACGGACTTCTTCGGAGGGAAAGCCACTCACCAGTTGGAACAGCTGTCACAATACCCCGATGGAGCCCCACTGGACCAGACGTACTATGAGTCCCTGGACAACGTTTTCAACCTCATCTGGTGCTCCCATCTGTTTGCAGAGAAAACACAAGAAAGCGCAGAACGCTTCAATCAGACCAGCCTCTTCACCCGCAGGACACTGGTCTCGGCATTCCTCCTGCTGGAGCTCATCGGATATGATCACGTCTCCATCTACTACCTCCTGTCCATGGGAGGCAAAGCCCTTAAAGATATGGAAGAGAATGACTTAAAAGACGCCGATGATTCACAAGTGCAGGCGCGGGGACAGGAAATCCTGGACTTGCTGTTGCGCATCGCCGTGATCTTCGTGCTGATATACAAGCGCTATTCCCACCTCATCCAGTTTATGCCTTCCATCCAGCGTGGAATCCAGCTTTTCCTGGAGACAGAATACATCCGTCAAGAGATGCCGGAACTCTTCCGGGCGTTCATCAACCAATCCCTCACAGACTCTGTAGATAAGAAAGTGGACGACACCCTCCAGCTGGTCAAAGAAGCATTGGAGAAGCACCAGCCCCACCTGGGTTCCAGTGATGACGAAGAGTCGGACCAGAAGCTCGGCGAACAGGGGTTCCGCATGGAGGTGAAAGCCATCAGAATAGACCGCAACAGTGAAGAACGCCTCTTCCGCCGCATGATGGATTTCTCCCGCAACATCGACGAACTGCGCAGCCACGAAATGGATGTGAATGCCAGCAGCATGCGCTTCATGAAGCATTTCCGCTTCTTCGAGAATCCCGCACACTGGTTCTATCCATTCACCACAGAACTGCCTCTTTTCCATGACATTATTTACAGGAAAGGGAAAATCAGCACGCTGACCCGTGGCATTATGTTCTGCAACCGTTACTGTGACAGTGACTGTTATTCCTACCTCTCTATGATGGAATACCTCCATCAACGCGGTGCAGGCAAGATTCACGAACAGATTCAGGACGAGCTGGAACGTCTTCAGGACGAGGACGATGAGGACGATGAAGGCTTTGGCGCAGGACACATTGACTTCGGACAGCACCAGGAGGACGACGACAGTGTCGAGTTCTCCGACCGCCAGCTGCCGCCGCTCTTCAACTATTGCCAGAGCCTGCAACGATTCTTCACCACCTTCCCGGCCGCCAAGCCTTTCAACCTGCAAGAAACGTTCCGTCTCGGTGAAGAACTGCTGCTGCCCACGCAGCCCTTCTTCCAGCAATTTTTCACCTCCTTCGAGCAGATTGAATACACCAGCGAGACACTCCTGCAGATGGGAGCCAGCCGTGAAGTCATCATCCTGATGGACTGGGCGGCAGACACCTTCGGCATCAACACCAAGCTCCTGACACTGAGAGGCTATGCTGCCATGCAATCACAGAAATGGTCCTCTGCCCTCTCCGATTTCCAGCAGGCACTCCTCCTTCAGGAAGACGATGAAATCTCCCTCTCCATGGCACGCTGTTATGAAGCCCTGCAAGACTGGGAAGGCGCTCTGCCGCTGCTCCAGCACGAGATCGAGCGGCAAGGCGAAGCCCCCTCCTCAGACATCATTGAGGAGACCGCCCGCTGCCTCATCCAGCTCAGCCGATGGGACGAGGCCGCACAGCTCTTCTTCCGCCTGGAATTCATGGAGAAACACCTCACGGTGGCCCGCAGAGGTATCGCCTGGTGCGCGCTGCATCAGGGCAAATACGAGCGCGCCGAGCAGTACTACCGCCAGCTCATCCAGGAGAAGAAACGCGCCTCCTGGGAGGATTACATCAACCTGGGCCACGCCCTCTGGCTTCAAGGCAAAGCCGCCGAGGCGCTGGACACCTACCGCAAGTTTGTCATCCGTTTCAACCGCACCAAGAAAGAGAAGCGAGGCACCTTCACCCACTGGACCAGTGCCTTCCACGAGGACGCCACTCACCTGCTCTCCACCCACTTTTCCGCTTCACAGATCGCGCTGATGCTGGACGCCATCAACCTGAAATAAGCCCACAAAACTGCCCGCGTCCATACGACTTGGCACTTGCGGCCTGTCCCTTCGGCACTTTCTTTTATACGACTTGGCACTTGCGGCCATACGACTTGGCACTTTCCTTTATTCGCGGGACCTCGAAGTGCCAGACGCTGCACAAATACCGCAGTACCCTTTTCCTTGTCCAAACCGTTGCTGGACAAGTCTCAGCCCCAGAGGGGCGTAATAGGGGTAGCCAGCCGTTTTAACGGCTGGTATGAAGGGGCGGGGAAATACGCGTGCCTTTAGGTACGCGACATCAAAAATATTTTTTTTCTTCAGAAAACACTACACTCTACACTGATCCTACCCAATTAGTGTAGAGTGTAGTGTTTTTCAAACAAAATAATTTTTTTCATGAAACCTTTATCTTGACCTATTTTACTTCATTTTTCACCTTTCTTGTCACTTTTTCCTCTCTTTTTTGCGCCATCTCGCAAAAAAGTGCTATCTTTGTCCCCCGAAAAAGCATTGCCAATGACAACAATAGAAGTGAGTCTCAACAAAACAATACCCGCCAACTTGACCTTACGGCCAGAGGTTGGCGGGATTCATCGCTGCAAAAGTACAGACTTCTTCTGATTCGTGCAAATTTTTCTGCACTTTTCTGCTGACGACCATCCTCTTTACATCGTTTTTCCTTCCTTTTGATGTAAATCAAGGGGGCCGCAGAGCTTTTTTCCTTCATTTTTAGCCTTTCCCCTCACTTTTTCCTCTTTTTTCTTTGTAAGTTCCCACTTTATGCGTACTTTTGCGGTGTGAGAGCACTCTCATACTGCTTTTCTTGCTGGCTTTTAAGTTCGAACGGAAAGGTTTGGCGGCTGGCAGAGAGCGGGTTATGAAGTGGAACTCATTGCAGGGCAGCGGCCTGGCCTCTTATCGGTAAAACGAAGCGTTATGCTCATCTTGTTACTGAAACCTAGGAAATTTCAAGTACGGCAAGAGAACATGATGACTTCCATGCGAAAGCGTGGGCGTTATCTATATCTCCCGTATAAGGTTTTCCTAGGACCACAGTAAGAGAAGTGGATACAGTTCCACGCTTCAGCGTTTCATAAAGGGTCTTCTCTTGGGACTGGAGAGGACACATACTATCGTTCATCATGCGGCATCTCAGCATCTTGTTGTCCGTCTTCACTTCTGTCCTGAAATACACCATCTTCCTGTTCTGCTGCGTCCAGGCACAGGCGCAACTAAAGGTGGACGGCTTCTCAGAGCGCATACTTGACACCAGCGCCAACGCTCCAGCCACACGCGTGCTGGACAACAATGGAGAAACCTGTGCCCTCATCAAGATCTTTGCCCCGCGAACAGACGGCTTTCACTGTGACGGCGGTGCCAAAGGCATTATGAAAGAAGAGGTGAAGGGCGGTGAACTGTGGATTTTTGTTCCGGCCTCGGCTCAGCGTCTGATTATCAGCCACACGCTCTTCGGACGCATAGAATATGATTACCCTGAGTCGCTGAAGAAAGGTTCCACCTACCAGCTACTGTTAAACGTGGGTCTGGGACGCTTCATCACCATCAACAGCACACGCATTGGAGCCGATGTGGAAGTGGATGGACAGTACATCGGCCAGACTCCTCTCTACAACCAGTACCTGCTCTATGGTCCACATACCATCAAGGCGACCAATGGCAAATGGGAAGGAACGATGGAGCACCTCGTTTCTGCCAACGAGGCCGCAACAGACCAACAGACCGTGGTCACCGTTCCGCTGCAAGACCTGTCACAGCACTATGGTCAGGGACACATCACCGTGGACAACAATGCCGACATCTTCTATGCCGGACGATTGGTAGGCACAGGTTCTTGGCTCTTTGACCTGCGTGAAGGCACCTACGAAGTGGAAACCCGGAAGGCCGACAGCGAGCCGGCTCGCACCACCTTCACCGTTAAAGCCGGCGCGCAAGGTAATGACCTGAAAGTGAAAGCCCCCACTCCACACACAGGTTGGCTGAATCTCTACACTCGTCCCCGCAATGTCACTGCCACTGACAACGGAAGCCCCATCAACCTCAGTGAAGTTCAGACCTTGCCTGTGGGAGCCCACCAGCTGAGTATCTCCCGCAAAGGCTATGTCACCCAGCAACGAGAATACACCATCCAGCTGAATCAGACCACCGCTGATACCATCCAGTTGGAACGCGTGAAGTATGTGAAACCCTTTGCGTTCTACTTTGGCGGAGCCTATACGATACGAAGTCTCTCCGGTCTCAGCGGCATCCTTGGCTTGGTGCTTTATGGCCACGACCTGCAGGCCTCCTATACCTTCGGACTCACAGAGTCGGATCCCGTCTATTGGGGAGGAGACCTGAACACCGCCACCAAGTACAAGATGAACAGCATCGGCGTGAAATATGGCTATCAATTCAACCTGATGCGTCAGTTGGCCATCACGCCACAAGTGGGCTACGCCTATAACTTCCTCACGGCCAATGCTGCCGCAGCAGGCAACACCATCTATGGCGATGGAGCCTCATCCAGTGCTGCCTCCCTTGGTGCCAAGATTGTACTCGTGCCTGTGCAGCACCTCTACTTCTTTGTGGCTCCGGAATATATGTTTGCCCTCAACCAAGACAAGAACTTCAAGACCATAACGAACAGCAGCAACTTCAGTGCCGACGGCTTTGCCGTCAACGTTGGCGTGCTGGTAAACTTTTAAAATACAGAAGACAATGAAGAAATACCTTCTTTTCCTCGCGTGTACCTTATTATATATAGCCTGTGGCGGAGATGATGACGGAGGCGGCACCACACCCTCTGGCGGTTCGGAGTACCTGAACGTTCAGAACGTGGATATACCTGGCGGCAACACCACCGCCACCTTGAGTATCCAAGCCAGCAGCAACTGCGAGTGGAACATCACCTGGACAGAAAACTGGATTCGCAGCATCAGCCCCACCACGGGACGAGGCAGCCAGAACGCCACCATCACTGTGACCACCAACCCTTCTTCCTCCACATCCAGAACCGCCGTCGTCACCGTGAGTAACAAGGGCGGTACCATCAAGCGAGACATCAATGTCACCCAGTCGCCCAGTTCCGAGTCACTGGCACTGAGCGTCACTTCCTTGAACTTTACTTATACAGCTGGCAGTCAGACCGTCACTGTGACTGGCAACACACAGTGGAACGTGGTGGAAGCTGACGAAGAATGGTTCTCTGTGTCCCCAAAAACCAGCAGTGCAGAAAGCACCGTTGTCACCATCAACGTTACGGAGAATACCTCAGATAATGAGCGAAAGAAGGTGCTGACTTTCAAAGGCAATGGCGGCACTTCCAAGCAATTGGAAATCATTCAGGCAGTTCGCCCCACTGACTTCAGCGTCACGCCCACAAACATTTCTGCTGATGCTCCCGCCTCCACCGTCACGTTCAACATCGTTGGAGAAGCACGCTGGACAGCCCAGTCTAATCAAAGCTGGGCAACATTGAGCGATGTCTCAGACACTGGTAACAAAACCATCACCGTGAGTCTGTCAGACAACACCAATGAACAGGATCGAACCGCAGAGATAACCGTCAGCTCTTCATCCAAGTCGGAAAAGGTCACCATCACACAAGCCGCTGGCACCAAACCAACCATCACAGAAGTGACTTATTCAGATGTGACCCAAACCACTGCCACCATTTCCTTCAAGTATAATTCGATGTTCCCCGTCAAGGAATATGGTATCTGCTGTTCTTCTACCAATCAGGAACCCACGCTTGAATCAGATGCACACAAATCCGAGACTGGCTCTGCCAAGCAAGGCTCTCCCTCCATTCCTCTCTCTGACCTTGCGCCAGGTACCACATACTATATTCGCACCTATGCCACCAGTGCTGTTGGCACACAGTATAGTAACACTATTTCCTTCACTACCAACAGCAATGTGCCTGGCGGTGGGGATAATGTGACACCTAATGTATGAAGATTGATTAAAGGTTTAATCAGAGTTCTTCCATTCAATTCTAATGAGAATAAAACAGAAATAATATACATCATAACGATATGGCTATAAAGAGTTATAACAGTAGTCAATCAGATTTCATAAAAATGTCATTCCAATGTGAATGTGGGGAAATCTTAGATACAGGTCTAATGCCTGTATGTGACCTTCGTCAAAATAATAGAGAGGGTTATTCATTCACTTATGATAAATCAATAGAATGTTCTAAGTGTCATAAGAAATATCCAATTCACTTTTATGATGACGATGTTATCTCATATTGTGAAATACCTTCATTAGCTAACGATGACTCCATTATTTCCTTGCATGAAATACCTTATGAATATGCTTACAAAAGTAATACTATGTATGTTGATTTTATACAGGAAATAAGAAAAGCCCAGCAAATCATAGATTCAATCGAGAATCTGGATACTGAGAATCAGCAAGTATTGTTTAGAATGGCATTATCATACATTATTTCGATCATGGATGCTTATTTGGGTGATACATTTCGTTATTATGTTGAAAAATATGAGAAATTCAAAGAACAATATGAAATCGGACGGAAAAAATCGAAAGAACAATTCAGATCTTTGAAAACAATTAATGAACAATCTTTTCAAAACATTAATAAAACCGTTAAATTATACCAACTTGCATTTAATATTGAATTATCTGGTAATCAACTCATACAAGATGCAGCACAAAAGAGAAATAGAATAATCCATCATAGTAGCAGGGATGAGGATGGCTATGAAATTCTGATAACAGCATCTGAATTGAAAGATTTATTAGCTGAAATAGAATCTTATGTTAAGACTGTGGGCCAAAAGATTATTGATGTTGTATATGAAGAGATAATAATTGGAAACAGGCCAAATAATGAGCAATAACATAATACGTCATTCAGAAATGAGACATCTTTCATCTCAAGTTTTAATATGATTGAAAAAGCATTAAGGAGATTATTGCATAAAGGAAAATCTATATAATGATTATGAAACGAGTTTCACTATTTTTGTTAGGAACCATACTGTATGCTTTATTCCCTTGTGGAGTGATTGCATCAAACATAGAATTTAATATCCTTCATAATGAATACATCAGGAATCAGTATTCAATTAATGATAACAGATTAAGCAATACTAATGTGTCTGAGTCCATGGAAGAAGGCATTATAACGGATGCCTCTAATACTATAACCATATCAGTATCTGGCAATGGTTATGTCAAATGGGAAGATATAGATGTGCATTTGATGCATGATGGTAAAGTAGGTGGTGGCACACATTCATTTCCTGTGCCAACCGGTCATACATTGAGGTTTTGGTATTATCCAAATGAAGGAAATCGATTAGCAAAGGTCTTAGAAAATGGAACTGATATTACATCTCAAATCACAAATCCAATAGTATCAAGTGATCTATCAATTAATGCGTATTTGGAAATCGAATTTGAAGTAGATTCTAATACGATATCCTTTGTCGATAGCTATGTCAAAGAAATATGCTTAGCGAAATGGGATTTTAATAAATCAGGTAATTTTACCGAAGATGAAGCCGCTTCTGTTACTGATTTAGGAACTGCATTTACAGGTAACAAGTCAATTTTCTCATTCGAAGAGCTAAAGTATTTCACCGGGTTAACAGCTATTACAACTGATGCATTTAATGGTTGTTCAAGATTACAAACCATTACATTTCCAGATTCAATAACATCAATAGAAGATAGGGCTTTTTCTGAATGTACTAATTTATCTGTAACAATACCATCTTCCGTAACAAGAATTGGAGATGAGGCATTCTATGAATGCAAGGGATTATCAGGCTTACTAACTCTTCCTGATTCATTAAAAACAATTGGAATCAAAGCTTTTCAAGGATGTTCAAACCTAACAGGTTCATTGATTATTCCTAATTCAGTAACTACCATAGGTGAATTAGCCTTCTTTTGTTGTACTGGACTTACTGGTTCTTTATCAATACCCAATTCAGTAACAACTATTGGAGACGCTGCTTTTTATTTCTGTACTGGATTATCTGGTACGCTGATTATACCCAATACTATAACAAAAATTGGTGAAGGATCTTTTTCGCATTGCAGTAGTTTTACTGGCCCCTTGACAATTCCTAATTCAGTAATAACCATAGAAAACGACGCATTTCGTGAGTGTAGTGGATTTACAGGACCTCTGACTATACCGAATTCTGTACAAAGCATTGGTATATATGCTTTTGCTGGTTGTGAGAATATTAATCGAGTTATTTCTCTTATCAAATCCCCTTTCGACATCTCGGATAATGTTTTTAAGGACATTTCACCTAACGCTGTACTTCAAGTTCCTCATGGTACAAAAGATAAATATCAAGTGTTTCCTGGGTGGACTTCACATTTTAAAGAGATTGAGGAGGAGACGGCAACCTTCACCTTAGATATTAATGTAATAGGTAAAGGATATGCTTTATATGACGGAACGATGATTCGTGGTAAGATCAGTTCTTTCACCATACAAGAAGGAGGTACTGCAGTTGTTCAATTAATACCTGATGAAGGATATAAAATAAAGACCTTAAAATTGAATAACATTGATGTTACTTCTGATATTATCAATGACCAATACTCCATTAGTAACATCTGTACAGATACCACGTTGGAAGTTGAATTTGAAGCCATTAGTTACACTCTGTCCATCAAGGCATCAGATAATGGAACTGCGACCTTTAACAATATAGCAGTTCGAGGGACAACAACAACATTTACAGTTAATCATGGTTCCTCTGCGACAATAGTATTCACTCCAGACAACGGGAACCGCATCAAAAGTGTAAAACTCAATAACACAGATGTGACACCAGATATCTCCAATAACCTATTTACCATAAACAACATTACAGCGGATACGTTTTTGGAGGTGGAGTTTGAAGTCATAACATACTCCCTTTCTATTAAAGCATCTGGAAATGGTTCTGCAACATACAACAATACGACGGTTCGAGATGAGACTACATCATTTACTGTTAATCATGGTTCTTCGCCAATAATATCTTTTACTCCAGATAGTGGATATCGTATCAAGAGTGTGAAAGTAAATAATGCAGATGTGTCGTCTGCTGTATCCAATAACCAATACACAATTAGTAACATCACTTCTGACACAACATTAGAAGTTGAGTTCGAGGCTATTCCTCCTACAACTTATACTCTCAAAATCAAGTCATCTGGTAATGGAACAGTAACATATAATGGAACTGCGATACGAGATAAGAGCAGTTCATTCACTGTGAATGAAGGCACATCTGCTGTGGTTTCATTTGCTCCTGACGAAGGATATCGCATCAAGTGCGTAATAGTGGATAATGCGGATGTAACGACTAATGTCTCCAAGAGCCAATATTCCATAAGCAACATTACTGCAAACACATCGTTAGAGGTGGAGTTTGAGATGATAACATACTCCCTGTCCATCAAGGCTTCAGGCAATGGCTCAGTGTATTACAATGCTACTGAGATACGTGGGAAAACGACCGTTTTTACGATTAATCATGGCTCTTCTGCAACCATCTTGTTCTCACCTGATGAGGGATATCGCATCAAGAGTGTTCATTTGAATGAAACAGATGTAACGGGAGATGTGGTCAACGGACAATACACCATTGGAAACATCACAGCTGATGCTACATTGAAGGTGGATTTTGAAGTGATTTCTTATTCCTTATCCATTAAAGCTTCTGGTAATGGGACTGCGAACTATAACAATACAGCTGTTCGAGAGAAGACCACAACTATTACTATT
The DNA here is from genome assembly GCA_017619335.1 of Bacteroidaceae bacterium. Taxonomy (GTDB): domain Bacteria; phylum Bacteroidota; class Bacteroidia; order Bacteroidales; family Bacteroidaceae; genus Physcousia. The sequence continues at coordinate 46,795 of JAFZSP010000072.1, forward strand.
AATCATGGATCTTCGGCAACGATTACATTCACCCCAGACGATGGGTATCACATCAAGAGCGTAAAACTCAACAATACAGATGTTACCTCTAATGTTTCCAACAATAAATACACTATCAACAATATAACAGCTGATACATCTTTGGAAGTTGAGTTTGAAGTGATTACTTATACCCTATCCATTAAAGCGATTGGCAATGGGATAGCAGACTTCAATAACACAGTGGTTCGCGGAAAGACAACAACCTTCACCGTCAATCATGGTTCTTCAGCAACAATAGTACTTGCTCCAGACAATGGAAACCGCATCAAGAGTGTGAAGCTTAATAATGCAAATGTGACAGATGATGTTTCCAACGGCCAATATACCATCAGCGACATCACATTTGACACTTCATTTGAGGTTGAGTTTGAGGTCATCAATTACATGCTGTCCATCAAAGCTATAGGTGACGGAACGGCAAATTACAACAATACAAATGTTCGAAGTAAGACAACAACCTTCACGGTAAATCACGGTTCTTCAGCAACGATATCCTTCACGCCTGATGATGGTTTCTTTATTAAGAGCGTGAAAGTGAATAATGAAGATGTGACCTCAAATGTTTCTAATGAACGATATACAATACGTAACATAACTTCCGACACATCATTGGAAGTAGAGTTCGAAATAACAACTTATGCCCTGTCAATTAAGGCTTCTGGCAATGGAACAGCAATCTTTAACAATACAATGGTTCGAGATAAGACATCAACCTTTACTGTCAATCATGGTTCTTCGGCTGTTGTCACTTTTGCTCCTGATGCAGGCTACCGCATAAAGACTGTTAAGGAGAATAATAAGGATGTTACTGTCAATGTCACCAATAACCAATACACCGTCAGCAGCATAACAGCTGATATTGCGTTGGAGGTTGAGTTTGAGGCCATTCCACCTACAACTTATACGTTAACCATCATAGCTATAGGCAATGGTTCTGCAATATACAATGAGACAACTATACGGAGCAAGAGCAGTTCATTTACAGTAAATGAAGGAGATTTAGCCGTAGTCGCATTTACTCCAGATGAAGGCTATCGTATCAAGAGCGTGAAGGTTAACAATGTGGATGTGACGGCAAATGTTTCCGAGAGTAAATATGCCATCAACAACATAATGATGGATACTTCATTAGAGGTGGAGTTTGAAGAGATTCCTCCTACCTATTATTCTGTGAATATCATCGCATCAGGTAATGGTAGTGTGTCATATAATGGTACAATCATCAGAAACCAAAGTCAAAACTTCTCCATTCTGGAAGGAAAGAGCATGACTATATCATTCTCTCCTGACAGTGGTTATCGCATTCAGAAAGTGAAAGTAAATGACTCAGATGTAACAGCCCAGATTGCAGATGGTCAACTGACAATCAAAGAGATAACAGCTGAGATGAAAATAGATGTTAGTTTTGAGGCCATTCCACCAACAACCTATACACTGACAATTTCAGCAATAGGAAATGGTGTGGCATCTTATGATGGAATCACGATTCGTGACAAAAATCAGTCCTTTACTGTGGTTGAAGGAACATACTGCACCATTTTGTTCTCACCAGACGAGGGTCATCGGGTAAAGAGTGTGAAGGTGAATACAGAAGACGTGACCAGATTCGTGGTGAACAATCAGTACGTCATAAACAAGATAACCGCTGATGTGAGGTTGGAAGTAGAGTTTGAGGTAATCCCACCAACAACCTGGACTATGACAATCTCAGTTTCCGGTGGAGGTAAAGTAACCTTCGATGACAAGACAGTGCGCGATGAGAGTAAAGACTTCACCGTTATAGAAGGTTCAACGGCGATAGTTACGATTACACCAGACAATGGTTTCCGCATCAAGTCCGTGAGACTGAATACTTCTGATGTAACCGCCAGTGTTTTTGACAATCAGTTCTTCATCAACAAGATTCTATCCAATACGCTCTTGGAAGTAGAGTTTGAGGAGGATATTACCGATTTGGCACACGAAGGGGTCAATTATACTGTGGCTTCCTATGAAGAACGAACTGTGATGCTTGCCAAAGGTGACTACGGACAGGTGCTTACTGTGCCTGCCAGCTTCACAGAGGCAGGAAAGGAATGGAAGGTGATGGGTGTAGAAGCCAATGCTTTATCAGAGAGCACGAATTTGGCTGCTATCATCTGGAATGCTGATGCAGCGTTCAATGGAAGCGTGAGCAATCCGAACTTGCTGCTGTATGTCAAAGAGAAAGGTTATGCACCCTCAGATATAACAAACGTCATCGTGGGTAGCTCGGCAGAAAGCATTACGTTGACGGATGCTGCTAATGGCAATGACTTCTATTGTCCCAAAGCGTTTGTTGCTAATCGCATAACCTACGAGCACAACTACAGTATGAAGTCGGGCTACAACACTTGTCGAGGGTGGGAAACAATCGTCCTGCCATTTGACGTGACACAAATACTGAGGCAGTCTGAAACAGAACTCGTGCCCTACGAGACGTGGACGGCAGGAAGCAGCAAGCGACCGTTCTGGCTCTATTCCCTGACAGAATTGGGATGGAAGTCAGAAAAGGTCCTCGCTGCCAACACTCCTTATCTGATAAGTATGCCCAATAACGAGAACTACGAACAGAGCTACAACGTGGCAGGTAACATCCAGTTCATAGGAATGAATGTGCAGGTGAAGGCTTCGGAAAACCTGTCCACAGGTAAAAAGGGAAGCAAGACGCTGGTGCCAAACTACCTGAATCTGGCGAGCGATGCAAGCGTCTATGCTCTGAATGTCAATAACCAGTGGAGCAGGAACACCGTTACAGAAGTGGAAGGTAGTGTCTTCGTGCGTTCATCCCGGGCAGTACATCCCTTTGAGGCCTACCTAACCGTGGAAGGTGCAGCTGCCGCCAAGCGTGTGATTCCCATCTTTGATGATGGTGAAACTGATGGCATCCTCCATCTCCCCCAGCTACAGGATCTCTCCAATGATGAATGGTACTCCATAGATGGCAGGAAACTCCCCAGCCAGCCAACAGCCAAGGGACTCTACATCAGAAAAGGGCAGAAAGTCAGAGTAAATAAAGAGAACTCCATACATTAAAAACAAAAAAGTAACAAATTCGTTATAAATATTCTTAAATTATTTGGCAGATTATAACGGAAACGTTACCTTTGCACCGTCAAGATATGATGAAACAAGTAGTTGTTACCATTTCGCAAGCGTCTGATGGCTCATTCTGGTGCCACACCGAGGAGGATGTATTTGGCAGCGGATTGAATGCCGTTGGCGCGTCTGTCAAAGAGGCCAAGGAGGACTTGATGGCTTGTCTGGAGGATGCTCGTCTGGACTTTGTGGAAAATGGCGGAATGCCAGAGGAGATTACTTTTCTTTTCAAGTATGACCTCCAATCCTTCTTTGACTACTTCTCCTTCCTGAATATCACCGACATAGCTCGACGCTCCGGCATCAATCCCTCCCTCATGCGGCAATACGCTCGAGGATTGAAGACCGCTGGCGAGAAGACCTACTGCAGGCTCCAAACCTGCCTGAATACCATCACGGCTGAGCTCCAGGCTGCTGCCTTCTGAGTTTTCAGCTCGCTGATTTCATAAAATAAAGAGCATATTTGAGTCCCCTGTGTCGTGAGGCACGGGGGATTTTTGGGTCTTAGATCCACGGCTATGGAGAGGGCACACTTCACTTCTGAAGTGTCAGGGCCTGTGGCTGACCGTCATAGTTGATGAGGAGTCCGTCGGTGGTGTCGGGGTCAAAGGCGTGGGGCGTGGCAGCATCGACCAGGACTACGCGGAAACGGCGCTGCTGCAACATCCCTGGGAAGTCGCCGGTGCGCTGACCGATGGTGAGGGTCTTGGTGGCTTCGTCATAACGCAGGGGGATGGTGGCAAAGAGACCGCGCTCATAGTGGTAGTTGGTGCCCTCGTCCTCGTAGAGGGTGAAAGCGCCGTCGGCCCCGCCATAGACGTAGAGGGTGATGAGTTCCGCGGGCTGCTGGTCGGTGTATTCGATGGACGGTCCCACGGGGAGGATGGAGCCGGCTGGGACGAAGAGGGGTACACGACCGTAGGGAGCTGGAACAGACCCACCCCCTGCCCTCCCTGTGAGGGAGGGAGCAATTACCTTTCCTGTATAGAAATCATACCAGGCGGCCTTGGGGAAATAGACTTGTCGCTCCCGTGCGCCGTACTCAAAGACGGGAGCCACCATCAGGGCGGGCCCGAAGAGGAACTGGTCACTGACGCTGCGGGCTGCGGGGTCACTGGGATAGTCCATCACGAGGGGACGCATGAGGGTGTAGTCCTGGAAGTGGGCCATCGCTGCCATACTGTATATATAAGGTAGGAGGCGGTAGCGGAGACGGTGGTAATAGAGGATGCTCTCGTAGGCGGGATGGCCCTCTGGAGCGATGTTCCATAGTTCCCGCAGGGGCCACTGCCCGTGGGTGCGGTAGAGGGGGCAGAAAGCGCCGAACTGGTGCCAGCGGGCGTTCAGCTCCCGCCATTCCTTGAGGTCGGGGGTTTCCTCTCGGCGAGCGTCCCAGGCGCTCTGTGCAGCCATAAACCGTTTCTCCACGGAGAAGCCTCCGATGTCCATGGTCCACCAGGGGATGCCGCAGACCGAGAAGTTCAGTCCTGCGGAGAGTTGTGCTTTCATATCCTCCCACCGTGTGCCGATGTCTCCGCTCCAAGTGGCTGTGGAATAGCGCTGCAGGCCAGGGAAGCCGCTGCGGGTGAGGAGGAACACACGAGGATCTGGGCGGGTACCCCGTTGTCCGTCATAGATGGCTTCTGCATTCACCAGCGCGTAGGCGTTGAAGTATTCGGTGGAGGAGCCGAGTGCTGTGGGGCCGCAGAGGGCCTTGCGGTAAGGCAGGGCTGTGCAGTCGCGGATATTGGGTTCGGAGGCATCCATCCACCAGGCGTCAAAGCCGTAGGGCTGGTACAGGCACTCGTTCATCTGCTGCCAGAACAGCTGGCGGGCTTCCGGGGAGTAGGCGTCATAGAAGCCGTAGGTATAGCCCTGCCCTATCCAGTCCCGCAGGCTGTCACGCACGGACTGCGGGTAGATCCAGCCGCGCTCGTCGAAGGCCCGGAAGTGGTCTGTCGTGGTGTAGAACTTGGGCCACACGCTGATCATGATGCGACCGTGCATGGCGTGAACGCTATCTACCATCGCTTTGGGGTCGGGATAACGCGAGGCCTCGAACTGGTGGCTGCCCCAGTCGGTCTCGGGCCAGTAACTCCAGTCCTGCACAATGTTATCAATGGGGATGTGACGGTCACGGAAGGTCTTGAGCGTGGAGAGGACGTCGTCCTGTGTGGCATAACGTTCGCGGCTCTGCCAGAAGCCCATGGCCCAGCGCGGCATAATCGGTGCGCGGCCAGTGAGCTGGCGGTAGCCGCCGACGATCTCGTCCATGGATGGTCCCGCGATGAAATAGTAGTCCAACTGGGGTGTCATCTCGCTCCACCACTGGTGCAGCTGCTGATCCTCGTAGGGCGGCAGCACGCGCAGTGCGCAGTAACTCTCGCTGCCGTCGGGCTGCCATTCGATGCGCAGGCGGTGGGGCTGACCGGCGGTGAGCTGCGTCTGGAACTTGCGGCTGTTGGGGTTCCAGGCTGTGCGCCAGATGGTGGGCTGCACCTCCTCTTCATCTATCAGCACGCGCATGTAACCTGCATAATAGACGATGAAACGGTACTCGCCGGTCTCCGAGGGCGTGATGGTTCCCTCGTAGGTGACACGGGCACCATCCAGTGGGAACGCCGTTTGATTGTCGGTTGAAGGGTCAAGCGGCAAATTCTTGATGGATTTGATATTATCAAAACAGATGCTATCTTCGGTCCGTGTCACCGTGCGTCCGTCTGCAGCGGTGTAGGTGCCGGTGAGGGCGTTGGCCTTTCCCGCTGTATCATGCAGCGTGAACACCTCTCCCAACTGTTTGTAATCATCAGGGTTGCCCCATCGGCAGAGGCTGTAGGAATCCAACAGGAGACCATAGCCACAGGTGGAGAGGACGAAGGGCAGGCTCACCTTGGTGTTGTACTGGAACAACTCCTCGTTGCGTCCTTTCCAGTTCCACTCGTCGGCCTGATGCTGTCCCAGTCCGTAGAAGGCCTCGTCCTGGGGCGAGAGGAAACGCAGGCGTGTGGTGTAACCCTGGCTGCCATCGTCAGGTGCCGTGATTGGTTGGAAAGTCATTCCTCCTGTTGGCGTGTTGGCCAGCAGCTGTCGGTCATCCTTGTCGGTGAAACGGAGTCCGCCGGACTTCAGGGAGATATGTGCCGTGACCTCTTGGGTGGCCACGACCAGGGTGTCACCTTCCGCCCTGATAGTCGTCCAACGAACCTCGCTCTCGCGGGAGCGGGCGTCGGATGGTGCGACCATCAAAGACTGCTTGTCATGCCACTCGCCATCGGGTGTGGCCGAGACGTGGATCACTTTGTCTGTGACGGCCGTCAGTCGGAGCTGCTTCGCCCCACCCTCTTCGGGAGCGGAGAGGCGGATGGTGAC
>JAFZSP010000073.1 GCA_017619335.1 Bacteroidaceae bacterium
ATAAAAAAAGGTCTTATATAAGACCTACTATAAGACTTATATAAGACCCTAACCGACTGATTTCCAGTCTACTTCATCAACTTGTCGATGTCGCTGCTCCTGGGCGGCAACTTGCCTGTCTGCTGCCACGTGCCTGCCAATTGCCCCAGGTTGGGAATGCCCCACAACTGCTGGAACAACTTCCATTTCTTCTTGATCCTCAACTTCTCGGCCATGCGGTCGGCGATGTAAGCAGCCTGGTTGGCCGACACCCCTTCGGCCAGCGCGTAGCCGTCGGCCACGATGAAGCCCGCATCCCGCAGCCGCTGCCACAGCACCTGCGCCTCGGCAGTCAGCAGTTCGGCAACGTTCTCGTTCACGCTGCCCGCCGACTGAGGCTGATCGGTCAACTCTTCATCATCGAAGTGGCTCAGCGATTCCATGATGTCCTCCGACATCTCCAGTTTCGCGGCTGTGATGAGTTCCAGCAGCACCGTCTTCGCGGCCTCACGCTTGCTCTGCGTCTTACGCTTCGACGTGTTCAGGTAGATACGGATGGCCTTCGATACATCGTCGGCCGACGACTTCTTCGCCACGCCAGCCGACAGCTTGCCAAGCTCCTTCAGTTGTGTGTCCTTATCCTGAAGCTGCTGGTTGAGTCCGTCAATCTCATCCCGTTGCGCCTCGTTTTCTTCTTTCAGCCGGTCAATCTCGTCCAGCAGCCCCTGTGTAGCCTCCACTACCCGCATCTGGATTTTCAACTCCTCGGCCTCGTCCATCTTTCTCTCATGCTCGTTCTGCAACCGGCGGTACACCTCGTGCGCCGCCTCTCTCAATTCCTCTTTGTTTACCTCGTCTTTCATTTGATTCCAGTTATTTTGATTGTTAAGACTACTTTGACCGTTTTCACTTCGCCCCGACAAATGAAGCGAAAGGGCTGCAAATTTAGCAAATTTTCTCTATCATCCCACACATTTTTATGTTAATAATCGCAAAACAGCCGACGAATTATTTCCGCGCGAAACTATTTTCATCCATTTAACGTTATTTAAGGGGGGGTAACGGTCTTTAACAAAATAATTCGTATCTTTGTGCCCGAGATGAGACTTAACTAAGAGCTCAATAACAAGAATATTAACTAAATCTGCAACAATTATGACAGAAAAGAAACTTTATGAGAAGCCCTCGATGCAGGTCGAATAGTCATGGGGACAGGCACTGGGCTGTGCCGCAGGAGCCAGTCCCCATGATTTAACTTTGCGGCGTTTATACATGCTGACTAAAAATTCATCAAGATGAAACAAAAGATTCTTTATTCCTATATCCTGCTGCTATCCTTCGCCACATTTTTTACAGCCTGTTCAAAGGACGAAAAGCAGGTCGAATCCCCGTCCGGAAAAGACCTTACGGTTCTCTTTGCGTGGGAATCCGGTTTCTCTGGTGCAGGCTACGACGATGTTATTCTCAAGTCCGTGTCGGAAAGTCAGGCAGCACATCTGGATATGACGGTTCATCTCATAAGACCCAAGAGCCAAGCCGAGGCCCTTGCCCTTATGAATGATTTCACAACCAATGGAACTGCAGAGAAAGCCCTTATCCTCTGTGGTCCTCAGTTCGAGTCTCTGGCACAAGAGCTTCACCCTGGAGCTGGGCGCATCCTTTTGGTAGATAGCCAAGAGGAAATGCCCAACGGTCTCTCCACCTTGCAACTGAAACGCTACGGCGGGGCTTGGCTGGCCGGAGCCCTCAGCAAGCGTCATGAGTTGCATATCTTCAAGGCTTTGGACGGCGACCGCATGATGGACGCGGTGGCCGACGGCATTGAGGATGGTTATCGGGATGCAGGCGGACAGGAATGTCACCGCATTGTGCTGGCAGACAGCTACCGCGGCACCAACATGCCCGACGAGTTGTTCAACCTGCTGTATACGACTCCGGATGAATACTACGATGCTGTCAATGTTTGTCTGGCGCCGGTGTGTGGCGCTTCCCGGATGGGAGCCTACTCCTACTCCCACAATTATTGTGTGTATTCCATGGGCATCGGGGAAGACTGTAGTATGTTCTCTGACTGGCTGCCATATTCTCTCATTTACGATATGGGAGAAATCATCAAGACCTATATAAACCAGTGGCTTGCTGGCCAATCGTGGCCTGTACATAAGGACTTTGGTCTGTCCACCGGCCATGTGCGTATACTATACAACGACCGCTTCTTTGGATTACCCACTCACATCCATAGGTACAGAGAAAACTTCCCTCAAAGGGACGAATACGAGGCGCTGGAAGCGCAATACATAGAAACCGCAAAAGAAAAGGAGATGACCCATGCGTACTAAACTGATATTCCTATTCACGATTCTGTTTCTCTGGAGTTGCAAGGACGAAAGTCCGACGCCCAGTTCCAGTCAAAACGTGGAAACGACCTCCTACAAAGTGGCCGTGATTATGCCTCAGGAAATCTGGGGCAGTCTAAAACCCGTAGCAGAGCAGGCTCTCCAAAACGTGGTGAAAGCCCAAGAAGGATTAGCGAAAAGCGTGACAATGAACTTGGAATGGGTTGACGAGTCTGCCGAGAACCTGAAGGATGAAGTGTATCGCATCACCCACGACAACACTTATGCTGCCATCATCGGACCCAAATATAGTCGTCACGCCCGTATGGTGGCCAAGGAGAGCCTTTCGTACCGCATCCCCATATTGATGCCCAGCGTCACTTCCGCAGAGATTCAGCGCATCTATGCGGGCAGCAACCGTACGGCCCCCAACATCTTCTGCATGTCAGAAAGCGACCTTGCCCAATGTCAGGCCATCTTAAGCATCATCTCCCACCAGTTGTTTTCGTCCGTCGTCATGCTGTTGTGCCGTCAGGATGACGCCGACGACTACGTCACTTCCTTCAACTCCTATCTGCCCTTCCTAGCCAGAGAACTCGGCTTCCGCATGGTATGGACCTACCCCTTCCAAGACAAGGAAAGTATGCGCGCGCAAATAAAAGCCATTGCCGGTGAACAGGACCTCCTCAAATTAATAAGCAACATCGTCTTCGTTCCAGCGACCACCCAAGAAATGCTCTGGCTCGACGAAATACTGACGGAGGAAGGCATCGAGCCAGACCTCGCCAGTTTCCCCCGCATTTATTGCACAGATATTGCCAGCAACGATGTCCTGGAAAAACAACTGAAACACGATTACGACGGCATAGCTCTCTGCGGCAGTCCAGAAAGCGGTTTCCCCGCCATGCGAAAAGCCTTTACCGGCAAGGAAATCCAAAACGGCTACGCCCAGTTCTTTGATTGTTTCACCCTTTTGGGAATGGCGTTGGCACACAAGGAGACCGCAGGACTGGAAACCGTGCGCGAGGCCATTGTTGCCGTAATGGATGCCTGTGACGGGCATGGAGACAAACTGGGATGGACAATCGAGAGTCTTTCCGCAGGGTTCCGCGCCATCCGTGGCGGCCAGTTGCCCAACATGGCGGGAGCGTCTGGTAGCTGGGTATTTGACCGCGAGACCCACATCAGCCAGCTGGGTACTTGGTACGGTCACTGGCGGTTCTACGATGGGGCCTATCATTTTGTGGAGTACCTTACCCGCAGTGACTATGCCAACAAGGCCTCCATGGATCAACTCTGGAATATGGAGATGGATTATAGATTCTGGCCAGACGCCAGCCACACGGATTTTGAATTTGATTTTGAGTACGAGCCCCTCCAAGACCGCTATGCCGTGGTGATGGCCACCTCTACGGGTTGGAATAACTACCGCCACCAGGCAGATGCCCTCGACATCTACCGTATGCTTAGAAACGCCGGTTACGATGATGACCACATCGTGCTCATCACAGAGGACGACCTGGCCAACGATCCTGAAAATCCCCACCCGGGTGTGGTGCACGTAACCCCTGACGGGGAAAACCTCCGACTGAACATCAAGAACGATTACAAAATCAGTCAGCTCACCCCTGCCGACCTGGAAAATATCCTCAAGGGCAATGTCACAGAACGCACACCGCAGGTCGTACATGGCAGCAAGAACACCAATGTGCTCTTCTTCTGGAGTGGCCACGGGAAATACGATGGCATGCTCAATTGGGCGGGTGGCGAGATCACTGCAGAAGAGATCCGTACTGCCATCCATGGGGCACAAGACAACTTCCGCAAAATGTTGCTGGTCATGGAAACCTGCTTCAGCGGCTCGGTTGGCGAGAATCTGACCGGTATTCCCGGACTGATGGTGCTCACAGCTGCGGCTCCAGGCGAGAAATCCCATGCCGACGTCATAGAGGGCAACATCTATCTCTCGAATGCCTTTACCCGTGTGTTCCGCGATGAGGTGGAGAAGAATCCGGATATCAGCATTTACGACCTTTACACCCAACTGGCCCGCCACACTACGGCCTCCCACGCCATGATGTACAACTACGACTGGTATGGCAGCGTCTACAAAAATACCTTAGGAGAATATTTCAAATAAAGAATAATCACTACTAATTCAGAATTAAAGAACAATGAAAAAGACTTTCCACTTTCTAATGCTTTTCGCCACAGGTCTGCTGGCGTTGAGTTGTTCGGAAAAAGAAACAGAAGCCACGATAGAGGCGAGAGAGGCGCAGACCTTTGCCCACTCTCTGTCTGTCATCAACGAGAATTATTACGAGTTGCTGGTTTTGAACGAACTTTCTGAACCTGTTACCGTTGCGTCAACTAACAACCTTCCCTATTGGCTTTCCGTGGAGGCTCAGGAGGGAGTGAATAAGAATGGCCATCCGGTGCTCAAGCTAAATGTGGAAAAAGAGGACGGCATGCAGGAAGAACGCCAGATTGAAGGTACCGTAACCCTCTCTACTGGCGACATCATCAGCCTCACCGTGAAGCAGGGGAGCGATCTCCCCACCGGCCTTAATGACGGAGATGTCCTCACTTCCAGTAATACGGAGTTCGAAGCCGACTGGGCCAGCTGTAGGAGCCTTACGCTGGTAACCAGCTATGTGGATGTCAATGGCCGCACGCAGGTAACCACCACAGAAGTTGCCCTGCCGTGGGCTCAGGACGCCCTTCCTCAAGAATGGCTGCCGGAGGACGAAGCTCAGTGCATGGTCATCAACAAAGACCAATGGGAGTTGGTTTTCAACCTCACCGGCATTGAGTCGCGTCCCAACTACAACTACTTTGGCATGTACAATAAGTACAGCGGCCTGTTGCGCATCTTCTACTACATGGACGAGGCTCATATGCCTGCCAGCGCTGCCAACGACCACATGTGGGCTCTTAACTTCTCCGACGACCTGGCCGAATATCCCATTTTCCGATATGGTGTGCCTTACAACGTAAGTATTTCCACGCCTTACAAGCAGGCTGTGGGCTATCCCAACATCCAGTACATGACCAGCGCCACTACAAGTCAAATGAGCAGTCAGGGAAAAGTGATTCCACGTATTGGCTGGTGGGCATACGACGTAGACATGTCCCAGTTGCGTCCCAAGACCTTGGCTTCGCGAGGTGGCTATATCACGCCCGGCATAATGCTGTTTGCCCAGGACAATGTGTTCTTGAACTCCATCATGCACGGAGACATCGCAGGGAACATCTCGGGTAAAATCGACCTATATGGACTGCTGCCTGCTAAAGTCAACAAAGCGGGCCTCGCCTTTACCGATATCTTTGGAATTGCAAGTTCCTTCTGTGGCGCAGGTGGTATGAGTGCTTTATTTTCGAGTACTTCTAAAAACAAGTCAGGCTCATTAGCTCAGGGTGGTATTATGGCTGGCTTGAGCATGCTTGGAATGATGTCTTCACAGATTAACCCGGGCTCAATCGATAAAAATGACAAGAAAAACCTGGGTAATATTCAATTGCAGGCTCACCTGAACTTGAATGCCGAGATGGAAACCCAGGGAACCATTGGTGGAGAGCGCTCCACCAACATTGCCTCCCCTAAGATTTCTTCTAAGTATTTCAAAGCCGGCACCCACTTTGGTGAAGGCGTTTGGAACATCCAGAATACCCCCATCATCTATGTGTTGGGAGATGCCTTCTGGAGTGATGCCAAGAACTTCCTCACCTACGCCAAGGGAGAGGAGAAGGATGCCTCCGGCAAGGTAATCCGTACTTACTACAAGACTTTAAAGAACCCAGGAATCATCAATATGCGAATGGTTTCGTTCATGGACCCGACTTCTATCGGAAATGTCCTGCTGAACAACAATGTCTATGATGCCAATGCTCCGATGGAGGTTAACCAGTCATTTGGCGTTTATCCGGGATCAAAGGCCGGCTACACCAAAGGATTCCGTGAGGGTCTGGGCGTTAATCAATATACAGATCCCATATCTGACGGCGTATTCAATACGTCTGAAAATAATAAATTTGTTACGGTACAGCGCCCCGTTGACGACGATTTGTTTAAGTATGACATTCCGGAGGAATACTCCAGTATCATGGCTCCGCGCTTGAGTCAGCAGTTAGACCCCACGAACGTGAACCTTGCCCGCCAGTTCTTTGGCCCGTCCATGTACTTCTACAAGGTGAACCCCGGCGTGAATGAAGTGGATCAGGTACAATATGTAGCCGACCCCCAAGTTAAATTGCCCTATGCTGTAAGGGATCAACCCGATAAGAAAAATATGGAGAAGAAGCCAGAAGATAGGGCAAAAGACTACTTCCTCTACGACCCTGACTATGTGGACTGGGTAACGACTGTGAGCCTGAGAATAGAGCAGGGCGAGCGCATCTATATCATGAACCGTCAGTTCATGCCGGAGGTGAAAGTCATCTCCTACAAGGATATGCCTGCCCTCATTGAACAGATGAAGGCGCGCAAGGGGCAGATTCCCAGTAATATGACATATCTCAACTGTGATGAGATGATTGACCGCATCCAGCGGTACTACGACGCGATAAAGGAAGCTGTAAAATGATAATTAATGAATAATCAAATTATGAAAAAGTATTTTTATTTGCTATTATGCGCAATGTTTGCATTGAGTTCGTGCAGTAAAGATGAGTCTGAAGATAATCCTCAGACAGAATCAGAGGAATATACTGGCAAGTTGAGTGACCTCGAGCTTCTGGAGGAGCGTTTGGTGGAAACCGACTCCGTGGGCAACATCCTGGGGTATTTGGTGGGTGCAAACCTGAACGAGGCGGACCCCACGGAGATTTCCGTGCCTGTTAACACCTACGAAGAGGCTGTAGAGCTGTTCAAGAAGTGGTTGCCGAATGGAGCCCAACTCATCGAAGAGAACAAAAAGATTACATGGAAAATGACAGACGAGGAAAGCCAAGAAGAGGGTGAGACCATACTCAAGGAAAGCACCAACCCTGGCGAGATTGCCAACGTAACCATTAGGAAAGCCTCCCAAACGGAGAATGCCCCCATCATTACAAGCGTGAAGTTCATTCCTTTTTCTGCCTGGCCGGAAAACTCAACGGCAACAGAAAAATACCTGGAAGAAAATTATTATCTGGGGGCTGAGGTTGAGGTTACGGAGAACAAGGGGGCCAGCACAGGTACCTATGTAGTGATTCGCGAATGGAGCCCGCAGGAAGCCGGCATCATGATCCGCTTCTCAGGGAATACATGGAATGTTGGTCCTGCTGGTTATAACAGAGATAATTGTTCCAGTGTCGGAACCACCCAGACGGTTAGCCGGGTTCTACATCAAGGGAGTAACTATGATTACTTTGTCAATAATTACGGACCAAAGCACAATTGGCCCGACCTGGATAACAGATTCATAACAAAGAAAATAACGAGGGATTGGGACCTAACAACATACCATTGGTTTGTAAGACTTAATACTGGCGAGGCAGATACCTTCACTAATAATATGTTTAAGAATCCCAGTTATAAGAAGGTGTATATCTATTGGTTCATTCCCGGAAGCAAATCTGTTAAGATATGGTAACAAAAATGAAAAAAAAACTATACGAGAAACCACTGATAAGAGCGATCCAGTTGAAGTCGCACCACTTTTTGCTCGTTGGCAGTTCCGAGACGGAGGATATCAACGAACAGCGGGACTGGGGAAAGGAAGGAGGCTGGTCATGAAGAAGATGTTTGTTTTGTGGGGTGCCTTGGCACTTCTGACAGCCGCCTGCAGTAATGAGGAGAGTCAGGAAGTCTCGTTCAGTCCGCTGGTGCTGACGGCCCTGCAAGAGGGTGAGGCAACAAGAACCTCACTCAGCGGTACGGAGGTCCACTGGTCGGCTGGCGACAACGTTGCAGCCTTTGTGAGCAACGTGGCACACACCTCTACGGCAACAGAAATACTATCTGCCAAGAGTGCCCGCTTCACCTTTTCCGACCTTGCGGCTGATGCTGTCGTGCAATATGCCGTTTATCCCGCTTCCGCAGCTGTAGGGCTGGTGGGCGAGAGCGTCGTCACCGTCACCGTGCCCACCGAGCAGACTGCCGTAGCAGGCAGTTTTGCCGAGGGCAGTGCGGTGGCAATTGCCAAGGGCGGCAGTTCTACACTTGGTTTTAAGAACGTCTGCGGTTTCCTGGCTTTCACCATCAATGCTGATGGTGTGCAGAGTGTACACATCTATGCCAATGAGAAGATGACGGGTACGGCTGACGTCAACTGGAACAGCGGCAACCCAACGGTCAGCGCTTTTAAGCCCTTTGCCTACACGGGTGTCAAACTCACGGGGCCATTCACCAAGGGCGCGACTTACTATGCAGCCGTATTCCCCGGTAACTATACGGGCCTTACGCTGAAGTTGACGCATAGCAACGGTTACGTGTCGACATACACCAACAGCAACACGCTCACCATCAGTCGCAAGGACAATGTGGTTATCGCCAGAGACCTGTCGCTGCGCACTCCTACCAGCGGCACATGGTTCGAGAAAGCCCCTGCCACAATTGGATCTGATGTGCCAGTCATCATTGTAGGTAAGGTGGGCAACGACTATCGCCTGATATCTAACGCTGATACAGGTGACTCGTCTCCCAGTGCTGCCACTACGGCAACGGTTTCGGGTTCAACGGTTACGACGGATGTGGCTGCCGAATTCAAGTGGAATCTCTCGACAACTGGCGGCAAGTTCACGCTCTATCCCGCAGGCGTTAACACACGCTGGCTCAATTGTCAGACCACCAAAGAGTCGGGAAGTCAGACTTGTATGGCTGTTAGCGACGACAGCAACGACAGTTATTTTGACCGTCGCTTCTTTATATGGGATGCTACAGGTCACCTGGTCACCAGCGATGGTTACAAGGACCGCTATCTGAGCTATAATAATGACTTGTGGTGTGGCGAGACCTTCCCCACATCGACCGGTTACCCTGCTGCCGTCTTCTCATTCTATGTTCAAGTTCCGTAGAAACGGGCTTTGGTAATCACGGGCGTATCATGGGTGCACTTTGCTGTTAGTCATGGGGACAGGCACCTGGGGTGAGGTCAGGACTCATTGATCTGTTCCCCAAAGATGAGAATAGAGAAAAGATAGTCATGGGGACAGGCACCTGGGTATGGGTGCCTGTTTTCATGGCAATTTTTTTGCAATATTTCTGATGGTCTCGTAATTCATGCCCGTAACTCTGGAGAGTTGTCTTGGCCTGACATCGAGCGATCGCATAACCTCTTGAATAACACTTTTTCTTCTTTCTAACGTCAGAAGTTGGAAATCAGAGATGCTGCGCAAACCACATGCGTTGATGACAGCGTCTCTTATCTCGATATCGGGTATCACGCGTCTCTCGTCAATATCGATGCATCCATACCTTTCTGACATAGGCATGTCCTGACGATTGATGCCGCGAATCATAACGTGGTAGATTCCTGTGGCACTCTGGTCTCTTGCTGTGCGTGGCATAGTAAATAGCGTTTAAGTTCAACAATATCAATATCGTGTGCAAAGATAAGCTTTTTTATTCATACTTCCAAATTTTTCTGGTAGAATCTGAAATTATCCCGCATGCCCCAGGTGCCTGTCCCCCTGACCACGGTGCCTGTCCCCATGGCTGTTTAGGGATTTCCCCTCCCAAGAGTAGGGTTTTCCCCTTTGCTGGTTTCCGCTTTTGCAGTAATTTTGCCAACAAAATATAAAAACAACCCAATCAACCCGTATAACGATGAAGACGAAAACGCTCATAGGAATCTTATGCTGCCTGTTTTGTTCCACGACTTTGGTGGCGCAGCAAATGGTTTACGTGGGACCGGACAAAAACAACCAGAAAGTAATCGAGAGGTATAACCGCTGCCATTACCGTATCTCGCTGGCACAGGTGCTCTTAAGTGGCAACAACAAATCGAAGGACTTTACTGCCATCTTCGGCGTCAAGACCAATTCGCTGATGTCGAACGACGACATCGAAATAAACTTCCTGAAGAAGTGGGTCGACAATCCCATCTATAACGACAAGGAGGACCGCGTTTACTTCGTGGAAATCAAAAACAAGACCTCCGACACCATTTTCATCGACCGGAGCCGTTGTTTCAGAATGGATAGCGACGGCAGCCGCTACTGTTACTACGACTCCCTCAAACGCCAGGACATGAATTCCACGAAAAAAATGATTGTCATTCCGCCTCACGACAAGCGCAATCTGACGGACTATCGTTGGGTGAAACACGCAGATGGCAATTACGTCGAAATCGTCGAATACCCTGAGGAATTCCTGTGGAATCTGAATGCTGCGGGAATGTATGAAGGCTATGTATGCTATGACGACGTCAAGACTTTTACCGAGGAAAATTCGCCCTACTACCGCACGTTCCTCATCGCCTACTCCAAAGAGCCTGATTTCGCCACCTATTCCCTTGCCACAATCAATTTCTATATACGCGAAATCATCGGCTGGCGTTACCCCGAGGTAATCAGAGACGAGATAATGGAGATCGCCCGCATGCGCCTAACAGGAGAATACAAATACAGCATCACCAGCTGGATGTCGTTGTACTGATGGCACAACGAGTGCACAGCGGAACCGACCCCTTTGTGCACGGCCAGGCCGCCGACATCCGCCCATAGTCATGGGGACAGGCACCTGGGGTGAGGTCAGGACTCATTGATCTGTTCCCCAAAGATGAGAATAGAGAAACGGAAGTCAGCGGCTTCCGTTTCTTCGTGTCTGGACAGCGCTTTTTTGTGAGAAAATAATCGGGGAAACATTTGGTTTTCTCGATTATTTTTTGTATCTTTGTAGAGCATTTGAGAATGCTCTACGAGTGAAGGCTGCGGCTCGGAAAAGTCTGAACGAGTTCACTTTTCGCTCGCCTTGCACTTCACTTGCAATATGAAAATAACCCTAATAATTCACCATTTAAAACATGTAAGATTATGAACAAGACAGTTAGAAAGATCCTTCAAGTGATCAG
>JAFZSP010000074.1 GCA_017619335.1 Bacteroidaceae bacterium
AAAGACTTAACCTTGTCACTGTTACCAGCCACGCGCTTGGAGAGCACGAGGGTGATGGCAGCGGTCAGAGTAGTCTTACCATGGTCAACGTGGCCAATCGTACCAATGTTGACATGCGGCTTAGTTCTTTCGAATTTTTCTTTAGCCATAGCGGTTATTTATCAGTTTGTTAATGAATGAGTATCTCTATTTCATCAAGTGAGCTGTTGACGAGGATTGAACTCGTGACCTCTTCCTTACCAAGGAAGTGCTCTACCACTGAGCTACAACAGCATGTCATGTTCCGAGGCGTTGGAGCGGAAGACGGGGCTCAAACCCGCGACCCCCAGCTTGGAAGGCTAGTGCTCTATCGACTGAGCTACTTCCGCGTTTCTGCTCTCGGTCTTGGTGGGCAAAGATGGATTCGAACCACCGAAGGCGTGCGCCAGCAGATTTACAGTCTGCCCCATTTGGCCACTCTGGTATTTGCCCTGACCATCGCCTATGGAAAAATCCCTTCGGCGAGTCTGTTTTTAGAGCCTTTGCAGCCGTTTTGGACAGCAAACCGTCTCGAAACGGCTGCAAAGGTAGGTACTATTTTTGGAACGGCAAAATATTTTGGCAATTTTTTTATCTTTCCTGCCGTTTTTCCTTCGTTTTTTGCAGTTGCTTGACCAAAGCATCCATGCAATTGTCGATTGCTTCTTCAAAAGTGTCGCAAATCTTCTCGGCATAAAGCTCCGAACTCGTGCTCACACGGATGGAGACTTCCTTGTTCATTGCCGTCTCTGGTTTGACGACTTTCAGTGACACCTCTACCTTTCTTATTTCGTCGCTGAATTTGTCGAGCTTGCCGACTTTCTTGTGGATGAAGTCTTGCAGTTTTTCTGTGGGCTCGAAACGAATGGCTTGGATTCTGATTTCCATAAATTACCTCCTTTTTTTAAATGGTGAGTATTTGGGTTATGCCCTTGGGTGGGCTTCGCGATATACTTTCTTGAGTTCCTCGAAGGTGGTGTGGGTGTAGATCTCTGTGGTGGAGAGTTTCTCGTGACCCAGCAGTTCCTTGACGGATTCGAGGTTGGCCTCGTGGTTCAACATTGAGGTGGCGAAAGAGTGCCTGAGCACGTGTGGACTTCGCTTCTTCTGTGTCGTGACCAGTCCGAGTTGCCTCTTCACCATGGCCCGCACGTTGGGTTGTTTCATCCGCTGCCCTTTTTCGGTGACGAAGAACGGGCCTCCGTCCCCGGTCACCGTGGCCAGCTGAGCGCGCTCCCCTATATATATATTAATAAGGTGTAGCAGCTTCTCGCCGAAAGGCACCACTCTCATCTTGTTCCCCTTCCCGATGACCCTCAACTGCATGGCGCTGGTGTTGACATCTGGCATGTCCAGCCCCGTGAGTTCCGACAGTCGCAGGCCTGTCTCGTAGAACATTTCCACGATGAGGTGGTCTCTTCTGCCGTCGAAGGTCTGGTCGAACATCTCTTCACCGTCCAGCAGGCGGTTCATGTCCTCCTCGCGGATGAAGGCGGGCAGCACCCGCTCTTTCTTTGGGGAGGTCAGGTTGTGTGCCGGGTCTCGCTGGACGTAACCTCGTTTGAGGAGGAACTTGAAGCATGACCTCAGTGCAGAGAGCCGTCGCTGAACGGAGCTGGCCTTGTTGCCGCGTTCCATCATATCGACCATCCATTCCCTGCACACGTCTGTATCGACCGTTTCCCAGGTAAGGTCGCTGTCCAGGCCAGTGAAAAACGACTCGAACGCTTTCAAGTCGTCCCGATACTCGTTAATCGTTCGTTCTGAGGCGTTTCGCTCGTAGCGAAGGTAATCGAGAAAGGCCTTTATCAGCATAAAATACCTCAATTTTGTTGTTTCACCGAGGCGAAATTAGAGGTTTTTTTTCAGACTACCAAAAAAATTCAGCAAATTTCACATTTTTCCTGCCAACCTCACGTTCTGAGCACTCTCAGAAATCGGCTCGCGGGAACGTCTGAACACATTAATCTTCTACGCGGCGGAGCTGCTGCACATACACGGCGTGCTCCATAGCGAGTCTTTTCAGCACGGAGGGCTTGTCGAACTGCTGACGGCGACGAAGTTCTTTCACCACGCCAGTCTTCTCGAATTTACGCTTGAACTTCTTGAGGGCGCGCTCGATGTTCTCGCCTTCCTTTACGGGTACTACAATCATGTTCTTTTCTTTTTGATGAATAAAGTTATTTAACACATTTGCTTCGACAAAAGTCGAAAAGCGGCGCAAAAGTACAGAATATTTCCCGACTGGCAAAGAATCTGGCCGATTTTTTTTGAAAATTACCCTCTTTCTGTGCATTATCTTCAGAAAATACCCTCTTCCAGCCGCTTCTGTCTCCTTTTTTCTTCTCGTAATCAACGAATAGATGGTATTCTCGCGCGCACACGCGCGCAAATAAATAAATAGGTATAGCGCTTCCTCACCTCGGGCAAATGTCCAAAATAGCGCTATTCGCTTCCTTTCACATCATTTTTTTACCTTTCTATGGCGCTATGTCAGAAAAAAGTAGTACTTTTGCCGCGAATTATTCACAAATAACGCTCAAAGCAGCACACAAAACACACACTCCAACATGAAATGTAAGCAACTCTTCTTCGCCCTTGCAGCCATGCTGCTGCTCCAGGGCACCAACCTCCAGGCTCAGGTCATGAAAGCCGCAGACCTGGAGAAGTACGCCAAAGAACGCTATGGTGACAAGTGGCTTGAAGCTGCCAAGAATCTGGCCAGCACACTCACCTTGGACAAGAACCAGTCACTCACCTACCAGCAGGTCGTGGACTGTGGAGACAAGACCAAGGAGCAGATCTACATCATGCTCAACTATTGGGTTACCTCCACCTTCAAGGACAAACAGATCATCACCCTGAACGACAAGGAAGCTGGATGCATCATCCTCTCACCCACCATCGATGCCATAGCAGACCACACCGGCACCATGAACCGCTACGTCGTCAGCATCACACCCGTCATCCGTCTGGACATCAAGGCCGGACGCATCCGCGTCACCTACACCGTCCCCACCTACGACGTCCTCAAAGTGGAGGATGCCGGATGGCTCGGAGTCATGGCAGACAACACCAAGACCAACCAAAAGAACCAGAACATCTACAGTGACGGCAAGCGCCTGAAGGAAGACAAGACAGACCACCGCCTCTATGACGAGCGCTGGGAAATAGCCAAGCATTATCCCTTCGTGGAGAAAGACTCCCAAAAGCGTACCTCCGCCAAGGCCCTCGTCATGACCCATGCCTACTCCAACGTCGTCATGGACAAAATCGAGGAAGCCTGTGCCCACGGCATCGTCGGCAACGAGGATGACGACTGGTGATCATCCTGTTTCTCGTCTTTCCGCCCCCGAAAACACAACTTGCCCGCATCCTCCAGTGTGATGAGGGCAAGCTTTTTTGTGGGAACCTGTATGTCGGATGTCAGTCTCTCGTTTGGATGCCTTTTCTGCCGCCCGTGATATGAAGACCTTTGGCAGCGGAGGGATTGGGTAGGGGACGTCCGTTGAGGTCATAGACAGCGGAGGTGGCGGGCTTACGGGGATTCACGTCATGGATGGCGGCTCCTGGCCCCACGCGCTGGAGGGTGATGTAATCAATGTCTGGCATCCAAGCAGTGGGGTTGGAGAGGCGGATGGTGTTGCACCCCTTTTGGAGCTGGATGGTGACGGTCTTCTTGCCCACTTTCTGCCATCCTCCGGAGCTGGCGGTGAGGGTCTGGACGCGCTCACCATTGACGCTGATGGTCATCTTGCGGCTGTCTCCTGCGATGAAGGCGATGGTGAGTTTGTACTCGCCGCCTTCCTGACTGAAGACGTCGCGCCACTGGAGGTCGTTCTGTTCGCTGTAGCCCAGCCATCCAGCCTTGTAACCGGCAGAGCAGTAGTCGGCGGATTCATAGATGCCGGTGCGTTCGCTCTGGTTGTTCTTGATTTCCTGGTAATCACTGATGTAGGCTGTCTCAGCCTCGTAGCGGGTACGTTCCAGTCGGGTCTCGGCTTGGGCAACGCAGATGCGTGTGCCGTGTGCTGGGACTTGCACCGTCCACGTGTCCGTGAAGGTGCCCAGGTCCCGTTTGGCAAAAATATCCCGCAGGAGCACCTCGCCGCCCAGATCCAAGTCGGCAAAGTTCACAGTGACCTCACGTGCATCGTCGTTGGGATTATAGACGGCGAAGGCGCGACGGAGTCCCTGAAGCTGCTCGATGTCTTTGACGATGATGTGACAGCCGTTGTCCAGACCGACCACGTATGCCTGCAGGAAGAGGGAGTCCTGGTTGAGGGCGATGAGTTCCTTGTTTTTCAGCAGATTGAGTGTCGTGGTCTTGATGTTGGTAATGTCACATCCAATGAGCAGGGGTGACGACATGATGCACCACATTCCGAAGTGCGTCTTGTCCTCCTCGGTGGTGAGCGAACGTCCCACCTCCAGCATATCCATATCGTTGAAATGGCCGTCGTGGCAGTAGGCGCTGAGGTAGAGGTTCTCCTGGATGATGCCTTTCACGCTCTCCCATCCGTCATAAATATCCCCTGTGGTGCGCCAGGAGCAGGCGACGTCCGAGATCCATGTTCCCGGGTAGGCCCAGCGGCAGGCATTCATTCGTACATCGGTGCGGCCGGTGTTACGGATGGCCTGTGCGATGGCGGTGTAGCGTTCCTGCTCGTCCAGTACCAGATGATCCTCATTATGGTAATAGGATCCGCCACAGAAATCGACCTTGATAAAGTCGAAGCCCAGTTCCTTGAAGAAGAAGTCGGCGTCCTGCTGGTCGTGCTCATAGAGCCCCACACCCTTGCCGATGGCATCCCCGCTGAACATACTGCCGCAGGTGTTGCGTCCGGCGTCAGAATAGATGCCTGCACGCAAGCCTCTCTTGTGGATGTGATCCACCACACCCTGCAGTCCCTTGGGGAATCGGGTGGGATGAATCTTCAGCTGCCCCGTCTCTGCATCACGTCCTCCGAAGTAGCCATCATCGATGTTGATGTGGTTGAATCCCACGGCTTTGAGCCCCTTAGATACCATCGCGTCGGCCTGCCGTTTGATGAGAGTCTCATTGATGTTCACGCCGTAGGTGTTCCAGGAGCTCCAGCCCATTGTGGGGGCTTCCTGGGCCGCCGACGGGACGAGGGCGAGGCAGAGCAGAACGATGGCCAGTGACAAGTTCTTCATTGGATTACTTCCTGACGACCTTACGGCCATTGATGATGTAGATGCCCTTCGGGAGTGTTGCGTTCTTCATTTGTGCAGCGTTCAGTGCGCGTCCGCTGAGGTCGAAGCCGTTGAGGGTGGAAGGCTGTGCGTCTGCAGCGATGAACTCGATGGCGTCCATGGGTGAGTAGTCCTCATTGTTGGTGAGGTACATATCCAGCAGCGTGATGGTGACGTGGTCTCCCCAGAAATCCACGATGCGGATGTTCTTGGTGTCCAGCGGCTGTCCCTTCAGGTCTCCGCTGGTGTACTGGGCGGTGCTGAGGTCCACGACGATGGTTCGCTTGGAGCCGAAGTTCGCGGTCTGATAGCTGGGCCCCCAGATGCTGCCTGTGGTGAAGATGTTCAGATGGGCACTGGGTACTGCATATTTCAGCTTGATGACCATGTACTTATAGTCCGACATGTCTGCACCGTTGGAATATTCCCATCCCACTTGGCCATATTGTCCTGTCTTGATGACGCGGGTCTTTTCGTTGTAGCTTCCGTGGTCAAAGAGGTCTGTGTTAATGTACGCTGCACCGAACGGGAAGAAGGTGCTGCGGACGGTGAAGGAGGCGGTGAGTTCGTTGCCCATGGGGTCTGTGTAGGTGGCGTTGATGCGGGCAGTGCCGTCTGTGAGTCCTCGGATTTGTCCGCTTTGCATGGCCACGATGCCGTCTCCGGCTATGTCATACTGTGCTTGTGCTGCCACGTTCTCGGAGTGTCCGTCACGGAAGGTGGCGGTTAGCTGGAGAGCGGTGGTGTTGCCCACCATGACTTCCACTTCCTCCTCTGCGAGGGTGAGTTGTTCCACTGTCAGCATGTCGGCGCTGAAGCCTTCGAAGGTGGCGGGAAAGAAGGTGGACTCGTCATAGTCGGTTTCTGTGGAGAACCAGTCGAAATCCGCATATCCGAAGTCCACGGAACTGCTGAGGGCGTCATGATAACAGAAGATTCCGAAGCGTGCTCCGACGAAGACGTTGAGGCTGTAGCCCAGTTTTGTCTGTCCGCCGAAGTCGGTGAACTCCTTGTTGTCAAGAGAGTAGGAGAACTGCGTCAGGCTGGTGCTGTAGGTGATGGCGGCACGCAGGTAGATGACGCTGTCTATCTCCAGTGGCTTCACCTTCTGGCTGGGCGTGAAGCTGGAGGAGGTGCGCAGGGTGTCCTCGCGCCACAGCAGCTGGTATTTTCCGTCCTTGACCTCCACGGCCAGCATGGCGTAGGGGTCCTGGAAGATGCAGATGCCGGCGCGGTCGCCTTCCTGCAAGTGGCTGACGTCCAGTCGGATGGTTCCTGTGGAAGCCTGAGAGGGCTTGTCGTGGAAGGCATAGATGCGTTGGGTGAGCATATTGCGTGCCTGTGTCAGACGAGAGGCTGTGCCCGATGGCCTCATGCGGAGCCATCCCTGCCGTTCAAAGAGGCTCCACGCGCCGTCGTCGGGATTATGGTTCCACTCCCACTGGAGTCCCAGAGGATAGCTGCGGAAGTTATCGTTGGTGGGCATCTGCTGCCGAGCCATCGGACGAGCGGTCTTCGGGCAGCTATAGGTCTCGTAGGGGACACCCTTGTTGCCCACGACGGGCCATTCTTCTTCCCACTTCACAGGCTGGAGGTTGGGCATGCGGCCCAGGGCTCCGAGGTCCTGCTGGAGGATGGTCCACCACTCGCCTGTGGGGGTATCGAAGAGAGCGCCCTGATGGACGGTGTTTGGCTGGCCATTGATGGTCTTTTCCACAAGCATCTTCTCTTCGTAGGGGCCGAAGATGTTTTTGGAACGGAAGACGGCCTGTCCGCTGGGCCAGCCGCCGTATGTGGCATAGATGTAATAGTAGTCACCGATCTTGTAGAGGTGGCAACCTTCTAGTCCGCTCTTGTCACTGATGACGCGCTTCTCCTGTTTGTAGTTGAAGTTCTCGTCGAGTTCGCACATCTGGATGTTTCCGATGCCGCAGGCGATATAAACCTTGCCGCCATCAAACAACATGCCCGGGTCATAGTAGATACGTGAGAGCTGGCGGCTTTCCCACTTCCCCTCAGGATTGGTGGCCGTGAGGAGCCAGCCGCCTGCATCGTTGCCGTTGATGAGGAGGTAGAACTTGCCGTTGTGGTACTTCATGGAGCAGGCCCACATGCCGGAGGCGTAGGCGTTCTTGTCGTTCAGAAGGTTATAGCGGTCTGTGGTGGCCAGCTGCTGGAGCGGCTGTGCGCAGTACTCCCAGTTGACGAGGTCGGTAGATTTCACGATGGTGGCACCCGGGAAGTGGTGCATCGTGGTGCTGACCATATAATAGGTGTCGTCCACGCGGATGACGTCGGGGTCTGGGAAGTCGGCAAAGATCAGGGGGTTCTTATATTTGCCCGTGCCCTGGTCACTGAGGGAGACGTTCTTGAAGTCCGGATGGGCCCAGTCTTCATTGTAATACGCTGCATACCAGTCCATGCAGGCTTTGCCACAAGCCTCTTCGTAGCCATCGAAGGCAGGCACCACTTTCTTCTTGTTGAGGAGCGTGTCGATATCAATGAGACAGGCGGTGCCGGAGAGGGTCATAGAGATGTTTTGGAAATGATCCAGCATGGTTTTGTAGGCCTTTCCCCACTTGGAGGTGGAGCCTGTGGCCCAGGTTCCCCAGTTGCTCTCCACCCACTCGCCGTGTTCGTTGTAGTGGCCCGTTCCTTCTTTCTTGGGGCTCCAATCCACCTCTGTGATGATAATGGGAGCGGTCTCCACGACGGGCACCTGTTTCTTGAACTGGGCAATCTTGTTGGACGGACTGGGCGTGTTGTCACTGCAGCCATACCAGCCGCAATAATCATGCACGGCATAGCCGATGTTGGGACCCTCAATGGGGAAGGAGGCATAGCTCTGGTAACTGGACTGCCATCCGGTTCCCGGGGCCCAGATGATGCCGGAGAAACCATTGCTGCGAATTTTATCCACGATGGGCTGGAAGTAATCATGCAGCGCCTTGGGGTCGTCCTGTCCATACTCGTTCTTCAAGGAGACGGGCTCGTTGGCCAGCTCGATACTGATGCGGCCGGCGTTTTTCTTGATATTGGTGTTCTGGCTCACCAGATCCCAGACGGTCATCAGGTAGTTCTGATAATAGTCTCCGACCTTCAGGTTGCCCGGACAGACTCCAGGAGGACGCACGACGACGTACATGCCGTGGTTCATGGCCTTCTGCATCAGGGGATAATAGAGGGAGGAGAGAAAGGTCTTCAGACGATTGGGATTGAACTTCTTGATGTCGGCCTCGCCAGAAGCGTCCGAAGGCTGATCCTTGGAGCCGGAATAGACGTAGGAACTGGAGGGGTCGTTTGTCCATGCAGGATCCAGATGGAGTCGGAAAACATCGCAGTTGGCCTCTTCCAGACCTGCGAACAGTTTCTCAAAATAGTTCAGGCACTTGGTCGCGCCCGTACTGTTATAGCCTGTGTTGGAGCCGTCCCATGGAGAACCCCAGCGCCAGCCGTTGAAATACATATTGGGCGTGTCCATCACACCATGCAGAACCACATGGTTGCCATGGGTATCTACCAGCCATTTCCCCTCGACATGCAGGGAAGGCAGGGGCTTGGAGAGCTGTGCAGAAACTGTGATGGCACAGACAAAAGACAGAATTAAAGAGAAGAGTTGTTTATTCATTGTTGTGATAAGATAAAGAGATTCAGAATTAAAAAGAACCACCGATACTCACGCACAGGTGGTTCATAATCATAATAAAACCAACTTTGAAAACTAACTAACTATCGTTCTATGAGAAATGTATGTAAATTGATTAGTGGATTGCATCATTCTTTCAAATGGAGGGTACCATCGGGTTCGTACTGCAGTTCTGCCACCTTGACGCTGCGGAGCCAGGTGCGTCCGCCAGAGGGCACGCTGTCATGATGGAAGAGGAACCAACGACCGCGCCACTGGACAATGCTATGGTGGGTGGTCCAGCCCACGACGGGCTGCAGCAGTTCACCGCGGAAACGGAAGGGACCGTAAGGAGAGTCACTGGTAGCATAGCACAGCAGGTGACTGTCACCGGTGGAATAGCTGAAATAGTAGGTGGCGTTGTACTTGTGCATCCAGGATGCCTCGAAGAAACGGTGGGGGTCATCAGCACGCAGAGGATTGCCTTCGTCGTCTGTGATGATGACTGGACGGGGCTCCTCGGCAAACTGGGTCACATCGGCAGTCATGCGGACGACGCGGCCGGGAAGAGCTGGCTCTGCGCCTTCGGGCAGATGGGCGTTTTCCAAAGAGCGGTTGTCACGATAACGCTGGAGCTGGCCGCCCCAGATGCCGCCAAAATAGACATAGACCTCATCGTCTTCATCCTTGAAGGCGCATGGATCAATGCTGTAACTGCCGCGAATGGGGTCGGGAAGAGGAATGAACGGACCCTCGGGACGCTCGCTGACAGCAACACCAAGATGGAAGGTGTCTGTCTTGTCCTTGACGCAGTAGATGAGGTAGTAACGTCCGTTCTTCTCCACCACATCGTTGTCCCATAGTTGACGCCCTGCCCATGGAATGTCCTTCACATCCAGAATCTTGCCGAGGTCACGGGCTTCGGGCTGGTCGGGATCATCCAGACAGAGGACGTGATAGTCCTGCATGTCGAAATGATCGCCGTTATCATTTTCAGGGATGCCGCTCTCACGGTCATGAGAGGGGTAAATATAGAGGCGATCGCCAAAGACGTGTGCCGAGGGATCGGCCATGTAATCTGAAGGAAAGAGGTAACGCATAGTGTCGTTTGGAGTTGAGTTTAAAGTTTAGTGATATTATGATTCTTTGTTTACTTTTGAGCGACGGTCTGCCAACTCTGCCTGCATCTGTTCATTGAACTGCTTGGTAATCGGATAGAAGCAGAGTGCCACCACACCAATAGCGAAGAGGACGGCCGGAACAAGGCTGCCAACGAGACGGATGCCCGTGATGGCCTCGGCGCTCTGCAAAAGGCCGGAACCGGAGGCATAGCCGAAAGCAGAGAGTATCAGGCCGGCGAAAGCACCGCCCAGGCCGAGACCGGCTTTCAGAGCAAAGACCACACCAGAGAAGCAGAATCCGGTGGCGCGACGGTGATTCACATATTCAATATGGTCTGCCACATCACCTATCATAGCCCACAACAGAGGCACGGTGGGCGCATAGGCCAGGGACTTCAGAACACAGAGGATAAACATGGAAGTGACATCCTCGGGACCGGGCAGCCAGAACATGGCGGTGAAAATGGCGGTCAGAGAGAGGCAAACAATGAACGTGGCCTTCTTGCCATAACGGTTGGCCAGGAAGTTGGACAACAGGACAACACCTGCGAACTGCACCAGCGCACCTACCATATTAAATAAGGAGAAGCCGATGGCGTAGGCGTCTGACTCGGAATGGGCTATCAGGTTGAAGGTGGTCAGCAGTACAGCACCCTCTCCCTCGGGTTTCACCAAACCCAAGCGGTTCAGAAAATCAAACAGAGCGGTCTGATCCACGTAGTTCTGGAAGTAGAAACTCATGGCAGAGCCCCACATGGCCAACGTGATAAAAACGAAGAGTGTCAATATAAACATGGCTCTCCAAGGAACGCTGGTAATCAGTTCCTTCACGTCCTTGCGGATATTCATTTCCTGCTGTGGAGGAGGCGCAATGCGCTCGCGTGCAGAGAGGAACGTGACAATGAAGCAGACGAGACACACGGCTGCATAAAGTCCGATGGTGCAGAACCAGCCCTTGCCCTCGTCCTCGCCACCAAACTTGGAAACCAGAGGCAAGGTGAGACCCTGAACCACAAACTGAGCGATGGTGCTGCCCACAAAACGAATACTCGTAATGCTCGTGCGTTCACGGATATCACCTGTCATCACGCCGCCGAGGGCAGAATAAGGAGTGTTGTTGAAGCTGTACATCGTCATCAACAGCACATAGCTGATGGTGGCATACAGCGCCACAAGACCTTTGTCCTCGATTCCGGGATTCCAGAAAGCCAAGACGTAGAAGACGCAGAAAGGAATGGCCGTCCACAGCACCCAGGGACGATATTTTCCCCAGCGTGTCTGAGTGCGATCGGTGATGATGCCTACGGCTGGGTCCACAAAGGCGTCAACGATACGTGCTATCAGCAGCACCGAGCCGGCAACGGCGCCATCCAAGCCGAAGATGTCTGTATAGAACTTCAGCTGGAAAATCATCATCATCTGGAACACCAGATTCGCTGCTACATCCCCAAGGGAATAGCCAACTTTTTCACGGAAGGAGACTTGTGATTGAGACATTATTTCGATTGTTTTTGCGTTTTCTGGCTGCAAAAGTACAGTTATACGCACGAAGGATTTTACCCGTATGTTCCAAACACTTTCAAAATTGTCTCATCCCGATGAAATGGTCTCTTTTGAGACATTTACCAAACCTCTATTTCAAATGATGTGGCTGGTAATAAGGATGTAAGACCGCGACAATCAGCTTCCATAGGGTTGTCTTTCCATGCATAACGCACAAGACGACCTTCACCACGAAGCGTCACCTGATTCCCCTTGGCCACAGCCAAAACATTCCGGAAGCGGCCATCAGAACCTGCTAACTCAAATCCATGCAGGGCACCCGGTTGTACGGGCTGGTCAAACTGGATGACAACACCGTCGGACGTCTGACTGGCTTTCAACGGCTGGGGAGAGAGCTGCACCTTATTATTATTAAAGACGAGGTGGTCAAAGACCTGTGCAATCCTCGCAGCCACCTCTTTCTTGCGCAGTGGATGAATATCGTTGGCCTCACCCAAATCCAGTATCACCACGAGACGAGCATGGTCATCGGACAGCACAGCACGGCGCTGACTCTCACGCAGACGGGCCCAGTTACTCTGCTGCGGCTCGGTGCTGGGAGCCATGAAATTGGCCAATTGGACAACAGCAAATGGCAGTTCCGGCTGCTGGAAAAGGCCGCGCCAAGAAGCCATCAGGGCTCGCAGAGAACGTTCGTAGGAAGCAGGACGATTGGTGTTGGACTCGCCCTGATACCAGACGACACCAGACAATGTCAACGGTGCCAACGGCGACAACATTCCGTTCCACTCGGCCGAAGCCATATTCTGCGCCCCCGTGGGGAAAGAGGGCTGTGAAGGCATCTGGGTGCCATCGTGAACGCGCCAGCGGGAAGAGAGCGGAATCTGGTGTCCATCAGGGAATTCCAGACGATAGGGCTTTTCCGGCACAAAAGACGGGGCACCATTGCGATTCACGAAACGTACCACCAGTGTGTTCTCCCCTTCATGCAGCAGACCTGCTGGCACAGCGTATCGGCGAGGCGGGTACTGATAACCTGTGCTACCCACTTGACGTCCATTGAGATAGGTGAAATCGGCATCCACCAATGTCCCCACTCTCAACAGGGCGGCTTTGCCGGCATGTGCTGCATCCACATGAATGTGCTGCCGAACCCAATAGCTGCCACAGAAACGGCCAGGCGCGATGGGGAGTGCCGTCTGTTCTGCCTCTGGCCAGGCGCTGTCATCAAAGGCTTCCTCTATCCAGCGGCCTTTCACACCAGGATCTGTTTCTTCCAACAGGTTGTTCCATCGTTGGGATGCACGTCCATTGGCGGCTGCCACCATCTTGGAAAGATCCTCGTCGTTATACAGGCGAGCTTTCATCACTTCCAATGGTGCAATAGCTTCCATCGTGTCTCTGGGCAGCCAAGCCTCGATGGGCGTTCCTCCCCAGCTGCTTTGGACAATACCCTGAACCACACCCGTTTCTGCCGCCATCCGTTTCCCGAGAAAATAGCCGATGGCGGTGGTGTGCCAGGCGTTCTTCTTGGACAGTGTCTTCCAACCGCTGCTGACGACGTCACTGCGGGGACCATCCAGCGCGGCCACATTTTCTACTTTAAACAGCCGAACGCGATCGGTGGAATCATGGTCGATTTCCTCTGGATACTGGGGATATACGCGTTCGATGTGTGTGTCTATATTGGACTGTCCGCTGCACAACCACACATCGCCCATCCAGATGTCTTTTACGGCAACGCTGCCAGAGGGAGCTGTAACTTCCAAAACATACGGACCGCCTGCTTTTTGGGGAGACAGCACCACAGACCAGCGGCCGTCGGCACCGGCACGGGCCTCGCCTTTCTGCCTGCCCACCTTGACAGTCACAGTCTCTCCGCTGTCCGCCCAGCCCCAGACAGTCAAAGGGCGTTCGCGCTGAAGAACGGCTCCATCAGAGAACAAACGAGGTAGTCTCACGGCACTGCACAGGGGCAAGCACAGCGAGAGGAAAAGAACGAACACGAAAAGTCGGCCACATAGCCGGGAAACAGAAAGTGATTTCATCATAAAAACAATGTTCAAAGAGATTTTTAAGGCACAACGAACGCCTCTGACGCGACAAAGGTACATGAAAAAAGTGTGATAATCGCAGTAAAGAAGAGAGAATTTGCGGGTATAGGGGCGTTTGTATGCATTTTTTTGACATTTATGGATGAAGAATTGTGAATTAATCATTATCTTTGCAGCCGAAACCAAGAAAGTAGTACGATTATGACGCTGAACCTTCGTGGTCAGATAATGGACTTTGCTGCACCGCAAATCATGGGCATCGTGAATGTGACGCCCGACTCTTTCTTCTCGGCCAGCCGTACCATGGACGGGGCGGAGGTGGTGGCGCGTGCCCGGCAGTTGCTGTCGGAGGGTGCCGCCATCTTGGATATCGGAGGGTGCAGCACGCGTCCAGGATCTGAACCGGTCAGCGAGGACGAGGAGTGGCGCCGGCTGTCCGGAGCCCTGGAAGCCTTGCGCCGCGAATTCCCGTCGGCGGTGTTGAGCGTAGATACTTTTCGTGCCCGAATTGCAGAACGGTCGGTTCAGGACTATGGCGTACAGATCATCAACGACATCAGTGGCGGTTTGGCCGATGAACAAATGTTCGAGACGGTGGCTGCGCTGACTGTTCCATACGTGCTGACCCACGGCTGCGGTTTCACGGATGTGACAGAAGTGCCGCGTTTCCTGGCCGGGCAGTTGCAGACGCTTTACCGTTTAGGCGTGGCCGATGTGCTGTTGGACCCAGGCTTTGGTTTCGGGAAGACGCTGGAGCAGAACTACCAACTGATGGCTCGGCTCGCTGACCTCACCCGACTGTTCCCTGACAATCCAGTGTTGGTGGGCGTCTCCCGCAAATCTATGATTCACCGTTTGTTGAACATACAACCCGAAGAGGCGCTGAACGGCACCACAGTGCTGCACACGCTGGCCCTGCAGGCCGGAGCAAAGGTTCTTCGCGTTCATGACGTCCGAGCCGCAGCAGAAGCGGTGCGCATTTGGGAAGCTGTCTGCAAAGGCAGCGAACAAGCTAACAATCAGGGAAGTAATACTCTATCATAAATCGATTAATCCCCTCTGACAGATGTTCTTTACATTTGGTATCAAAGACGCAATAGACATCCTTCTGGTGGCCATTTTCCTGTATTACAGCTACCGCCTGATGAAGGAATCCCGCTCGCTGAACATCTTCTTTGGCGTGCTGATATTCATTGTCTTCTGGCTGTTCATCTCCCAGATTCTGGAAATGCGTCTGTTGGGAACGCTGCTGGACCGCGTGGTGAGTGTGGGAGCCATCGCCCTGCTGATTCTTTTCCAGGACGAGATCCGCAAGTTCTTTTTCACCATCGGCACCCACGAGCGTGTCCGTTCTGCCGTGCGTTTCTTCAGTGGAGAGAAGCGTCAGAAGCATACCAGAGAGGATGTGATGCCCATCGTGATGGCCTGTCTCTCAATGTCTAAACAGAAGGTGGGCGCACTCATTGTCATTCAGCGCTCACTACCTTTAAATGACTTTGTACGCTCTGGCGAATTCATTGATGCCAGGATTTCCCAGCGACTGATAGAGAACATCTTCTTCAAGAACTCACCCCTGCACGATGGAGGAATGATTATCTCCCACCAGCGCATCACGGCCGCCGGCTGCATCCTGCCTGTGACTCATGATATGAATCTGCCCAAGGAGTTGGGCTTGCGTCATCGTGCCGCCATGGGGGTCTCCCAAGAGACAGATGCACTGGCGATTGTTGTCTCCGAGGAGACGGGTAACATCAGTGTGGCGTTCCGAGGAACGTTCCAGCTAAGAATCTCTGCAGAAGACCTGGAACGCATCCTCACAGAAGATTCTTTCTGAATCGCTTCCTCCTGCCAGGCCTTTTAGAGAGGTATTATTACCTGTCAGGTGTCTCCAGAGTACATTTATTGGTGCAATAAATGGAATAAACCGACTCTTTCTTTAGTGTTTTCTGTACTTTTGGCCATTTTTCTTGGCTATTCCACAAAAAAAGCCTATCTTTGTGCCCGTTATTGCGTCGCGCAGGCGCGCACACCTATTTAATAATAGAGAAAAGTATGGAAGAAATGCACGAACAGTTGCAGCTGCCGGAGAACGCTCTCCGCGAGCTGCGTGAAGGCGAACAGTATGAACCGCTGATGCGCCCCGGACGGGAATATGCAGAAGTCAACGCATGGAGCGTTGCCTGGGGTATAGTGATGGCTGTCATCTTCTCAGCCGCTGCGGCTTATTTGGGACTGAAAGTGGGTCAGGTCTTCGAGGCCGCCATTCCCATCGCCATCATTGCTGTCGGCGTCAGCACCGTGGCCCGACGTCAAGGCGCTTTGGGTGAGAATGTCATCATTCAGAGTATCGGAGCCTGTTCGGGCAGCGTGGTGGCAGGTGCCATCTTCACATTGCCAGCTTTGTACATCCTGCAATCCAAGTATCCCGAAATGACGGCCGACTTTGTCAGTATCTTCCTCAGTTCACTGTTGGGCGGCGTGCTTGGAATCCTGTTCATGATACCTTTCCGCAAGTATTTCGTCAAGGATATGCATGGCAAATATCCCTTCCCGGAGGCCACTGCCACCACGCAGGTGCTGGTCAGCGGACAGAAGGGTGGCGACCAAGCCAAGCCGCTGCTGATAGCTGGACTGGTGGGTGGACTGTATGACTTCATCGTCGCCACCTTCGGCTGGTGGAACGAGAACTTCACGACACGTTGCATGGCTTGGGGAGAGACAGTAGCAGATAAAGCAAAGCTGGTCTTCAAGGTCAACACGGGTGCCGCCGTGCTCGGACTGGGATATATTGTCGGACTCAAGTATGCTTCCATCATCACCATCGGTTCCCTTTGCGTCTGGTGGATCATCGTTCCAGCGATGGCCCTGCTGTTTCCCGATACCGTGCTGAATCAGTGGGATCCTTCCATCACCACCGCTGTCGGCGATATGTCACCCGAACAGATTTTCCGCGCTTATGGAAAGAGCATCGGCATCGGCGGTATCGCGATGGCCGGACTGATTGGCATCTGGAAGAGCAGAGGCATCATTGTGGAGGCCGTGAAGAGAATCGGAAAAACCAATGCCGACCCTACTCGCCATGCAGGAGATGAAGGTGGCCCTGTTCTTCGCACCGACCGCGATCTGCCCATGAAGATGATAGCCATAGGTGCTTTGTCCACCATCCTCGTCACCTTCCTGTTCTTCTGGTTGGGCGTGATGCAGGGTAACCTGCTGTTTGCCGTCGTTGGAATTTTGCTGGTGGCTTTCATCGCCTTCCTCTTTACGACGGTGGCTGCCAATGCGATAGCTATTGTGGGCAGTAATCCTGTGAGTGGAATGACACTGATGACGCTCATCCTGGCTTCCGTTGTGATGGTGGCCGTTGGCCTGAGCGGCACAGGTGGTATGGTGGCTGCACTGATTATGGGAGGCGTCGTCTGCACTGCACTCAGCGTGGCCGGCTCATTCATCACCGACCTGAAAATTGGTTATTGGTTGGGCACAACACCCGCCAAACAGGAAACCTGGAAATTCCTGGGCGTGCTGGTCTCTGCGGCCACCGTGGGCGGCGTGATGATTCTGCTCAACGAGACCTACGACTTCGCATCTGGCGAGTTGGCAGCCCCGCAGGCCAACGCGATGGCTGCCGTCATTGAGCCTCTGATGAGCGGCGTGGGTGCGCCCTGGATATTGTATGCCATCGGTGCAGTGCTGGCACTGGTCTTGACGTGGTGTGGTGTTCCTGCGTTGGCCTTCGCCCTCGGAATGTTCATTCCGCTGGAATTGAATGTGCCCCTGGTCGTGGGCGGTGCCGTCAACTGGTATGTTACCACGCGTTCCCGGAACGAGTCCCTGAACAAGGCTCGCGGCGAACGAGGCACTCTGTTGGCCTCTGGCTTCATTGCCGGCGGTGCGCTGATGGGCGTCGTCTCGGCGCTGCTTCGTTATCTGAATTTCAACCCCATCAACGAAGCCTGGCTTGGGAATCCCTTCTCCGAAGTCTGCTCCCTCGTTGCCTATGCGCTGCTTATCATCTATATGGTGAAGGCCTCTATCAATGTCAAATCAAACAACTAATTCTATAACTATGAAAACAAAACGATTTATCACCTGGGCCGCAGCCTTCACGCTGGCTCTCATGACCACCAATGCCGCCGAATGGCAGCGGCTGTCTGCTCGTCTGATGACTCCTTGGGGCGAAAACATCGACCCCGAGAAGGTTTGGCAAGAGTATCCACGTCCGCAGTTGGTGCGGCAGGACTGGATGAACCTCAACGGCGTCTGGGGCTACTTCCGTCGTGATAACCGTACGCGTCTCACCTACGAGAGCAACGCCTCTAAATTCGACCAGGCCATCCTGGTGCCCTTCGGTGTGGAATCAGCACTCTCTGGCATTCAGCACACCGACCTCGGCGCTGTGGCCAATTCCGTGCTGATGTACCGCCGCACCTTTGAGCTCACCGAAGCCTTCCGCGGCAAGCGCACGTTGCTGCATTTCGGCGCCGTCGATTGGCAGTGCGCCGTCTTTGTCAACGGCGAGAAAGTGGGAGAACACAAGGGCGGTAGCGACCCCTTCACTTTTGACATCACCCAGTATCTGAAAGCCGAGGGAGAACAGGAGTTGCAGGTGGCCGTTCAGGATCCCAGCAGCGGTGGTGGCCAGCCCCGTGGCAAACAGACCACCAACCCCAGCAGCATCTGGTACACCAGCTGCAGCGGCATTTGGCAGACGGTGTGGCTGGAGCCTGTCAACACTTCTTATATCGAACGTTATGAACTCGTCCCGGATGCCGCCTCCGGCACTGTGCGGGTGCGAGTGCTGGGCAACGACCCGACGTGCAAATTCTACCTGATAGCCCGTGACGGGGAAGACATTGTAGCCTCCTCGGACAAGGTGTCTGTGGGCGAGGAAGTCACCCTGACCATTCCGGACGCCAAGTTGTGGACGCCCGACACACCATTCATCTATGATCTGGATATTATTCTCTGTACAGACAACTGCCAGGAATGTGACCGTGCCCGAGGCTACTTCGGCCTGCGCACGCTCTCCAAGGCAATGATCGACGGCCATCCCGGTTTCCTCCTCAATGGCAAACCGCTGTTCATGTATGGTCCACTGGACCAGGGCTGGTGGCCCGACGGCCTGTTGACGCCTCCGTCCTACGATGCGATGATTTATGACCTGCAGACCATCAAGGCACTGGGAATGAATATGGTTCGCAAGCACATCAAGGTGGAGAACGACCTCTGGTATGAATGGTGTGACCGCAACGGCCTCATCGTCTGGCAAGACATGCCAAGCGGCAGCACAGGCGGTTCCATCGGCTCGAAAGCCGAGATTCTTCACAATTTCTACGAGGAGTGCCAGCACATCGTCACAGCTCTGAAACAGCACCCCTGCATCGGCGTCTGGGTGCCTTTCAATGAGGGTTGGGGACAGGACGCAGACAACGGAGCCGGCCACACCACACGTGGTTACCTTGTCGTTCGCAATGCCGATGCTGACACTGGACGACTGATGAATGCGGCCTCGGGCTGGACGGATTTCGGCTTCGGAGACATTGCCGACGCCCACAACTATCCTTCACCCAACGGCACCGCCAACACCGCCAACGACCGCGTCAACGTCTGTGGCGAGTTCGGCGGCATCACGTTGATGATTAAAGACCATCTCTGGGCTGGCAGTCAGCAGACCTACACCCAAGTCAATGACAGCGAGGCCTACAAAGAGCGATTCAATCAATACACGATGGCCTTGCAGGCACTCCAGCAGTCCAAGGGTCTGTGGGCTGGCGTTTATACACAAATCACAGACGTGGAGCAAGAAGTCAACGGCGTGTTGACATACGACCGCAAGGTGTTGAAAGTCAATGAGACACAGCTGGCCAGCATTCGCAGCAACATTCAACAGACCATCACCCATCGCATGACAGGAGCCGAGAGCGTTATCTCGGCTGGCGACAATGCGACGAATATCCGTTGGCGTTACACGACTACCAAGCCCGCAGAAGGATGGCAACTGGCCGACTTTGATGACGGCAAATGGTCACAGGGCAATGCCGGTTTCGGCAAGATTACACAGCCCGATGCGCGTGTCCGAACCAACTGGAGCACGCCTGAAATCTGGATAAGGAGGAACTTCAAGCTCAACGGCGTGACACCCGAGAACTTCCAGAACCTGAGACTGCGACTGTTCTATGACGAAGATACCGAGATTTACATCAACGGCGTCCTGGCCTTCAGCATAACAGGTTACAACACCACCTATCAGCTCTTTGATTTTAGTGACGAAGCCAAGGCAGCCCTCAAGCTCGATGACCTCAATACCATCGCCATTCACACGAAGCAGACCTCCGGAGGCCAATACATTGACTGTGGATTCAGCCTCTGCACCTATAAAGACAACAGCGAGTTGACAGTGGAATCCCTGGATGCGTCCCTGCACCCACAGGCCGCAGAAAGTCCCGAACAGGCTTATCTGCTCTGCTACACGAAGCCCAAACAGCAAGAGGTGTTCTACGCCTACAGTTTGGATGGCCTCTCCTGGCAGGCTTTGAACGAGGGCAACAGTGTCTTCGCCGGCGTGGGTGGCACACAACAGGTGCAGACGCCTTTCATTGGCCGGTTTCCCGATGCAGACACAGGGAAGGATGTCTTTCATCTGCTCTATGCAGGCGGTGAAGGCGGCCTCTTCCATTGGGTGTCTGCTGACCTGCTGAAATGGAACCCCGTCAACGGTACAGACGGGAAAGTGATGGACAAACAAATCCAGTCGCCGGAGATGGCATATATCCCGGAGGTGAAGCAGTACGTCTGCTACTGGACCGCCTACTCCAACGGCAAATACAACTTGGAACAGGCGCGCACAAAGGACTTCATCACTTTCGGCAACACCAACGCCTACTTCAGCCCCGGCTTCTCCGCCAGGGACTTGCACATTTTCAAGGACGGCGACACCTACGTGGCACTGTTCACCAACGACGGTGAGAAGAGCCTGTACCAGGCCACCAGCAAGAGCCTGATTTATTCCAAGGAGAAGTTCTCCAACATCAAACCCCTGTTTGAAAACAGTTCAGGTTTGTCGGCGCCTGCTTCCTATCCTGCCTTTGGAGGCGACGGCTGGTTCCTGCTGAGCTCTTGGGAAGACGGACTGCGCCTCTGTGGTGCCCCCTTGGCAAAAGCTGCAGACCTCGTCTGGCGCCCTTTTTCCCCTACAGCACTCAGCATGCCGGCTGATGTGCAAGGTGGTAAAGTGCTGGTCATCAGCAGAGAGGAATTGGCGCTTTTACAGAAGACCCTCGATGGCACCTTCACTACCGTCGCCTCCCTCCAGACAAGCACGCCCCATGATGTTTCCATCTATAATCTTCAAGGGCAGCGCGTCACAAACACCCGCCAACGTGGCATTTACGTGACAGGCGGGAAGAAACTCCTGAAATAGGAAAGCCGATTCCTCGACATTTCGAAAAACTTGAAACTCAAAACTTGAAACTTGAAACTCAAAACTCCATACTATGTCATTAATTGAAAAAATCATCGCACGTGCGCAAGCCAATCCTCAACGCATCGTGCTGCCAGAAGCCGAAGAAGAGCGCACGCTCATCGCGGCCGACAAAGCTCTGGCCGACAAGTTGGCCGACATCATTCTCATCGGCAACCCCGAGAAGGTGCATGCACTGGCCCAGAAACACGGTCTCACACACATTGACGAGGCCACCCTCATCGACCCCGAGAACTATGAACGTTCCGAGGAGCTGGCCGCTCTGCTCTGTGAACTTCGCAAGAGTAAAGGAATGACAATTGAACAGGCCCGTGCCCTTGTGAAGAACCCGCTCTACCTCGGTTGTATGATCATCAAGACCCAGGGTGCCGACGGACAGATCAGCGGTGCCCTCAGCACCACAGGCGAGACCCTGCGTCCTGCCCTGCAGATCATCAAGTGCTCACCCGGTATCACCTGCGTCAGCGGTGCCATGCTGCTGATTACAGACCGTCCCGAGTATGGTGAGGACGGTGTGCTCGTCGTGGGCGATGTGGCTGTGACTCCGATGCCCGATGCCGACCAGCTCGCACAGATTGCCGTCTGCACAGCCCAGACTGCCAAGAGCGTCGCAGGCTTCGAGGACCCGCGCGTGGCCATGCTGAGTTTCTCCACCAAGGGCTCTGCCAAGCACGAAGTGGTGGATAAGGTTATTGAGGCCACCCGTCTGGCCAAGGAACGCTGTCCCGAACTGAAGGTGGATGGCGAACTCCAGGCCGATGCCGCCCTGGTCCCCTCCGTGGGCGAGAAGAAAGCCCCCGGCAGCGCCATTGCCGGACACGCCAACGTCCTCGTCTATCCGAATC
This sequence comes from Bacteroidaceae bacterium, assembly GCA_017619335.1. GTDB lineage: Bacteria > Bacteroidota > Bacteroidia > Bacteroidales > Bacteroidaceae > Physcousia. Next base: position 21,867 of record JAFZSP010000074.1, read on the forward strand.
TCGAAGTGGGCAACATCAGCTACAAGCTCGTGCAGCGTCTGGGCGGTGCCATCGCCATCGGCCCGATTCTCCAGGGTATCGCACGTCCCGTGAACGACCTCAGCCGCGGCTGCTCCGTCGATGATATTTATTACTTAATCGCTATTACAGCCTGTCAGGCAATAAAGTAAAGGCTCACCCCCAAACCCTCTCCGATTGGAGAGGGGAGTATATACTTTAACAACCAAATTTCAATAACCTATAAAAAGTCCTCTATCCCTCATGGTAATCACTCCCCTCTCCAATCGGAGAGGGGTCGGGGGTGAGGCTGTTCATTATGAAGATACTTGTTCTTAATTGCGGTTCCTCTTCCATCAAGTATGCACTCTACAACATGGATGACCGCAGCGTTATCACCAGTGGCGGCATTGAGAAAATCGGACTGCCCGACTCCTTCATCAAGTACAAAGTTACTGTGCCCGAGGGCTCTCCCGAGGGTTCCCAGAAGATTCAGTTCGAATCTCCCGTCCCAGAGCACACCGCTGGCGTGCAGCTCATCTTCCGGGTCCTGACCGAGGGCGAGCACGCCGTGCTGAACGACCTCCACGAGATCGATGCCGTCGGTCACCGCATGGTGCACGGTGGCGAGAAGTTCCAGCAGAGCGTCCTCCTCACCCCCGAGGTGATGGAGCAGTTCGCCGCCTGCAACGACCTCGCACCCCTCCACAATCCCGCCAACATCAAGGGTGTCAACGCCGTCAAGGCTCTGCTGCCCGACCTGCCACAGGTGGGCGTCTTTGACACTGCTTTCCATCAGACGATGCCTGATTACGCCTTTATGTATGCGCTCCCCTACGAGCTCTACAAGAAACACGGCGTCCGTCGTTACGGCTTCCACGGCACCAGCCACCGCTATGTTTCACAGCGCGTGCTCGAGTTCCTTGGCCTGCCCAAGGAAGGCAGCAAGATCATCACCTGCCACATCGGAGGCGGTGCCAGCATCGCGGCTGTCAAAGACGGTAAAGTCATTGACACCTCCATGGGTCTCACCCCGTTGGAAGGCCTGATGATGGGAACCCGCTCTGGCGACATTGATGCAGGTGCCGTCACCTTCCTCATGGACAAGCTCGGACTGGACACCAAAGGCATCTCCAACCTGCTGAACAAGCAGAGTGGTCTGCTCGGCGTCAGCGAGGGACGCAGTGACTTCCGTGACATTCTCGCAGGCATTGCCGAGGGCAACGACCTCGCCCGTCTGGCCAAGGAGATGTACACCTATCGCATCAAGAAGTACATCGGCTCCTATGCTGCCGCCATGGGAGGCGTGGATGTGATTCTCTTCACCGCCGGTGCTGGCGAGAACCAGTACGAGGTGCGTGAAGGTGCCACCCGCGGACTGGAGTTCCTCGGCGTGGAGCTGGACGATGCCAAGAACCGCGCCTGCCGCGCCAAGGAAGCCGTCATCAGCAAGGACTCTTCCCGCGTGAAGGTCTGCGTAATCCCCACCGACGAGGAGCTGATGATAGCTCTGGATACCCTCGCCCTGGTCAGCAAATAACATGAATCTGTTTTCGGAAAAATGAAGTATTCCATCATAGTCCCCGTTTTCAACCGCCCGCAGGAGGTGGCAGAGCTGCTGCACAGCCTGTCCCAGCAGACGTGCCGCGATTTCGAGGTCATTATTGTCGAGGACGGCAGTGAAGTGACTTGTCGCGAGGTCTGTGACCACTTCGCCAACCGTCTTGACATTCATTATTATGTAAAGGAGAATGGTGGCCCGGGTGCTGCTCGCAACTATGGTGCCGAGCACGCCACGGGAGAATACTTCATCGTTCTGGACTCTGATGTCGTGCTGCCGCCAGGTTATCTGGCAGCCATCACAGCGGAGTTGGAAGAGCGCCCTTGTGACGCCTTCGGAGGCCCGGACCGTGCCCACCCCGACTTCACACCCGTGCAGAAAGCCATCAGCTACTCGATGACTTCCTTCTTCACCACGGGCGGTATTCGCGGAGGTAGTTCTTCCCCCCTTGGGGGGAAACAAAAGGGGGCCCTGGACAAGTTCTACCCGCGCTCCTTCAATATGGGCGTGAGTCGTGAGCTGTGGCATCGTCTGGGTGGCTTCCGCGCCATGCGTTTCGGCGAGGACATTGATTTCAGCTATCGCATCTGCGAGGCGGGTGCTTCCTGCCGTCTGTTCCCCGAGGCTTGGGTGTGGCACAAGCGGCGCACGGACTTCAGCAAGTTCTTCCGCCAAGTGCGCAACTCCGGCACGGCGCGCATCAACCTCCATTTGTTGCATCCGGGTTCCATGAAGCTGGTGCATACGCTGCCGGCGGTCTTCACCCTGGGCTGCTGGTTGTTTGCCATTCCCTTCTCACTCATCATCTTCATCGACTCCAGCATTCGCAATCGCAGCCTCCGAGTGGGGTTCCTGTCTGTGCCGGCCTCGTTCATCCAGCTCATCGGCTATGGCACAGGCTTCCTCAGTGCTGCATGGAAACGCCTCGTGCTGAAGCAGAAGGATGAGGGATTTGATGACAACAAAACCCTTTACAAATGATTATCAAGGAACTTCCACCCGATGAGCGCCCTCGTGAGCGCCTGATGGAGCAAGGCGCTTCCGCCTTGTCCCCAGCCGAGTTGCTGGCCATCCTCATTGGCAGCGGCAACACCGAGGAGAGTGCTGTGCAGCTGATGCAGCGCCTGCTAAAGGACTGCGGGGGAAGCCTGAAGGCCCTCAGCCGCCTCTCCCTGAAAGACCTCACGAGTCATTACAAAGGTCTGGGCCCTGCCAAGGCCGTGACCATCCTGGCAGCCTGTGAACTGGGCAAGCGTCGGATGATGGAGATGGCGGCAGAGAAAAGATATGTTACCAGCTCCGTTGACATATATAATATAATGTACCCGCGCGTGAGGGACTTGGCACATGAGGAGTGTCACGCCCTTTACCTCCGCACAGACAACAGCCTGGAGGGAACACCGTTCCTCGTCAGCAAGGGAGGCATCGCCAGCACACAGGTGGACGTGAGACTCGTGGTGAGAGAAGCCCTCATCCGTCAGACGCCAGCCCTCGCGCTCACCCACAATCATCCCTCTGGCAACACACGTCCCTCCCGTGACGACGACCAACTCACGCAGCGCCTCCAGCAGGCCTGTCAGACCATGAACCTGAAGTTCCTGGACCACATCATCGTCACCGATGGTGACTATTACAGTTACAAGGAAGACGGAAAGCTATAATAATGGATAAAGGTTACTGAATAATGGATAAGCTACAGATAGAAGAGAAAATCATCGACCTCCTCAAGACGGTCTATGATCCCGAGATACCCGTCAATGTCTATGACTTGGGTCTCATCTACCGCATCGAACTCAGCGACGACCTCACCCAGCTCGATGTGGATATGACAATGACCGCTCCCACCTGCCCGATGGCCGATTTCATGATGGAGGACGTCCGTCAGAAACTCGAGACCATCGAAGGCCTCACCACCGTCAACGTCAACCTCGTCTTCGAGCCCGAATGGACACAAGACATGATGACAGAAGAAGCCAAACTCGAATTAGGACTGCTATGAAACCCATTTACTTCCTCTCCGATGCCCACTTGGGCAGCCGCGGAATTCCGCACGGTCGAACACAGGAACGCCGCCTCGTCCGCTTCTTGGACAGCATCAAGGACAAGGCCGGTGCCGTCTATCTCCTCGGAGATATGTTTGACTTCTGGTATGAATACAAGCTCGTCGTCCCCAAGGGTTACACCCGCTTCCTTGGGAAAATCAGCGAGTTGACAGACAACGGCGTGGAGGTCCATTTCTTCACGGGCAACCACGACATCTGGTGCGGGGACTACCTGGTGAAGGAGTGCGGGGTCTTCATGCACAGGGAACCACTGGCCTGTGAACTCGGCGACAAAGTCTTCTACCTGGCCCACGGCGGTGGCCTCGGCGATCCCGACCCCAGTTTCCACTTCCTGAAGTGGCTTTTCCACAACCCCGTGGCACAGACCTGCTTCTCCGCCATCCATCCCCGATGGGGCGTGGAGCTCGGACTCACATGGGCTGCACACAGCCGCAAGAAACATGGCGACGGCGCCGACCCACCATTCATGGGGGAGAAGAAGGAGTTCCTCGTCCGCTATGCCAAGGATTACCTCTCCACCCATCCGTCCATCAATTACTTCATTTTCGGCCACCGGCACATCGAGCTCGACCTCTTCCTCACCCATCAGGCCCGCATTATCATTCTCGGAGACTGGATCACTCAGTTCACCTATGCCGTCTTTGACGGAGAGACCATCCAGATGCACAACTACATCGAGGGAGAGACACAGCCCTAATCCCTTCCCTTCCCGGTACAGGAGAGGGTGGTTTCTTGCATAGAAGTTAGGTCCAATTCATCATAGAAAAAATGAAGGTGTGAGGCGGGTCGCAGGTTAGCGGAGCTGCAGTTGCAGGAGGAGCTGGACGTCGGCTTTCCAGGGTGAGGAGATGAGGAGGGGGCCGGTGGAGATAGAGGAGCGGTCGGTGTAGTGTGTGACGCCGACTTTAGATTGAATCACCCAGCGGACGGGGCGGGATGAGTCGTCGTTCTTGTCGGCGCGCAGACGCAGGGTGAGGGCCATGCGCTGGCCGCGGCCGTAGAGCTGGGAGAGCCCAAAGGTTTGGAGGACAGATGGCTCATAGAGGAAGAGACGGCTGTCAAAGTCGTCGGTACGGAAGAAGGTACAGAGGGCTGCGGCACGCAGGCGGCCGGAGGGTGTGGTGTAATCGATTCGTGGAGAGAGGGAGAAGCCGATGGAGTTGGAAGCAGGAAGAAGCGTGCCGGAGTCCTCCGAGGCGTTGGTGTGCAGGGCCGTGAAGAGGGCTGTGGCCTGTGCCGTCCAGCAGGGAGACAGGGTGTGGGTGAAGGTGGCGCGGGCGAGATGGGAGAGACGGCGGCGGTCACTTTTCTCATGGCTCTTGAGACGGTAGCGCAGCAGGAGACTGGTGTTGCGACTGTGCTGGTAGGTGGTCTGCAAGAGCGCTTCCCACCCGTCCGAGGCCTTCGTCATGGTGTAACGCGGCCAGGGATGGTAGAAGTAATCGAAGAACGCGCGCAGGATGAAAGGTCCCACACGTTCTGCGTCCAGCAGCACCGCCACGCCGCTCTCGTTCTGCACGCGGCTGTTCTCGCTGAACGCGTTGGCGTGGGGCGTGAAGTAGCTGTAGGAATAATAGCGCTGGATGACAGCCAATTGTGTTCCTGGCGAGAAGCGCCAGCCCACCTTGTTCAGGGTGGCGAGTGCTGGGGAAGTGGAGGAGGACTGCCCGGGTGCGGTGCCCAGAACGGTGGAGAGCGCGGTCTCACCGCCGAAGAGCAAGTGACGGCTGCGGAAGCCGTAGTCAAAACTGGCCGCGCCGAACTCGTAGCCATTGGGGTAGATCCGTCGGTAGAGGGCGTTGCTCTGTTGGAAGTAGCGGTCGTAATGCTGGAAGAGGGCGGTGAGGCCGAGGGTGAGGGAGTTTAAGGTTTCAAGCTTCAAGTTTAGAGTGCCATGAATGGCCGCTGTTTGGCTGGTGAGCGAGCCTTTGCGTGCCAGTTCTGTTTCGGTGCGGTGCAGGCCGGTGGTGTTGATGGATTGTATGGTGCCGTTTTTGCTGACGGAGGCATCGAGTTTCCTGTGTGAATAGAAGGCGGTGATGCTCCATGCATTGTTCAGTCGGACGGTGGCTGCTGCGCCTCTGAGGAAGTTCACTTCGTCGGTACTGCGATGGGGCCGCAGGTTGCCCGTGGAGCGCCAGAGGCTGTTGGTGACCTTTCCCAACCGGAGGCTGTTGTTGATGATCAGCCCCTGCCCGAAACCTACTTTGAAGTCTCCCACAATGGCCGTCTGAATGCACCCCGCATCGTGCAGCATCACATGCCCGCCGAAGCTGTCAAAAGTGGGAGTCGTGCCGTCAAAACGTGGTTCGCCGGCATCGTTTTCGGCTCGCAGTCCGACGTCCCAGCGGCGGCCGTGCTGCCACGTGTAACGCACGCGCTGTCCGATGCCTCTGGCCCAGGGCCAGCCGGCACGCTGATATAAAGGAACGTCTGCACGCGCGAGGAATTCATGACGGTCCTGCAGGCGGCGGAGGGAGTCGCGGCGCGTCTGGACCGACGGGTCTTCTCCTGCGAAGACGCATTGCCGCAGCCATCGTCGTTCGCGGAAGCTCACTTCTCTGATGAGCATCAGTTCGCCGAGCGTCCTGAGGGGACCATTGAAGGTGCGGTAACGGAGGATGCCGTTCACGGCGGTCTCGCTGAGGAAAGGGAGTGCTATGAGTTGTTGATAGGTGGCAGTATTGATATTCAGGGGATGCTCGTGCAAATCGTTGAGGAGCACGATGCGGTCTTCCACGGATTCTTCATCGGCCTCGTCTTCTGGCTGCTCCTCCAGCAGTTCCTGCATCAGTTCGTCCCATTCGGTGGTCGGAACCTGGGCGAGAAGGGAGAGGGGCAGCAGGAGGAGAAGAAGGAAGGCGAGCTGTCTCATAGCTTAATAATGATCATTCAACTTTCGCAAGTAATGCCGTAGGCATTTAATAGGGGTTCTTGAAGTGTCAAGCGTCCCTTTGGGCCGAGCGCTTCGAGGTTTCGAAGCGACCAAAGGTCGAGCGCTTGAAAGGTTAATGCCGTAGGCATTTGATAGGGATAGCCAGCCAATTCATTGGCTGGTAATGTGGTTACCAATGGAATGCGTGCCTTTAGGTACGCGAGAGGGATCTGTTGTCGCGTACCTAAAGGCACGCGTTTTTCTCCGCCATTCCGTACCAGCCAATGAATTGGCTG
>JAFZSP010000075.1 GCA_017619335.1 Bacteroidaceae bacterium
GCTTGAAAACCGTGGTTTGTACGTCTGGTGTGGCTCCGACTGTTGCTGTTGCAAGTGATGCTTTCGAGGGAACGCATCCGGACATGAAGATATACGTACCAAAAGGCCTTTTCGGAGAAAACCCCGTTCCCAATCCTTATGTCGAATCCTGGATTAGTTACTTCTGTGCCGTGACACTCGAAGGAAACACGCTGGCCATTCGTGGCGTCGGAGAAATGGATAATAAGCAGGAATATGACATTGCATGGAATAATGATAAAGGTAAAATCACTTCCGCTATCATCGAGCAAGGCGTAAGATCAATTGGTCGTTATACCTTTAGCGGCTGCACCAACCTGACATCGGTCACAATCCCCAAAGACTTGAAGACAATCGGCCAAGATGCCTTCGCCGGTTGTGTAAATCTAACGACGCTGACCCTCCCTGCCAGCGTGACGACCATCAATACTGGGGCCTTTGGTAGCTGCACCGGCCTGACGACGCTCTATGTGCAGAGTAGTGAGGCACCGACACTTGGCAGCAATGTGTTTTATGGTTGCGACGCTCTCACCACTGTGGTCGTGCCGGCTGCCAGTAATTACAGCAGCTGGAACCTCGGTGAAAAGCTGAAGCCAGGCTACTTCATCACCTGTGACGAAGGCATCACCGTCACCACCGCCCATAACTGCCTGATGCTGCAGCAGGGCGAGACCGCCACACTGAGCCTCATTGGCGGCGGTACCGTGCAATACGTTGTGACTAAAGATGCAGATGGATCAGATGTGACTGCCGAGGTTCTCAGCGGTTCTACGCTCACCATGCCCGCCTACGACATCACTGTTAGTGCCACGACTATTACAGGCAACTGTGGCAAGACCGCCAACGATCAGGTCACCTGGTCGTACAACACCAGCACCAAAGTCCTCACCGTCAGCGGCACGGGCGAGATGGCAGATTGCGACAACACCAACCAGCCTTGGGCCGGCTACAAGAATCTCATCACCAGCCTCGTCGTCGAAGATGGCGTGACGAGCATTGGCAGCAAAGCCCTATATAAGTTTCCCTATGTTACCAGCGTCAACATTGCCAGCAGCGTGACAAAGATAGGTGCCGCTGCCTTCTGCGAATGCCTCAGTCTGGTTGACGTCATTGGTGCCAGCGGTGTGACGGATGCCATTGATGGCGATATTCTTAACAATACCCCATGGTTGAATTCCCGAATCAATAATAATGAGCTGATATATGTGGGCCATGTGGCCTATAAATACAGTGGCCCCAGCACCAGCGTTACGCTTGATGCGAATACCACACAGATAGCAAAATATGCTTTCTCAAACTGTCAAATCCGCGACATCGTCATTCCCGCCAGCGTGACCAGGATCGGAGACTATGCTTTTTATAGTGTCATTAATCCAAAACTGCAAAAAGTCTGGTTTCTGGGTATCACGCCCCCGGAACTGGGAGAAGGCGCATTCGATGGTTGTACTTCGAGTATTTCTGACATCTTCGTGCCGGCTGCCTCCTTTGGCAGCTATAGTACCAGCTTGCCTGATTACGCTGAGAAACTGAGGGGTGGCTACTTCGTTACCTGTGGCACGGGTGTTACTGCCACAACCACCAATAATATCCCGCTGGTGCTGAAGGGCGAAATCGTGACGCTGGGTGTTAATGTGCCCGATGGTTACATCTTCACCGGCTACAGCGTAAAGGATGCCGAAGGCCATGACGTCAACGTCATGGAAAGCAATGGTGTCTATACTTTCACCATGCCTGCCAACAATGTCACAGCCAATGCGACGTTCACCATGAGCTGGACCTCGCTCCAGACCCTACTCACCAACTCCAGCACCGACGTCGCGAATCCTACGCTTATCACGCTGGAGAGGGATATCGTGGCCGAAAGCAACGACAGCTACCTCAACATCCCCGCAGGCCATCACGTCATCATCGACCTGAACGGCCATAAGATTGACCGCAACATGACGGAGCCACAACAGGGAGGTTACGTGATTCGGTTGGATGGTCAGAGCAACAACTACGCTTCGCTGGTCATCCGCGACAGCCAGGGCGGTGGACAGATTACCGGCGGCTTCGACGGTACCAGCAGCGGCCAAAGTTCTGCCGGCGGCATCAATGTGCAAAACAGTGACCTCACCCTGGAAAGCGGCAGCATTTGTGGCAACAAATGTACATTCACCGGTGGCGGTGGCGTCCGACTTGGTAGCGGCACCTTCACCATGACTGGCGGCAGCATCACGGGCAACGTGGTCAACACCCTCAAAGGTTCGCCATTTGCCGGCGGTGCCATCTATGGTAACAGCGGAGACATCTACCTGCGCGGCGGCACCATCACGGGCAACACCGCCTACGGCAGCAGCGGCGACCAAACCAGTGGCGGCTACACCCCTTATAGTGGTGCCAATGCGGCAACGCTTCATCTGAGCGGCACGTTCACGCTGAGCGGCAATCATAAAATATCGTACGACACCAGCACCCAAGACTGGACTAAAGCCGAGGATAGCGACTATCTGCACTACAGCAACGACCGCATCTATATAGACGGCCCCATCAGCCCCACGGCACCCATCGCCATCAACCTCTACAGCGGTTACAACGCGCGACTGACCACCAACTGGAACACCCACATGGGTGCTGCCAACCCTGCCGACTGCTTCACGCCGTCTGCCAATGATAACATCGTTGCCCGCATCGGCAATGAGCTATACATCGGCATCCCCGAGGCCCTCTATTGGGGTGCTGACACCAACCACGACGGCAGCACCGAGGAGAAAGCATACATTATCACCACCCCCGAGGGACTAGACTATCTGGCAACCTACGTCAACGGCGGTAACGACACCTCCAACAAGTATTTCCAGCTGGGCAAGGACATCGCCTACACCCACAAAGCTGCCAACGAAGCAGGTGCTGACACCGAAAACAACTACACCGCCATCGGCAACGAGAACAATCCGTTCCAAGGCATCTTCGACGGCTACAACAAGACCATCAGCGGCATCCGCATCTATAAACCCAGCAACGATTATCAGGGACTTTTCGGCTACATCGGCTATAATAGCACCGTGAAGAACGTCATCGTCAGCGATGCTGTCATTAACGGTTTTAGGAGTGCCGGCGGTATAGCGGGTTATAACAATAACATAATCACTGGATGCTTCGTAATCGACACTAACGTCAGCGGAGCCTATGTCGGAGCCATCGTGGGCTATTATGATAATAGCGATGTGAGAATAGAGAATAACCACTACCGCAACTGCACATGCTACAATGGCATCTATACTGCCACCACCAATATCGGCACCTATCAAAGAGATGGCGATGGCGCCCGAATCGTCTTCACCATCACCACAGACCCCAGCATCAGCATCTCTGGTGATGTGGCAGTCACCTACCAGAATGTCAACTATTATGTCAATGAAATGTCATTCTTTCTGAACTATACCGGTGGCAGTGAGACTTTTTATATGCCCGCTATGGACGTGATTCCCCTGCTCAACGGCTTCGATAACAGCGGCGTCATCGCCGACAACCAGGGCAGCGGCAAGAACGTTATCCTCACCGACCGCACGCTCTATCAGGACGGCGCGTGGAACACGCTGTGCCTGCCGTTCGACTTCACAGCAGAACAGATTGCCGCCAGCCGATTGGCAAATGCCACGCTGATGGAACTCGACACCGAGGGCACCTACAACGGCCACCAGACCGGCTTCGACGCAAGTACTGGCACCCTGAACCTCTACTTCAAAGATGCTTCTAGCATTGTTGCCGGAAAGCCCTACATCATCAAATGGAACGGCAATGGCACAAGCATCATCCAGTACCCCATATTCAGCGATGTCACCATCGACAACAGCGCCGAGGCTATCGCCCGCAAGACCGTCACCAGCGCGGACGGCAAGGTGAGCTTCCAGGGTGCCTACGGCCCCGTGCCCTTCACAGCGAACGACAAGAGTATCCTGTTCCTGGGCAAAAGCAATAAGCTGTACTGGCCCAGCGCCGACATGACACTCGGAGCCTTCCGTGCGCACTTCCAGCTGAACGGCCTCACTGTCGGAGACATCCAACAAACGAGGATGAACTTTGGAGAAGAAACTACTTCGTTAAATGAAGAATTAAGAATGAAGAATGAAGAATTTGCTGCCGCCGCAGAGTGGTTCTCGCTCGACGGACGCAAACTCCAAGCTGAACCCACGAAAGCAGGTCTGTACATCAATGGAAATAAGAAGGTAGTAATTAAATAATAACAACAATAAAACTGTGTGATATAAAAAAGAATTATCAGAAGCCTCAGGTAGAGGTAGTGAAAGTGAATATGTGCCAGCCTTTGGCCGGTAGTGGTGATTCTACAATTACCAGCCTTGACAATAATGCTGGATTTACCCTCGGCACCGGTGGCACTGGCGGCGGTCGCTCTCGCGGTGCTGACTGGGATGACGACGAGGATTAAAACCCTCCGAGTGGAACACAAAAAAATAGCGCTGACTCAACCGAGCCAGCGCTTTTCTTCATTCTTCATTCTTCATTCTTAATCGCGAAGCGACAATTCTTCATTCTTCATTCTTAATTCTTAATTCCTCTAGACTCCCATACACGAGGTGGTGCTCAGTGCGGTGAGAGCCGCCGTGATGATGCTTGCCAGTACCTGCAGTACCATCTTCCATCCTTCCTTTCCCTTCATAATTTACCTCCTTTTTGTTTTGTCACACAGATTAC
>JAFZSP010000076.1 GCA_017619335.1 Bacteroidaceae bacterium
ATACAGTTCACTATACTTGTAGATGGAATCTGCATCCTGCTTTTGTCGGAAGGTGGCAATTAATCCTTGATAACCATCCACCTTCATTATATCGAAAGACAAGAGTTTGCGGAACTGCTGTTCTGCGGAGTCATTCTGATGAACGCCTAAATAATAGCGACCTTTCTGATAATAGTATTTCTCGTATGTGCGTTTTATATTTCCATGCTCGTCAAACAGTCCGGATTCATTCTCCAAGATAATCATCATAGAGTGCGCACGGTCATATTGCTTGTTGTCCAAAGCGATACTGATGGCGGTAGGATAAACTTGCGCGGCCTCCTGCTTTCTGCCTCTTTCAAGATAAAGGTCTCGTACATGATTGATGTTCCGGAAGACGGCATTGGTATCGCCAAGTGCGAGGTAGGCACTGTTTCTGAGCAATAGCCCCCGTATATAATTTAAGGTGTCACCTGCGAGCAAGGCATAATGACAGAAATTCTCTCTTACGACCAACTCTTTTTCCGGCATGAACTGCCGGAAATAGACATCCGCCATCTGGCCATAGACGCGGTAAAGGGTGGCGAAGTCACAGTCTGGGCTGAGGGTGTCGGCACAGGCAACGGCATCCTCCCAGGAGAGGAGGGCGAGAGGCGCCTCGTGCAGGTCACGGTAGGCGCAGCCCAGCAGGTAGTGGGCCTTCAGACGCTGGTTGGGGGTGCCGTGACGGTCAAAGTAACGGGCGACGATGCGGAGGACGGAATCTGTCTGGAAATCCACGTAGGCCCGGTTCTGAGCCTGTGCCTTCAGCAGCTCATAGTCCATCTCCTCCCGCCGGCTCCACGCAGCCTTCTGTGAATCCGCTGCTGCCAGCAGACGATAGGCCGTCACGGCATCACCCGCCGTGAGCAGCGAGTCCGCCTCCTTCATCAGTGCATGATACCGCTTGCCGCCCCCGCAGGCAGCGAGGAGCAGCAATCCCAGCATGAAGAAGAACAGGCTCTTTTTCATAGAACTGATGATATCTGTCGTTGCGTTTCTCAGTTTTCTGCTGCAAAAGTAGCACTTATTCTTGGAACGTCCAAATAAATGGAGATTTTTCTTCAAAAAAGCTCGTACCATCTGGAGAAAAGAGGTCTTTCGAGTTCACTTCCTCCCTTTTGGTGATGCCGCTGCGGCTCGCCTCGCCGCCGACTTGGGCGAGAGCCCCTCCCCTTAGGCCCCCTATATAGGGGGGCCATAGGGGGGGGCTAAGGCCCTTTCCTTTCGACGTCATCCTACATGGGTGCGCCTCACCTTCGATGGCTGCGAGTCGCCATAAACGGTAGAATAACTCACGCGAAACTGCAGTTAACTGACGATAAGTGACGGCAGGTGACGCGAGACTGCGTTGAGGAAGACAAAGATGTAGTACCTTTGCATACGCGAATGAGGGATGCGAAAGAGTGAAACCAGCATCATGAGCGCTCGATAACCGTTGCTGGACCTCCAGATAACCATTGCTGAAGCCCCAGATAACCGTTGCTGAAGCCCCAGATAAAGGCATCTAACCGCGGAGATGCCCGTATCTAAAGCCCAGATAACCGTTCCTAAAGCCCAGATAATGGAATCTCGAACACCAGCAATTGTTTCTCTCCAACGCCAGTGATCCTTCACAACTTATCAACGTTCTTTGACTTATTGAACAACAGAAAACTTGGCTGTCTGCTCGGCGGTGAAGGAGGCGTCGTCGAAGTAGTCCAAGTGCATATTACGGCGGACTTCGGACATCGTTTGTGCTCCGGCTTCACGGGCGACTTCTGTGCCACGGCGGAGAATGTCGATGACAGCTGGGATGTCCTTCTCAAACTCGGCGCGGCGCTGACGGATGGGCTCCAGGGTCTCTTGCAGCACGGCAGCCAGGAACTTCTTTACTTTCATGTCGCCGAGACCGCCACGGCGGTAATGAGCTTTCAGCTCGTCGAGGTTGGGATAGTCCGGCAGGTAACGTCCGAAGTGCTCGGGACGGCAGAAGGCATCCAAGTAGGTGAAGACGGTGTTGCCCTCCACCTTGCCGGGGTCGCTGACGCGCAGGTGGTCTGGGTCGGTGAACATACTCTTGACCTTCTTCTCCACCTCGTCGGCACTGTCCTTCAAGTAGATGCAGTTGCCGAGTGACTTGCTCATCTTGGCCTTGCCGTCTGTACCGGGCAGACGCAGGCAGGCTGCGTTCTCGGGCAGCAGGATATTCGGTTCCACGAGGGTGGGGCCATAGATGTTGTTGAAGCGGCGGACGATTTCACGACACTGTTCCAGCATCGGTTCCTGGTCTTCACCCACGGGGACGGTGGTGGCCTTGAAGAGGGTGATGTCGGCAGCCTGCGAGATAGGGTAGGTGAAGAAGCCCACGGGGATGCTCTCTCCGCTGAAGCCTCGCATCTGGATCTCGGTCTTCACCGTGGGGTTGCGCTGCAGGCGGCTGACAGTGACCATGTTCATGAAGTAGAAGGTGAGCTCGCACAGCTCAGGAATCTGACTCTGGATGAAGAGGGTGCTCTTCTGCGGATCCAGACCCACGGAGAGGTAATCCAGTGCCACTTCTATGACGTTCTGCCGTACTTTCTCGGGGTTGTCAACATTGTCTGTGAGTGCCTGTCCGTCGGCCTCGAAGATGAAGATTTTATCGTAGAGGCCAGAGTTCTGGAGTTCTACGCGGCGACGCAGCGAACCCACATAATGTCCGATGTGGAGTGGGCCAGTGGGGCGGTCGCCAGTGAGGATGATTTTCATAGAAATGAAAAATGAAAAATTAACAATGAAAAATTAACAATGAGAATATCTTGAAGCTTGAATCTTGAAACTCATTTGAAGAGTTTGTCTATTTGGTCTTGTGGGAGGATGGAGAGGACGGTCTTGCCGTCGGGGGTGAAGTTGGGCGTCTGGGTGGCGAAGAGCTGTGCCACCAGGTCTTGCATTTCAAAGAGTGAGAGGACTTGACCAACGGGGATGGCAGCCGCACGTGCTAATGTCAAGGCCAGACGACCATGAATCTGGAGGGTGGGCAGTGTGACTTCATCAGCCGCCGCGGCCAACAGGTCTTGCAGTAAACGAGCCGGATCCACGCCCTCCAGACCAGTCGGAATCGCTGCCACAGAGACCGAGTCGCCTCCCAAAGAGTTGACTTCCAAACCGAGCTGCTGCAGCTGGGGCAGCAGTTCTTGAAGCTGGGCTAAGTCTGTGGCAGACAGCTGGATGATGTCGGGGAAGAGGAGACGCTGGGAAGGTAGCGGAGCTGCCGACATCTGTGCCAGATAACGGTCAAAGAGGATGCGGATGTGGGCGCGATGCTGGTCTATGAACATGAGGCCCGACTGCACAGCCGTGACGATGAACTGAGCACGGTACTGGAAGTGGTCGGCGCTGGGAGAAACATCTGGGAAGAGGGACGTGAGGTCAGACTGCTCGGGGAGAGAATCTCTGGTATTTCCGGGTATTCCGGATTCTCCGGAATTTCCGTTTTTTCCAGAAGCACCAGGCAATCCGGTGTAGAGCGTTTCCCAGCCACGGGGGGCAGACTGATGGTGTTCCGCACGGGAGGCGGGGGTGTCAAAGGGATTATAGGAAGTGTTCACTTTCACAGCAGGTGCCTTCAGGGGTGAGGTTGTGCTGGAGGGATTGAAGACAGGGATGTCTGCAGGACGGCCTTCGGTGTCAAAATCGATGGTGGGTACCGCATTAAAGCGTCCTAATGCCTCACGGATGGCAGCCAGGAGAATTTGCCAGATGGCCTGCTCGTTCTCAAATTTGATTTCCGTCTTGGTGGGATGGATGTTGACATCAATTTCTGCCGGCGGCACGGTGAAATAGAGGAAGTAAGGCACCTGCTCATCGGTGGGGATGAGTTGTGCAAAAGCCTCTTGCACCGCCCGATGGAAATAGGGGTGCCGCATGTAGCGTTCATTGACGAAGAAGAACTGCTGTGCTCCCCGCTTGCGGGCCGACTCGGGGCTTCCCACGAAACCACGGATTGTAGCCATCGGGGTCTCCACTTCCACGGTCAGGAGTTTGTCGGCCAGTCGCTGTCCAAAGACGGCGGCGATGCGCTGTTTGGTGCTGGAAGGGGTGAGGGTGAGGAGAGTGGCACCGTTGTTGGTTAGGGTGAACGCAATATCAGGATGCACCAGTACGATGCGCTCCATCTCGCTGGTGATGTTGGAGAGCTCGGTTTGGTTGCTCTTGAGGAACTTCCTGCGTGCAGGTACATTAAAGAAAAGGTTCTTTACCAGGAAGTTGGCGCCCAAGGGACAAGCTGCGGGTTCCTGACTGACGACCTTGGATGCTTCCAGAATCAGATGGGTGCCCAGGTCTTGCTCAGCCGTTCGTGTCTGGAGTTCCACCTGAGAGACTGCTGCAATGGAAGGCAGCGCCTCTCCACGGAAGCCCATCGTGGTGAGCGTGAAGAGGTCTGCCGCCTGACGGATTTTGCTGGTGGCGTGCCGCTCAAAGGCCAGACGGGCATCGGTCTCACTCATTCCCTTCCCATCATCAACCACTTGAAGACTGGTGCGACCGGCCTCCACGATGATGACATCAATGCGATGGGCTCCCGCATCCACAGCGTTCTCAACCAGCTCCTTGACGACAGAAGCAGGGCGCTGGATGACCTCACCAGCTGCTATCTGGTTGGCCACGGAATCGGGGAGGAGTTGAATGAGATCCAAGTGGGTTTAGAGTTTAAAGATTAAAAGAGGTTGAAGGAACCTGTGAGGAGGTAATGCCAAATGATGATAAGGACGACGATAATGGCGATGGCGAGACCCGGATGGAGGCGCTTGCGGTCTGGGTCGGCACGACGGAGGTTCTGGGCGAACTTGCCGCGATAGGACTCTATATCGGGGGTGTAGTCCACGTGTTCGCCGCGCTGAAGCTGTTCTTCACGTTTGGCTTCTGCCACGAGGCGGTCGAGCTTGTCTTTGCGTTCGCTGGTGTAGATGTGTACGCCGCGGAAGCGACGGGGTTCACGGGTTGAGAAGAGGGACATTATTTTGTTTAAAGTTTAAAGTTTCAATTATAAAGTTATTTCTTTCCTTTTCTGCCAGGCAGTTGGGCCTTGGGTTTGGTGCGCTGAACGGACTGCTTGAGTTCTGTGCCTTTTCGTTTGGGGCGCCAGTTGAAGATGTCCATCTTGTTGAGTGGTCGGACGTAGTCAAACCAAGCGAAGTTATCTAAGTAACGGACATTGGGCTGAATGAGTGCAAGGGGATGCAGACGCCCGTCGGCCTGGCCGTCGAACATGATTTTGTCCACTTTTTTCTTGTTCATGAAGAGCTTGAGGAGGTTGCCCTCGGCATGAATCATTCCTATCATGAGACTGTCGGAATCGAAGGGAAAATAGTTGACAATCACATTCTGTTCGACAATGGTCTGGTGCATCTGGCCGTCACGGAAATAGGAACGCATGATGTTGCCGGTGACTTGGTTGTAGCAGATGGAGTCCAGGCGTTCCACCGAGAGAGCCTGACGGATGACGTAGGTGGAGTCAATGGTGGAGTCGTTCATCCAAGCCTTGATTTCCTCCCCCAGGAGTTGCTGGCCATTCTGCCATAAAATGGGGTCGTGGTACATCGTCAGGCATGAGTCAATGGAGTGGAAAGCCATGGAGTCACAGACGGCCTGCACATCCACTCGATAGGCTCGAACGTGATGATAGGCAAGGATTTCTCTCCATACAGAATCACGGGGAACCTGGGGTATAGAGTCTGCAGCAGGACTGCTGACCAAGGAGTCCATGACAAGTGAATCCACTGGGAGGATAGCCAGGGTGTCCACAGTCGTGACAGCGAGGGAATCTGGGATACTGGCCAAGAGGTTCTCTCGGGAAGATGGGGGAGCAACCTTCTTCGTGGACTTGGAGCGGGAGTCTTTGGTGGCTTCTTTCTGCGGAACAGAATCCGGGAGAATCGGATGTGTGAAGAGCTTGAAGGTGTCGGCGTGAATGTAGAAGGTGTCCCGTTGGGAGTAATCGATGAAGAC
>JAFZSP010000077.1 GCA_017619335.1 Bacteroidaceae bacterium
CATCCAGCGCATCAAATACTTCATGCCAATCATAAAAGGCAGTATCAATGGCATCTACAAAGTCTCTGCCATCAATGCCGCCCGAAAGAGTGAGAAGAACGCCAACAATGACAACGCTGATGATGGAGTACGTTTCTTCCTTATCCTCGATGAATTCATCCCTTATGGTGATTCCGTACCTGTCGGCAACACCCTCCACAATGCTGATTGGATGACATTGGAGGAATCGAAGGAGAAGTATAAGGAATTGAAGAAAGGAGGTGAAACATGACATCATTAAGAGCATACCACACCAGCGACGATACTACAGAAGCCGAAATAGGGAATATTGTTGAGGCCAGCAACCTCATAGATCGCGCTATAGAATGGCTGAGTGCTGTGTATGAGGGAACTGCTTGAAGAAGTGTTAAGGTCAAGGGTATGGTAAAAGGCTATAATAACAAGAGAAATGATGTAATATCTTGGGAATAAGGCTTCTATAAATGTTTGTGTTAACAAGAAGAAAAAAAGGAAAACAAGAGATATGACCAAAGAAGATCTTTTACAGAAACTGACAGAGATAGAATGGGACGACTTCGAGTGTAAAGCGGCCCAGGAAAAACTACCAGAAGATGTGTGGGCAACGGTATCGGCTTTCTCGAACACCTCGGGAGGCTGGATTGTCTTCGGCATCAATCAGAAAGGAAAGCGGTTTGAGATTCAAGGGGTGAGCAACGGAGAAAAGACGGAATCGGACTTCCTGAACACGCTGCGCAACGGGCAGAAGTTTAACATGCGACTGACGGCAAAGCCTAAGAAATACTATTTCGACGGACGGCTGGTGCTGGCATTCTTCGTGCCATCGTCCATCGTGAAGCCCATCTACTTTGGTTCTCCCATCAACACCTATATCCGTACTGGTAGTGGCGACCGCAGGGCTACGGAGACGGAGGTGATGGCGATGATGCGCGACCAGGCGTTTGGCAGCAAGAGCGAGCAGGTGGTGGAGGGTACGAGCATCGACGACCTGAACAAGGGTTCGTTGGAGACGTACCGAAACCGCATACGCAACGACAATCCGACGTTCCCCTATAAAGACCTGCCCGACGACCAGTTCTGCGAGAAAGTGGGTATAACGAAAGAAGGCCGGTTGACCATTGGCGGCATACTGATGTTGGGACAGCGGGATGTGGTGCAGCGACATGTGAGCAACTTCTGGATTGACTATCTGGAGATTCCCGGAAAGAGTCTGGCAGATGCACAGGTGCGCTACACCTTCCGTATGCAGGAGCAGGATAATATCTGGGAGTCGTATCAGATTATCCTCCAGCGGCTTCGCAACTTTGTGGATGCGCCATACGAGGCTCGTCCAGACGGCGTGGGAGCGGAAGATGAGTCGCAGCTATATGCCCTGAGAGAGGGCCTTACGAACTGTTGCGCCCATGCCGACTATTTCAGTCCGATGCATCCGACTATCAGGGTTTTCCAAGACCGTATAGAGTTACAGAATCCGGGCAGGTTCATGTTCCCTCTGTCAGAACTGCGCACGCAGATACACTCCATTCCGCGTAACCCAAACATCATCAAGTTCTTCCGCTATGCCAAATTGGGCGAGAATGCCGGCTATGGCATCGACAAGATGCTGGCTTGGGAGCGACTGACCAAAGGCAAGGTGGAATTTACCAGCGATCTGGTGTGCTCTACCATTACTTATTGGTTTGGTGAACAAACTGGGGAACAAGCTGGGGAACAAGTTATGGTACAACCTATGGTACAAGCTATGGTACAACCTAAGGTACAAGTTCAACGCCTTATAAATGTTATAAGGGAGGATGCATGCTCATTCTCGGAAATCCTTAAAAGATTACATCTTAAAGGAAGGAATAATGTCGTGGTTAATTACTTAACTCCCGCCATCGAAGGCGGTTACGTGCTCCGTGCTTATTCTGATAAGCCCAACCATCCGAATCAGCGGTACTATCTCTCTGAAAAGGGATTGAAATTGGTGAAGTGAGCAGAAGAACTTATGAATAAACAACGAATAGGATATGGACTTCATATATTATCATGAAAGGAAAGGGAGGGCGTTATGACCATCAACTATGAAACGACGTTGAAGGAACTTCTGGATGAGGGAGTTCTCTCTCAGCGTGCATACGCGGCCTTGGCTTTCCACCATATTAGAACCATCGCAGAGCTTTATGAGTTCCGTGAAAGAGGTAGGTTATCTGCTCACTATGTTGGAAAAAAACATCTTAAGGAGATAGAGACTCTTCTGGAACGGCTCTCCAGTTTATTGGAGAACGGGAAAAAAGGTGGGGATATTCCCTATAATTCTTCTCTAATGGGTCTGTGTAAGGTCGGATTGCTCTCTATCCGTTCTTACAATTCTCTGAAATATGCAGGTTTTAGAACCATAGGAGAGGTGATGGATGAGTACAATTATAATCATGACTTCTTGCTGAACTTGCGTAACTTTGGCCGCAAATCTATGACGGAGGTTCTCCAGCTCTTAGCGAAAATAAAGATCGAGGAGGTTGAATCACCAGCTGATGAATCATCTGATTACAAACAACTTCCTGATGAATTACGTCAGATTCTGGATTCGGCCTACGAACAAGAAACTTCTGGGGAAAATGATACTCAACTGTTCATGAAGTCCCAGTTCCAAGATGCAGCGTCTTTCTGGACAACTGTTCTTTGGGAACAATATGATGTCTTAACCATTCATCAGAAGTTAGGAATAGACGGTAACAAGGGGCTCAGAGGATTGTATTCCCAAATCGTGAAAATTGCTGAATATCGCTGTTCCCAACTAAAACATTCTAAAATAGTTATTACAATAAACATCCGTCTGCTGGAGTTGGCAAAGATTCTTGAACTTCACAAGAATTATCTGTCTCCAAGTGAGATCTTTGAAAGCATTTTCACACAAGGGCAGCAAGAAGATTTTGAGTCTATTTATCAGGAACTCCGGAATGAATATTTATCTGTGAGGGCGAATCATTTCTGTGACAATTTTTTACCAACCATTAAAGAGCTGATCCCCTATCTTGACGCACCAAGAAGCACATACGGAGATATCTGTCCCGGACAGAATATGCGTCTGACACTGGATGAAGTCTATAAGCTGGCTCAAAAATTATTCTATTATCTGTATAACTTTGCTGCTCAGAGTTGGGAGGAGTATGATAAGGGGAAAATCAAAAGGGTGTTCCCCTTCCTCAGTGATCAGGAAATCGATTTCGTTATTAACTATTTCGGCAATAACAAATCTTTACCGCTGTTCATGATGTCCTATCGTTATTTGGTCACATCCTCTCATCGCAGTGACAAGGTGTTCTGCTTACTCAACGGACTATATGATGGGCAAATATCGACACTTGCCGAGGTCGGAGAGAAGTTCGGTCTGACGAGGGAAAGAATCAGGCAATTATCTTGTCATAAAATAGATTTCCAATTGTCAGAGTTTTCGCGACATCCTGATTGGACGGCTTATCGCAATTTGTTTACCTCTTCTTTCATCACGGAATTGTCCCCCAAATACAGGATGATAAAAGAAGAGGAATCACTACCTTATGATTTTAGTGTTTTCGCGTCCATTGTCTGTCTGGTAGCAGATTTTGAACATTTGCAGATTAGGGGGAAATCAATACTTTGTAGCCGACGGTTTGCTAGTCGTTTTGATTTCAACACCTCCTTCAATAATCTGGAGCAAACAATCAAAGGGAAATACTCACAAGATACTATCATCCAATTATCGGATTTCGTGAAAAATGTGGATGAAGGCGTTCGTGATGATGCTTTAAGGTTGATGACATATTACGCTACGGAAATTCTTGATATCAAACTTGATTCAAATGGCTGTTTCACGATGTTACAAAATCGAATTGACGTATCGAAAGAATGTCTGAAAATCCTTTCAGACAATGGAAAGCCTATGTCACTTGACGCTATTTTCACAGAATTCAAAAGACGATACCCCTACCACAAGTATGAATCTCCCGATAAAGTCCGAGCGCCATTATTGAAGAATGAACATGTCAAACCATTAGGGAAAACAAGTACATACGCATTGGATTCTTGGCAAAACATCTTTTTCGGAAGTATTCGTGACTTGCTCCGGAAAACGCTGGAAGAATCACCAGCTCCTCTTCGTTTAGACGAGTTAATCGGTGTTGTACAGAAACAATTTCCGACATCGAATGCAAAGAGCATCGCCACAACGATGGGTCAGGAAGATGCGACTGACTTCGTCGTTTTTCAAGGAGGGTTCTACGGGCTGGCGGGCAAGTCTTATCCTTCGGAATACCAGCTTGCAGAGGCGGAGGTTCGATACACTTTCGCAGAAAGAATGAAGATGCTGGAACAGTTCATTTCGACTTATCGTCGTTTCCCCTTTGCCACAGGCGGTGAAGCGGAACAGGGTTTGCAACGTTGGCTATACAATGTGGAACGCCAAATAATAGTCGTGAAACCCTACCAAAAACGGCAGCTGAGGATCATGCTCCAACCGTTCCGTGATGCACACATACCCGAAAATGCGATAGAAGCAAGTTTCCTGGAAACGTGCGAGCAATATAAGGCATTCATAGACCAAGAATATGAGTTGCCTTCTGCCAAATCCGGCACAGATTTATTCAACTGGATGAAACGCGCCAAATCTGGCTATAATGGCTATGACGGCAATCGCCGTTACTACTTGACAGAACTATTCAATTATATTCATTCTTTGGGATTCAGTATTTAAGGAAAAACACGTGCTGGAGCCTCTGCGCGAGGCCTTCGACACCCCCGTGATCATCACCAGCGGATACCGCAGCCTACCCCTCAATGAGGCGGTGGGAAGCGTGAAGAAGCGCCAGACGGCGGGGCGGCTGAGGAAGAGGTAATCGAACATGAAAACGCCTCTGTGTCGGGGGGGACACAGGGGCGTTTTTCATATTAAAGGAGCAGTGGTTTACTGCTTGGTGACGGTGCAATAGTGCTTGCCGGCGTAGCTGAGGAAGAGCTGCACCTTGTAGGTGCCGGCCTCTGCCAGCTGCAGGTTGGCGCCGTCCTGGGTGAGGTCACCCTCACTGCCACCCCAGTTGATGGCCCAGTCGTGGTTGGCACGGAACTTCCATTCACCAGCGCCCAATTCAGCGGTCACTTCCCAGCAACCAGCCTCCACGTTGTAGGTGAGATCCACGTCGGTGTCCCAGGAGCCCTTGACGGAACCGATGATGCTGACGGAGGTGAGGGCCGTGAGCTTATAGGTCATGGCAGCCAGATCCACGTCAATCACATAGACACCAGCCTCGGGAGCATCCACGTTGGGGCCGCCGTCCTGCTTCAGGGTGCCTGCATAGGCGTCGCCGTCGGCTTTCTCATAGTCGTCGTCCCAGTTGTCGGCATTGGGCTTGAACTTGAACTGGTCGTTGAGGTAATAGATACCAGAGTACTGACCTGTGCCGTTGCCCGCCAGCGGATGGCTGGTGCTCCAGCCGCTCTCGCCACCGATCTCATAGATGAACTCGGGGAAGGTGCTGAGGGTGCAATGCAGGTGACCGGGATAGTCGAGGAAGAGACGGACGAAGTACTTGCCAGCAGCGGCTACGCTGAGGTTGGCACCGTCCTGTGTGAGGTCTTCGAAGGAGCCGCCCCAGTTGATGGCCCAGTCGTGGTTGGCACGGAACTTGAACTCGCCGGCTGCCAGCTCGGTGTAGGCTTCCCAGTAACCGCCAGCTGCGTTGTAGGTCATGTCAATGTCGTTGGCCCAGTCGCCGCCGTTGCCGATGATGCCGACAGCGGTGATGGCTGTGAGCTTATAAGTCATAGCTGCCAGGTCCACATCAATCTTGTAGAAGCCAGCCTCGGGAGCATCCACGTTGGGGCCGCCGTCCTGCTTCAGGGTGCCTGCGTAGGCATCGCCGTCGGCTTTCTCATAGTCGTCGTCCCAGTTGTCCTCGTTGGGCTTGAACTTGAACTCGCTGTCGAGGTAGTAGAAGCCGGTGTATTGTCCCGAGCCGTTGCCAGCCAGTGCATGGGGTGTGCTCCAGCCGCTCTCGCCGCCGATCTCATAGATGAACTCGTTGAAGCCGATGGGAGAAACCTTGTAGGTCTGATCCAGCATGTTGAACTCCAGACGGTAGTACAGCGCTCCGTCATCGGCGGTGCCGATGCAGAAAGCCTTGGCCACCTGATCATTCTGACCCACGATGAAGCTGCCTTCCCAGTCGCTCTGGCCATCGGTAGCAGCGCCCACCATGTCACCGCCCCAGAAGCCTTCGGAACGGGTGTAGGCGCTCTCGGGAGCAATCTTGAACCAGTTATCGACGCGGTTGCCGTCACCGTCCTTGGGAGCGGGAATGACCACGGAGAAGACAGGATCGTCATAGACGTCGCCGCCGCCGTTGACCAGCTTGTAGGTCTGGTCTGCGTCACTCCAGTTGGTTGCAGCGCCCACATAGTAGTAGGCAGCCTCAATGACGGGAGCCATGGGGGTCAGTTGGATGGTGCCCTTGCTGGTCATCTTGTAGGCCTGGCCATATTTCTTGGCGATGGCGGTGATGGTGTAGGGCACGGTGCGCACGGTGGGTCTGAGTCCATAGATGGCCTGAATGGCGCTCTGCAGATCGGCCACAGTGACGCGTCCCATGCCATCAACGGGAATCTCTGCACGCTTGCTGCCGTCCTCGTTGGTGAGTGTGGCGGAATAGCTCACTTCGTCATACTGGTTGTCCAGTGATGGTGTGAAGAGCTGCACCTCGGTGCCCTGCACCGTAGCCACGTCCAGTGCCTCGGGGGCCGTGACGGTGAGTCCGGTGGTCTCTATCGGCTCCTGCTCGTGAGAGAGCGGGTTGGCCCAGTCCTTATAGTCTTCGGTGCAGGCCGCAGTGAGCAGGCACAGACCGAGTGAATAGAATATCTTTTTCATAGCGGTAGTGGTTTACTTTGCAATAAAGGTGTAGGTACCTGTGATGTCATTGAAGAATACGCTGTAGTTGCCGGCAGCGATGGGGATGTTGGGTCCATTGCCCACGCCGAAGCCTCTGGGGAAGTCTGTGGCGCCCCAGTTGACACCCCAGTCATGGTTGGTCAGGAACTTGCCCTCTGTGTCGGCAGCGGCCTGGAAGTCAATGTACCAGTCGTGGTTGACAGCACCTGCGAAGGTGTGGATGGGTCGCATGTCATAGGCGGTGTCGTCCTTGTTCCAGTCATTGAAGCCGCCCGTGATGGAGAGGATATCCCATGCTGCGGGAGCGTCTTCATACTTCTCAATGGTGACGTCACACTCTGTGCTGGTGTTAAAGACGATTTTGTAATAACCGTCCTCGGGAACGAAGAAGTTGCTGCTGCCGCCATCGTTGCGCACAGGAGAGAGGGCACCGTCTGTGGTACCAATCTGCTCGTCCCAGCTGCCGAGGTCACGGATGAACTTGAAGCCCTGAGAAGCAATGAAGTAACCAGTGTAACCGATCTTGCCTTCACCAGTGGCCTTGTCATACTCTTCGCCCGGGAGGACATACATCGGCTGGATGCTGGTGCCCAGGCCTGCAGCAGAATTGCTCCAGGTGCCGTCACCGATGGTACCGCCGATGAGGTACCAGATGAGAGGTTCGGCAGCCTTGAGGGCCACATAGTAGGGCTCCACGGTGAAGCTGACAACATTGGAATAGACGCTATCGACGTTGGCTGCGCCATTCACGAACGACAGCACACGTGCATAGACCGTCTGCGTGGCGGGAACGGCATCCTCTGCCCACTGGCAGATGCGCTCCAGGAGGGTGGCCAGGTCGTTGGGATCCACCTGGGCCTCGGGCGTGACAAATGAGGTGGCCAGCTCGCCATAGTTGGCGCGGGTGGCACCCGTCTCGTCGGCATCAGCCTCGGCCAGGGACTTGGTGAACTCACCGTCTGCGGAGAACTGAAGGACATACTGGCAAGCAACGGGGAACCCGTAGCCCGGCTGTGACCAGGTGAAAGGCAGCGCCTCTGACTGGGCCAGTGCCACCGTTCCTGCCGAGAAAGTGGGACGGTTCAGCGTGAAAGTGTTAACGCTGTACAGCGTAGGGTTGCTGTCACGGTCGTCGGAACAAGCCACCATGAGGCAGAGACCGCCGAGCAACACCAGAGCTGATTTCAATATCTTTTTCATAATCGGAATAGTTTTTGTTTAAGGATTAATAACCGTCGTTCTGTTTCAAGTTGGGATTGGCATTGCGGTCGGTAGCAGGAATGGCGAAGATGTTGCGATCTGCAGAGAACTGACGACCTGCGAAAGTGCCGCCCTTGTACTGCCAGTTATACTCGCTCTGTCCACCAAAGCGATCGAAACGGATGAGGTCGATGCGGCGACGGCCCTCGAAGTAGAACTCACGGCTCCACTCGTCCAGAATGTCGTTGAGGGTCACACTGCCCTTGGCAGCAGCATTGGCGCGGGCACGCAGCTCATTGACGTAGGGCAGTGCATCGGCAGCCTTGCCCTGACGGACGAGGGCCTCGGCGTAGGTCAGATAAGCCTCTGCCACACGCATGAAGAAGATGTCGGCATCGGAGAATGTGGTGTGCTGACCACCGGCACCGTTGGCATCAGAAGAATAGAGGTTGGTGAACTTGGCCACAGAGATGCCTTGTGCGAAATCACTGTTGTCACCGCAGTCCAGCGTGCGACCCTTGCTCCAGAAGAGAGCACGGTTGTCGCCAGCGAGGGCAGCAGCTTCAGCAGTTTTGAGGCCGGCGGCTTCGGTGGGGATGTCCAGGTTGGGGAAGAACTTCTGGACGAGCTGGGGACGTGCACGGTTGCCGCGCCACTGGTTGGCCAGTCCGTTGGTGGCACCAGAAGCGGTCATCACCATGTCGGTGTCGAAGGTGCTCTGGGTGAGGAACGTGGAACCGCCATAGCTGGTGGTCTTCAAGCCGTCCTGCAGGATGACGAAGACGGCTTCCTTGGCAGCGTCACTCTGACCATTGTCGCCCATGAAGAGCATCTGGTAGGCGCTCCAGCCGTTGCGGCCTGTCTTGTGCAGCTTATAGTCACTGTCAATGACCTTCTTGGCCCAGGTGGCAGCCTCTTCCCAGGCGGGAGTGCCGGTATAGACCTTGGCATTGAGGTACAGACGAGCCAGGAGCATCCAGGCAGCGGCCTTGTCGGCACGACCGTAGTTGGCGTCGGCACTGGTCTTGGCCTTGGCATCGGACAGCAGGGGCTCGATTTCCTTCAACTCGCCAACGAGCCAATTAAACACTTCGGCACGCTTCCACTGGGGAGCCTTCTCTGAGGAGACAGCCAGTGTGAAAGGAATGTTGGCATAGAGGTCCATCAGATAATAGTAGTACAGCGCGCGCAGGAAACGGATTTCTGCCGTGCGGGTGGCATCCACGCTGCTGGCCACTTCCAGATAGTGATTGCAGATGGTCACGCCGAAATAGAGTCGATAGTAGAGACCCTGCAGCATCGGGTGTGTGGCATCGTAGGTGTTGTAACAGAACTCTGCAACGCCGTCGTCACCCCACCAGCAGATGGCCTCGTCGGTGGTCAGCTCATTGGCGTTCCAGAT
Source organism: Bacteroidaceae bacterium (assembly GCA_017619335.1). GTDB lineage: Bacteria > Bacteroidota > Bacteroidia > Bacteroidales > Bacteroidaceae > Physcousia. The sequence continues at coordinate 9,522 of JAFZSP010000077.1, forward strand.
CTGACGCATGAAGCCCTGTGTGCCACCGTCGATATTCTGGACGTCCACGTCGGCATCGGTATCGCTCATGCCGTTCATGGCCATCGTGGCGTAACACTTGTTGAAGAGGGCGTCTGCGTCCAACTCTGTGTTCAAGTTGGGGTCGATGGGCGTGATGTCCAAGTCACCCGTGCAAGAAGTCAGTCCCACGCAAGCTGCGATGGCAACGGCGGGGAGGATATATTTGAGATAGGTTTTCATATCTGTTTTCTTTTATAGAGAGATGAAACTTAGAGGTTGAGATTCAGACCCAACTGCACAGAGAAGGGACGCGGATACATATTGTTGTCAATGCCTCTGAAGACCTCGGGATCAATGCCCTTGTACTTGGTGATGCAGAAGACATTATTGGCTGTCACATAGACGCGGCCGTTCAAGCCGTTGAAGCTCTGTGTCTTCAGGAGCTTGTCAAAGCTGTAGCCCAGGGTGATGTTGTCACACTTCAGGAAAGAGCCGTTCTGCACGAAGTAGTCGGAGGTCACATAACTGTAGGTCTGCCAGCTCTTCTCCAGCACGTTCTTGGGACGGTTGGTGAGGTAGTTGTTCCACAGAGCAGCCTTGCTGACATTGCTGGCACCGGCCTCCTGGTCGTTGAAGACGTAGTTGCCGATGCTGGCACGGAGGTTGAAGCCGAAGTCCCAGTTCTTGTACTCCAGACGGCTGCTGAAGCCCAGCATCCAAGGAGCCATCGCGCTCTTGTAGAAGTAGCGGTCGTCCTGGGAGATCTGACCGTCGCCGTTGCGATCCACATACACGCCCTCGATGGGGAGACCATTCTCGTCATACACCTGCTGATAGACATAATAGGTGTAGGCGGGATAGCCCTCGGCAAAAGCCTGGACGTCGTTGTTGGTACCCGAGGAGATGCGGCCAGTCATGACGGGGCTGCCGTCCTCGTTGGCAGAAATCTCGGTAATCTCGTTCTTGTTGTAGGTGGCGTTGAAGGCCAGTGTCCAGAACCAGTCCTTGGTCTGAATGGCTTTCCAATCCACAGAGAACTCGAAGCCGTAGTTGCGGAGGCTACCGATGTTGGTCATCACGGTGTTGGCGAAGTTGGAGCCGGCAGCCACGTAGGCGCTGTTCAGCAGGTCGGTGGTGTTGCGGATGTAACCATCGAGGCTGAGGGTCAAGCGGTTCTTGAAGTAGCTCAGATCCAAGCCGATGTTATAAGTTGTGGTGGATTCCCACTTGAGGTCGGGATCGTAGGCGGCGGGACGATAGAGGGTACCGTTGCCCAGCAGGGGATAATACGTGGAAGAACCTTGGTTGGCACTATAGACAGCGAAGTAGTTGTAGTCGCCGATGCCTTCCTGCTGACCGGTGACACCATAGCTCAGACGCAACTTGGCATCACTCAGGTGGTCGAGGTCACGCAGCAGCGGCTCTTCTTTCAGCTTCCATGCGAAAGCGAAAGAGGGGAAGAGTGACCAGTGGTCCTTGAAGCGGCTGGAACCGTCGTTACGCAGGGTGGCCGTGAAGAGGTAACGGTCCATCAGCGTGTAATTGAGTCGGCCGAAGAAGGAGACCAGGTAATTCTCTGTTTTATATACCTTCTCTGTCTCATTGTATTTTTGTCCGGGAGAGAGGGTGTTGGTCTGAGGATACATTCCCCAGAAGTTATTCTTCAGTTCGCGCCAGAAGTGCTGCCACTCATAACCTGCCATGAGGTCCAGGTGGTGCATTTCGTTGAACTGGTGGTTGAACTGCAGATAGGCGTTCAACTGCTTGTTGCGCTTGGTGATTTCTTCCCAGCCCCAGCTGCCGTAGTAGATACTGCTGGGATAAGAAGGCAGGTTGTTGGTGTACTGCTTACCGTAGGAGAAGTCACCGCCCACATTGACGTGTGCGCTCAGGTCTTCAAAGCCATGAAGCTTATAGACGACTTCTGCATTGCCCACGAAGCTTCTGCTCTTGGCATACTCGTCACGCTCTGTCAGCAGAGAGAGCGGGTTGGCAGTGGAGAGGTTGTACCAGGTGCTGGGCCACGTGGGATCGTTCAGGGCAGAACCCTCGGTGCGCCACTGATAATAGTTGTTGAAGTTGGCAGCATCGGCACTCTGGGTGTCATAGATGTCCTGTGAGGGGTCCATCCAGACGGCAGCGCTGACAGCACCCTGGTCTGCATAATTGGTCTTGGCATACATGGCCTTGGCGGTGAGGTTCACTGTCAAGTGGTCATCCAGGAAAGAGGGATTCAGGTTAATAGAGCCCGTCACGCGCTTGAAGTCTGACGTGCGAAGAATACCCTGCTGGTCTGTGAAGCCTGCACTGACGCGATAGGGCAGGAACCCTGCTGCACCCTGCACACTGACGTTGTGATCGTGGCTGATGGCAGTGCGATAGATTTCCTTCTGCCAGTCTGTGTTGGCTGTGCCGAGGGCGTTGACAGCATCTGAGCCTGCGCCAAAGGTGTTGGTGATGAAGGAACGGAACTGATCGCCGTCCATCACATCGATGCTCTTGCGACGCATGCTCATGGTGACATTACCATTGTAACTCACCTGTGTCTTCATGCTCTTGCGACCTTTCTTGGTGGTGATGATGATGACACCGTTTGAACCGCGGCTACCGTAGATGGCAGTGGCCGAAGCGTCCTTCAGGACGTTGAAGCTCTCGATGTCCTGGGGATTCACCATGGAGAGGAGGTTGGAGAGACCCTTCACGCCGTTGTTATCCATAGCCAGTCCGTCTATCACAATCAACGGGTCGTTACTGGCATGCAGAGAGGAGCCGCCACGAATGCGGATATTGGAACCCGTACCAGGGGCACCGCCGCCATCGGTGATGCTGACACCAGCCACCTTGCCTTGCAGCATTTCCTGGGGCGTGACCACCACACCCTTGTTCTTCATATCCGGCTTCAAAGCCACAACGGAACCGGTCAGGTCGGTCTTCTTGGCCGTACCGTAACCGATCACCACAATGTCTTCCAGCACCTTGGCATCTTCTGTCATGGTGATGTTGAGCCGCGGAGCGGCAGTCACCGTCTGGGAGGCAAAGCCCATGAACGATATCACGAGCTGCGCACCACGAGGTGCCTGGAGTTCGAAGTTACCATTGAAATCTGTCATGGTACCATTCTGTGTGCCCACAATCTTGACACTGGCACCAGGCAGAGGTTCGCCGGTATCGTCTTTCACATGGCCTTGTACAGTAATCTGTGCAAAGGCTCCAAGAGAGAGGAATACCCCACAAATGAGGGTTAGAACCCGCAGCGGGATTCTGATTTTTACCTGCTTCATCATGCTTGTTACTTTTGTTAATTAAAATATTTTTATAAGGTGTTACTCGTTGTGTCTTTTCGCAATTATTGCCGCACTGAAGGGGCGTTTCAGGGCGTATTTTTGCTTTTTTCGGTGCAAATGTAGCCACGAGTTTGTGAAGATGGAAAAGAGATTGACATAAATCAACAAAAAGAGTTGTGCAAACGATTGCGCAACAATGTGCAAAAAATCCTGCCAAAAAGTGATGGCTGCTTAACAGCTTTTCCCTACATTTGCCGTCGAAAACCATCGATAATGAGTGAAAACAGTACCATTACAATGAAAGAAATCGCACAGGAACTGGGTGTTTCTGTGGCGACAGTATCACGAGCATTGCAGAATAATTCGCGCATCAGCCAAGAGCAGCGCGAACGCATTCAACGTTATGCCAGTGAGCACAATTTCTATCCCAACGCCTTGGCGGGAGCGCTGCGACACATGAAGCAGGAACCCGTGAGAATCATTGGCGTCATCATTCCCCAGATTACACATTACTATTTCTCTACGATACTCTCGGGCATCGAGGAAGAAGCCAGCCTGCGCGGGTACAGGATTATGGTGGCACAGAGCGACGAACGCTACGAGCGAGAAGTGCGCATCTGCCAATCGTTCCTGGAGAATCACGTCTGCGGCGTCATCGTCTCTCAGGCCAAAGACACCACACAGTATGACCATTTCCAGCAGCTGATGGACATGAAAGTGCCATTGGTCTTCTATGACCGCATCTGCACAGGACTGAACACCAACCGCGTGGTGGTGGATGACTACCAAGGCGCCTTCACGGCTGTCAGCTACCTGATAGAGACCGGGTGCCAGCGCATCGCCTTCTATGGTTCGTCCATGAGGATGGAAATTTCCAAGAACCGCTACAACGGTTATCGCGATGCCCTGCTGAAAGCGGGCATGAGACCAGATGAGTCACTGTACTTTGAATGTGACACCCACGAGAAGGCAGAGGAGATCACACCTACCCTACTCTCTCGGGCAGACCGCCCGGATGCTGTCTTCGCTGTGAATGACGACACGGCCATCGGCATCCTTTACACGGCCAAGCGCATGGGACTGCACGTGCCAGAAGACCTCAGCATCTGCGGCTTCACCAATGGCGAACGCGCCATTGCCTGTGACCCCAAGCTCACGACCGTAGAACAGCGCGGGCATCGTGTGGGTGAAGAAGCCGTGGATATCCTCGTGGATCACGTGGAAGGCACCATTCCCATGGCAAAAGTGGAGAAGCGCGTGGTGCGCACACGCCTTATTATCCGAGGGACAACGAGGAACAAACAGATTTCAGAACCACCATTGGACTAATAATAATTTGACATCTCATGAATACAAAACCTGACCTTTCCTTTTGGAAACTGTGGAACCTGAGCTTCGGGTTCTTTGGCGTACAGATAGCCTACGCCTTGCAGAGCAGCAACATCAGCCGTATTTTCCGAACCCTCGGTGCCGACCCTCACGACTTGAGCTACTTCTGGATCCTGCCCCCTTTAATGGGAATTCTGGTGCAACCCATCGTGGGTACGCTGAGTGACCGCACCTGGACACGTTTCGGACGTCGCATACCTTATTTATTTGTGGGAGCTGCTGTGGCAGTGGCCGTGATGTGCCTGCTGCCCAATGCCGGCTCATTAGGATTGGCAGCTTCGTCTGTGATGATCTTCGGCCTGCTCATGCTGATGCTCTTGGACACCTCCATCAATATGGCCATGCAGCCATTTAAAATGCTGGTGGGAGACATGGTCAACGAGAAGCAGAAAGCCAAAGCCTACTCCATCCAGTCCTTCCTCTGCAATGCAGGCAGTGTGATGGGTTTTGTCTTCCCCTTCTTTTTCACGTGGATAGGCCTGAAGAATGTGGCACCCGAAGGTGTGGTGCCCGACTCTGTCATCTGGAGTTTCTACGTGGGTGCAGCCATCCTCATCCTCTGTGTCATCTACACGGTGAGCAAGGTGCGGGAGTGGAATCCGCAGGAATACCGCCAGTACAATCCTGTTGAAGAATCTAAAGAGGAGAGTGCCAACTGGTTCACCCTCCTCCAGAACGCTCCCTCCACGTTCTGGAAGGTGGGCCTCGTGCAGTTCTTCTGTTGGGCAGCATTCCTCTACATGTGGACCTACGTGGTGGATGCCGTTTCCGAGACCGTTTGGGGAACGACAGATCCCGCGTCTGAATCCTATCAGATTGCCGGCAACTGGACAGGTGTGCTCTACGCCATCCAGGCCGTGGGCAGTGTCTGCTGGGCTGTGGTCTTGCCACGCTTCAAGAACACCAAGGTGGCCTACGCCGTGAGCCTGCTGTTGGGTGGTTTGGGCTTCGCCCTCATCCCCTTCTGCCCGGACCAGTACTTGCAGATCGTTCCCTTCCTGCTCATCGGATGCGGCTGGGCTGCTATGCTGGCCATGCCTTTCACCTTCGTGACCAACGCCCTACAGGGTTATGGCCACATGGGTGCCTACCTCGGCCTCTTCAACGGCACCATCTGCCTCCCGCAGATTATTGCAGCCCTCTGTGGCGGTAGCATTCTCTCGCTCATTGGGCATCACCAGTCTTCCATGATGTTTGTCTCTGGCGTTCTATTGGCGCTCGGAGCTGTGTGTGTTACCTTCATCAGGGAGAAAAGCAAGAAATAATGTCATAACGAAAAAACGAATAATTCAATCATAAGCATCATGAACATCAGATTTGAAATTGAATACCGCACCATTTATGGTGAAGACCTGTTTCTGAATGAGATTGCTCCAGATGGCAGTCAGGTGCATCACGCCATGAAGACGCGTGACGGCATCATCTGGTTCTGTGAACTGACCACAGAAAAGCCCATGGAATACTTCTACACGGTCACCTGGCAGGGACGCGAGAAGCGCACGGAATGGGTGTTCTGTCCCCACACGTTCGACCCCAAGGAAGTGGCAGACCCATCCCTGCCCGTGGTACAACGTGACGCCTGGATGGATGCGCCCGAGGACTTCCGAGTGGCAGGAACGCTGATTCCCATCTTCTCTCTGCGTTCGCGTCGCAGCTTTGGCGTGGGTGACTTCGGAGACCTTCGTCAGATGGTCGATTGGGTGGCCACATCTGGACAGCGCCTTTTGCAGATACTGCCCATCAACGACACCACATCCTCCCACACCTGGGGGGACTCCTATCCTTATTCCTGCATCAGCGTCTTCGCCCTGCACCCGCAGTACGTGGAGCTTGGTGCCCTGCCCAAATTGAAGAAGAAGACAGACCGTGACCGTTTCGAGGCCCTGCGCTTGGAGCTGAACGCCCTGCCACAGATTGACTACGAGCGCGTCAACAATGCCAAACTCGAATACCTGCGGTTGCTCTTTGAGCAAGAGGGTGAGAAGGTGCTGGCCTCCGAGGACTACAAAGCGTTCTTTGAAGATGCTGCCTCGTGGTTGGTGCCCTACGCTCAGTACTGCACTTTCCGTGACCAGTTCGGCACGGGGGACTTCAGCCAGTGGCCAGAGGAGTATCGTCAGTATCGCGTTTCCGAAATCGGAAACGAGCAGCCTTTCTGGTACTATGTACAGTTTATCCTCGCCCAGCAGCTCAGTGCCGTGCATGCCTATGCGCGCTCACGCGGCGTCATCTTAAAAGGTGACATCCCCATTGGTGTGGCTCGTCATGGCTGTGACGTATGGCAGGAACCGCGCTACTTCAACCTCAATGGTCAGGCTGGTGCTCCGCCCGATGACTTTGCCGAGGACGGCCAGAACTGGGGCTTCCCCACCTACAACTGGGACGAGATGCTGCGTGACGGCTGCCAGTGGTGGGAACGTCGTTTCCGCAACATGGCCAAGTATTTCGATGCCTACCGCATTGACCATGTACTTGGTTTCTTCCGCATTTGGGAGATTCCCGTCCCTGTCAAGACGGGTCTGCTCGGACAGTTCTCGCCAGCGCTGGCTCTGTCCCGCGATGAGATTTATGGCTTCGGCATCAGCAAGGAGACGCTGATGAACAATGTCTGCCCGATTATAAAGGATGCCGACGTCTCCACCAACTACCTCTTCCTGCGTGACCACAAGAACCCAGAGCTCTTCCACCCACGCATCTCAGCCCAGAAGACCCAAGCCTACGCCGCCCTCTCCGACCAGGAGAAGCACGCCTTCAATGTCCTCTATGACCAATACTTCTACCATCGCAACAACCAGTTCTGGTATGAGGAAGCCATGCAGAAGCTGCCGAAGTTGGTGCGCGCCACACGCATGCTCTGCTGTGCCGAGGACCTGGGAATGGTGCCCGCTTGCGTACAGTGGGTGATGGACGAACTGGGCATCCTCAGCCTCGAACTGGAATCCATGCCCAAGGAGTCCTGGGTGCGCTTCGGCCGTGTGGAGAACAATCCGCGTCGCAGCGTGGCCACCATCAGCAGTCACGACACGCCCACACTGCGCATGTGGTGGGACGAGGACTATGAACGCACGCAGGAGTACTGGAGTACCATTCTCCATCGCGAAGGTCCCGCACCTCATCCCCTCTCTGGGCAGTTGGCACGCGAGATCATCCAGCGTCACCTGAATTGCCCCTCCATGGTCTGTGTCATCGCTTTGCAAGACTGGCTCGCCATCGATGAGCACCTGCGGCTCAAGGATGCCAATGCCGAACGCATCAACATCCCCGCCAACCCGCATCACTACTGGCGTTACCGCATGCACCTGAACATCGAAGACCTCAAGAATGACAAGTCCTTCACAGAGGGCATTCGCGAAATGGTGGTGAAAGGCAACAGATTATAAAGTCTCATAGAGACCGAAAACGCTGAAAGAGCCAAACCGTCAAGAGGTCGGAAGCTCTCCAGGGACAAAGCCCCAGCGGGGATTAAAACGTTGAAAGCCAAACCGTCAAGAGGCTGAAAACGCTCCAGGGACAAAGCCCCAGCGGGGCTTAATAAGGGTAGCCAGCCAATTCATTGGCTGGTATGTGAGTACAGGAAAAATGCGTGCCTTTAGGTACGCGACATCCATTCAACCAAAACCATCAATGGCCAACACCTATACACAAATTTATATGCACATCATTTTTGCGGTTAACAACCGCGAAGCGATGATTTCAGATGTGTGGGCAGAGGACCTATACCGCTATCTGGCTGCCATTTGTCAGCATCGTCAGCATTTTGTGCATGCCATAAACGGATCATCCGATCATGTACATCTTTTAATAGGAATGCATCCAACAGAATCTGTTGCATCCTTAGTGAAAGAGATGAAAGGACAATCAAGCCGTTGGATTAACCAAAAGTTCCATCGGGGAACATTTAGTTGGCAGAGTGGGTATGGTGCGTTTTCCTATAGTCGTTCATTAGTTCCTGCGGTGAAACAATATGTCGAGAACCAACATGAACACCATCGACGTGTTTCGTTTACAGAAGAGTTAGAAGACATATTCCGTAAAGCCGGCATTGAAGTCAATCCTCAATATATGATGTATGGATTTGATACGTAAACAAGGTCGCGTACCTACGGCACGCGTATTTCGGTTCCCGTCTTTACCAGCCAATGAATTGGCTGGCTACCCCTCTCCGATGCCTACGGCATCACTTCGCAAAACTTCAATTATTGCAATATTCATGAAAAAGAGACTATTAACTTTTACAAGCTGTGTGCTTTTCTCAGCTATCGCCCTCTTCCTCACCAGTTGCCAGCGAGGTAAAACGACAGGCTCTGCCGAGAGCACTGCAGGATCGGAAATCACCGTCTCCTCCCCTTCTGGGGATATCGAGCTCACCTTCTCCATGGATGGGACGCGTCCGCAATATGCACTGACGTACAAGGGCAAGGACGTTATCCTGCCTTCCCATTTAGGACTGGAACTGGCACGGGACAAACATGCCAGCAAAGGGATGGAAGAGACGGACCTCATAGACGGTTTCGAGGTTCTCAAACAAGAGACCTCCACCTTCGACGAGACCTGGCAACCCGTCTGGGGCGAGACCAAGGACATCCGCAACCACTACAACGAACTGGCCGTGACCCTCGCACAGAGCCAAATCGAAAATAGTAAATCGTCAAACCGTCAATTAGTTGTTCGTTTCCGCGTCTATGACGACGGCCTCGGCTTCCGCTATGAATTCCCCCAGCAGCCCGACCTTGTCTATTTCCTCATCCAGGACGAGCGCACAGAGTTTCGCATGACGGGCGACCACACCGCCTGGTGGCTGCCTGGTGACTACGACACCCAGGAACAGAACACTCAGGAGACCTGCCTCAGCGAGATTCGTTCCCGTTTCCACGATGCCGTGAACTGGGGCAACAGCAGCGTGGCCGTCTTCTCCCCCACAGGCGTACAGACAGCCCTCCAGATGAAGACAGACGACGGCCTCTATATCAACATCCACGAGGCCGCCTGCATCAACTACGCCACTATGCACCTGGAACTCGTCGATCAGCAGACAACAGCGTTGACCACCAAGCTCGATGGCACCAGCAATGCCTACACGCCCAATCCAGCACCGTCACGTTCCCCTCTGCCTCCCGCCTTCACCTTCGTCAGCCATCTCACGCCTGACGCCACAGGCTTGAAAGGTGCCATGCAGACGCCCTGCCAGTCGCCCTGGCGCACCATCATCGTCTCCGACGACGCCCGCGACATGCTCTCCAGCAACCTCATCCTCAACCTGAACGAGCCCTGCGCACTCGAGGACGTCAGCTGGATCCATCCCACCAAGTACTGCGGCGTCTGGTGGGAAATGATTGTGGGCAAGAGCTCTTGGGACTACACCAGTGACCTGCCCAGCGTTCAGCTTTCCACATTCGACTACCAGACAGCCAAGCCCCACGGCCGCCACGCCGCCAACAACGAGAAGGTGCGCCGTTACATCGACTTCGCTGCCAAGAACGGCCTCGACCAGGTGCTGGTGGAAGGATGGAACGTGGGCTGGGAAGACTGGTTCGGACACCAAAAGGACTACGTCTTTGACTTCGTGACACCCTACCCGGACTTCGACATCAAAGCCCTCAACGACTACGCCCACAGCAAGGGCGTGAAACTCATGATGCACCACGAAACCAGCTCCAGCACCCAGAACTACGAGCGCCACATGGAGGATGCCTATAACCTGATGAACCAGTATGGTTATGACGCTGTAAAGAGCGGCTACGTGGGCGACATCATCCCCCGCGGTGACCACCACTACTCGCAGTCCATGAACAACCATTATCTCTTCTGCATCCAGGAAGCCGCCCGTCACCACATCATGGTCAATGCCCACGAGGCCGTGCGTCCCACAGGTCTCTGCCGCACCTACCCCAACCTCGTCGGCAACGAGAGCGCTCGCGGCACAGAGTACGAAGCTTTTGGCGGCAACCGTCCCGACCACACCTGCATCCTGCCCTTCACCCGTCTCCAGGGCGGACCCATGGACTACACCCCAGGCATTCTCGAGACCCAGCTCTCCACCTGGAGCGACAACACCTCGTGGGTGCGCACCACCGTCTGTGGACAGCTTGCCCTCTACTTGACCATGTACTCTCCCCTGCAGATGGCCGCCGACTTGCCCGAACATTATGAACGCGAGGACTTGGCGCCCGCCTTCCAGTTCATCCGCGATGTGGCCTGCGACTGGGACGACTCCAAGTATCTGGAAGCCGAACCCGCCGACTACATCACCGTAGCCCGCAAGGCCAAGGGAACGGACAAATGGTTCATCGGAGGCAAGTGTGACGAGAACGGACACCAGAGCGCCGTCCTCCTGGACTTCCTGGACGAAGGCCGCCAGTATGAGGCCACCATCTATGCCGATGCCAAGGATGCCCATTACGAGACCAACCCCAAAGCCTTCACCATCACCAAAAAGACCGTCAAGGCCGGCGACACGTTGGAACTCACCGAAGCCCCTGGTGGCGGCTTTGCCATCAGCCTCTTCCCACTATAACATCATTTACAATCACCGCGTTATGAATAAGAAGCTCTTTCTCTATGCCCTACCCCTGAGTTTGCTTTCCCTGTTCACGGCTTGCCAGCGCAGCAACAAGGTCTTCCGCACAGAAGCCAACGGCGCCGTGGAAATCACTCGCATCGACCCCACCGACTGGTATGTGGGTCTGAAGGATCCCTCCTTGCAGTTGATGGTCTATGGCCCCGGCATCCGCGAGGCAGAAGTCTATGTGGATGGGGCAAAGCTGGATTCCATCGTGCGGTTGGATTCCCCCAACTATCTGCTCCTCTACCTGAACCTGAAAGGTGTGAAGGCAGGTGAGCTGCCCATCGCCTTCTGCCGTCCTGGTACAGAGGACAAGACCATCGTCAAATACCAACTCAAGCAGCGGGAAATGGCTGGCGAGGACCGTCAGGGCTTCACCAACGCCGATGTCCTCTATATGCTCATGCCCGACCGCTTTGCACAGGGTCCCAACCATCCCGCACAAGTCGCAGGAATGAATGCCTATGTGGAAGACCGCTCGGCACCCAGCCTGCGCCATGGTGGAGACCTCGAAGGCATACGCCAGCACTTAGACTACTTCACTGAGCTGGGCGTCACGGCGTTATGGTTCACACCCGTGCTGGAGAACAATTCACCAGATGACCATGACTTCTCCACCTATCACGGCTATGCCACCACGGATTATTACCGTGTCGATCCCCGTTTCGGCTCCAATGAGCAATATCGCCAGCTCATCGACGAAGCCCACCAACGCGGACTGAAGGTGGTGATGGACATGATTTTCAACCACTGCGGCTTCGAACATCCCTGGATTACAGACCTCCCCAGCAAGGATTGGCTGAACTTGAGTAGCCCCCTCCCATCCTCCCCCAAAGGGGAGGGGAATGTACTCTATGTGCCTTCTCCGAGAGTGTCTCAACACCCCTCCCCCTTGGGGGAGGACGGGAAGGGGCTTTTCCTCCAGACTTCTTACAAGCTGACGCCCGTGCTGGATCCCTACGCCTCCGAAGTGGATCTGAGAGAGACTGTTGACGGATGGTTTGTGCCCACCATGCCCGACCTCAACCATCGCAACCCGCACGTCATGAACTATCTGATTCAGAACAGCATCTGGTGGATAGAGACCGTTGGCATTGATGGCATCCGCATGGACACCTATCCCTACGCTGATGCAGCAGGAATGGCTCGCTGGATGGCTCGTCTGGACAAGGAATATCCCAACTTCAACGTCGTCGGAGAGACGTGGGTCACAGAACCCGCCTACACCGCCACCTGGCAGCGTCAGGGGCTCAAGACCGTTATGGATTTCAGCTTCTTTGACAAGCTGGCACAAGCCAAGAACGAGGAGACCGATGGCTGGTGGAACGGATATAACCGCCTGTACAACAGCTTCGTGTATGACTATCTCTATGAAGACCCCGCTCGTGTGATGGCCTTCGTGGACAATCATGACACAGACCGTTTCTTGGGCAAGACGCAGGACGCCGACCGTCTGAAGCAGGCACTGGCCCTGCTCCTCACCGTGCAGCGCATCCCACAAATCTACTACGGCACAGAAATCCTGATGAACGGCACCAAGGAGATTACAGACGGCGATGTCCGCTGTGACTTCCCCGGCGGCTTCCCGGGTGACGAGCGTGATGCCTTCACGGCCGAAGGTCGCACCCCCGCCGAACAGGATATGTTCCAGTGGCTGAGCCGCTTGCTGCACTGGCGCCAGGGCAACGAGACCATCATCCGTGGCTACATGACGCAGTTCTGTCCGTGGAAGGGAGTCTATGTCATCGCCCGCCGCTGGCATCGCAACACCGTCATCACAGTGCTTAACGGCACCTCTGAACCTGCCGTGCTGGAAGTGGCACGCTTCGCAGAGCTCCTTGACACCCAGGGCTCTGCCTCCAGCACCACAGCCATCGACATCCCCACCGGCCGCACCATCGACCTCTCACAGGATGTGCCTCTTGCACCCCGCGAAGCCCTCGTGCTGGAACTGCAATAGCATATTTTGCTTGCTTCTTTGCTAAGAACGAATACAAATAAGAAGCATCAAAAAGTGATGATAAACAGAAGAACGTTCTTTCAGCGTATGGCAGGGGTTGGAGCGCTCATTGCCACCTCACAATTGCCAACGTTGGCTGAGGACAATCCTACATTGTTTCCCAAGCGGGGAACGTACGAACGCCTGTCGATGAGTTATGCGACGGTGGAGATAGGACTGGAGAAACCTTTCTCTGTCCTGCATATTTCCGATACCCACCTCACTGCCGCCTATGATCATGAGAACGAGAAGAAACAGCAGCTTCATGGCAGCCGCACCACTACCTTTGGTGGGCGGCAAGAGGAGGCGCTGCGCGATGCACTGGCTTGGGCCAAGCAGCATGTGGACTATGTGGTTCATACGGGTGACCTCATTGACTGGCAAAGCGAGGCGAACTTCGACCTGGTGAAGAAGTATTTCGGTGAGGGTCTCATTGGTTCCATGGGCAACCATGAGTTCAGCACTGACATGTGGCTGAGCGATCCCAAGGAAGAGAAAAGCGAAAAATACAAGGACAATACGCGCAACATTCTTCAGAACGTCTATCCTTTCGATATCTCGCTATATAGTCAGGTCGTCAACGGCGTAAACTTCGTCACGCTTGATGATGTTTATGGCTATGTGACCGACAAACAGGTTGAGCTTTTCAAGAAGGAAGTGGCCAAAGGATTTCCCATCGTGCTGTGTATGCATGTGCCGTTCTATACCGATAATATCTGGCGGGCTACCGTTCGCTTTTGGACAGACAAGGCACAGCTGACCTATAGCGAAGTTCCCAAGCCAAGCGGTGACTACCAACGTCAGTGCGAAGATACCGTGACCCACGATTTCATTCAAAATCTTAAGGGTGAGCCCCTCCTGCGATGCATCCTTGCCGGACACGAACATATCACCGTTGAGGACCAGTTCTCACCCACCTGCCGAGAGTACATCGTGGCAGGCAACTTCCTCTTCCACGGACGTGAAGTCCTGTTTGTCTGATTTTACCCGGGCGATTCCGTTATCGTCTTGATAGATCAGGAACGCCTGATTCCTATTCTCCAATTCGTTATTCTCTTTCTTTGCCATATATTTCTTATAACGTATTTTATTCCGTTCTTATTTTGCATCAGCCATCACACATCAGCCATCAGCCTTCTATATTGTAGTATGCAAAACTCGAAACCAACGGTAGCTGTTCGTGAAGCGAGGTAAAGCAAATGTTACTTTGTCAATTCATTATAAAGTGCCAGCCCTTTGACAGTTAGTAGATATTTCTGTCGCGGGTGACGGGGAGAACTAGGGTAAAGCATACGCACAAACCCCTCTTTGATTGAAGGTTTCAAATGATACTCCAGAAAGTTTGGTCTATGTTTTAGTCCCAATGTTTTCATTAACTCTGCAATAGACAGTTCCTTATCTCCAATTACTTTTATTAATCCTATGATTAGAGAATTATTCGTATGCAGCAAGCCTCCGACTTGTTCGGGTACTTGTTCGGGTGTATGTCCGTTACTTGTTCGGGTAGCCAGATTTGGTTGCACACTCCATTCCTCCGTGGGATGGATATGCAGGTAGCGGTTACGTAAGTCCCACTGATCACCCAGCAACAGGTTACGGAAGAAACGCTCCAGATAGATAGGGCTACGCTCTATCCCCTTTGCCACATTGCGATAGTTGGCCCTGACCAAAGCATTGCGGAAATACCATGAGTGACGCGCAAACGGATCATTGTTTACGTCAAACCCAAGAGAGCGCAGATATTGTATAGTAAAAACTGCTGTAGTGCGGGTATTGCCCTCACCGAAAGCATGAATCTGCCACAGGCCGGAAACAAACCGCGTCAGATGACCGATCATCTCATCCTGACTCTTCCCTTTGTAACTGTAAGCACGTTCCTGCTCTAGGTCATAGTCAATGGCCCGGCGCAAGTCCTCCCAGTTCAGATAAAGCACCGTGTCGCCCTCCAGCACCCATTCCTTTTTGGTAATGTCGTAAGTACGCAGCTCGCCAGCATGCTTCATCACCCCCTCAAAAACACGGCGATGCACCGACTGGTAACCACCCGTTGTGAAATCAAAAGTAGGACTGGACAGCACCTTCACAATGTTCGACGAAACACGGTCAGCCTCTTCTTTGTCTTCATCGTTAGCATCATGAGCTGTCTTAGTGACGTAGTACTGTTTCACCAGTTCACGTGCCTCGTCGATGGTAATCTCACCTTCGATGTTCCTGCGGGCCGTCTCTTGCAGATAGCCCGAAACCTTCAGTCCATCTACAGCCTGAAGTCCAATGGCCGCCTGCCAGTAACCAGCCTTTTCCCGTTGTGCCGGTTCCCCCTGACGAATATACTCGTCAAAGTTTAAATACAATTCCTTGTTCTCGCTCATATCTTGTCTCACTTTTTTTCTATAA
>JAFZSP010000078.1 GCA_017619335.1 Bacteroidaceae bacterium
ATAGCTTTGTCTGTCTCATATTCTATATCTGTTTATATCTCTTTGACGGTACAAAAATACGAAAATAATCCGAAAAACGGATTAACTTTATTGTGGATAATCACGAATTTCAGAGCCTGAACCTTCCAGCGTCGCCCTCCTGCTGCAGAAACGCCCTCCGCTCCGAGGCCGACATGTCGTACTCCCGCCGCAGCGCCAAGTACATGTTGTTCGGCGACCCCAATCCGCTTCGCCGCGCCACCTCATCGAACGCCAGGTCCGTGAACCGCAGCAGGTCGTCCGCCAGCCTCATCTGATAGAGCTGCCGGAACCTCACGCCCTTCATGCCCGTCAGTATAAACACCAGCGCGCCCACCTCCTCCGTCCTCAGCCCGTGGCGGTCGGCGAACGCCTGCATGTCCGACCGCCCCGCCGACAGGTACCCGAGGTAATCGTCCATGACGTTTATCCCCGTCGGCGCCGTGTTCCTTTCCACCGGCACGTACTGCCACCTCCCGTCCTCGTCGAACCGCTTCCTGAGCGTGAACGGCGTGATGTACAGCTCCTCCAGCGTGAACTGCGGTTCCCCCTTCAGCTCCCTCTTCACAATTTTGCGCCCCTCGAGGCCAAAATCCGCCGCCGTCCTGTTCCTCGTCTTCCAAGAATTACCTTTTGCCATATCGAAATCATTTTTGTTACGCCGCAAATATACGCTTTTTTCCAAGAACCGCCAACGTTTTCCCTCAGAAACATCCCAATTTTTATTCTTTTTCACGATTGAGAATATATCGCGTCACTCAATATATTCTCATTCAATACTGAGAATTTATTGAGAATTCCGTAACATTCTCATTCACGAACGAGATTTTTGCCGACTGCTTGCAATATTCTCAATCTCGAATCAGAATTTATCCGAATACGCGAAAAATTCTCTTTCGTGTAACAGTAATTATCTTTGTAATCATGTGTTGTTACGTTTACGCGGAACAATAGGAACCGGCGCTGACGCCCACGGTCTTACTCTGATTTCGCCTCGCCCTGCGACTGCTGGAAACCGTTGACAAGTCCCTGTACATATTGCAGCAACTGGCGCACGACGATGATGGTCTGCTGCATCGGCTCGACAGCGTGGTCAATGATGTTGATGCCGTACTGCACAGATTCTGGATCGAGCAGGTCAACAAGCGAGACGTAGCCGTTCTCGTCGGCGAAGTTGAAAGCGGGCATTGTCCAGTAGTCAACACCGAACTTCTGTGTGACGAGCTTCATGGGGATGGTCTGGTTCACACCTTTGCAGGTCATCTCGGCCTTGATGAGCTGGTTCAGCTGCTGCGTGTACTGATCGATGGTTGCCTCGTCGGCGTAGTTGCGGCGGGCAGAAGCGGAGGCATGTGCCAGTTCCTGGGCTTTCCTCATGTCCGAGATGCTGAGTGTGGTGGTCAGGTCGTCGAGCAGGGTGATCTTGGCCTCGTCGAGGCTGCGGGAGGTCAGACATGCGGCCAATATATCGAAAATAGATGACATAGAATTGAACTGCGACAGGTCGAGGTTGGCCAAGCCGCCCGTGTCATCGCCCGTATCCTTGATGGCCAGGTCGAGCATCTTGCGTCCGTTCTGCTCAAAACTGAGCGACACGTTGAGCTTGTGGTTCACCCTGTCGTTGGCGATGGAGAAAGTGAGCGTGGTGGCGTCTGCTCCCTTGTTGACATTCGGCAGCTCCATGTAACTGTTCAATACTCCGCTGACGCTCCAACTGTCGCGGCCGAACTGAGCGTATGAAGAGCCATTCAGTGGCGTCAGCTGATTCTGGAAAGAGCCTGAGTAGTTGCTCACCCATGTGCCGGTGAACCTGGTGGAGAGGTCATAGCTGAACTCTGCGGGCACAAGAATGACGAGTGCAAGCCCCTCCTGCTGACGTGCGGGCAACACCATTTTGAAACTGGTATCTCCACCTGCTTTCAATGTTATTTTCATTGTTTGCGGATCCACACGTTGTGTCGCCGGGTTTCTGGTGTTGAGGATAATCTCAAAATCTTCGGCCTCTTCCACATCGAACCCCGTATAGTCATCATTCGCTATGAAGCGATAGTTGAACTCCGTCAGGTCAACGGTGGCATACATGGTGAATCCCATCGCGGCCAGTTCGCTTCCCTCCTCCACGGGCTTGATGCTCTGCTGGGCCTTCTGGAAGAAAGCGGAACTGATGATCTTCTCAAACTCTGGATTGTTCAGTATCTTCCAGTTGATGTGCTGGTTGGTCAGCGAGAGAGAAGTCCAAGAGTAGAAGCTCAGGTTCTCGGCCAGGTTCTTCATCGTGGCGCGGGTATGCTCAACGAACTCCTTGCGGTTCTTCTTCGCCTGCTCCTGGGCGGGGTTGTCCTCTGAATCAGAGGTACACGATGTGAATACACTTGCGCCGCAAGCGAGGGTGGCGGCCATCACCCATTGAATCATCCTGTTCATTTCGTTTTTGATTAAAGGGTAAAACCTATTATATATAATAATGTGATAGAATTCGGTTACTCGCCCTGCGACTGCTGGAACCCATTGACGAGACCCTGCACATATTGCAGCAACTGGCGCACGACGATGATGCTCTGCTGCATCGGCTCGGCGGCGTGGTCAATGATGTTGATGCCGTACTGCACAGATTCTGGATCGAGCAAGTCAACAAGCGAGACGTAGCCGTTCTCGTCGGCGAAATTGAAGGCGGGCATCGTCCACCAGTCAACACCGAACTTCTGTGTGACGAGCTTCATAGGGATGGTCTGATTCACACCCTTGCAGGTCATCTCAGCCTTGATGAGCTGGTTCAACTGCTGGGTGTACTGGTCGATGGTTGCCTCGTCGGCATAGCGGCGGCGTGCGGAAGCGGAAGCACGTGCCAGTTCCAGTGCCTTTGTCATGTCGCTGATGCTGAGCGTGGTTGTCAGGTCGTCGAGCAGCGTGAGCTTGGCCTCGTCCAGAGTGCGCGTGGTCATCCAGGCTGTCAGAACGTCGAGGATGGACGACATCGAAGTGAACTTCGACAGGTCGAGGTTGGCCAGTCCGCCCTCGGCATCCCTGCTCTGCTTCATGGTCAGGTCAACCCTTTTGAGCCCGTTCTGGCTCCAACTGAATGCATATTCGCCCGTATGGTTCACACGGTCGTTGGCGATAGAGAAGCTGAGCGAGGATTCATCGTGTGTTAATGCCATCTTATTTAAATGGCTATTGACTGTTCCGCTGACGCTAAAGTTGCTGCGGCCTAACTGGGCATATTCTGAGCCTGCGAGAGGCGTAGCTTGATTCATAAAGGAACCCGTGAATGAATTTTCCCACGAACCAGTGGATTTGTTGGCGATAGCGAACTGGAATTCAGAGGGGAAGAGGAAGACGATGGCGAGGCCCGGCTGCTGAGTAGAGGCATGTAGGAATTTGATGCTCGTGTCGCCACCGGCCTTCAGGGTCAGTCTAAGGTTATGGGGTATAAACTGTTGGGTGATGGGGTTGAATCCTTTGACAATGACCTCAAATTCTTCGGCCTCCTCCACGTCGAAGCCTGTTTCTTCAGCATTCATCGTGAAGCGGTAGTTGAAATCGGTGAAGTCCACCGTGCCGTACATCTTGTAACCCATCGCAGCCAGTTCGCTGCCCTCCTCTACGGGCTTGATGCTCTGTTTCACCTTCTGCATGAAGGCGTTGAGCACGGCCTTCTCAAACTCAGGGTTGTTGAGCACGCTCTGATTGAAATTCAGGTTCAGGTTGTTGGCCGCATTCCATGACGTGAAGTTCAGGTTCTCCGCCAGGTCCTTCATCGTGGCGCGGGTATGCTCCACGAACTCCTTGCGGTTCTTCTTGGCCTGCTCCTGGGCGGGGTTGTCATCGTTGTCCGACGAGCACGATGTCAATACACTTGCGCCGTTTATGGTGAGGATGGCGGCGAGCACCCAATTGAAAAGCTTTTTCATAATTGCTTTCCTTTTTTTTATCCAATATACTGCATGATGATGTCAGCCATTTCCTCCTCGGTCTTGCCATCGGCAGAGATGACGAGCTGGTAGTTGCGGGTGTCATAGCGCGAGGTGCCGGTGTACTTCTTCACGTAGTTCTCGCGCATTTTGTCCACGCGTTCGATGGTCTTGCGGGCCTCGTCCTCGGTCATGTTCTGCTTGCGGGCCACGCGTTCCACGCGGTAGTCCATCGAGGCCTGAATGAGAATGCTCAGGTGGTTGGGATGGTCGCGGAACACGTGGAAACCGCTGCGACCGGCCACGACGCACGACTTCTCCTCGGCAATGCTTTTCAGAATCTCAGTTTCAGTTTTGAACATCTCGTCGGTGGTCAGCAGGTCGGGTTCGTCGCCCTTCTGCGGCAGGTAGTAGTTCATACCTATGCCTGAGTCTATCTTCAGTATGCGCTCCACGTCAGCCCACCAACTGTGCTTGCGGCCCTTCAGCCGTTCAATCTCTGCGGTGGTGAGGTTATACTTCTCCTGCAGGGCCTTGATGACGGCCTTGTCGTAGAAAGGCACGCCTAACTTCTCTGACAACAGGCGGCCAACGGTACGTCCGCCGCTTCCTAATTCACGGTTAATCGTGATTACAAATTTCTTGTCCAGGTTCATACTATTATTTATGTTAAATGAGTGAACGCGTAATGGCTTTGTTGTATTTATCTTCAAAATACGGCGCAAATATCGTAAAAAGGATTAAATGAGAAAAGGTTTTTCTGGAAAAAATGCAGGCAAAGGGTGCAAAAAGGTGATTTTTACTGATTATAATGTGATGACGTAAGGATTCGGCTTGCCTGTCAGACCGAACTGGCGGTCTGGTTGATCGGCCTCCAAGCTGTAGCGCCGCAACTCCATCATGTCGTAGTGGCCGTTGCCATTGGTGTCGGTGAAAGTAATGACTGAGGCGCGTCCCAGTTTCAGATAGCCGGCATTGGCGTAGGTGAAGTTAAGCGGACAACGCACCACACCGGTGATGCTGTCGCCCTGAATATCGATGCTGTCGCCTGCGGTCAGCAGATAGCTATACTGGTCAAGGCTGTCACCATGTTCCTCCAGCGTGTGATTATGTCCCCAGAGCACCAGCACGTCGTGGGTCTGAGCAGCGGCGGTCAGAGCCTTGTACCATGTCATGGCTCCAACATTGTCGCCACGGGTGGCGTGCAGGGGCACGTGGCTCATCACCACGATAGGGTCGCTGTCGGCAATTGCGGTCACCCACTGGGTAAAGCTGCGTGCAGCCGACTCTGCCGAGATGCCATAGCGGTCGGCCTGATCGATACCGTTGTAGCCCATCTGCTTCGGTGCTCCGCCTCCAGGGGGAGGCGGTGGTGCGAGGCTGTCGCCCTGTTCAGGCTGTGGTGGACGGATGCTGTCGTTCTGCTCTTCTGGATGTTCCTGATAGTAACGGATGGCTGCGGTGGTAGCCGAATCGGTGTCGTACACCATCTGTACGTAGCTGATGCCGTAGGTGTAGTAGCCGTCGCTGCGACGTGGTCCGCTGTAGAAGGCATCGTAGCCCTCGGCGCAGTTGTTGTCGTGCGAGCCGTATGTCATCATCACCCGGGTGTTGAGCGGATTAACTATCGCATATACCTCATCGTAAATGTCTCTGATGGAGAATCCCGGGGTCATATCGCTCATGCCGCCCACGTAGTCGCCACCTAGCAACACGGTCTGCGGACGGATGCCTCTGCCAGCCACGGCCCGCGCCAGCATCGCCGTCAGGTTATTGCCTTTGCCCGTCTCGTGGCGGTCGGTTGCCACGAAGAGCGTTGTGCTGTAGCCCGCGCTGCCGCCACTCGGATTATCTGTATTGTCCGTACAGGAGGTCATCCACGACATGCCGCAGAAAGTCAGGATGGCGGCAAGCATCCAATTAAAAATCTTTCTCATAGTCTGTTATTTATATGATCAGTTTCACTCGGAAGCCTCGCTTGGGGGAAACACTTGATTGATGAGTTTTTCAAACTCCTTGTAGGCGAAGGTGTCGCGGAGTTCACTGAGCGCATCGGCCAGTCCCCGGTAGTGCCACTCGTGGTCTTTGGGGTCTTTGGCGTGGAAGAGGTTCCACAGGGCATCGCCCTGCTGGGCATAGTCGCGGGCGATGGCACGCATATTCGAGAGCTTGTCTCCGAGAGCAACTATCTTGGCGTCGTGGGAAGCACGGGTCAGACGATCAATGGCAGCCTGCTTGCGGGCGTGCCAACTGTCCTCGGCGGTTAAACCGTCAAGCACGATGTCGCTCTCCGAGGCCACGAGCGAGGCGATGCGGTTGCCGAATTCTTCACGTATCTGCTCCACTGTCGTATCTGTGTCCTCCACGGTGTCGTGCAGGGCTGCGGCGGCCAGCAGTTCCTGGTCGCGGGTCATCGTGGCCACGATTTCCACAGCTTCCATCGGATGGACGATATAGGGAAAACCCTTGCCTCGGCGCTCTGTCCCGGCATGGGCGCGAACCGCAAAGATGATGGCGCGGTCCAACAGTGTGGTGTCTAAGGGTCGGTTTGCCATTCTATTCCAAATATTTCTCCTTCAACTGTTGTTGCTCTTTCTTCGAGAAACCCAACTGATTCTCTATGTACCCTGACAATGAGCCATACTTCTGGTCAATCAGGTAGAGCGCTGCCTCGAAGTTCTCGCGGCTCACGCCGACCATAGCACGAATAAAGGCAATGGCCTCCTCTGAACCGTCTTTTCCTTGGACTTTGGCTGTCAATGCTTCCACCTGACGGGCGTAACTCTGGTTGGAGAGGTCGAAGTCCTCAACGATGGTCTCACGGCTGGCACCGAGGGCTGCCAGGAGGAAGGTCGATGCCCATCCGGCACGGTCCTTGCCCTGTGAACAGTGCCAGAGCACACCGCCCTTGGCATTCAACACACCACGAAGGAACTCGCCGTAATACTGCTGCGCCGTAGAGTCGGTTACGATAGCTGGATAGAGTTGTCGGGCCATAGTCTGCGCCTTGGGGTCGAAGGCATACTTCATCAGCACGGCCAGCATGTCCCGCGTGTCCATATTGGTTGTGTCTGCTCGGCTGGAGGAGAATCCCTGAATGAATGCCTGAGGCAAAGTTGAGAGGTGGGTGTAGCTCACCCCGTCAATGATACGGTCGGGGGCTGCATTGGCCTCGGCCTCGAAACGGAAGTCGAACACGTCAGTCAGATGATACTTCTCCTTCAGTAGAGCCACGTCGCTGTCGGTAGCCTTCGAGAGGTTTCCGCTGCGGACAAGCATTCCCGTGCGTATCACCTTTCCATCCTTCATGACGAGACTGCCCATGTCGCGTGCATTCTCAATCTCTTCATAGGCGATGGCACGTTGCGAATTTGCTACTTGTGCAGAGAATAACATCATGACTATCAATAGAATAAAGGATTGCTTTGTCGTCATCTTGGTAAGGCATTGTCTAATCGTTGAATAATAAACTCACTCATGGGCCGCTTGCCATCAGTGAGTTTGCTCACAAAGAAGGTCATCTTGAGAAAGACGAAAGGCTGCAGTTTTTGCACCTCTGCATCCAGCGCTTCTTGAGAGTCGGTGCCATAATAGGCCTTAGCAAAAGCTGCCCAGTGGGCTCTCAGCGTCGCATTGTCCAGATGGAAGATGTTGTCGGCACGTTCTGCACTCAAGAAGTTTGCCGAATAGTACATCATGCCCAAGTCCCATTCGGGCACGCCGTAAGCAAAGTCGCCTACGTCTATCCAAAGGTCGCGCTGTCCGTCGGTGATGATATTGCCGATGTGCAGGTCGCCATGCAGACAGGTGGGCGTAGAGGGAACGGTGTTCATAAAACGATTGATGCGCGCCCTGAGTTCGTCAGTAAGATTAGAAATCTTATCAATCCATTGCATCACAAGCTCTTTCATATCTGGCAGTCGTGTCGTATCAGCAGGAGTTTGGTGTATCTGCTTGGCCAGCACGGCGAAACGCTCAGACAGCGGCACCAACTTGTCGGGCTCCTGCGAGATGATGCGGGTGAACGAGCGTTTGTGCTGAATCAGTTCATACTCGGCGCCGAAACGCTCGCCGTCGGTAACCAGACGGATGGGCTTCGGTGTGGGCAGTCCGCTCTCGTAGACTATCTGGCTGATGCGGAACTCGCGAATAGCATTGTCGGCAGTCACGCTGGGCATGAAGAGTTTGGCCAGCGTCTTGCCGTCCTTGTGGTTATAGGAAAGGGCTGTTCCGCCCTCGCCAGTCTGGATATAATCATCCAAATTAATGCTTTCCATACTATTATTATGAAAATAGGGGTTCTTTATCTTTTTTTCTGCATAAACGGCAGCGTCTTAGCCTGCTCCATCATCATATCTGCCACGATACCGTTGGCATCACTTTCTCCATTAATGAGGTCGTAGAGCGACTTCAGGCCATCGCGTCCTCCGTCGTGCTTCAGCACATAGACCAGGCAGAGATACTGGAGAGCTGTGTTTGAAGAGAGGATGTCAAGGTCGGTGATGGCCAGTTGAGAAAGTGCCAACTGATAGGCATCTTCGCTGTTCTCGTCGATGAAGTGCTGCACCTGTCCGAGCGTCTCCATCCCGAATGACTCCAAAACCGGCAGATAAGACATCACCGATACAGGCCATATCTCGGCCTGATTGACGGCAGCGATACGCTTATTCAAACGGTCAAAGGGGTGCAGGTCAAGATAGTTGCGGAACGAGTCACGCGAGAGTGGAACATCGTCAAGCTTGCCGCTCTTTACCAGTGCCAGTGTCTGGCGGCGGTAGTCGGTGAGAACTGTACGCAGGCGGCTGAACTCATCGTCCATCAGTTCCATCATGCCAGCCAGACGGTTGAACTGCCGCAGATAGACGTCAGGAATCTTCACATCGCCCTTGTAACCCGTGTCGTGTTCAATCGTGGACCACACATGCTGCAGAGCTGTACGCATCTGCAGTTCGAAGCGTGGACCACCGGTTTTTAGTCGGCAGATATAGTGCAGGGAGTTGTAGCCGAAGGAGTCCAGCTTGTGCAGTTTACGCTTATCGACGCTCTCTTGCCAGTCGATGTCGAAGATTCGTTTGGCGATGGCCGCCACCTTATCGACCTCGTCGGTATAGAAAGTGATGACGCGCAAGCCCACGAGGTCGGTGATATCATCTATACTCTTGTATTTCGCACCCTTCAGCTCCAGTTTTCCCGTGAGCGACTTCTCGGTCTTCACCCGATGCTCCATGGCCGTGATATAGATACCCTGTTCGAGCAGAGCATGGCGCAGTTGGCTGCTGGCGTCATCAGCCAACTGCTGTAGCGTAGGGAGCAGTTCGCGGTACTGCCTTAGCAGCATCTCGCCGTGCGCATCCAATCTAACTTGATTATCCATCTACTTACATAAACTCAAAGATGTTGCTGAAACCTGTGATGGTAAAGATACCACGGACGGTATCGTTGATACCCTTGATATAGACATGTCCGCCTTTGGCCTGGGCGTTCTGCAGGATGCCAAGGAATATGCGCAGACCGGCTGAAGAGATATATGCCAGGTCTGTGCAATCGATGATAATGTCTTTACCCTCCACGTCGTTCAGTGGACTCATTGCCTTTTCAGTGTCTGCGGCAGCTGCGGTGTCGAGACTGCCCTCCAGAATGGCAACCATGTTGCCGTCGATTTCTTGAATCGTTGTTTTCATACTCAATAATGAATGATGAATTGTGAATTATGAATTAAGGATTATTTTCTTCCTCAGTGTCAGCACATTGAGGTTGTCCATGCGCTCGTAGTTGATGGAGTCCATATTCTGTCGCATGATGTGGATGCCCAAACCGCCGATGTTGCGCTGATTGGCAGAAAGCGTAGTATCGACTTCTGCCTGAACGGTGGGGTCGAAGGGTTTACCGCTGTCGATAATGGTAAACTTCAGTCGCACATCATTCGAGGCTGCCTCTATGGTCACGTCACCATGCTGTCCAGGCGGGTAGGCGTATTTCATCACGTTGACCACAGCTTCCTCCACAGCCACTTTAACCTGCATGGTGACCAACTCTTCAAATCCCACGGTTTGGCAGACCTCTTCGACAAAGTCGTTCAGCCGTGGCACCTCTTGCAGGTCACAGGACAACACAAGGCTCTTGCGCATCCTGACATCACTCTGCTGCTTGATATACTGTATAGCCATCATGGTCAAATCATCGCTCTGTTCGGCATCACCTACAAACTGATGGACGGCCTCGGTCATCCGTGCGATGAGTTGACGGGGCTCCTGTTGTTGCTGGGAGAGTGCCTGAGTAGCCACATCGTTGACGCGCTCCATCTGGAACAGTGCAGATTCGGCGTCCATAGCCTCGGTCAGTCCGTCTGTGAAGAGGAAGATGGTGGTGCCTGTGAAGATATGCGCCTCCTGCAAGGAATACTTCCACGTGGGCATAAAGCCAACGGGGATATTTGAATCGCAGGGCAGTTCGCCTACGCCTGCTCCGACGAGCAGCGGGGCATCGTGGCCGGCATTGCAGTAGCGCAAACGTCCAGTTGGCAGGTCGAGCACACCGACAAAGAGAGTAACGAACATGTGGTTCTTGTTCATGTCGGCTATCGTCTTGTTCATGATGGTCACAATACGGTCTGGCATCGACTCGTGGGCCGACACGGTTCGGAATGTTGAGCGGGTCACAGCCATGAAGAGCGAAGCGGGCACGCCCTTGCCCGAGACGTCACCGATGCAGAAAAAGAGTTTCTCATCGCGGAAATAGAAGTCGAACAGGTCGCCGCCCACCTCCTTGGCTGGGGTCAGCGAGGCAAAGAGCTGCACGTCGTCGCGGTCGTCCCGTGTTGGGAACTTTTCAGGCAGCATGCCCATCTGTATGGCGCTGGCAATGCGGAGGTCGCGTTCTATTGAAGCCTTCTGGGAGGTGGTGTTCTTCAGTTCTTCGATGTATTTTACCAGTGACTGCTGCATGTTCCCGAACGAGTGGCTTAACTGACCTATCTCATCGACACGCTGGAAGTCTGGCAACGGAGCGTCGAACTTTCCTGAGGCGATGGCCTCAGCCTCCTTAGCCAGTCGATGCAGAGGTTTCAACTCACGGGTGATGATGCGGATGAACAGGTAGAGCATCAGCAGCAGACCCACGGTGACGATGGTCATAATTGTGCGACGCAGACGGTCAAAGCCGCTGAAGATGTCGCTCTCTGGACAGACGATGGCCATCGAGCAGCCTGTCTGGCCGAGGGGCTTGTAGAACACATAGCTGTCCTTGCTACCGATGTTCATGTGTTTCATGCCCTCCTCTCCATGCTGCATGGCATAGCCCAAAGCGGTCAGGGCCGTGTCGGGCTGCTCCAGCGTATGTGTGAAGATGGTCTGTCGGGTGATTTTCGTCGTGTCGGGATGTACGAAATAGGTGCCACCACGACCTATCATGATGCTGTAGGAATTGGGATAGGGCTTCACGGCTGAGATCGTCTGCGAAAGCCAGTTCAGTGAGAGACTGATGTTAATGACACCTATCAGCTGGCCCTGATTGTCCGTAAGGGTCTGACAGTAGCTGGTCACCATCTCGCTGGTGTTCGTTGCCACGTCAAGGTCCATATACGGTTCCGTCCAGCATGGTTTTTCCAGTAGCTGGGGCATTAGATACCAGTCTGCAAAGAAATACTGGTAGCTATCGCTGCCGCCCTGTATGGTACGGATTGAGTCACCATCGTGTTTGGTATAGGCAGAGAAGTAGCGGCCCTTGTCCTTGAAGTAGTAAGGCTCAAAAGCGATGGAACAGTTGTAGAAGTCGGGATTATTCAGCAGCAAGCCCCGGCTATAGACGAACATGGAGTCGGCCTGTTCGGAATGTCGCAGCACGAGCCATTTGGTCATGTTCGAGGCAACCTCCACACGGTTCAGGATGCCCTCCACACGCAGGGAGGTCTTGTCCAGAATTTGCGTGGCACGGCTGACAGCCTCCTGACGCACAGCCTCACGAGCCTGATAGAAAAGGAAGCCGAGGGCGACATTGAAGATGATGGCTGCAAAGAACACCACCCACAGGCTGACCCTGACGGATAGTTTATGACGGAAATATGCGATGATCTTTTTCATTTGATATTACGATATTACGTTATAACTATAACGTCAATTCGACAACTCCTCATAGGTTATCTCGCGGCTCAGCATCTGGTTCTCCACCATCAGTCGGCTGGCCTGCCGTACCATATCGGGACGCAGCCGGAACTCTCGTTTCTTAGATTCACGGTCCACCTGCAGACGCAGCACCTCCTTGAGCATCAGCCGCTGCATCACACGGTTGGTGGCAATGTGGTTCTTATCGACATACTGCATCACGATGTCCAATGTCTCGTCGGGATGTTGGGCTGCCCACTCCCAGCCCTTGCGGCTGGCCTGAGCAAAACGGCGAGCCTGCTCCTTATGTTGGACATAATAGTCGCGGGTCATATATACACCATCCTCCTGCACATTGTAGCCGTGGTCGCAGAAGCGATAGACGTTCTTGTCGGTCATCTGGATGCCCGCCTGCACCAACTGGTAGTACTCGTTGTAGCTCATGGCCAGCGTGGCGTCGAGGGCTCCGGCCACGAACAGGTTGACATTCTGGGCGAAGCGAATCCACTCATAGTCCAAATGGTCTTTGATGCTCATGCAGATGGCAAGCTGTCCAAAGCCCACGCTCCAGATACCCACCTTGGCTCCCTTTTGCATCAGCGGGTCTTTTCCACGTGCCGAGACGATAACCATCGCATTGTTCATCGATGTCTGCAGGATGTTCACCAACGGTATGCCGCCATCCACAATCTCCAGTGCCTGACAGAGTTGGAGCGTCGTGGCCTGGCACTGGTTTTGGCTGAGTCGGCTTATGGCAGGCTGCGTGGCAGACGGGTGCTCGATGCGCACCTTCACCCCCGCCTCACGGTAAAAACCCTTCGCCTCGGCCACGTAGTAGCCCGCGAACTGGGCCTGCGCCGTCCACTGCGGCGTGAATACGATGGTCTCATCCTGCGCAGACAAAGTATGAGACGTCGCCACCATTGCAATGAATAAGAATAGGTAAACTTTGTGTTTCTTCATCTGTTCTTGTTGCAACGGCCTCCACTGCCTAATTCATGATTGATGGTAATTACAAATTTCTTGTCCAGGTTCATACTATTATTTATGTTAAATGAGTGAACGCGTAATGGCTTTGTTGTATTTATCTTCAAAATACGGCGCAAATATCGTAAAAAGGATTAAATGAGAAAAGGTTTTTCTGTAAAAAATGAAAAGGAAGGGAGGAAAAGGGGGATTTTTAGGGAGAAAAGAGGGTTTTTCGGCAAAAAAGTGACGAAAGATTATCATACTTTATTGATTATTCTCTATCTTTGCCTTGTTTTAGAAAGGAATTAGCATGAGAACACGTGAAGAAATGGAAGCCAAAGGGTTGACGCCCGAGGAGACCAAGCACAGTGGACATCGCCGTGCGCGCTGGCATGACTATGCGCTGCCTG
Organism: Bacteroidaceae bacterium; assembly: GCA_017619335.1. Classification (GTDB taxonomy): domain Bacteria; phylum Bacteroidota; class Bacteroidia; order Bacteroidales; family Bacteroidaceae; genus Physcousia. The sequence continues at coordinate 13,408 of JAFZSP010000078.1, forward strand.
GGGTATATATGCTGACATTGATTACCGATGGTCGTCAGCGTGTCTTTGGCGAGGTGGTGGGGCGTTCCCACGCTGCAAGGGGCACGGCGGACTATCCTCACCTGCAACCCTCGACGTTTGGGCAGAAAGTGCTGGAAGAGGAGGTGAAGAAGATTTCGAAGTACTATCCGATGGTGGAAGTATGGAAGGTGGTGCTGATGCCCGACCACATCCACCTGCTTGTCTGTGTCCGGGAGCCTCTGCCTGAGGGGAAGCACCTGGGGCTTGTGGTGAGCGGCTTCAAGGCGGGATGCTCGCAGGCGTGGTGGCGGTGGCAGGACGAGCAGCGGGCAGGCCTCGGAAACGGAGGCGGAGGAAACGCCCTCGGGAGAACCCTCGGGAACGGTAACGGGGAGGGAAGAACCCTCGGGAACGGTAATGGGAAGGGGAGAACCCTCGCGAACGGTCATGGGGAGGGGAGGACCCACGGGTACAGGGACGCAGGGAATCTCCCAAACGTGGTCACAGCTCCGGAAAGCGCCCCCCACCCTGTTCCAGTGCCCGAGGGTTCTCCCGAGGGTGAAAAAGAGCGCCGCCCGGTCCTGTTTGAACCCGGTTACCACGACCGCATCGTCCGAGATGCAGAGATGCTCGGGAACATTCGCCGTTACATGGACGAGAACCCCTTTCGCGCCAAACTCCGCTCCGAAATCCCCCACCTGATGCAACGACGCCTGCATCTCTGGATTCATGACCGCGAATATGCGGCCTTTGGGAACCTCTTCCTCCTGAAGAATCCCGAGCGGATCCAGGTCTTCTTTCATCGTAAGAACAAAGCTGGCATCCCCACGCACCTCACCCCGAATACGCCACGGATCGGGATCTCCTACTCAGACGCGCCGAAGAAGGAGCGGTGCTCGTAACGCCCGGCGTCTCCAAGGGTGAACTGGGTGTAGTCAAAGGTGCCCTGTCGCTCCATCTGCCACTCATCCTCCTTCAGAAAGAGCCCATCTCCGAATACTGGAAACCCGCCCAAAGCCGCTTCTACGCCTGTGCCGCCGGCCATCTTCTCATCCTCTCCCCTTGGCAGTTGGACGGTGATTCTGATTATGCCCGCTTCCATAACCTCAATGACCTGGCTCGCGACATCTGCCGCGCCACAGACACCCGACTATTAGGAATGCAGTAGCCACTACCCCACTCTTCCGAACGTTTTGCGTATTTACACCACCATTCACAGTTTCACAGTTTCACAGTACAAAAATCGAGCCCTCACCTCGCTCAACTCCTAAATTCTTTCTTGAATTTTTATATACATTTATATATATTAATAAATATTAACACTCCCTGTGCAGGTTTGGAGACCCCACCCCTCAAAAAACGAACTGTGAAACTGTGAAACTGTGAATACCCCCTGCGCGAGACCCTAAAACAACCATTCGCAGCCATTTTCATTTCAGAGACTTCACGAAAGCGTCATAGGGAATGGACGAAAGTGCAAGAGACAATGGACGAAAGTGCCAAAAGGGCTGGACGAAAGACGCGAAGACACTGGACGCTGTTGGCGATAAAACCAAAAGCAGGACTCCAGTCAGGAGGTTAAGCTCAAGTCGGAATGAGGAGGAGCGCAAGTCGAGATGAGGAGGAGCGCAAGTCGGGATGAGGAGGAGCGCAAGTCGGGATGAGGAGGAGCGCAAGTCGGGATGAGCTTAGGCGCATGAAGAAAATGACCTTGCAAAATCACTTTGAAGGCAAAAAATGGTAGAGTGGGGGAGTTCTGTTCTATTTGCTCGAGATTTTCATACAGAAAAAAAAAGCCCAAAGTGCTTGCTGTGAGCACCTTGGGCAGATTATTCGTCTCTGAGAATCGCTTAAAAGTGGTCGCTCGGGCAGGAGGACGGGAATTTTCGAGGCTCAGAAGGGGAAAATGTAGCTTCGTTATCGATTCTTTAACAATTCATGTTAAAAGAACTTGGTCTCCTTGCCGAGGACTTCGGAGAGGAGGAGGTTGGCCAGACGGGATGTGCCGAGACGCAACCACTCGTTGGTCAGCCATTGCTCGCCGAGCACTTCCTTCACGATGGTGTAATAGACGAGGGCATCGTGCACGGTGTTCAGACCACCGGCAGGCTTGAAGCCAATCTGGATGCCTGTCTGCTCATAGTACTCCTTGATGGCTTGGCACATCACGTAGGCAGCCTCGGGAGTGGCGGCAGGTTTCTCCTTGCCCGTGGAGGTCTTGATATAATCGGCACCTGCATACATCGCGAGGATGCTGGCGCGCTTGATGTCTGCACAAGAGGGTAGGAGACCGCTCTCCAGGATGACCTTCATCTTGCGGGTGCCACAGACAGCCTTCAATTCACCGATTTCATCACACACTGTCTCATAATCACCGCTCAAGTATTTCCCCACGCTCATGACGATATCTATCTCTGTGGCACCATCCTTAAGGGCCAGTGCTGTCTCTGCCACTTTAACCTCTAAAACGGCCTGTGAGCTCGGGAAACTACCGCTGACGCAGGCTATCTCCACGCCATCGACTTCAAGGCTCTGAGAGACAATCTCGGCGAAACAGGGATATACACAGATGGTGGCCACGTGCGGCAGATCGGGATAAACGTGGAAGAACTTGTTGACCTTCTCTGTGAAAGCCAGGACGCTCTCCTCGCTGTCGGTGGTCTTCAAGGTGGTGAGTTCCACGCTGCCCATCAAGAATTTCTTGACTGCAAGGGTGTCATTCTCAGGCACTTTCTCTTCAATGATACGCTTCACGGCAGCTGCCACATCGGCATCGCTGATGTTCAGGTTGTACTTGGACAACGCTTGTTCGATTTTACTTTGTTCCATTGTTTACGTTTTAAATGAATTGTTTTACTATTATTCCTTATTCTTTGTATCCATGATGATGGTCACGGGACCATCGTTGGTGAGGGACACTTTCATGTCTGCTCCGAACTCTCCATGCCCGACAGGACGTCCGATGGCATCGCTAAGTCGCTGAACGAAAGCCTCATAGAGAGGAACACTGATGTCGTGGGTGGCTGCTCGCAGCCACGAGGGACGATTGCCTTTCTTATAGCTTGCGAAGAGCGTGAACTGACTGACTACGATGATGTTACCATCTGCGCCTTCATGCTCTCCTGCAATATCCAGGATGCTGCGGTTCATCACGCCGTTTTCATCGTCGAAGACGCGCAAAGCGGCCACTTTCCGGACCAGCCAATCTACGTCTTCGATGGTATCTGTGCCTTCGATGCCGAGTAGCACAACGAAGCCAAGTCCCTGAAACTCAGCGTGTACCTGTCCATCGATAACGACGTTGGCACCTTTTGCTCTTTGAATTACTATTCTCATATTGTAGCCCCCTGTAGGTGGATTAAAATTGTTTTTGCTTTGGATTCACCAATGACATCAGCTAACTCTTCCATGGATGCTTCACGGATGCGTTTCACGCTCTTGAAAGCTTTGAGGAGTGCTTGTTTTGTCTTGGGACCGACACCAGGAATGGTGTCCAGTTCCGAGTGCAGTTGGCTCTTGCTTCGCTTGTCGCGATGGAAGGTGATGGCATATCGATGCACCTCATCCTGTATCTGTGTGAGCAGTCGGAAGAGGGCGCTATCCTGCTTCAGGGCCACTGTCATCGGAGGATTTCCATAGAGCAATTCGTGGGTGCGATGACGGTCGTCTTTTGCCAGTCCTGCAATGGGAATTTGGAGTCCCAGTTCACCTTCAACGACCGCTCTGACAACGTTCATCTGTCCCACGCCTCCGTCTGTTATAATAAGGTCGGGTAGGGGAGTACCTTCCTCTATCATCCGACTGTAACGACGTCTCACCACTTCCTGCATGGAGGCGTAATCATCGGGTCCCTGAACGGTCTTGATGTTATATTTACGGTAGTCGGCCTTACTGGGTTTGCACTTCTTGAAGACCACACAGCCTGCCACCGCATCCGAGCCGGAGATGTTGGAGTTATCGAAACACTCGATTTGATAGGGTAGGGAAGGGAGCTTCAGATGCTCCTGAATCTCCTTCATCAGGCGTACCGCCTTCTGCTCAGGGTTCAGCTTGTCCTGTTGTTTCAGCCGATCCACCTTATATTGCTTCACGTTGAGCTCGGAAAGGGCCAAAAGTTGTCTTTTGTCACCACGCATAGGTACAGTGATTTCCACATCGTTAAGTGGAAGTTCCACGGGGAACGGTAACACGATTTCCTTGGCTTCTGAGCCCCACCGGTCACGCATGTCCATGATGCCACGCACCAGCAGTTCTTCTTTGGATTCATCGAGTTTCTTCTTATACTCAAAGGTGAAAGCCTGGTTGATGGCACCCTCCACAACATGCAGATAGTTGATGTAGGCAATGCGTTCGTCGTCCTCAATGGAGAAGACATCGATATTATGGCCTGTTGACGTGATGACTTGGCTCTTTTCCTGATGTGCACTGATAAGATCATAACGTCGCTTGATGACTTGTGCTTCCTCGAATCGCATCTCTGCTGCCAACTGCTGCATCTGGACGAGCATTTCCTTGCGCAGGGCTGTAGTGTCTCCTTTCAGAATTCGCACGGCGGCATCGATGTATTGCATATATTCCTCATGACTCTGATAACCCACGCAAGGTCCCAGACAGTTCTTCATGTGGTATTCCAGGCAGAGCTTATATTTGCCCGATTCCACCCCTTCCTTACTCATCGGTTGGTGGCAACGACGAATAGGATACAGGTTCTTGAAGAGTTCCAGCAGACCACTGATGGTGGGATAATGACTGTAAGGTCCGAAATACATCGCGCCTTTGCGGTCGATGTGGCGGGTCTTGAAGATACGGGGCAGGTATTCCTTGGTGACGGCGATGGAAGGGTAGCTTTTACCGTCTTTCAGCAAGACATTATAACGCGGTTGGAACTGCTTGATGAGTTGGTTCTCGAGAAGCAGGGCTTCTGCCTCCGTCTTGACGACGGTGTAGTGAATATCCCAAATCTTCGAGACAAGGATGGCCGTCTTACGTGAGTCGTGGTCACGGTTGAAATAGCTACTCACACGCCGTTTCAAGTTCTTGGCCTTACCCACATAGATAACCGTCCCGTGCTCGTCAAAGTACTGGTAACTCCCAGGTGACTCGGGCAAGCGTTGGAGAATACTCTTCAGATGTTCCTCGCGTGCATTCATCAGATCTTTATCAGCGTCGTGATGTCCACATCTTCCGGGAAGACAGCGCGCCCGTGCAGACCTTCAATGGTCAGCTCAATGATGAAGTTGATATAAGTCCTTTTTGGATTGAACTGACGGACGAGATTGTAGGCAGCAAGCATCGAACCACCAGTGGCCAGAAGGTCGTCATGCAGGAGCACGACATCCTTTTCCGTGATGGCATCCGTGTGGATTTCGATGGTGTCCTTGCCATATTCCTTCATATAGCTTTCCTGTTTGGTCTCTGCAGGCAGCTTACCAGGTTTGCGGCACATGACAAAGCCGGCACCTAATTTGTAGGCAAGGGCGGCGCCCACGACAAAGCCGCGGCTCTCGATTCCCACGACTTTCGTAATGCCTTTGTCCTTATAGAGATCATAGAGCTCATTCACCATAATGCGGAGGCATTTGGCATTCTTGTACAGCGTGCTGACATCCTTGAATTGAATGCCTGGAATCGGGAAGTCGGGCACGTTGCGCAGGTTCTTTAAGAGGGTTTCATTGTTCATTGTTTGCTTTGATTATGTGGAGTTTGAATAATGGTTTCACGTGGAACGGGGAGGAGGAGGTAGAGGAGAAAGCGGCGAATAAGCCGCTCACACGACAGGGGGGATGATGGATATTTTAGCGTCCAAGGAGGACGAGGAGGACATTGATATCTGAAGGGGAGACACCAGGGATGCGGGAGGCCTGGGCGAGGGTCTCAGGATCATGTTTGACCAGTTTCTGACGGCCTTCAGTGGAGATGGATTGGAGGGAACTGTAATCGAAACGGCCGCGGATGCGGATGTCTTCCAGACGGTGCATCTTCTGGGCTTGCTCCACCTCCCGCATGATATATCCTTTGTATTTGATCTCTATCTCTGCGGCCTCTGTGATTTCCTCCTGACGATTGGTGACAGAAGCGAGCAGTTCACGCAGACGGGGTAGGGCAGGGGAGAGGTTCTGGAAGGTCAGTTGAGGACGTCCCAGGAGCTCCATGAGCTTGCAGCCACGAGTGAGAGGAGCTGTTCCCAAGGACTCCAAGAGACCGTTGACATCGTTCATCTTCACAGAGTATTCTTCTGCAAAACGGATGATTCTTTCCACCTCTTTCTTTTTCTTTAGATAGTGTTCCAGGCGGTCGTTGGTGGCTACACCCATACGATGTCCCAGTTCTGTGAGACGCGCATCGGCATTGTCCTGACGCAGCAGGATGCGGTATTCTGCACGGGAGGTGAACATGCGATAGGGTTCATCCACACCCTTACAGACAAGGTCATCGATGAGGACGCCGATATATGCTTCGTCACGTTTCAGCACGAGTGGCTCCTGTCCTGTGCAATGTCGAGCCGCATTGATGCCGGCCAGCAGACCTTGCCCAGCTGCTTCCTCATAGCCTGTAGTACCGTTGACCTGACCTGCCAAATAGAGGCCGGAGATGACACGCGACTCCAAGGAATGATGGAGCTGAGTGGGGTCAAAGAAGTCATATTCGATGGCATAACCAGGACGGAAAATCTCCAGATTGCGGAAGGCAGGAATGAGTTTCAGGGCTTCTATCTGGACGTCTATGGGGAGGGAAGAAGAGAAGCCGTTGAGGTAATATTCATTGGTGCTGGTGCCTTCTGGTTCCAGGAAAAGCTGGTGCTGATCCTTGTCTGGGAAGGTCACCAATTTGGTCTCAATGCTGGGACAGTAACGGGGGCCTATGCTCTGAATCTGGCCGTTGTAAAGAGGGGAATCTGGGAGTCCGGCACGCAGGCGAGCGTGAACGGCTTCGTTGGTGTAGGTGATGAAGCAGGGGAGCTGGGAGAGGGGTTGTGACGGCGAATACGCCTTACACCCAATCGTGGGAGAGGCAGGAGAAGGGGTTGAAGAAAAAGAGGGAGAAAGTGATGAAGACTCCGTGAAAAAGGAGAAACGGCGGCCATCTGTGTCACCGGGCTGCTCTGTCATGAGGGAGAAATCCACGCTGCGGGCATCGATGCGGACGGGGGTTCCCGTCTTCATGCGTGCCACACGGATGCCGTGCTGGGCAATGCTCTCGGCCAGTTCCAGGGAGGGAGGTTCGGCACAGCGTCCACCAGGAAGTTTGACACGACCGATGTGCATCAGGCCATTGAGGAAGGTGCCAGCGGTGAGGATAATGCTCTTGGCGCGAAAGGTCATGCCGAGGTAGGTTTCCACGCCGACGGCGGTTTTAGTGGGGTGGGTGGCGAAGGGGGGAGTGGCGAAGGCCAAACCTTCGCCCACTCCTGGGGTGGGGCCATCTGGGGCAGAGGAAACGGGGACGGAATCCACGAGGAGGCGGCGCACCTGGTCTTGCCAGATATGCAGGTTGGGGGTGTTTTCCAGGACTTCACGCCAAGCCCAGATGAACTTGCCGCGGTCACACTGGGCACGAGGGCTCCACATGGCTGGACCCTTGGAACGGTTGAGCATGCGGAATTGGATGGTGGTGGCATCGGTAACGTGCCCCATGGCTCCGCCAAGTGCATCTATCTCTCTGACTATCTGCCCTTTAGCTATCCCTCCAACGGCAGGATTACAGGACATCTGAGCTATCTTGTTCATGTCCATTGTAATAAGGAGTGTGCGCGCACCTATCTGGGCGGCAGCGTGTGCAGCCTCACAGCCGGCATGCCCGGCTCCAATCACAATGACATCAAAGCTCTGTTCCAAAACGTCTTATAGTTTTTCGCCGTAGCAGAGGTCACCAGCGTCTCCAAAGCCTGGGACGATGTATTTATTGGCGTTCATGCCTGGGTCTATGGCTGCACACCAGACAGTGGCATCTTCCGGCAACGTCTGACGAAGGACTTCAAGGCCCTCGGGAGTGGCAATGACACAGGCTATATGCACTTTCTTGGGAGTTCCTGTCTTGACAAGTGCCTCATAGCTGGCGGCCATCGAGCCTCCTGTGGCCAGCATGGGATCCACGATCATGAGGGTCTTTCCCTTGCAGGAAGGAGCCGCCATGTACTCTGTGTGAATACCCACCTCTGTGTGCTCGCGGTTGGTGTACATACGATAGGCAGAAACGAAGCCGTTGGCGGCCTTGTCAAAGACATGCAGGAAGCCCTCGTGGAACGGCAGTCCTGCACGCAACACAGTGGCCACAAGGAGGTCATCCTTTGCCAATGGAATATCCAGGCTTCCCAGGGGAGTAACGACCGTCTTGGGCTTGTAATCCAGTGTTTTTGACATCTCAAAGGCCATCATCTCTCCGATGCGCTGGATATTGTTGCGGAAGAGAAGACGATTGCGCTGATAGCTCTTGTCTCGGAGCTCTGCCATGTAGTGGTTGATGACGCTGTTTTGTTCAGCAAAATTAATGATCTTCATCGATTGTCAATGTTTAAGGTATAGGATTTATGACTGCACTTATATTTGAAAAGCCTACCACCTTCAGGAGAGATGCCCATATTATTCAGGTCATAAGTCCGCTGGCAGCGGTCACATTGCACTTTTCCTAAAGAAATCAATGAAAGGGGCTTGGTGAGAGCGCTGTTTTCATAACAGAAGGGACAGACAATATCATAACAGACCACACCTGGGGCGTCACTCATCATCGTGGGCTGTCCCACGATAAAGCCTCCTCCACGCCCTAAACGGAAGCCCTGATAGCCCTCCACAGCCGTCTTGTTAACAGAGGTGGAGCCACCCAAGTTGGAGAAGAGCAGCGTGGCACCTTTATCCTGAATGAGACAGAAATCGCCAAAACCTCCCATCGCGGCGTTCAGCTGTGAAACGGTATTGGTGTTGCGGTAAACGAAGTAGGCAGGGAAGGAGTCATACAGCCGTTCTGCCTCGGCACAGGAAAAGAGGAGAGGAAATATCATCCCTGATCCCAATCCAAAGGGCAAGGGCAATGAATACTTGCTGAAAGCAGCTTTTATCTTTCGTAGTGAAAGCATGGGTTACTCACAATTAGGAGACGAATCGGGATTGAAGGCCAGCTTCTGTTCGGCGGCTTTGACTTTCTCGAAGGGGAAACCATCGAGCACGGAGGCGAAGAGGGCGGCGATGCGGTCGTTGCAGAGGTTGCCGATGGAGCCTGGATGGGTGTGGTGCACTTCTTTAACGGGAGTGAACTGTCCGGCTTCTATGTCAAGACCCACCTTCTTATAAGCATCACGGAAGGGCATTCCGTTGGCGGCCAAGCGATTGACCTCTTCCACAGAGAACATCAGGTCATAACGCGGGTCATCGAGGATGTGCTCATTGACCTTGATTTTCTCGATGATGTAGGTGGTCATGGAGAGGCAGTCCTTCAGTTCTGCAAAGGCAGGGAGGAAAACCTCTTTAATAATCTGCAGGTCACGGAAGTAGCCCGTGGGAAGGTTGTTCATGATGAGGGTGACCTGCTGAGGCAGCGCCTGAAGTTTATTGCACTTGGCACGTGTGAGTTCAAAGACGTCCGGGTTCTTCTTGTGGGGCATGATGCTGGAGCCTGTGGTGCAGTCATCCGGCAGCTTCACGAATCCGAAGTTCTGGGAGTTGAACATACAGGCATCGAAAGCCAGCTTGGCCAACGTGCCAGCCACGGAGGCAAGGGCGAAGCTGACGTTACGCTCCATCTTGCCACGTCCCATCTGTGCATAGACCACATTATAGTTCATGGAGTCAAAGCCCAGCAGGTCTGTTGTCAGCTGGCGGTCCAGCGGGAAGCTGGAACCATAGCCAGCAGCAGAACCCAAGGGATTGCGGTTTACCAGACGGTAGGCAGCCTGCAGGAACAGCAGATCATCCACAAGGCCCTCTGCGTAGGCTCCGAACCAAAGGCCGAAGCTGGAGGGCATCGCCACTTGCAGATGGGTGTAACCGGGCATGAGGACATTGCTGTAACGTTCACTCTGCCGTTGCAGGGCCTCGAAGAGCGTCTTTACCATCTCCACGACTTCCTGCAGCTGACGGCGTGTCCAAAGCTTCAAATCCAGAAGCACCTGGTCATTGCGGGAGCGTCCGCTGTGAATCTTCTTACCAACGTCTCCAAGACGACGTGTCAACATCAACTCCACCTGAGAATGAACATCTTCCACACCGTCTTCAATCTGGAATTCTCCAGCTCTGATGGTGTGCAGAATAGCTCTCAGTTCGCGATGAATAGCTGCCAGTTCGTCCTGTGTCAGCAGTCCGATTGTCTGTAGCATGGCGGTGTGTGCAAGTGAACCCAGCACATCACTCTCTGCCAGCAGTACGTCCAACTCACGGTCACGTCCCACGGTGAACCGCTCTATCTCGGCGGTCATCGTTGTATTCTTTTCCCACAGCTTGCTTGCCATATCTCTAAACGCTAAACCCTAAACTCTCAACTAATCAATACCCATAGGGAATCATCGCCAGCATATCTGCCAACTTCTCAATTCCTTCCTGCAGAGGCTTCTTGGCCATCTGGCGCATAAGGAAGTTCAGTTCAGCACCCACAGTGCAGCGCATCTTGCTTTCGTAGGTATTGGTGGGCAGTACCTGAATCCAGAGATTGGCCTGAATGGGGGCTCCTTCCACAGCAAACTTTACACACTTGGGCTCGTCGCGTTCCACGATGCGAAGCGTTATAGCTCCCAACGGTGAGTTGGGCAGCGTCACAGTGTCTGTGGTGAACTGCAGCTGGCTGGCCATTTCCACGATTTGACCAATCTTGTCCTCCGGAACCTGACCAGAAGCACGCAGTTGCTCGATGAAGGCGGGATCGCTGACCCGTTCCTGAATAACGGCCAGGTTATTGAGGTCTGCAAGTTTGTTATAGACAGCAGACTGGGGGAAATGTATCTGTTTTACAGTGCTTTCAAAAGTAGTCATATCTTTTCACTTTAAACGCTAAACGTTAAACATTCCAATGGGCCGGGTCACGACGCCAATCATTCAGGAGCTCTACATCGCTTTCCTTGATATATCCTGTGGCAAGAGCCTCTGCCACCACTGCCTCGTAGTTGGTCAGAGTGAGGAGCTTCACACCAGCTTCCTTGAAAGCTTTCTCTGCCACAGAGAAACCGTAGGTGTAGGCAGCCACCATTCCTACGACCTCGCAGCCGTTCTGGCGGATGGCCTCCACCGCTTTCAGGGAACTGCCGCCCGTGGAGATGAGGTCCTCGATGACCACCACTTTCATGCCAGGTCGCAGTTCACCCTCAATGAGGTTCTCCAGTCCGTGATCTTTTGGTTTGCTGCGGACATAGACAAAGGGCAGTGCCAACAAGTCTGCCACCAATGCCCCTTGCGGGATGGCACCAGTGGCCACACCTGCCACAGCTTCCACGCCAGGAAAGTTCTCCATGACGAGACGGGCAATCTCCACTTTCACGAAGGAGCGCAGTTCAGGATAGGACAACGTCTTACGGTTGTCGCAGTAGAAAGGTGACTTCCACCCACTGGCCCATGTGAAGGGATTGGTGGGTTGTAATTTAATCGCTTTTACCTTCAGCAGCTTGGCTGCGAAAATCTTCTTTAAATGATCCATATTGCAATTTTACGATTTTACATTTGACAATTAAACATTCTTTATCATACGTCTTTTTCTCTCCTTTTTTCATTTTGACGGTGCAAAGGTAAGCAAAAAAACAATGCGCGAGGTCACTTTTTAGGCTAAATCACATAAATGAGCAAAAAATAGTAGCAGTTTCGCCCATAAACTCTAAACTTTTCACTAATTTTGCGCCCGAATTACGCTAAAACATCAAACTTCTAACAATGAAACTCAAACAAATTCTTACAGCCTTTGCCCTCGCCTGCACCACTTTTCAGGCCTCGGCACAGATGGATCAAATGATGCAACCCCTTCCCGTTGACCCAAAGGTGAAGGTGGGACATTTAGACAATGGACTGACGTATTACATCCGTCACAACGAAGAACCCAAGAACCAGGCTTTCTTCTACATCGCACAGAAAGTAGGTTCTGTTCAGGAAGAAGAGAGCCAGCGCGGCTTGGCCCACTTCCTGGAGCACATGTGCTTCAACGGCACCAAGCACTTCCCCGACAGCACCCTCATCGAGTACTTGGAGAGCATCGGCGTGAAGTTCGGCGCCCAGCTCAATGCCTACACCGCCGTGGAGGAGACTGTTTACAATATAGATAATGTACCCGCACGCGAGGGCGCCATTGACTCCTGCCTGCTCATCCTGCATGACTGGAGCAACGCCCTGACCCTGGACGGGAAGGAAATCGACAAGGAACGCGGTGTTATCCATCAGGAATGGCGCATGCGCAATGTGGGTTTAACCCGCATCCTGGTGCGCAACTTAGAGAAACTTATGCCTGGTCGCTTCGGTCGCCGCTTTCCCATCGGACTGATGGAAGTGGTGGATAACTTCCCACACGACACCCTGCGCGCCTACTATCAGAAGTGGTATCGTCCTGACCTTCAAGGCATCGTCGTCGTGGGTGACGTGGATGTGGATCAGATTGAAGGCAAAATCAAGAATCTCTTCGGTCCCATCACAGTGCAGCAGCCTGTGGCCAAGCGTGAATATTATGATGTGCCTGACAATACAGAGGCCATCGTTGTGAGCGACAAAGACCCCGAAGTGACTCAGCAGGTGGTGATGATCAACATGAAGCACGAAGCCGTTCCTGACAGCATCCGTAATACGGTCGCAGTCTATATCTCTGAATGTATCAAAGGCATCGCGCTCAACGTCTTGAACCAGCGATTGGAAGAACTCTCGTTGAAGGCTGACTGCCCCTTCATCGGTGCAGAAGTGAGCGATGGTGCTTTCCTGCTCTCTTCCAAGATTACGGGTGCCTTCAACATCGAAATAGCCCCCAAGGAAGGCCGCGTGGAAGAAGCTGTAAAGGCAGTAATGGAAGAGGTCTATCGTGCACAACAATTTGGACTCACCAAAGGCGAAGTCGATCGTGCAGTTCTCAATCGCCTCTCTGGAATGGAACAACTCTACAACAACCGCGAGAAGCAGAAGAGCATCGCTTATGCCCGCGAATACTATCGTTCCTTCCTCAACAACGAACCCATTCCTGGTATAGAGATGGAATATGAAATAATAAAGAACCTTTTACCGCAGATTCCGTCCCAAGCCTACGACATGCTCATAAAGGAGTACATTACCAGCACAGACACCAACCTCGTCGTTCTCTCCCTCAATCCCGAGAAGGAAGGTCTCGAAATACCCACAGAACAGCAGCTCCTCGATGCCATTCATGCCGCCCAGAGCGCACAACTCACTGCCTGGGTGGATAACGTGAAGACAGGTCCTCTGATTGAGAACCTTCCCAAACCCGGTAAAGTCAAAAAGGAAAAGGATGGTCCCTTTGAATCCAAGATACTCACTCTTTCCAACGGCGTCCGCGTCATTATGAAACAGACTGATTTCAAGGACGATGAAATCCGTATGGCTGCTTGGAGTGATGGTGGTATGGGACGCTATCCAGACAGCGAACGAATCAACCTCGAAGCCTTTGACGGCGTGATGGGCATGTCCAAAATCGGTGGCTTCAGCAATACCGAACTGCAAAAGGCACTGGCTGGCAAGAACGTCAGGAGCAGCGCAAACGTTGAAGACCGTGAGGAGAATTTCTCCGGTTTCAGCTCCAAGAAAGACATTCAGACCCTCTTCGAACTCATCTACATGACTTTCCAACCCCGCGAAAAGGACGAAGAAGCTGTGGCATCCTACCTGCAGAGTATGCGTGAAAATCTCCGTAACAAAGCACTCAATCCCACTGCCAGCCTCAGTGACAGTATTCAGACCACCCTCTATGGTCATCACCCACGTATCACTCCGCTGACAGAAGCAGACGTGGATAAAGTGGATTATGATCGTATCATGCAGATGTGGGCAGAGCGTTTTGCCGATGCCAGCGACTTCACTTTCCTCTTCATTGGTAACATTGATGAGCAACAGATTCGTGACCTCTCCGCACAGTATCTGGCTACGCTTCCAAGAGTAAAACGTAATGACAAGCCAGTGGATACGGGAGTGAAATTTGCCACTGGACAACAAACCAATCATTTCCAGAAGAAGATGCAGACGCCTCAGAGCTTCATTGTCTGCGCCTGGACTGGTGACACAGAAATGACTGTCCGAAACAATGTTCTCATGAGTATTCTTGGTCAAAGTATGGGAGAAATCATACTGAAGAAGGTACGTGAAGAATTAGGAGCTGCCTATAGCCCCCAAGCCCAAGGTAACATCACCCGTGGCAGTGATGACCGTCCACGTTACGTCCTCTCCGCAGCCTTCCCCTTGAAGCCTGAATTGACAGACACCTGTCTGCAAATTGTACAAGATATATTTGATGATATCTGTGAGAATGGCATCAGTGAGGAAAGTCTCACCAAAGCCAAGGAATACATGCTCAAGACATTCAAGCAGAATCAACGGGAGAACGGCTTCTGGATGAACCGCATTGCCAACGTTGATCGTCGTAATTATGACCCTGCCAAAGACTACGAGGAAATAGTTTCATCTATCACCACAGACAATGTGCGCCAAATGGCTATCACCATTAAAGCCGATGGTAACCGCATCCAAGTAATCATGGAACCCACGCCGGACAGTGAACAATAACGCCGATTAGAATAAAGTCTTGATTATTAAACCCCGAAGGGCGGCCCCTTTCGGGGTTTAATACTTATGAATCTGAAAGGCGGTGAGGCGAATGTAACTCCAAGTGGTGCGGAAAGCGAACCAGCCACGGAGTAGTGAAGAAGGATCCTTGTAATCCACGAGACATTCATTATCTATGAAATAACGGGTATTTCCATCTGAAAGGACTTCTATACGAACTTCATACCAATGATTGGGACGAAGCAGGTGGGCACTGTCTGTATATTCTTTCAGGATAGCTGGACGCCTGGTCTCATCGGTAATGGCCAAAGTATCACCATTATAACGACGAAAACGCGTCGTGGAATTATAATTGCCTCCAAAGCCGAGATAATAACATTGCAGCCGATAACTCTCTACAAAGCGGCCTGCACGACTGCTGATACCACGAAGGGGAGATTCGGCCTCCTTATTAGACGTTACAGGTTCACTGGCCATCCAGAAGCAATTGAGGTCTGATAGGCGATCACATGGTCCTCCATTCATCACCACACAGGCTCGATAGGTGATTACACAAGGCGCCGCCAGAGGCTGGTCCCACCACAGTGACAATCCTTTCGGAGAAGTAATATCCAACGTATCATTACGCAGTAATACGCGCGTTAAAGGAGATTCTGCCTCTATCAGCCAATGAGTGGATTGGCCCGCTGCGTTCACACACGAACCTATAACCATTATCAAAACAAAAACTCTATTCATCGTTATTCATTCGTCATTTACAATAGTTTCTTTCAGTTATTTTCACTGCAAAAATAGTTTTTAATTCTTAAATTCCACCATTTTTAACTGTTAAAGATACGTATTCAGCCATTATTTATGTAATTTTGCGGCCGAAAATGAAACGATTGTGGTTTCTTTGGTGCTTGATGCTTTCTTCTGTGACACAAATTTGTGCACAAGAAACCTTTGATTTTCCTGCAGACAGTTTATTAGAAGCAGGAAGAGATTCTTCGTTGATTAATTTACAGTATTATCGTTCCAAGGATCCCGTGTTGGTGGATGGAGAATGGATATATGACTATTACATGCCGGAACTGCCTGTGTATAAACCTTGGGTATTCAAAAGTGTGAAACAGCGCCGTCAGTTTGATCGTATGGTATATAATGTAAAAAAAGTTTTGCCGCTGGCCAAGCGCGTGAATCTAATGCTCACAGAGACTTATGAGACACTGGAGACACTGCCCGACAAAAAAGCCAAGGATGCTCACATCAAACAGGTGGAGAAGGATATCAAAGCCCAATATACACCCATCATGAAGAAACTGACCTTTTCACAAGGTAAGCTGCTTATTAAGTTGGTGGATAGGGAGTGTAATCAGCAGGCTTACGACATCGTACAGGCTTTCTTGGGCCCTGCACGAGCCACCTTCTATCAGATTTTTGCCTGGACCTTCAAAGCCAGCCTCAAGAAGAAATATGACCCACAAGGTGAGGATGCACAAATAGAGCGCATTGTGCGGCAGATAGAAACGGGACAGCTGTAGGGGAGATAGAGTTTAAAGGTTAGAGGTTAGAGATTTTTTGCCAAAAATCATAGATGATGATGCCAGCAGTGACACTTACATTCATGGAATGTTTGGTGCCGAATTGTGGAATTTCTATGCAACCATCACAAGCATCCACCACAGCTTGTTGCACACCTTTCACTTCATTGCCCAAGAAAACAGCATATTTCTGACTACATTCAGGTTGAAAGTCGGGAAGCATTGTGCTGCCTTCGCACTGTTCAATGGCAAAAAGTTGGTAACCTTCACCACGCAACCATTTCACTGCTTCCAAGGTGTCCTTGAAATGCCACCATGTAACACTGTCTTCAGCTCCCAAGGCCGTCTTGTGAATCTCTGAATTGGGCGGAATGGCCGTAATACCACAAAGAACAACACCTTCTATGCGAAAAGCATCACCAGTTCGGAATACAGACCCTACATTATACAGTGAACGGACACCATCCAACACCACTATCAACGGCAACTTTTCTGACTCATGGAATTGCTCCACAGTCATACGATTCATTTCCGTAACTTTTAGCTTCCGGTAGAGCATAAAAGAAGTTTTTATGAAAACTAAATACCCAATTTTTCGGAGATTTCCAGCATCCTCTGAATGGGGAGAATGGCTTTCTCTGCAATGTCCTGCGGCACCGTCACCACAGGCTGCTCGTCCAGCAGACAGCGATATAGTTTTTCCAGCGTAACCATCTTCATGTACTCACATTCATTGCAGGCACAGGTTCTGCTGCCAGACTCGTCCATTACGTCCTCTGGAGGCGCAGGAATGAAGGTTTTCTCGGGTGCTTTCTTCTGCATCTCATGTAGGATGCCGCTCTCTGTGGCAACGATAAACTCTGTGGCTTCATCGGCAATGGCGAACTTAAGGAGGGCTGCTGTGCTGCCAACTTTGTCTGCCAACTTCACCACTGGGCCTTTGCACTCGGGATGAACCAGCACCTTGGCACCAGGATGAGCTGCTTTCAGTTCCAAGATTTTCTCCACACTGAAACGGGCGTGAACGTGACAAGCACCGTTCCAGAGTAGCATCTGACGACCCGTGATGGAATTGATGTAATTACCCAAATTCTGGTCGGGACCAAATATAATAGGTGTATCCTCAGGCAATGACTCTACGATCTGGCGGGCATTGCTGCTGGTGACCACTACGTCTGTCACTGCTTTAGTGGCAGCAGTGGTATTCACATAACTCACCACTGTGTAACCGGGATGTTCCTTCACAAACGCAGCAAAGGCATCTGCCGGACAGCTCTCTGCCAACGAGCACGTGGCCTCTTTATCGGGCACCAGCACCTTCTTGTCTGGACAGAGAATGGCTGCCGTTTCTCCCATGAAATGTACGCCACAGAGCACAATGATTGCTGCATCTGTCTTGGCGGCCTGCTGTGCCAACGCCAGACTGTCACCAATGAAATCTGCAATATCCTGTACTTCGCCATCCACATAATAATGTGCCATGATGACGGCATTCTTTTCCTTTGCCAGCCGACGAATCTCGGCTTTGAGTTCTTCGTGAGTTTTCGACATCATATTATTAATTTGTTTATTTCTTTTTTGAAAAGAGAAAGTCAATAATGATGATTATAGGCTGTTCATTCTGTCAATAACTTTGCAAAGGTAACGTTTTTCAGTTAAATAGGTTGTCAATAACCCTAAAAAAATCTGTTGAAAACTCTTTTTTAAGTATTCATTAACTTAATAACTACTTTGAACGTAACTTTTTTCAACATTTTTGTGAAGATATCGACAATTTTTTATACTTTTGTCGCCGTGAAACGAACAAGTGTCATAGAAATACCTATTGGCGTGCATCGTGTTTTGCTTCATGCTTGCTGTGCACCTTGTTCCAGTGCCATCGTGGAATGGATGCTGGACCATGAGGTGCAGCCTGTCATATACTATTATAATCCTAATATTTTTCCACAGGAAGAATATGAAATCCGCAAGGCGGAAAGTAAACGTCATGCAGAGAGTTTAGGTATTCAGTGGATTGATGATGACTGGAATCATGAAGGTTGGCTCTGTGGTGTACAGGGTTTGGAAGGTGAACCTGAAAGAGGGAGCCGTTGTGAACGTTGCTTTGAACTTCGTCTGACAGCCACTGCACTTAAAGCAGTGGAATTGGGAATCAATTGGTTCACCACCACACTTGCTTCTTCACGCTGGAAACGTCTTGACCAGATAGAACGAGCTGGTTTGGTTGCTGAAACTGCTGTGCCAGGTTCTCATTTTTGGGCACAGAATTGGAGAAAGGGTGGTTTGCAGGAACGCAGAAACCAACTTCTGAAAGAATTTGGCTTTTATAATCAAC
The DNA here is from genome assembly GCA_017619335.1 of Bacteroidaceae bacterium. Lineage (GTDB taxonomy): Bacteria > Bacteroidota > Bacteroidia > Bacteroidales > Bacteroidaceae > Physcousia. The sequence goes on from JAFZSP010000078.1 coordinate 31,944, forward strand.
TGTATTGTGGATGTGAGTTCAGCCAGAGGTTTTAGTCGAAGACGCGGAACTCGTAGCCTTGAGCAATGAGCCATTCGAGGGCTGCTGGCAAGATTTTGTGGAGTTTTTCGATGCTGCGGAGGCTGTCGTGGAAGGTGATGATGGAGCCGTTGCGTGTGTAACGTTTCACATTTTCCAGGACTTCTTCTGCAGTGAGCCATTTGCTGTAGTCGCGGGTGACGACGTCCCACATGATGATGCGGTATTTCTTGCGGCGAATCACTTGGTACTGCAAAGGACGCATCCAACCGTGAGGCGGGCGGAAAAGTTCTCCCTCTCCTAACTTTTCTGGCGTATATGGGCGCTGAAGCATGTTCTCTATCAATTCCTGTGCTTTCTTCGTGTTTCGCAAATAGTTTCTGGACAGCCAGCGGAAACCTCCGATGTGGTTGAAGGTGTGATTGCCGATGCGGTGTCCTGCTGCCACCACCTGACGGAACACCTCGGGATATTTGCGAACGTTGTCGCCCACGACGAAGAAGGTGGCTCGGATGCCGTAGCGAGCCAGCGTTTCCAACACAAAAGGCGTGGCCTCCGGGATGGGTCCGTCATCGAAGGTCAGATAGACGGCCTTCACTGACGGATCCATTCTCCAGGTGGCACGTGGATACATCCACCGCAGGAATCGTGCTGGTTGTTCTATGAACATTAGTAGTTGGTCCTCTTCTGGAACTGGTCAAAGTAGTTGCGGAGGGCGAGGTCGAAGGTTTCGCTCTTCTTGGGGTCTGCTTCGTCCAGAATCTTCAGGGCGTTGGAGAGCTGCAGTAGGTAGTAGTAACACTCTTCAGCACTGGCCTGCAGACGGCTGTCGCTAAGACCCGTGTACCATTCACAGTACTCGCTGGCGTTCTGTGCCACAGCGGCGGCAATCTCGGCGGCTTTCTGCTTGTTACCCAACTGGAGCCACACTTGTGCCAACTGGTGGGAGTAGCCCTGATAATTGTGGGGAACGGTGGCGGACGGAATGGCTTCCTCGGCCTTCTCCACGACCTTCTGTGCCTTGTCCTTCTTGCCTTCTGCCATCAGCTGAGTGGCTAACTGTGCGAAGAGGCGACGGTGGGTGTAGCACATGCGGGTGACGGTCTCGTCCAGATAGATGTCGGGATTGTCAATGCCTCCGAACTTGAAGCGGTTCATGAGGTTGTCGTACATACGTTCAGTGTCAATACGCTTACCGCTCTGCTGCGTGTTGAAGGGCGTGATTCGGTTGGCCAGACCCTCCTGCACGAAGTTGTTGCCCAGGTTGCCGTAGTTGTCCTGACCCACGGTGATAGCTACGAACAGCGGGCGCTCCCAGTTGCAGCGGGCCAGCATCTCGTACATCATCATCTCGCTCTTATAGACCGCGCGCTTGCCCTTCAAGCTGATGTGCATCACATCGGGGATGCTGTCGCCGGCCATCAACATTCCCGAACGTTTCACGGCTTCCTTGTCGATGGTGATGACGAGGCTGTCGGTGGGGAATATCTGCATATCCTTGTTGTCGTTCAGGATCCACTTGTCAATGACGGTGGAGAGCTCGTAGGGGTTCTCGCCGAGGAGCTGTTTGGAGGTAATGGGGTCGTCCTTGTAGTACTCAATGGCTTGCTCCAGTGTTCCCGGACTGACGCGGATGCCCTCACGTGTGCCAGCCACATACTGGATGCGTTTCCAGTGGATAGGCACGCTGGGAGAGTCGTAGGCCGGACGACGCATCTGGTCGATGTACCAGTCTGTCTGCAAGTAAGATAGGTTGCAGACGCGGGCATCGGTGCGCACGCCTTCGGTCTCCTGATTGTACCAGAGCGGGAAGGTGTCATTGTCGCCGTTGGTGAAGATGATGGGGTTGCCCTCCTGAGGCAGGCTCTGCAGATAGTTCTGTCCGAAGTCGCGGCAGGTGTAGCGTCCACTGCGGTCGTGGTCGTCCCAGGTCTGTGACACCATCTGCATGGGCACCAGCAGACAGATGAGGGACACGATGGCACCCAGCATGGCCTTGCCTGTCTTGCGCTCTAAGAAATCGGCGATGGCGGCGGCGCCCAGTCCAATCCAGATGGCGAATGCATAGAAGGAACCCGCGTAGGCGTAGTCACGTTCACGAGGCTGCATGGGGGTCTGATTCAGGTAGAAGACGATGGCCAGACCTGTCATGAAGAAGAGGAAGAACACCACCCAGAACTGCTTGACACCAATGGGGTCGTCACCTCTCTGTTTCCACGCTTGCCAGCAGAGTCCCAAGAGTCCCAGCAGCAGGGGCAGGCAGAAGAATACGTTGCGGCCTTTGTTCTCACGCAGCTCGGAGGGCAGACGACTTTGGTCACCCAAGCGCATATTATCCAGGAAAGGAATGCCTGTGAGCCAGTTGCCGTGCTCCAGTTCTCCATTGCCTTGAATGTCGTTCTGGCGGCCGGCAAAGTTCCACATGAAGTAGCGCCAGTACATGAAGTTGACCTGATAGGAGAGGAAGAAACGGATGTTCTCCAACTGTGTGGGCATCTTCACCATAATGGGTTCTCCACATCTGTCGTAGGGCACTTGATAACCTTTGACGCCGCCCAACCAGCTCTCGTAGGCCGAGACGTGCTCTGAGCGGTCGCTGTACATGCGGGGGAAGAGCATGTTCTGAGCGTAGATATATTCGAGGTCATAACGCTGGATTTCATAGCGGTCGGGCTCGTCGGGAGAGGCTTTCTCCTTGCGCTGATAGACAGGAGCACCTTCCTTGGAGACGGGCACGCAGTAGCCGCCTTCGGCCTTCAGCTTCACTTGGGAAGTATAGGCCTGACCGTAGAACAGCGGACGTGAGCCATACTGTTCGCGATTCAGGTAGGTGCCCAGTGTGAAGATGTCCTCTGGCGAGTTCTGATCCATGGGCGTGTTGGCGGTGGAACGAATGACGATGAGGGCGTAGCTGGAGTAGCCAATCATGATCATCAGCATGCACAGCAGCGAGGTGTTCATCAGGCGGACAGAAACCAGCAGCTTGCCCTCGCGCTTCCATTGCAGCAGACCGTAGAGGGCTGCCAGGATTACCAAACCAATGAGGATGCTGCTCAGACCATAGCCGTAGAAAGGAATACCCAGCATGGCCACAGCCACCAGATAGGCAATGTTCATGCGCAGGCGGTTCTTCTCTGTAATGGTTTCCCAGATGGCCCACAGCACCACCGTGATGAGCAGGATGATATAGACGATGAGGCCGCTGTTGAACGGCAGGCTCAGCGTGTTCACGAACAGCAGTTCAAACCAGCCGCCCACTTTCACGATGCCCGGTACAATGCCATAGAGCACAGCCGCCACCAGCACGAAGCTGCCCAAGAGCGCATAGATGCTGCCCTTCAGGGTGGCATTGCTGGAGCGCTTGTAATAATAAATAAGTACGAGCGCGGGCAGGCACAGCAGGTTTAGCAGGTGAACGCCGATGGAGAGTCCCGTCAGGTAGGCGATGAGCACCAGCCAGCGATCTGAGTGTGGCTTGTCGGCATTGTCTTCCCACTTGAGCATCAGCCAGAAGACCACCGCAGTGAACAGCGAACTGTAGGCATAAACTTCGCCTTCCACAGCCGAGTACCAGAAGGTGTCACTCCAGCAGTAGGCCAGAGCGCCTGTCATGGCGGCTCCTTCCACAGCGATGAGCTGGGCAGGTGTCTGCACCCAGCCGTTCGCACAGATGAGTTTGCGAGTCAGGTGGGAGATGGTCCAGAAGAGGAACATGATGCAGGCAGCACTCAGCAGCGCGTTCATGATGTTCACCATCAGCGCCACCTTGCTGACGTCGGAGGTCAGCTGGGTGAAGAGATTGCCGGTGAGCATGAAGAACGGTGCTCCTGGCGGGTGTCCCACTTCCAGCTTATGAGCGGTGGTGATGAACTCCGGGCAGTCCCAGAACGAGGCTGTGGGTTCCACTGTGGAGCAATAAGTGAAGGCCGCGATGGCAAATGCCAGCCAGCCTAACAGATTATCGACCAGTCGAAATTGTTTCATAGGTAAAAGTCACGGCTCAGAGGCCGTCCATTTAATGTTTATTGTTAATGTTTGAATGTCAAAAATGCCGCTGATGCTTGCATTTTGCGCATAAGGCGGTGCAAAAGTAGTCAAAAATGATGGAATAGACGAAGAAACAAGCAGAAACTTTCACTTTTCACTTTCCATTTATCACTTTTCGTCTTCATTCTTAGATTTTTCACGCTTCATCCTTTCACTTTTCGCTCCTTTTGGAACATACATAATGGTGGGAACCATCATGGCGAAGCCAATGAAGCATGGAATGGGCGCCAGTCTGATGCGCCGGGCCTCGAAAGCCCCAGGGCCAGGTGACGCAGCGAAACGGCCGCCAGGTGTGTTGCGGATGTCAACAGGAGGCAGCATCAGCAGAAATCCCGTGACGATAAACACCACAGCCACGCCCGTCAGCGCAAAATGCTGCCACTGAAAGGCGCAGCGCCAGAGGTGTTCAGCTTTCTGAGTGTGGTTTGTTTTCTTGTGCATTGTTCTTTGCTTTTTAAGAGTTCGACAATTGGTTGACAGTTTGACATCGTGTAACGAAATCGTCGGCAAAGGTACAGCACAAGCAGTCAATCTTCCAAATATTTTCCCTGACAATTGTCTGACATTTCTCTGTCAGCATCGTTGTCAGAGAACGTTCTGACTGATTGTCAGAAAATTGCGGTGATCGCTTTAATGGACGGTCAGTTGGTAGGAATCTCCGCGATGGCAGGAGATATTCAGTCCTGCCCGCTCCTGCAGGATGGGTTTGATGCGGCGGATGAGTGTGTAAAGGGTGGCAGAGGAGTCGGGTTTCTTGGGCCACAGACGGTCACAGATGTCCTGCTGTGACAGGCGCTGTTCAGGGGCAGCCAGGAACAGCTCCATCAGTGCCTGCTGCATGGGCGTGAAATGTACCTCCTGCCCCTGAGCGAAGAAACGATGACGGGCAGCGTCATAACGGAGTGCGCCCATCTGCAGGCAATGCTCCATCACGGCCTGTCTGCGACGCAGAAAGAACAGACTGGTGACCAACCACAGCGCTGCAGCGGCTGCCAACAGTCCGGATGCTCGTTGATCGGAAATCGCCCACAAACTACTGAACGTCAGACCCGTGTTGGCTTTTAGTGTAGGACATTTTGTGTCCTCTGCCACTGCCAAAGAAAGGTAAGCGGTGTCCCGCACAACGTCCAAGGAGATGAGACTGCGATAGACGCGGATGGTGTCGGTATCGATGCGGTCGGCCTGACATTGGCGCAACGTCATTGTCAGTGCATAATCCACATCTGCCTGTGCCCGTCGGCTGGCAGTCATCAGACTATCCACCCCTGCTGTGACCGCAGAGGACACCAGCAGAAGAAACACCAGAATCGCTGTCTGAGGTTTCATGGAAACGTTTTCTTTCTGCATCATTGTAATAAAAACCTTTGAATTTGGCCGCAAAGGTAGGCACCATCCGTCAATCCACCAAATATTCTCCGTTAAAAATGCTTATAAAGAAAGATTCGAGGTTCTGTGTTCAGAAGTTGACGCGGTAATGCTGTTTATGACGTTGGGGGTCGAAGAACGCGACACCATAGGTGTAAAGGTCAAAGGTGATACCTGTGTGGGCGTCTTCCTGCAGGGCGTGCCAGAGGGAGAGGGCAGAGGCACTATAATGAATTCCCTCGACGACCAACATTCCCTGCTGCGGCATCTGGCGAGCAATATCAAGGGCAGATGGCAGGAAATCGGTGGAGATGAAAACGAAGTCGGCTACACCTTGTTTAATTACACGCGCGTGAGGAACGGCCTGTGTAATGTACTGCTTTTCCAAGGGACAGTCTCCGAGAATGCAGACGGTCTTGGGTTCTGCAAAATTGGCCAGACGGAAGAGCAGACGGCGGCACTGAACAGGATAGAGACGCATCGTGCGAATCCACCAGGGGTGCAGACGATCCAGAGTGTGATAAGCATAGAAAGGCGTACGCTCGTTCACCACACCTCTGATGAACGAATAGGCAAACGGCGAGTGTACACCATAACCCTTGCGCTTTCGGAAGCGCGTAAACCACACCCAAGGACGACGTATTAACCGCATTTCTGTGTCATTTTGCTACTATTTGAGGACAAAAGTACGAAAAATATTCAACTTGGAACCTGAAACTTGAAACTTTTTGTGACTTTATGCTACTTTTTCTTGCATTTTTATGTACCTTTGCGGCCGAATTTGTTAAAATTGAACCTAAAAAAATATGAGAGTTCTCACACAAGAAGAGATTACACGGCTGGAGCAGCAGGGCTGTACGGCCGAAAATTGGTCACAGGTCCTCATCAGTGACGAGCAGAGTCTGAAATACATTCGCGGCACGCGCTTCAGCGGTGACATCCGTTTGGGCAGCTTCCGCAAGAGCTTCGAGATGCCGGGCGGTATCCACAAGCATACGGGATTGTTCAATGCCACGCTGCATGATGTCACCATCGGTGATGACTGCTGCATCGAGAACATTAAGAACTACATTGCCAACTATGACATCGCTGATAACTGCTTCATAGAGAATGTGGATATCATCCTCTGTGACGGCCCCACCAGCTTCGGTAACGGCGTGGAGGTCTGTGTGCTCAACGAGACGGGCGGCCGTGAGGTCACTATTCATGACCGTATGTCGGCTCATGAAGCATACTTGGAGACTTTCTACCGTCACCGTCCGGCACTCATCAGCCGTCTGAAGGAGTTTGCCGCAGAGCGTGTGAAAGCACGCACCAGCATGAGAGGCACCATCAGCAGTCACTGCACCATCGTGGATACTGGATACATCAAGAATGTCTTCATGGGTCCATACGCCAAGGTGGAAGGCGCCGGCCGACTGAAGAACGGTACACTGAACAGTCGCAGTGAAGCACCTGTGCATGTGGGCTATGGTGTCATCTGTGACGACTTCATCATCCAGGACGGCTCCCATGTGGAGGACTGTTCCACCATTGAGCGCGTCTATGTGGGTCAGGCCTGTGTATTGGGGCACGGATACTCTGCCTCAGACAGCCTTTTCTTTGCCAACTGTCAGGAAGAGAACGGCGAGGCCTGCGCCATTTTTGCTGGACCTTTCACCGTGACCCACCACAAGAGCACGCTGCTTATCGCGGGTTTGTTCTCCTTCATGAATGCCGGCAGCGGCAGCAACCAGAGTAACCACATGTACAAGCTTGGACCCATCCATCAGGGAGCGTTGGAACGCGGTGCCAAGACAAGTTCTGACTCCTATATCCTCTGGCCCGCACGCATCGGCGCTTTCTCACTCGTAATGGGACGTCACAGCAGTCACCCGGATACCTCCCTGCTTCCTTTCTCCTACCTGATAGAGAAGAACGGAGAAACGTGGCTGGCACCCGCCGTGAACCTCCGCAGTGTGGGCACGGTGCGTGATGCTCAGAAGTGGCCCAAGCGTGACAAGCGTTACAAGGAAGACCGACTGGACCAGATTAACTACAACCTCCTTTCGCCCTATACCATCGACAAGATGTTCAAGGGGTTACACATCCTTGAAGAGTTGGAGAACCTCAGTGGTGCCACCAGCGATGTCTATGCCTATCAGAGCGCCAAAATCAGCAACCACAGCCTGCATCGAGGCAAGCAGCTCTATCGCATCGCCATCGAGAAGTTCATCGGCAACAGCCTCATCAGCCACTTAGAGCGCACAGACTGCACCTCTGCCGAGAGCGTCTTGGAAGGACTGAAGCCCACTCGCACAGAAGGCCGCGGAACGTGGGTGGATCTGGCTGGGCTCATCGCACCTAAAGAATGTCTCAAGGCTCTAATGGATAGTGTGGAAGAAGGTACCATCACCTCTGCAGAGGAGTTTGACGAGGCACTCCGAAAGATGCACGCCAACTATTATAAGTATGAGTGGACGTGGGCCTACCAGTTGATGATTGATTACTATGGACTCTACGAGAATCTCATCACCATCGAGGACCTCATCCGCATCATCAAGAAGTGGAAGGAAAGTGTGGTCAAGTTGGATGAGATGCTTTATTCCGATGCCAAGAAAGAGTTCTCCCTGACGGCTCACACGGGCTTCGGATTCGATACCGCCAGCCAGCGTCATGCAGAACTAGACTTCGAACAGGTGCGAGGCGATTTTGACACCAATCCCTTCGTCACAGAAACATTGGCACACATCCAGCGAAAAAGTGAACTCGGAGACCGCATCATCACGATGTTGGAAGCACTCTGAAAAAGTCTATTCACTCATCTTGAATCATGAAACTTGAGACTTAAAACCCCGTTTTTAGTTAATTAAACTTAACGTCCTGCGGTTTCTTGCTGCGGGACGTTTTTTCTTTCCCTTTTTCCACCTATCTTTGCCCCGCGAAACCGCAATATCTGATAATTCAATTCATTACTTAACCTTTCAACCAACTATCGTATGAAGAAATTCTACACCATTCTGACCCTCCTGACAGCGCTGCTGCTGGGAGGAATGACCACCGTTAAGGCACAGAACGACGAACTCATCGAGTTTGCTGTCAACGCCAAAGCCGGTGACTGGACAGCATGCAACCCTGCCCGCACCTGGGCCAGCGCCTGGGCCAGCGTGGATCAAGACCTCGGCATCGCCATCAAGCACGCCAAGGGCAACAACAACATGGCCTTCTGGGACGGTTTCAACATCCAGTTCTACAGCTCCGTGGGCAGCAGTACTACTAACGAGGACTACTACATCATCCCCTCCAAGAAGTACTATGTGGCTGAAATCAGCTTCGATTTCGTGGCAGGAAAGCATCCCAGCTACGCTTTCTCCGGAGTGGCTGTGAGCATTGACGGAGGCGACCCCGTGGAGAACGAGAGCGATTCAGACCCTGTTCACATCGAGGCTACTGATCTGGATCCCACACAGTCACAGGCTGTCTTCAATGTGGCCACCATCGGTGACACCCCAACCTTTGCCAACACCAGCAACTTCATCGTCAGACTCCATAAGCGTTCACGCGAAGAGGTGGCAGAGCTGGAATTTGCTGAGGTATTGAACGAGTATGGCAATTATGACCGTGCCAACTTCCCCACAGGAACTGAGCCCGGTATGTACACAGAGGCTGCGCTGGATGCCTTCTTCGCAGCAATGGAAGCTGCCTATGCCACAGAGGACCTGCCCGAATCAGAACGCACAGCAGATCTTCTGGAGAAACTCATCGCAGACATCCAGAACACCTATGAAGCCCTGTTGGCTTCCAAGATTATGACGCTCTCCTATCCAGCTGGTTACTATCGCATCAAGGCCGCTATGGAATACACCAATGAAGTGCCCACTGGCGAGAAGGACGAGGACGGTTTTGACATCATGGAATCCGTGGAGAAGACCAAGTTCATGCTCGGAGAGAAGAGCGGTAATGACCTCTCTGCTGTCTGGGGTGACTTGGAGGACGACAATGTGGAACTGCAGACACGTGCCCTCTGGCGCATCAGTCCCTTGGAGGAAAAGGCAGAGAACGGTGCCAACGTCTTCACCCTCTCCAATGTCTTCAACGAGGCTGGTTTCACCACCATCAGCACAAGCGCCAAGGTCGTCATGAAGGCTGGGGCAGGTGAACTCATGGCTTTCGAACCTGCAATGACGGAAGAGGGAGTCACCTATATTAATATACGCGTGGCAGCCCAGGAAATCGGCTACACCTACCTCCACCAGAGCGGGCACAAGAGCGGTTTAGGCGTTAGTGGAGATGTTGTCGGTTGGGAACCCAGTTACAGCGTCACCAACGGACCTGGTGGCACTGAGTGGGTGCTGGAGAAGGTGGACGATGCAGAGGCAGAACAGATTATCGCTGCTTTCATCCCCATCCGTGAGCGTCAGGAGTTCGAGGCTGCTTATGTAGCACTCAAGGCTGATGCCGTCGTGGCACTGAACAAGGCCAAGGACTTCATCGTCGGAACAGAAGGCATTATCACAGATCCAGATCAGTTCTCCTCACCCTGGTCTGATGCTGATGAAGGAGCAGACTTCGGAGCACTCATTGACAACGATGCCTCTACCTTCTGGCACAGCGACTGGCACAACGGTTCAGTGCCCGTGCACACTCATTATCTGCAAGTGGCTCTCGCTGATGATGCCTACGAGCTGCTGCAACTCACAATGACACGTCGCAACGCTGCCAACGACCACATCACACAATGGGGTGTCTATGGCAGCAATGATGCAGAGGCCGATGACGCCGACTGGACCAAGGTGGCTACGCTGGATATGCCCTTCGGCAAGAAAGCAGAGACCCTCAGCGCTGCTCCCTTCAATCCCCGTGGCTACAAGAATCTCCGCTTCTATATTGACAACACCACAGGCACCAAGGGCAACAGCCGCGGCTACGGCCACATGGCAGAGTTCCAGCTCTTTGAGGCCAAGGTGAACCCCACTTCCCAGTATGCCCTCATGGGTGATGCCGCCAAGACACTGGACGATGTGCTGGCAGCCCAGGAGAACGTGGAAGTCAGTGAAATCACAGAGGAACAGGCTGCTGCCCTTCAGGCTGCATACGATGCCTTCCTGCTCAAGTATGTGGATCCCGCAGACCTCCGCAGCGTTATCGCTTCCGTGGAAGGCATCGCTGACGGTATGGTCATTGGTACCAATCCTGGCTACTGGACAGACACCAATGTTGCCAATGAACTGAAGAAAGTCGTGGCTGAGGCTCGTGCCTACGACGAGGCTGGTGTCTATGTGGCTGAACAGAGCAATGAACTCATCCGCCGCCTCAATGAACAGGGCGACCTCGTCCGTGCTGCTGCCATCAGCGTGCAGCCCGGCAAGTGGTATCGCATCCGTTTCGGAACAGAAGCTGAATTTGAGAAAGGCGGTTGGGATCTCGTGGCCGGTTCTGCCAACGTTGATGCCAACGATGTGGAAATTGACGAGGCTCTCTGGGGCAAGTACATCACCTGCGGTGATTATGAGCAGGGCGAGAACGGTGAGAACCTGGTGAACATCGTGGATGCAGACCAGGTGCGCATGGGTGACAATGTATTCTTCGATGCTGCAGAGGATGTTTCAGACAAGGACGAGATGCTCTTCCGCTTCGTGGCTGTCGGAGACACCGCATACATCCTTCAGAACAAGGCCACGGGCTTCTTCCTCCGTGCTGCCGGCACTTCTGGCTTTGTCCGTCACAGCATTCATCCCTCACTCTTCAGCGTCAGCCCCATCGGGTATGGACAGAACTTGATCGCTGCTCGTGACCTCGAGGGCAACAAGCAGAACTACCTGCACGCTCAGAAACAATACAACGTTCTGGTCACGTGGGATGCCTACACGCCTGGAAGCCGTAGTGCGCTCTACATTGAGGAAGCCGGCGACGTGGAAGCCAACTATGACGGCACAGAGTTCACCATGGATATGAAGACTGGTCAGCTCTACACCATGTGCTATCCTGTCTCCCTGTCCATCGAGGAGGAAGACGGCGTCATGTACACCGTCAATGAGGCTAAGGGCGGTAACATCACCTTGGCTCCCATCCAGGGAACCGCCGCTGCCGGCAGACCGTTCATTTATATCTTAGGTGACACAGAGAGCTATGATCCCGAGGCGGACGCCAATGAGATTACCTTCCGTCACGGATATGAAGTAGCTGCTGCTCCAGACACCCTCCACGCACTGCGAGGCACCTACACCCAGATCGATCAGGTGGGAGCCGGTTACCTCATCGTGGATGAGCACAATCCCACTCAGTTCGCCGTCACTCGCAATCTGATGGGAGGCACTGTGGCTGCTAATACCGCTTACATCGTCTCCGATGAGAAGCTCTCCATCAGTGCTGACATCACCGTTGAGATTCCCGAGGACGCTGTGGATGGCATCCAGACCGCTTTGCGTAACATTTCACGCGCAGGTACCATCTATACGATGGATGGTCGCGTGGCTGCTAAGGGCAACCTCAACACGCTCCGCACATTACCGAAGGGCGTCTATATTCTCAATGGCACAAAGGTGACTATCAAATGAACGATAGAAGAAACAATGTAGTCTGCAAAAAATGATGATTCATCCTTCTATTTTACATTCTACATTTAACATTTGACATCGAAAGTCGCCCTCTTTTAGTTAAAATAGTTTAACGCGCTGCACTTTTAACGTGTGGCGCGTTAATTTTTCCTCAATAGTCTCTATATTTGTCCCCGAAATACCCATAATTGCGGGGTTTTCCCGCACCAAACAAGCATTTACAAACCATTTTTATTAACTCTAAATTCAAAATCCTATGAAGAAAATTTACTTTTTTCTTTTAGCAATGTTCGGACTGCTTTTCAGCACGAACATCTTCGCACAGGAGGAACCTGACTATGGTTGGGAAGTGGACGAAGCAGTTGTGACGATGGACAACTGGGAGGAACTCCTCTACAGTCCTTTCTCCGACAGTGTTGAAGGTACTGACTTGAGTGCGCTCGTCGATGAATCAACAAGTTCATTCTGGCACACCGACTGGCACGGCGAAGTCTCTTATTCCGGCAACCACTATCTTCAGATTATGATGCCCGACTGGGTTACTGAGGAAACGGAACTTGCCATGCGCTTTACCCGTCGTAGTACGGATAATGACCATACCATCGAATGGAGCATTCGTGGTACCAATGAAGATGTGGAATGGTCCGCAGAGGAGAGCTGTGAGGAACTGCTGTATGCTTCCACCCCGTTCTCCAGCAATACTGAGACCCTGATGACCGAGACATTCTCCACCAAGGGTTACAAGTACATCCGCATTTACTCGGAGAACACTTACGGTAAAAGCGCCAGCTTCCGCAAATTCTGGCACGTCTCCGAGTTGAACCTCTACACACTTCGTAAGAGGACGCTGGAAGAGTATGTCGAAGAAGAGAAGAACAAGGTGCTGGAAGAGTATGCCATTTATCAAGGCACATTTGTCACGGGCACCACTCCGGGTTGCTACGGCGAAGCAGAAGTGGAAGAGTTTGATGCTGCCCTTGAAGCCCTCTATGCATTGGACGAGCCCGGTGCAGAAATGCCTTCACAGGAAGAGTTGCTCGCCATGTTGGAACGCGTGAAAGTAGCCTACGAGGCTGTCCTCGCTTCACTGGTGACCACTGCTGTTCCTGATGGTTACTATCGCATCCGTTCCGCTATGATCTACTACAATGATGTAGCCACCGGCGAAAAGGATGAGGAAGGTAATGACATCACAGAGCCTTGGGAGGGTTACAAGTATATGATGGGCCACAAGCAGAACGGCAAGCTCTGGGGCATCTGGGCTTCTCCCGATTGGGGCGGTGAAGCTGTTGAATCAGAATGTCGCAAGCTCTGGAAGATTACCAATAAGGACGGCTTCTATGACATGGTCAGCATGTATAATGATGCCCGCTTCATGGATGTCGCAAGAAGTACTAGCGTAGAGATGTCTCTCGAGAGCGAGAACCTCATGGCCATCGAGACTGCCGGTGCCGATGTGGACGGTAACGTGATGGTGAACTTCCGCGTTTCCACACAGCCTTCGGGTGATTATCTGTATCTCCACCAGAACGGCCACAGTAATGGTACTGGTGTGAACGGCTTCCTCGTGGGATGGTGCAACACCGTGGATCAGACCACTGGCGAGCCGGGTGCTACCGAATGGGTACTTGAACCCGTGGACGAAGAAGAGGCTCTGCAAATCATTGCCGACTACGAACCTTACAAGGATGTGAAGAAACTGGTGGATGCTATGAAGGAATTGAGCAATACGGCCAAAGAACAAATCGTCGTGGCTAAGGACGTCCAGAAGATTTGGGATAATGAAGATGATCCTCTCATTAAGGATGTCTCTCAGCTTAGCAGTCCTTATACAGAACCCAGTGAGGGTGCCCTCGAGTATCTGCTTGATGGTGACTTGAGCAACTTCTGGCATTCCATCTGGAGCAGCGGTTCTGTGCCTGGCGGTACCCACTACCTGCAGGTGGAGATTGTGGATGACGATGTGACCACCGTTGCTTTCAAGGGCTATCGTCGTAATGCTGATAATGACCACACCACCAAGTGGAGCGTTTATGGTTCAGATGATGAAGACCTGGACAACGAACTTGGCAAGGAAGGTTGTGACTCTCTTGCAACCTTCGAAACTCCGTTCAACAAGCCCAACGAATATATCGAGGGCGCTGTCTTCGACACCAAGGGTCATAAGTACCTCCGCTTCTACTCTGAAGAAGAGACAGGTCCGAGTTATGGCACTCGCGGTTACTGGCACATGGCTGAGTTCCAGCTCTATCGTGCTCACGAGTATCAGTCCGAGACTTGCCAGTACAATGTCTTGGGTGACATCGTGAAGAATCTGGAAGCTGCCATTGAGGAAGTCGATGCCATTGACACCGATGAGGCCGAAATGGAAGAACTCCAGGCCGCTTATAACAAGCTGAAAGCCGCTTACGAATCCTTCGCAGAGAAGTTCGTGGATCCCGCAGAACTCCGTCAAGCTATGGCTGACGCTACAGAAATGGCTGAAGGTGTGGCCGTGGGTAAGGATCCTGGTTTCTGGCCCTCCACAGAGACAGCTGATGCTCTGAACAAGATGGTAGCTGATGCCAAGACTTACGACGAGAGTGGTGCCTACACACCTGCTAAGAGCGACGAGTTCCTGGCTTCCTTCGAAGCACTGGGTAAGGCTTGCGAAGATGCTGTCATCAAGATTCAGGAAGGCAAGTGGTATCGTGTCCGCTTCGGTACTGAAGATGAATATGAGAAGTATGGTTGGGACTATACAGGCAGTGATGACGATATCAATGACGAAGGTACCGTCGTGAACGAAGCCATCTTTGGCAAGTATATGACTCTGGCCACCCAAGAGGATAACGATGGTGTACACTCTGTGATTCCCGTGGAGGCTGAAGATGTCGTGATGAATGACAACCTGTACTTCGATGATGATGATGACATCATGGATAAGGATCTCTCCCTCTTCCGCTTCGTGGCTGTGGGTGACAGCGCCTACATGATTCAGAGCAAGGCTACGGGTCTCTTCCTGAAAGCTGCTGGCACAACAGGCCGAGTTGCTTTGAGTGTCCAGCCCTCTCTCTTCACACAGAAGGCTCTGGGTCTGGGTGCCAACCTCTTGGAGGCTAAGCACATCAACGGCGCTGGCCAGTCCAACCTGCACTTCGCTCGCAACTGGAACGTTATCGAGACTTGGGGTGCAACAGAAATCGGCAGTCGCAGCTCACTCTTCATCGAGACAGCTGGTGACGTGGCAGCTGACTACAATGTCAACGACTTCAAGATTGACATCGTGAGCGGTGCCCTCAACACCTTCTGCTATCCCATGGGTCTGAAGGCTAACGAAGGTCAGATGTATGGTGTCAGCGGCGTGGAACTCGTCGATGGTGGTGCTAAGGTCAGCTTCGTGAAGATTGCTGAGGCCGCTGCCGGTCGTCCGTTCATCTTTGTCAGTGGCAACCTTGATGATTATGATTCTGAGACTGAACCCGATGCCATCTCCTTCACTCATGATATGAATCTGGTGGCTGAGGCTGATACCAATAGCGTCCTGCGTGGTGACTTCGTAGAGGTTCAGGTGGGTCAGGGTGTCATCCAGGCCAGTGGCAACAAGTTCACTGTCACCAAGAGCAGTGTTGCCAAGGCTTCTGCCAACACCTGCTGGATTGCTGCTGAAGAGAAGCTTGACAAGAAGGCTACCATCACCATCGATATTACCGATGGCGAAGATGGCATTGCCAGCGCCATCCGCAACGTGAGCCGTCGTGGTGACATCTACACCATTGATGGTCGTTACATGGGCAAGGGCAATCTCAACAGCCTTGAAGGCCTCGGCCGCGGTGTCTATATCATCAATGGCACCAAGGTGACTGTGAAGTAATTCATCAAATCCCTTTTATAGAAGTTGGCCAGCGCGTTCCTTCGCGCTGGCCAACGCGTTTATACGCTTAGGAACTTGCGTCCATACGAAAGTCCACTTGCGTTTATACGAAAGTCCACTTGCGTTTATACGAAAGTCCACTTGCGTCCATACGTTTCTTCATTAGCGACCATACGCATGTCTTTTTTCGTTCATTTGAGCTCGTGACAGCCCTTTAAGGACGCTGCAAAGCGGTGATTAACTTAATTTAACGACCTAAATGCGTGTAGTGTGCCACAATTTCAGTATCTTCGCCACGAAAAACCATAAAGAATACATATTATGAAGAAGTTTTACGCACTCCTTGCGCTGCTTGTGGCGCTTTCAACGAGCCTTTTTGCCAGTCCCGTCACCCTCGCTGCTCCCGGCGGTGATGATGTCGATCCCTCTACGCTTTCTGGGCGAGAACTGTACGACTATCAGATAGCACATCTGAGCCTCTTCCGCCTGAAGAACAAACGCACCTCTACGTCCTATCTGACCACTACCACAGCCGGCTCAGCCATTGGTGCCAAGAAGGCCAGCAGTGGGCTCTCGCAAATCTGGATAGCAGAGAAGAAGGGCTCCGGATACACCATCCGCAGTGCCAACACGGCCCAGTACCTGCAGGAAGACTTTGCGAAACCTGCCGGTGGAGCTGTGACTATGTACATCCAGTTCAGCCCCAACAACACGGGCAAGCAGTCCTATGTCAACATCTCATCCAAGTCTGATTTCAGCGGGCAGTCCTGTCTGAATCTCAACGGCGACGGAAAGGGCATTTACAAATGGTCTTACGCCAACGATGCGGGCAGTGACTGGGCCATAGATCTTGTGGATGACATCTCAGAGGAAGATATAAAAGCTCACTTCGCAGAGATTACTGGTTATGCCACTGAACTCAGTGAAGGCAAGTACTACCGCCTCATCTCCACCACTTACAACTTGGCCCTCACCGAGGGCAGTGACCTCGCTGCCAAAGCAGTGGATGAAACCAACTTTGGGCAGTACTGGCAACTGGAGAAATCAGGAACCGGCTATGCCATCCAGAGCGTCGTTTCCGAGAAATACATCCAGCGGCAGACCACCACCAGCGCACCCTATCACATGGGTGCCAGCAAGGTGGCTTTCAACATCAAGCCTGTGGCAGACAAGTGGGAAAGCAAGTGGACCATTGCCTATGGTTCAGATGGTTCTGGTATGCACACTGCTTCGTCACAGAGTTATAATGTAGTGCTCTGGAGCACCAATGCCGAAGCCAGCGTCTGGGCTTTCCAGGAAGTGGAACTCTCAGAGGAAGACATCGCAGCTGCGCGTCAGGCCCAGCATGGATTTGACGAGCTGGTGGCCAACAAGGCTGTTTTACAGGGACATCTGGATGCCCTCTTTGCCGACAAAGCCTGCACCACCCTCAAAGAAGAGATTCAGGCACTGAGTGACGAGCAGCTGGCTGCCAATGAGAACTTCCTCGGTCTGAACGAAGATATGCAGGCAATGGTGCTGAAAATCAAGAACAACACTTGGAAACAGTTCACCAACGCTTCCACAGGATATACGGCGGGTTATGAGAAGTTCTTCCGCATTGCTGACTATCAGATTTACAGCAATTACCAGTCGATGGCCAATGCCAGCAACTTCACTATGAGCAACAGCTTCGGCAAGCTCTCCGGCCCAACGGGTATCGTGGCCAATCCGGGTGACATCATCTATGTCTATGTCAGCGCCAATCCCAAGAGCGGTACCACCCTGCAGCTGGAAGCTGTGATGGCTGATCTCACCGAGGGCAACAATCGTACTGGCCAGACCACGAACCTCAAGGCTGGTCTCAATCTGTTCAAGTTCCCCGAGGCCAAGATGCTCTACATCTTCCACGAACTGACCAACCCCAGCAGTAAACTGGCCAACTATCCTGATGTGACTGTTCACATCGAGGGCGGACAGCTCAACGGCTACTGGGATGCCACACGCGGCATGACAAACGAGGACTGGATACTCATGCAGAAAGAGATGCTGAAAGCTCCCATGCTGAACCTGAAAACCAAGCATTTGGTCTTCCAGATGAACGCTGCAGTGGTGAAGAAAGCCGAGCCCAAGGAGATGGAAGGACTCATGCGTGTCTGGGACAGAGTGCCGGAGAATGAGGAGAAATACATGGGCGTGGAGGACTTCGAGGGTCGCTACCGCAATATCTGGAACGTCTTCTCCATCCAGAATAATTATATGTATGCCACCACATACGGTACCTACTATAATGAGTCCACGCTGCCCACTGTGATGAATTATTCCAATATGACAAAGACGGCAGGCAACCTCTGGGGACCCAGCCATGAAATGGGGCATAATCACCAGAGCAGCATCAACGTTATCGGCACCACGGAGAGCTCTAACAATATGTTCTCCAACATCAATATCTTTGAACAGGGCATTGCTGGCACTCGTCGTCATTATCCTGCCGACAACTTCACGGAGATGGCTGCGCAGACGCCTTGGCTGCAGCGCAACATCTGGCTCACCACCAGCATGTTCTTCCAGCTTTACCTGTACTTCCACGTCCAACATCACGATGACAACTTCCTGCCCAATCTCTTCCGCCAGATGCGTAAGAAGCCCATCAACAAGTGGAGCGGACCTGGCGGCACAGGCCCCACCTCCTACGGCAAGGATGACTACCTGCATCTGGCCAAGATGATCTGTGATGTGGCACAGGCCGACTTGAGCGAGTTCTTCGAGGCATACGGTATGTTCTATCCTGTCTCCATGATGGAAGTGGGTGACTATTCCACCTATTTCGTTACCACCACGCAGGCACACATCAACAGTGCCAAGACTTATATGCAGAAGTACGAAAAGAAACTCGGCAACATCATGTTCATTGACGACCGTGTGCTCAAGAAAAAAGCCGATCCTGACAACCTCTTTGAGGGCGTTCCCGCCAAGGACGGATGGAAAGTGGCCATCAATGATGAGAATCCCTTCCCGTCCGGAAGCACCTATATTGGAGGTGACTATGAGTCTTACACCGATGAACCTGCCGATGTGACAGATGATTACTATACCCTGTCTTCCAATAAGAAGACCATCACTTTCCACGGCACCAACTATGCCGGCCACAAGTTCTATGATGCCGACGGCAACTTCATCTGGGCCACCAATGCCAAGTCCATCAAACTGCCCGACTGTGTCGTGAACCTCGGCATGGAGAATGTGACTGTGAAGACTGCCCAGTATGACATGAAGGACGTCCTCTGTGTGGACAAGGAGACTGCCATCCGTGAGATAGAGAACGGCTCCGCTACGCTTGGTTCCAGCGCGGCAGACCATCGCGTCTTTGACCTCACAGGCCGACAAGTTAACCTTCCCAGGACCAAGGGAATTTACATCCGCAACGGCAAGAAAGTGATCAAATGAAGAACGCTCGCTTTCTGTCCCTCCTTCCGTCAGCAGCTTTTCTGCTGCTGACGTGGTTTTGGGCCGCCTGGTGGATGGGAGATATCGGACTAATGGCCTATGAGAATTCCTTTGTGACAGCAGACAGCACATTGATGCACTGGCTGTGGCAACAACCGTTTGGCGTGCTGTGGATTGTTGGTCGTGTGCTATTGCTGACCTATCACTGGCCTTGGGTTGGTGGATTGTTGGTGGCAGTGCTGCTGACGGCAGGCTCGTGGCTGGTGGGTTACTGTCTGCGAATGCCGCAACGCTGGCGTTTCCTGCAGTATCTGCCGGCTGGTGTCTGGATGACATGGGTGGCGTGGCTCGGACTGAATGTGTTCTATCAGCATGAACCTGGCCGCCCCTTGGGCGTGCTCTTTCTCGTGGTGCTCGTCTGCGCCATTGATGCCTTCATCATCTGGACTTTCAAGAGCAGAAGGAAGAGCGTGGTGACTGCCGATGTGAAATCCAAGAAGCCCGCAGTCCCTCATTATTCTTTCTATCTTCTACATCTTTTAGTCTTCCTCCTCTGTCTGTCTGTTCCCATGGCGCTGACTCATGCCCGTTATCCCTATGCCCGTCCTGTCACCCGGATGCAGGTACAGATGCAGCAGCAGGACTGGAACGGAATGGCGGAGACGGCCCGTGCCAATGCTCATCTCAGCTACCGTCCTTTGGCTGCCTATTATGCCGTCGCCCTGGTTCACAATGGTCGTCTGGCCGATGACCTGTTTGACATCCGATTGGACTATGATACGCTTTACCTGAAGGATCGTGCCGGTAAAGGTGATGTGGGTTCCAACTACTATACCATTGACTGTAATTTCCACGCAGGCCTCGTCCGTCCCGCCACACACCGTGCTATGGAGTTGTTGACGATGGAAGGTCCGTCTCTATTCTCCCTGAAGATGCTGACGCGCTGTGCCCTGCTGGATCACCACTGGCAGTTGGCTCGCAAGTATCTGCATATCATCGGGAAAGCACCCTTTGAAGGGGCTTTCGTGGAGAAGTACAGTGCCATGATTGAGCACCCAGAACTGATAGATGCCGACCCGGAGTTCAATGTCGTCCAGCGAACCATGCCCATAGAGGATAGTTTCGAGAGTATGTACCAGGAACCTATCTTCCTCGGCTACGCTGTAGATCTCATGCAGGGACGTAGCAAGGAGGCATTGATCCAGAGCTTGATGGCCAATCTCTACAGCAAACGTATGCCCGCTTTCCTCATGCGCTGCGAACCCCTTGTGGGTACCACGCCTCCGCTCTCCATCGGGCAGGGGCTGGTCACCCAAGCCCGCAAGTTCCCTGATGTGCTCAAGGCTTTTCCGTCTTTGGATATGGAGATGCGGCGCTTCGTCAGTTTCCTCCAAGTGGTGCAGCCTTATATGCAGGATCGTCCTCGTGGCGGTATCGAGCTCTTTGACCAGTATCACGGCTATTATCCCTATTATTATTTCTTCGGAAACCTCAAGGCCACCCGCAAGACCAACACCCAGGATTCATCCTCTGCGGCGGGTGTGAATTAAAGTTTAGAGTTTAGGGTTTAGAGTAAAAAGTTATATGAAATACAAGATATTCATTCTTCCCATTTTCCTGTTCACCCTGTTTCTTGTCTCCTGCACTAAACCTTCTGCTGTGCCGCAGCAATTTACGGAGGTGAAGGAGGATGCAGTAATTTATCCTGATTATCGTGACGTGACCATTCCGCCCAATATCGCGCCGCTGAATTTTATGGTCACAGATGATGCAGCCGATGCCTTTGTGACCCAGGTGGGCGACCTCGTCTGTGGGGCCGGCAAGGACGGCAAGTTTGACTTGGACACGCTGGCGTGGCGTCAAATGTTGTCGGCAACCAAGGGCGGGGACCTCTCTGTCAGCGTCTTTGCACATCGTGAAAGCGGCTGGGTCAAGCATCCGGACTTCACGCTGCATGTGGCAGAAGAGGAGATAGATCCCTTCCTGTCCTACCGTCTCATAGAACCCGGCTATGAGCTGTACCGTCAGTTGGGCCTGTACCAGCGGAACCTCACCAACTTCACGGAACACGTCATCTATGAGAACAATCGCGCCTTCAGCGATGAGGACAATCACTGTGTGAACTGCCATAACTACCAGGCCTACGACACAGACCGTATGCTCTTTCATGTTCGCGGTCAGCATGGCGGCACCATTATCGTCCAAGGCGGTGAAGCCCACAAGATAGCCATCAAGCATGACAGCATCTTGTCTGCGGGAGTCTATCCCTCGTGGCATCCCACTTTACCGCTGGTGGCTTTCTCCACCAACAAGACTGGTCAGGTCTTCCATCTCCAGCATCCTGAGAAGATTGAAGTGCTGGATGAGGCTTCCGATCTCCTGCTCTATGATGCAGAGAAGAACACCGTGCAGAACGTCCTTCGCTCCAAGGAGTATATGGAGACTTTCCCCTGCTGGGCTCCGGATGGTCGCCGCCTGTACTACTGCTGCGCCAAAGTCCCCGAGTCCTTGATGGCAGACTACACTGCTTTCCAGGTTGCCTTGAAGTATGACAGCCTCTTCTACGATATCTATTCGATGCCCTTCGACCCTGATACCCGCTCCTTTGGCGAGCCGCGTTTAGAAGTCAACGCCAGTGCCGACCGTCACAGCATCAGTGTCCCTCGCGTCAGCCCCGACGGACGCTTCCTGCTGTTCACAAAAGGGGACTACGGGCAGTTCCATATCTGGCATCAGAGTGCCGATTTGTGGGTAAAAACACTCACCAGCGCCGATGGTCTCCCCTCTCTAACAGGAGAGGGGTCGGGAGAGAGGCTCTACCCTCTTTCCGCCGCCAACTCCCCAGAGGCAGAGAGTTATCACAGCTGGTCCAGCAATGGGCGTTGGATCGCCTTTGTCAGTCGGCGTGAGGACCAAAACTTCTCCCGTGTCTTCATCACCTATTTTGATCGTGAAGGGCAGGCCCGTCGTGCTTTCCTGCTTCCCCAGCAGGATCCCGAGCACAACACGCTGCTGCTGAAGAGTTATAATGTGCCCGAGCTGAGCAAACGTGCTGTACAGGTGAGTTTTGAGACCCTGAAACATGTGGTGTATCATACAGAGGCTGAGACAGCCACCTTTAAGGAATAAGCAAAATGAGTAAAAAGATTTTTCAGCACTGGGGATTGATTCTCTTCTTCCTCCTTGCGTGGCTGTGGGCTTCCTGGTGGATGGGAGATGTGATGCGCATCGCCTACGAGCGTTCCTTCTTTGCCCCCGATGCCACGCTGATGTATTGGTTGTGGCAACAGCCGTTCGGATGGCTGTGGATCATTGGTCGTGTACTGTTGTTGACTTATCATTGGCCCTGGGCGGGCGGTCTGTTGGTGGCGGTGCTGCTGACGGCAGGTTCGTGGCTCGTGGGTTACTGTCTGCGACTGCCGCAGCGCTGGCGCTGGCTGCAATACCTGCCGGCTGGCGTCTGGATGATGTGGACAGCCACCGTGGGCTTGAACCTCTTCTATGCTCGTGAACCTGGGCGCATCCTGGGTGTTCCTTTCCTGATGGTAACACTCTTCGCCATAGCAGCACTCATCACCTGGCTCGCAGCCCAACACAGCAGCCCCCTCCCGAGCTCCCCCAAGGGGGAGTGGGCCTTTATTCTCATCTGCTTCGCGCTCCCCGTCTGCACCCTTCACTTCCAGCATCCCTACATTCGTCCCCTCACTCGGATGCAGGTGCAGCTGCTGCATGATGACTTTGAAGGGATTTCACGTACAGCCCACGAACATGCCGAGATGAGTTACCGCCAGATGGCTGGTTATTACGCCATTGCACTGGCTCGCACGGGACATCTGGCAGAGCAGCTTTTTGATATCAAACTGGACTTTGACACCATCACCACCTACAATTATGGTGGTCACCCCACATCTACACTGAACTATCACATCATCGATTGTGATTACCATGCTGGCCTCATCCGTGCGGCACGTCATTACGTGATGGAAGACCTCACGATGGATGGTCCCTCGCTCTTCACGCTGAAATATATGGTGAAGATTTCACTCTTGGAGGGAGACTGGGTCCTGGCGCGCAAATACCTTCATATCCTTCGGAAAGTACCTTTTGAGGGTACATTCCTGCGCAAGTATGAGCCCATGGTGGAACGTCCCGACCTGATACAGGCTGACCCAGAGTTTGCGTTCATTCTCAATATGCTGCCTCCCTACCACACCTTTGAGCAGATGGACGAGAAACCCGCGTTTGTGGGCTTTTATGCCAACATGAGAGGTTTCCAGAACAAGGAGGCGCTCATCTGGAGCACGGTGGCTTGTCTCTACAGCAAACGTATGCCTGCTTTCCTCCAGCGCTGCCAGCGGTTAGTGGGCACCACACCTCCACGTTCCATCGCAGAAGGGCTCCTCTTGGAATCCTACAAGGAGCCCGCCATCCTGAAAGCGTTCCCTCAGCTGGAGATGCTGGTGGACCGCTTTGAGCTCTTCCTCCAAGATGCCAGCCCCTATATGGATGACCGTGAGCGGGGCAGTGAGGCGCTCTTTGAGAAGTACCACGGTTATTATCCCTATTATTATTTCTTCGGCAATCTCCGCAACACTCGCCGACCCTCCGATGATGAGCCGGCGGCCAACAAGGCGGGAGTGAATTAGTGGGGACTCTCCCCCCGCCCTCCTTAAGGGAGGGAGCTTTTACTAATCAAGAATAATTCAAAGCATTATGTTTTTAAGAAAAGAATATACTCAAGTTCTATCTTTCCTTATCCTTTTTACCTCCTGCACCCGTCCTTCTGCGGTGCCGCAGCAGTTCACGGAGGTGCAGGAAGAAGCGGTGATTTATCCTGATTATCGTGACGTGACCATTCCTCCTAATATCGCTCCGCTGAACTTCATGGTCACGGATGCTGCGGCAGATGCCTTTGTGACGCAGGTGGGTGACCTCGTCTGTGGGGCAGGCAAGGACGGCAAGTTTGACTTGGACACACTCGCGTGGCGCCAGGTGCTCTCGGCTGCCAAGGGTGGAGACCTCGCTGTCAGCGTCTTTGCACATCGTGAAAGCGGCTGGGTCAAGCATCCCGACTTCACGCTGCATGTGGCAGAGGAGGAGATAGACCCCTATCTCACCTACCGCCTCATCGAACCCGGCTATGAGCTGTATTTCCAGTTGGGCATTTACCAGCGGAACTTGACCAACTTTGATGTCCAGACTATCTATGAAAACGACCGAAGCAATCATGGACGAAGCCATTGCATCAACTGCCATAACTTTCAGAATTACAGCACTGACCGGATGATTCTCCACGTGCGCGAGAATAATAAAGGTACTGTCGTCACCCACGGCACAGACGCCTTCAAGATGCTGATCAAGCATGACAGCATCATCGCTTCCGGTGCCTACGCCAGCTGGCACCCCACCCAGCCTCTCTTGGCATTCAGCAGTAACAAGACGGCCCAGGTCTTCCACTATCATTATCCCGAGAAGATTGAGGTGTATGATGCCGAGTCGGACATCATCCTCTATGATGCCGAGCGCAATGAGGTGCGGAACATCATCCGTTCGCCAGACTATTTCGAGACCTTCCCCGGCTGGTCTGCAGACGGCACGCGCCTGTACTACTGCTCGGCACGCCTGCCCGAGTTCAAGTATGTCAACTTCGAAGCCAGTCTGGTCACACGGTATGACAGCCTCCTGTATGACATCTATTCCATGCCCTTTGACACTGTCACCTATACATTCGGGGAACCTCGACTTGAGGTGGATGCCAGCTCACAGAACCTCAGTTGCAGCGTGCCACGTGTCAGCCCCGATGGACGCTACCTCCTTTACACACTCGCCCAATACGGGCAGTTCCATCTCTATCACAAGAGTGCAGATCTTTGGGTGAAGAGACTGGACTCCGCAGATGAGTACCCCCTCACTGCCACTAACTCCCCAGATGTGGAGAGTTATCACGGCTGGTCCAGCAATGGGCGCTGGATGGTCTTCTCTTCCCGACGGGATGATGGCGACTACACCCGCACCTACATCGCCTATTTCGACCGTCAGGGACAGGGGCACCGTGCCTTCCTGCTTCCCCAGCGTGACCCCGAATATAACCTGCTGCTGCTGAAGAGCTACAACTGCGCCGAACTCACCCGTGATGCCGTGCGCCTCACCCAAGAGGACTTCAACCACGTAATCCGTCACACCGAGGCAGAATTAGCTACCTATAAAGAATAAGCCACTAACCGCCATCAAGAGCAGCTTGGCCGTCGTTACAAAAAAGTCTCACCGATGAGACAGAATTATCTCACCGATGAGACAAATCAGTCTCAATAATGAGACAGAACAGTCTCACCATTGAGACAAACCTGTCTCACCATTGAGACAAACGTTTTCAACCAAATGACAAGCTATTTTTCTGAGGCGAAATTTTGGTCGCTCCATACTTTGAGAACGCCGTCAATTTGATGTGGAAAAGGTGCCAAAAGAAATGCAGAGATGACATAAAGATTGAAAAATGGAATACTTAAGAGACCTTTAGACTTAATTATTTGCCAAATATTTGGAAATGTCGGAAAAATGTAGTTCCTTTGCACCCCAAAAGTTAGAAAAGTACTGATTATCACTCCAACAATATACTTTTATATATCATCCAACGGCCACATTTTCAAGTGGACTCATTAAGAAAATATACAATATGAAAATTTCAGGAGAACCAATTATAGATTTGGAGCATCTGGAGAATCTTTTAGAGCATAACGAGCGTCCCAGTTCTGGAATCAAGTTTGAAAAACTGATACCGATGATTGTACTCAACTGGCACTATTTTCTCTTCTCACTCATCATCTTCATGAGTGGGGCCATCCTTTATCTGCGATACGCTGAGCCTGCCTACAAACTGTCGTCCAGGCTGCTGATCAAAGATGAGCAGAAACAGAACAGCAGTGCCTCGCAGTTGCTCTCCAATATGGTGGACATGGGATTTGTGACCAACTCGTCTGGTATTGACAATGAGGTAGAGGTGATGCGGTCACGCATTCTGATGCGCGACGTGGTTCGGGATCTGCATCTTAATGCCGAATATCGCCTTAAAGGGCGGCTCAAGAATATGCTTGTCTATGGCCGTCAGCCCTTCAGTGCCGAATTGGATCCCGTTGTGCTGGACAGCCTTGACAAGGACTATATAGAGTGGGGCGACATCTCCAGCGTCATGATACAGATGACCAGGAATAACAATGGGTATGATGTTACCGGCAGCGTCTATCAGTCGGGAAATGAGAAAGGCTGTCGGATCAAGCCTTTTCATGCGCACAGGGACTCACTGCCGGCCTATATCAATACGGCCCTTGGCACCCTGACGCTGACTCCTTCTGCCCGCTATCAGATGCAGGTGGGTGACAGTTACTTTGTCACCATCTTGCCACCGATGGCGGTGGCCACCAAATACCTGTCGGCGATGACTGTTGAGTCCACCAGCAAGCGCACCGACATAGCCAGAGTAACTATTACCGACAAGAACCCGCAACGCGGCATGGATTTTCTGCGGCGACTGGCCGTTTGCTATAATCGACGTGCCAATGCGGACAAGAACGAGGTGGCACTGCGTACCGAGGAATTTATCAACGAACGAGTGAAGAAAATCAACGAGGAATTGGGACTTACAGAAAGTGAACTCGCCGACTTCAAAAGCCGTCATGCTGTAACAAGCCTCCAAGTCGATGCCACACAGGCCGTGCAGATGAGCAACCAGTTCTCCACTCGCCTGTCGGAGGCCGATGCACAGATCCGCCTCATCGACTACCTTCGAGACTATGTCGTTGACCCACAAAACAAGTATCAGGTAATACCCTCTAATGTAGGACTTACTGACGGCGCCACCACACAACTTATTGCTGAATACAACAGGACTATACTCAGTCGCAACCGTCTGCTGACAGCCGCTAACGAGGATGCGCCACAAGTGCAGACACTCACTGCGACCATCGATGATTTGGCTGCCAGTATTTCGACAGCGTTGCTGCAGGCTCGTCATTCAGCCGACATCACACGTCAAGGTATTATGAACCAATATAGCAAGTATCAGAGCCAGATAGCAGGCGCTCCAGTTCAGGAACAGGTGCTCACACAAATTGGCCGTCAGCAGGAAGTGAAGTCGGGCATCTTGCTTCTGCTCTTGCAGAAACGTGAGGAGAACAGTATCTCGCTCGCAGCCACTGCCGACAAAGGCAGGCTTATTGACGAGCCACTCAACGAGGGAAAGGTGAAACCCAAAAAATCCATTGTATTCCTCGGTGCACTGCTGATGGCTCTTGTCCTACCTTTATTAATTATATGGCTCATCGGCCTGTTACGTTACCGTATTGAAGGACATGATGATGTGCAGAGCCTCACCTTATTACCCATCATTGCTGACATACCCATGGCAAGCGACGATGTGAAGTCATCAGCTGGCATCGTGGTTCAAGAGAACAAGAACACGCAGATGGACGAAATTTTCCGCTCGCTGCGAACCAATATTAAGTTCTTACTGAAAGAAAACGAGAAGAAAATACTCTTCACATCCAGCATCTCTGGTGAGGGCAAGACTTTCTGCGCCGCTAATCTGGCTATGAGCTTCGCGCTGCTGGGTCAGAAGGTTGTACTCTGCGGACTTGACATACGCAAGCCGGCACTGGGCCGCCTGTTCGGTATTGCCGACAGACGCCTCGGGATTTCCACGCTTCTCACCAAGGAAACGGTCACTCTCGATGACGTAAAGAGTCATATTGTCCCTTCCGGTGTCAACGACAACCTTCACCTGCTTCTGTCAGGCCCCATTCCGCCAAACCCCTCTGAGCTGTTGGCTCGCAAGACGTTCCAGCAGTTGGTAAGCCTTTTGGAACAGCAATATGACTATGTTATCTTCGACACCGCTCCCGTAGGACTTGTTACAGACACGCTGCAGATTGCGGAACTGGCTAATTGCTGTGTGCTGGTTTGCCGTGCCGACTACACCCCCAAGTCCAGTTTCGGCTTGCTGAACCAGTTGGCTACCGAGGGCAAATTGCCCAACGCCAGCGTCGCCATCAACTCTATCGACATGTCACGTCGCAAGTACGGCTACTATTATGGCTATGGCGTTTACGGAAAGTATGGACGCTATGGCAATTATGGGAAATACGGAAATTATGGCCATTATGGTATGTATGCAGACAGCCACTATGGCCAGCACGACGACAATTCCATCAAGAAGTAACGACCCCCAATATTAGACAATGGAATACATGACAAAGAATGTAACAACCACAGTATTTGCAGCCCTTGTAACCCTGCTGTTCGCAGCCTGTTCATCGCCCAAGAATGTTGCTTATATCAAGAACAGCGACACATTTATCGCCGACAGTTCGGCATTTCTCTTCGAGGCACATATCATGCCAAAGGATGTACTCACCATCACGGTAAACACCGTTAATCCCGAAGCCTCGGCACCCTTTAACCTCGTGGTGTCACCCACACTGAACAATACGTCTTCAGGAGGTCAGTCACTTAGCAGCGTCCGCTCTTTGCAGACCTATCTTGTTGATAATGACGGCACAATAGACTATCCCGTATTAGGTAAACTGCACATCGGCGGGCTGTCAAAAGCGGAGTGTGAGAAACTTATCCACGATCGTATTATGCACTATCTGAAAGGCAGTGAAGACCCCGTGGTGACGGTGCGTATGGCCAATTACAAGATTTCTGTATTGGGTGAGGTGGCTCATCCGGGCATGTTCACGGTGAACAACGAAGAAATCAACATCTTCGAGGCCCTGGCTCTTGCAGGCGATCTCACTATCTATGGTGTACGTGACCATGTGAAGCTCATCAGAAAGGATGCCGATGGCAAACGACAAGTTTATACGATGAACCTCAATGATGTGAACATCATCACTTCGCCCTGCTACTACCTTCAGCAGAATGATGTCGTGTATGTGGAACCCAACAAGGTGAAAGCCCGCAACTCCAGCGTAGGTCAGACCACATCGCTATGGCTCACTTCGACAAGCATACTGATATCTATAGCAGCATTATTGTATAACATCTTAAAATGACGAGCATGTCCGATCATCATTCACACCATCACAGTCATCAGCGCGAGGACTATGGCTCACGCTTCAAGCGCACCAGTCTGGCATCAATAGCTTTCCGACGCAAGGCTGACAAATGGTTGAAGATTATACTCTTCTTCCTCTCTTTCATCATGATTACGCTTGTTGTTTTGGCATATCTCTATGGATAATACCATCATGGAGAAGAAAATTTTTGCTGCTGCCTCACTCGGCGGACACTGGAAACAGTTGTTGCGAATCACAAAACCTCTGGAAGAGCGTTTTGAGGTGGTATATGTATCTACCCATCCTCAATGTGCAACGATGATTGGTGAGAGTAGGTTCTATTTAACAAGTGATTTCAGCCGGAATGATGCATGGCGTATGTTCCCTGTATTTTTCCGACTTTTCCGCATTTTATGGCGTGAACGTCCGGATGCTGTGCTCACGACAGGTGCTGCCCCCGGATTAGTATGTCTGTTAGTCGGGTGGCTATTGCGCCGGAAGACCATTTGGGTTGACAGCATAGCCAATGCAGAGCATCTGTCGGTAAGCGGGCGCATTGCCCGACATTTCGCATCCCGCACTTATACTCAGTGGCCTGATTTGGTTCAGCCTGATGTCCTCTATGCCGGCTCCGTCTTTTAATCAAACATTGTCAATTGTCAAATCAATATGGTTTTTGCAACAACAGGAACACAATTCCCTTTTGATCGCTTAATCAACATTCTTGATGAGTTGGCTCCGCAACTCAACGAGAAAGTCATAGCTCAGGTGCATCACACCACCTTACGGCCTCGCCATATCAAAACGGTTGACTTCTTGGCACCAGATGAATTTGACAAGCTGTTCAATGAGGCTCGTTTAATTGTGGCTCATGCAGGAATGGGGACTATACTCTCTGCCTTGCAACAGAACAAGCCAATCATCATTTTCCCCCGCATTGCAGCTCTGGGCGAGCACCGCAATGAGCATCAGTTGGCCACTGCCGCCAAGATGCGCGAACGTGGTTGGGTGTATGTCGCGAGCACCCCTGAAGAGCTCAAGTCATTGCTCCTCACTCCCGATTTGCATCCCCTTCATCGGATTGAAGGCACTGCATCCCAGCGTCTCATACAGTCCATCTCAGATTATATTGAAAAGGAATGAAAAGACATCAAACCAGAATTAGAGACAACAACCACACCAACCGCCTCATCAAGTGGGTCGTCATCATGATTGATTTCGTGGTGTTATGGGTGTTACTCTACTTTGTCGTTGATTTCATTCCTCGTTCTAACTATTGGGATGAAGATAAACAGCGGATATTCTGGATGTTGTGTACTTTCGCCATGATTGTGGCAGAGTATTTTTTCCCGACAGTCATCCATCAGCGTATTATCGGTGCTAACGATATCCTGAGACGCTCCACACTGCTTGTCCTGACGCAGACAGTGCTCTCATTCCTTCTTCTCCGCACCATACACTTCACAGCTCATCTCGGTTGGCAGCTGTTCTTCATGGGCATAGCTTTGCTGATGATTATCATATTCTTGCGCTTCATTGAACGATGGGTTGTCAAACACCTTAGACGTATGGGTTACAATACGCGTTCGGTCACACTTATCGGCTCAGATAAGGAGATACAGCGTCTTTACCATAAGCTCATCAGCAACCCCACCTTAGGGTACAAAGTTCTCAACTGCTATGGTGCCATCGGAGGCCTGTCCCCTCAGGGTACCGTCGGAGATTTCGTCATGCAGCTGTCAAAGCCCGGAGAAGTCCTCTTGGGCGACGAGGTCTATCTGTGCGTTTCCTTCAAGGAACGAGATTTGATTGCGCAGACCGCCAGTCTCTGTGACCAACACATGTCCAAGTTCTACTTCCTGCCCACGGCCGAAGAAAAGCTCAACCTTCAGCCGTTACTGATAGACGATATCGTCGTTCATTCCACCTTCATGAGTCCATTGGAAGAGCCGTTGAACAAGGTACTCAAACGATTGTCCGACATACTCCTCTCCATTCTGTTCTTGCTGCCTACGGCGCTGTTGCTGCCCTTCATTTTCATTGCCATCAAGCGGCAGAGCCCGGGCCCGATGCTCTTCCGTCAGCTGCGTACGGGTATCGACGGCAAACAGTTCTATTGCTATAAGTTCCGCTCCATGCACGTGAATGCCGATTCAGACCGCCGACAAGCCACCAAGGACGATCCGCGCAAGTTCCCCTTCGGCAAATTCATGCGTAAGACCAACATCGACGAGCTGCCGCAGTTCTGGAATGTGCTCCTCGGCAACATGAGCATCGTGGGACCGCGCCCTCACATGCTGGCTCATACCGATCAGTATGAAAAGCTGATAAAAAAATACTTAGTTCGCCATTTTGTGAAGCCCGGCATCACAGGCTGGGCACAGGTGACGGGCTTCCGTGGGGAGACACGTGAGTTGTGGCAGATGGAAGGACGCGTGGAGCGAGACATCTGGTACATCCAGCACTGGAGCTTTTGGCTCGACGTGCGTATTATTTGGATGACTGTAAAATCATTCTTTAAAAGAGACGATAAAGCATATTGACCATGAACGAGCTTTTACAGAAAATGATGAGCCGCGAGAGCATCAAAGTGACATCGCCCTTGATGCCTCGGTTAGAGGATTTCACCGAATTGCTGCGTGACATCTGGCAGCGGCGGTGGATAACCAATAATGGTGAGTACCACAGGCTGCTTGAACAGGCATTGGCCGATTATCTGAAAGTTCCCTATGTGAGTCTCTTTACAAATGGCACGCTACCGCTCATCACTGCATTACAGGCACTGCATATTACCGGTGAGGTCATCACAACGCCCTATTCGTTTGTAGCAACCACCCATGCCTTGTGGTGGAATGGCATCAAGCCGGTGTTTGTGGATGTTGACCCAGCCAATGGCTGTCTGGACCCGACAAAGATTGAGGCCGCCATCACACCTAAGACGACAGCTATTATGCCCGTACATGTCTATGGCAATCCCTGCGATACTAAAGCCATACAGGAGATTGCCGACCGTCATGGGCTGCGTGTTATCTACGATGCCGCCCATGCATTCGGAGTCACCGTGGGTGGAGAGAGCATTCTGAAGGCTGGTGACATGAGTACGCTCTCGTTTCACGCCACGAAAGTCTTTTCTACTGTCGAGGGCGGGGCCATGATCATGCATGACGAGACAACTAAGCGACATATTGACCAGTTGAAGAACTTCGGCTTCGCTGGCGAGACAGAGGTGGTGGCTCCAGGCATCAACTCGAAGATGGACGAGCTGCGTGCCGCCTTTGGCTTGCTGAATTTACAGCAGGTGGATGCAGCCATTGCTTCCCGCCGCTGCGTGGCAGAAGCCTACCGTGAAGGACTGAAAGAGACGAAAGGACTCACTTTCTGGAACGACCTGTCTGGCGTGCGCCATAACTACGGCTACTTCCCCATCTTCGTCAATGCTGCCAAGTACGGCATGACACGCGACGAGCTCTACTTCCATCTCCGCGAACAGGGCATCTATGGGCGTCGTTACTTCTATCCGCTCATCAGCACTTTCAGTCCTTATCGTGACTTGGAGAGTGCCCGCCCAGAGAACTTGCCTGTAGCCACCCGCATGGCCGATGAGGTCATCTGTCTGCCTATGCATCATGAGCTGAGTGAAGGAGATGTGCAGAAAGTGATAGACGTGGTATGTAGAACTTGAAACATGAATCAAGAAACATGAAACAAGAAAAGATTGGTATCATGCAACCCTACTTTTTCCCGTACATCGGGTACTGGCAACTCATCCATGCCGTGGATGTGTTTGTGGTCTATGATGACGGGAAGATGATCACCAACGGATGGATACACCGCAATCGCATTCTTGACTTCGATGGACAAACGCCACGCACGATAGGGGTTCCTCTGAAGAAAAAATCGGTCAGTCATACCATTGGTGAGATGGAACGTGCTGAGGACAACCGCCAGATGAAGCAGATGGTGGAGATGATCAAGATGCGTTACCGTCGGGCTCCTCACTATCAGGAGGTGATGCCAATGCTGGAGGAACTGATACTGAACGATGAGACCAATATGGTCAAGTATCTCACTCACAGCCTGCGCACAGTCTGCGATTTCTTAGGCATCAAGACGCGTTTTGAGATGAGCAGCACTATCGACAAGACGGGGTGCGAGGGTGTGGAAGACAAGGCCGAGCGCATTTGCAAGACCATCGGAATCACCAACTACATTAATCCTATTGGCGGCACCGAGTTCTACGATAAGGACGAATGGGCCAAGCGTGGGCTGACGCTCAACTTTCTGCGTAGGCGCGAAACCATCAGCTATCCTCAATTTGGAGGTGTCTTCGTACCCGACCTCAGCATTATCGACATGCTGATGTTTTGTTCCAAAGAGGAAATTCAGAATATACTGAACGAATACGAAATACTATAAAGTGAAGTGTGATGTGTGATGAATTAAAGGGCAAGCGGTTGGCCGTTTTTGGAGCCAATAACGTGGTGGACGAGGTCACTGCCTTTGCCCGCCAGCATGGCATTGTGCTCGTGTCGGTGGGCAATGTGCCGGAGGCTCCAATGCACAAGGTCTCTGATGAGCAGTACTATCTGGATTGCACGGATGAGACGGTGATGCTTCCTTTCTTCAAGGAGAAGCACATAGACGGTCTGCTATCGTGCTCCGGCGAGATGGTTATCCGTAAGTCTGTAGGTTTTCTCGCTAAAACCACCTTCCACTATTATGTCACGCCACATCAATGGGATGTGCTGATGAACAAGAAGCACTTCAATGAAGCTTGCAAGAAATATGGAATGCCCTCGATTCCTGAATACAGAATAGAAGATACAGACATTCGTTTTCCCGTCATTGTCAAACCTGTTGATAATGGAGGTTCTTTCGGCATTACAGTGTGCCATAGCCGCTCAGAGATGGAGAAGGCTGTGGCAAAAGCGATAGAGAACTCCACCGTTGGTGATTATCTCTGTGAGAAATTCCTTGAGGGACCGTACTTTCAGTTCGAGATATGGAGACAAGACGGCAAGTCGTATTTCCCTTATACCAAGGAACGTGTGTACTACGATGCCGTGGGCAATTCACCGCGTCAACCATTCATCGACCTCTATCCTTCTTCTGAGACCAGCATTATTATGACGCTCTACGAACCGATGGAAAGACTATTTGACGTGCTTGGCGTAAATGATGGCTCATGCATGTTTCAAGGCATTATCAGCAGCGGGGTGCCATACATTATGGATTGTGCTTTCCGTCTCAGTGGTGGCATGGACTTCCGTGTAGTTCACAAGGATAAAGGTATCGACCTCGTTTCTTGTTATCTGCAGCATGCGCTGACTGGACAGTTCGGCAAAGACTTCTCGACGCTTGATCAACCGCTTCACCGCGACTATGCCACGTTATGCATTGGCTTGAAGAATGGCATTATCAATCGAATCAAAGGGATAGACAGTATCAGCCGGTTACCTTACGTCTACAGCCTGTTTCAGTATTACCATGAGGGTGATATGATACAGCATTCCGGTCTCTTCTTGGGTATCTTCTGCCGCATTTTCATTAAAGCTGAGAATCGCATTGAATTGCAACAATATATAGAATCCATACTCGCCCTTCTTGAAGTAGAGGAAGAGAACGGTCAATCACTCTTATTGGATTACCCCAAATACGAACTATGAACAAGAAAAAGATACGTCGCTACCTGCTGGAACTGAGATACATCATACCCACCCTGTACTTCAACTTCCACTACCTGCCCTTCCGACAGGCCGTTCATTTGCCGATCTTGCTCTATAAGCCACATTTGTTGAAATGTAAAGGAAAGGTGCTGATAAAGCCAGATGACGGGCGTATCCGTCATGGCATGATTCAATTGGGATTCCGTATTGTATCGCTCTATGCAAATAATGGTATCACATGGGAGAATCAGGGTGGAACAATCATTTTCCGTGGTAGCTGTGTTATTGGGAATGACAGCTATGTTTCATTTGGAAAGAAAACAACGGTGGATGTTGGTCATAGCTTTGCAGCAAGAGCTGGCTTCAAACTGGCCTCTTATGTTGGTGTTACTTTTAATCGCTATTCGCGATTTGGTTGGGGATGTCTATGTATGGACACAAACTTCCATCCCATCTATAATTTAGAGACAAAGGAATACAGACCCATCAGTGGCCCCATTGTCATCGGAGCATACAACTGGTTCGGATCGGAATGTAAGGTGATGCACAGCGTGACCACGCCTGAGCGTTGCATCTTCGGCATGGGAACAACTGTTACACGTGGCTGTGTGAAAAAATCATACTGTGTAATGGGCGGATCGCCCGTTAGGATTTTGACTGAGAATGTGATGAGAGATTTTGAAAATCAAAAAGGTATATGACAGATAGCCAGGAGATAAAAAATAGTCGTATCACTTCCATTGATGCATTAAGGGCAGTCACCTTACTGGGCATCATCATGGTTCATTCCTTCGACGGCTTTGGACGGGGGGTGCTTTCTCCTTTCTCTGCCATTGATGAAGCACTGACATGGTTTGTCCAATCGTTTCTGGTGTCAAAAAGCAATACCATCTTCAGTATGTTGTTTGGCGTGAGCTTTTACCTCATTCTGCGTAATCCCAAGAATTCAAGTACGAAATTCTTCTGGCGGTGCTTCTTGTTGATGCTGATTGGAATAGTCAACAAAGTGTTTTTCACCTACGATGCCCTGATGTGGTATGGCATCTATGGCATGATGTTGGTGCCCGTCAGATATATGAAACCGAAATACATCTTTATGCTCTTCTGCCTGCTCTTCATGACGACAGTAGCATTGCAAAGATTTAAACTTGGCAATGTCTTTTTCGGAGTGGCAGAAAGAAACAGATATTCAGGAGACGGCAATTTCATGGATGTGCTGACCTATCCCTACGCAGTTCAGGACTATGCCCGAGGCATGTTCAACCACGGTGTCTTTGCTCCCTTTGCCCTCTTCGTGCTGGGGTATTGGTTGGCGATCAAGGGGTATATAGAGAAACTGGAACAAGTAGTTACAGGCAAGGTTGTTCTCGTCTGCTGGATTATCTACCTTGTTTCCTTTGCCTTTCCAGACACGGGCGTGCTGAAGCATCTTTTCAGGCGAATCAACATTTATGCAGCCAGCTTTGCCTACGCCACATCGGTGATATATCTGTACTATCATAGCATCCGTGTGCAGTCCGTGTTGCGACTGTTGGAACCCTACGGAAAAATGGGTCTCACCAACTATTCCATGCAAGGCATCATCGGTGTCTGTATTATCTGGCAGTTCACTACAGGAGTTTGGCCCTACAGTTTGTGGGGTGTACTCCTGATCATGTTGGGGGTATATGTGTTGCAGGCTGTCTTCAGTTACGCTTGGCTACAGTATTTCCGCTATGGTCCTATGGAATATCTGTGGCGGGCTGCAACGGAAAGAAAAATGATAGCCTTGAAACTTGAACCAAGAAACCTGAAACTTAAGGAATGGCAGAATCGCTGAAACATAAAACGGTAAAAGGCTTAGGCTGGTCGGCACTCGACAATGCGGCTCGCTACGGCATGCAGTTCGTCATTGGCATTGTGCTGGCACGCCTACTGTCACCAGACGACTACGGGCTCTTGGGTCTTGTGGGAATCTTTACCGTAGTATGCACGGCACTGGTCAATGGTGGTTTCACGACAGCATTGATACGCAAGAAAGATGCTACGGACGATGACTTCAATACTGCATTTATCTGTAACCTTAGCATGAGCCTGCTGCTGTATGTGATGATTTTTTTCTGTGCCCCATTCATCGCAGACTTTTTCAATCGCGAGGAGTTGGTTGCCCTTGTACGGGTGTCATCGTTAGGACTCATCATCGGTGCCCTGGGACTGGTGCAACAGACACGCCTCACCAAGCGCATCGATTTCAAGACGCAAACAAAGATAACCATAGTGGCCACTGCCCTGAGCGGTGCGGTAGGCATCGGTATGGCTCTGACGGGTTTCGGCGTTTGGGCTTTGGTGGTGCAGCAACTCGCTTCACACGCCCTGCGGACGCTACAATTATATTTATATAATAGGTGGCTTCCACGACTGCGCTTCTCTGCCAATAGTTTTCGCCATTTGTTTGGCTTCGGGTGGAAGATGATGGTA
This sequence comes from Bacteroidaceae bacterium, assembly GCA_017619335.1. Classification (GTDB taxonomy): domain Bacteria; phylum Bacteroidota; class Bacteroidia; order Bacteroidales; family Bacteroidaceae; genus Physcousia. The sequence continues at coordinate 69,364 of JAFZSP010000078.1, forward strand.
AGCGCCCTGCTTGATGCAGTGTGGAAAGAGCTCTATCAGGTAGTGGTTGGCAAGTTCTACAATCCTGCCACTCTGGGACAGTACACCCGTGGACAACACTACGCCAAGTTGTTTTCTCAGAACCTGACCAATGTGGTGCAGCGGGTCACCTATCCAGTGTTGAGTAGCATTCAGGACGAGCCGGAGCGCATGGTGTCGGCCTATCGGCGCATCATCCGCACCAGCATGTTCATAACAGCCATCTCGCTGTTTGCTCTTGGTGCTGTCAGCGAGCCGCTCATCTACTGTATGATAGGTCCGAAGTGGCATGAGGCGTCAACTTACCTTCCTTTCATTTGCATTGCCAGTACGCTCTATCCGCTGCATGCCATCAACCTGAACATGTTGCAGGTGCAGGGGCGCAGCGACCTGTTCCTTGGCTTGGAAATAATCAAAAAGGTCATCGCCCTGGCTCCGCTCTTCATCGGTGCTTTCGTAGGCATCATGCCCATGCTGTGGACCAACATCGCTGTGGGCATCGTAGCCTTCTTCCTCAATAGCTACTACTCTGGTCGCTTGATTGGCTACAGCTCGTGGATGCAACTGCGAGACATTGCCCCGTCATACATTCTGGCTACGGCCATTGCCCTGTCGGTGTATTTCCTCAAGTACCTGCCGTTGAGTTACTGGATTATTCTTCCCTTGCAGGTTGTGGTAGGGATTGCTGTGTTCTTCACACTCTGCAAGGTGTTTGAACTAAGCGAATATAAAGAGATACGTGAGATTCTGAAATCCGGCAAATTGAAAAGAAAGAAGAAATGAGAGATAAAACTTGGAACTTGACACCAGAAACCAGGAACTATAAGGTTTGTGTCCGCTGTGCCACATTCAACCATGCGTCCTACATTACTGCGGCGATGGACGGCTTCTGCATTCAGCAGACCGACTTTCCATTCATCTGCGTCATCATCGACGATGCCAGCAAGGATGGGGAGCAGCAGGTCATCGAACAGTATTTGCACGAGAATTTCAGCCTCATTCCCAGTTCGGCCCATCAGGACGCTCGACAATTTGAGAACCCCTCTCCGGCTCTTTTCCAGCACAAGACAAACCCCAACTGCAACTTTGTAGTATATCTGTTAGAGGAGAACCACTACAGTCAGGGAAAATCGCCACTAATTTACGCCAACCACTGGATGGAGCAGGCGGACTATGTGGCTCAGTGTGAGGGTGATGACTACTGGACTGACCCGCATAAGTTGCAATGTCAGGCTGATGCACTCGATGCTACCCCGCAGGCAGTGATGGTTTATACTGGCTACAAATGCGTAGGCCCAAATGGTGAGCCTGTCAACCGTCCACGGGTGGAGGCATTCTTACAGCTTTCTCATTCAGGTGACAACCTGCCCACACTGCTTGGCTATGGCAACTATGTGATGACGCTCACTACGATGTATCGCCGTGAGGTGTGGCAGACGGAGGCATACAAGAACTGCCCCCTTAAACTGGACTTCGGACTGACGATGGCAGCAGCCCTGATGGGCGACTTCGTTTGGATGCCAGAGGTGACGGCCTGCTATCGCTCTCTTGATAGCGGCATGTTAAAGTCCGGACTTCAGAAAGGTTTGCTGCAAGTGCAGGAAATCTACCGCTACTACGCTCGTCTGATATTGTCTGGGCAATGCAAACCACTGCCATTCAGTCAGCGCTTTAAACTGTTGATGCTCATCCTGAAGCGGGCAAAGCGCAAGCATGATAAACAATTAAGAAACGAAACACTCAAATCGATATGGAAACAACTATAACCATACTGTGCATCCTGGTGGGATTGCTCTACCTGAAGTGGATACTGATTATTGTCTTGTTCCCATTTCAGGTAGTCAACTCACGATTGAAGAAGAAATATCCCGTCGCTCCCCCTCTTTGGGTAAGAATAGCACGGCAGCCTTACAAACAATGGGAAAAGATGTTCCGCAGCGGATGGCAGCGCTATATGCTGTTTCAGATAAGCCTTGTTCCATCCCACCATCTGCGCAGGTTTGTGTACAAGGCCCTTGGGGCAAAGATCGGTAAGAATGTCGTGTTTCATTTCGGAACAGAGATACGTGGCATTGATCGTTTAGAGATAGATCGTGGTACTATCATTGGCGACCATGTGCTGCTCGATGCACGCCGTGGACTCACGATTGGCAGCAACGTGAACATCGCCTCCGAGGTAACCATCCATCCCGGTGGCCACGACATCCGTGACCCCTATTTCCGCTCACCGGCCTTGGACAGCAGTCCCGTTGCCATCGGTGACAGGGTATATATAGGTGCCCGTGCCATGATACTGAATGGCGTCACCGTTGGTGAGGGAGCAGTGCTCTGCGCTGGCTGCATCGTCACCAAGGACGTTGAGTCCTACACCATTGTGGCTGGTATTCCTGCCCGCAAGATAGGCGAGCGTCCCCACGACTTGCGCTATGAGTTCAAGGGACGTTCTCAGAGACTGTATTAAATGAAGAAAGGATGAGAGACCATAGTGTTACCATAGCAAAGGCTATAGCCATTATACTCGTTGTAATGGCTCATGCATCGTGTCCAGAAATATTATTGAAATGGCTGGCTATGTTTGTAATGCCGTTGTTTTTCTTCATGAGTGGATACTGCTTCAAGGACTCATATCTGAGTGATGGAAGAGCTTTTGCCATGAAACGTATTACGGGCATCTATTGGCCTTACTTGAAATGGTCCCTACTGTTTCTGCTGCTGCATAACATCTTCTTCCACTTGAACATCTATAGTGATGAGTATGGCTTTAGCGGAAGAACATCTGAACTATACACATCGTCAGACTTCCTGAAAAGAATCATTTCCATTACTACCAAGATGCAGGGTCATGAACAGCTGGTAGGTGGTTACTGGTTCATGAAACAGCTGTTTGTAGGGTCTTTCTTTTTCTACTTACTGGCTAAATTGCTACATGGCAGTTTTTGGGGTGTGGGTGTCTTATTGTTGGCAACTATATCCCTTTCATTTTTCGATTGGCACCTCCCATATTTCGGCATAGGATCGCGTGAGTTCTTTGCAGCCACCTTTCTTTATATCGGTTATCTCTACAAACATCGGCATTGGACATGGCACCGCCATATTGGCATAAATATGGTTGCACTGGTATTGATGGTGATAGGGTCTGTTTTCTGGTTTACAACGATGCATGACTATGAGTACTGGAAAGTGCTGCCATACGCTCTGTCTGCCGTGCTCTTAGTGCTGACACTACTTCATTTGAGTGAGCGGATTGCCAAAAGGGGGCGCAACTATTTTGTAGGTTTCTTGTTATTTACAGGCGACCATACCATGGAGGTTCTAACCTGGCACATGCTCTCACTGAAAATCGTTTCGTTGCTGATTATTGCCTTCTATGGACTTCCCATAAAGCAACTCTCAGAATTCCCAGTCATTGAAGTCTATGCTCATCAGGGTTGGTGGGTGGTCTATTGGATTGTAGGAGTTGGAATACCCATTGCTGGCACATTCGGTTATCATCAAATATGTAATGTAAAGACATCATGAAGATTATCGCCATCATAATAACCCTTGTGTGCTGTTGCCTGATGTTTGTCGTTAGGCGGGAGACGAAGGCCGCCCTATTAGTCTTGGGTGCAATGACGCTGACGCTGGTTGATGTGCCTGGGGTGCCTTTGCATAGGGCCAACTATCTGTTGCCAGTGGCTTTTCTGCTTTCAGAGTGGAGGAATCTGGCCGACCATTTGCGTCTCCTGACAGGACGATGGTGGATAGGCGGGCTGCTGTTGCTGGCCATCGTGACGGCACTGATAGCTGCATTTACCAGCTCTTATGTCGGTACGATAAAGTTCCTGCAGTCGGAATTGCTGTTCACATACTTTGCATTGGCATACGCTTTTTGGGCAGTAAGAGGCAAGGAGTCACTGAAGCCATTACTTCAGGTCACCTTCCTGTGTGCCATTGTCCTGACCGTTATCGGAGTGATGAACTATCTGACGAAAAGTGCCGATATGGTCAATGCCCTGACAGCGGGAAAGACAAGTTCGGTTATGGAGGATGCATCTCTGGGCGATGTCTATTTAGAGAGTAATCGTTTCAGGGTGCAGTCGCTGTTCAAGTTGCCCTTCGACTATGGATATACCTGTACGCTCATTCTGCTATTGCATCTGTGGGCATGGCACCGCCGCATGGAGAGTTGGCAGATACTGGCAGTGGTCGTCGTCTGCTGTCTGTTTGGCATCATCACCTGCGAGTGCCGCATCGTGTGGCTATGTTGTTTCGTGTCGGTGAGCGTATTCTATCTCTGGAGCTTCCCCCTGAGCAGAAATATCCTAACAGGAATCTTCGCCATCTACCTGTTTCTCTTTGCCTACGCTGCCGTCCCCTCCGTGCAGAAGAAGGTGAACAAGGTGACTGATGTCTTCAAGGAAAGCTCTCAGACGGGCGGCAGCAGTTTGGACATGCGAATGACTCAAATGGCTATGACACTACAGTACATTGACGGCTACGAGCTGTTAGGGCGCGGGCAGGGGTATTACGCTTACAGCAGGACTACAGAGACAGGGCAGATAGAAGGTCTGCAAGGTTTGGAGAGCGTCATTTTCCATCGTCTCTTGGAGCGCGGCATCGTCGGTTTTGTTCTGTGGGCGGCGTTCTACACATGGATAGGAATTCTTTTCTGGAGGAACAAGAGGCAACAAAAACTCCTCTCAGGACTGGGTATGTCGATCCTGGCGGCCTATCTGACGTTTGCCATTGGCACGGGCGAGTTAGGGTCGGTTTATCCCACAATGTTATTGCTCGGCATCGTGCTGAAAGTGATTGAACAGAGAAAGGAAACAAGAAAATTAGCAATGCGATTGCTTACACTCATATATGCAAAGAAAAGAACAGCCGACGTTGGCCATAGTGATACCAGCCTATAAGACTACGTTCCTCCGTGCTGCGCTCGACTCCATAGCGGCACAGACCTGTCAGGATTTCCGTCTTTACATAGGCGATGACTGTTGTCCTCAGGACATCGGCAGTATCGTTGATGCCTACAGAGACCGGATAGACCTCGTTTATCACCGCTTCGACAGCAACCTGGGCGGTAAGGATCTTGTGGCGCAGTGGGAACGATGCATTGCCTTGAGCCAAGATGAGCCTTATATCTGGCTGTTCAGTGACGATGATGTGATGGAACCGAACTGTGTGGAGAAGCTGTTCAAGCAGATAGAGAAAACCCAGGGAGCCTACGACCTCTACCACTTCGATGTGACAGAGATTGACGGCGAAGGGCGTGTGAAGCGACAGCTGCCAGAGTTCCCACCAATGATTACTGCCTACGACTATTACAAGGCCAAGACGCAGGGACGGTTGCGCAGTTACGTCATAGAGAATGTCTTTTCGCGCAGGGTATATGAAGAGAAAGGTGGCTTTGTGAACTTCGACCTTGCCTGGGGCAGTGACGTTGCCACCTGGTGTCTCTTTGCCGGTGATAAAGGCATCTGTCGTGTGGACATAGCGAAAGTTCATTGGCGGCGCAGCGAAGAGAACATCACCCCAGACAAGTCTCGACAGACGGCAGAGCGCAAGTTGATGGCAAGGTGTAACATGCTGGCTTGGGCATACGACTATTTCAGAAGTGAACCCGACATTTGGCCGATGAACAGGCTTAGCTTCATCACTGTCATGCGGCACTACCAACCACTTGTCAGTCAAGAATGTTGTCGCATGGCGTGTCAGTCTTTCTTCGATGCTCATGGCCATATCAGCGAGAAGGGGCGTGTTTGTATGATGCTTCGACTTCCTCGGAGAATCTATCGTTTGGTTAATCATTTTGTAAAACTATAAACAGGATGTTCAAGTATATTATTTCCATATTGGTGAACTGGCCATTGTATGTCGCACTAAAGTTGATGGCCGATGTTCGGAAAGATCCTTACACACGGCTGTGGTACCAGGATCTGGCAGTGTTTCCTGGGATGGGTTTTTTTCACCTGCTGGCCAAGCGGCCCTATTATCGTGAAGTGTTGTACAACCGCTTGAAGCGGGTTGGCAGTGTGTTCAGAATGTTGTATCCCTCTTACACTCATTTTGCGATAAAGCCCTACAAACGTCTTAAGATAGGTGGTGGTATATGGCTCGACCATCCTTTTTGTACCCGCATGGGTGCTACTTCGATTGGGAGCAACTTCAAGGTGAAGCAACTTGTGACCATCGGCAAGAACGCCGACATGAAGGAACCCGTCATCGGCAACAACGTGTTTATCGGTGCCGGAGCAGTGGTTTGTGGCGGTATCACCATTGGTGACAATGTACAGATCGGTGCCAACGCCGTGGTGATGAAGGATGTGCCGGCCAACTGTACAGTCATTGGAAACCCTGCCGTCATCATCAAGAAAGATGACGAGAGAGTCAATATACCGCTATAGAGGTTTCAGGTTTCAAGTTTCAGGTTTCAAGATTCAGGTTTCAGGTTTCAAGAATAGGTTACATGAAGATTTATTTTGTAGTCAAAGAGCCGTCGGAGCGCACAGTCAACCACTATGTGGAGTCGCTGGGTATGGCCTTGCAGAAACAAGGCTGCGAGGTGGTATATGGCCGCCAGCGGCTGTGGACAGCCGAGGTGCAGGAGTGCGACATCGTACACTTCCAGTGGCCGGAATTCATCTTCAGGCCTTGTACAGAGAGTGATGTGGCGAGGATGAAGAACAGGTTGGAATGGTTGCGAGCGCATGGTATCAGAATCTTCTGCACCTGCCACAACCTGAAACCGCATTCGAGAAAAGATGAAACAATCAGGCAGCTATATGATGTTCTTTACAACCACGCAGATACCATAGTGCATTTAGGACAGTATAGCTGTGAGTTGCTGCGGACACAATATCCGAATGCCCGTCATGTGGTGGTGCCGCACCATATATACAATAATGTGTTGACCTTCGCTGTCTCTCAGCAGGAGGCACGTCAACGGCTTCATCTACCTCAGGACAAGAAAATCATCCTCTGCTTCGGCAAGTTCCGTAACGGCCAGGAGCGCAACTTCGTATTAAACCTCAAAATCCAATGTAACCACTCCCCTCTCTTTGGGAGAGGGGCTGGGGGTGAGGCTCTCTTTTTAATGCCCGGCTTTTACCGCGAAACGCTGCATACATGGAATCCGAAGAAGTTCGTCAACCGTTTGTATCATACTTTGCGCTACAAGTTGATGGGTATTCAGTTCAACAATGAGGTGATTCCTGACGACTTGATGCAGTGTTACTACTGCGCTGCCGATGTGGTGCTCATCCAGCGGCTCGACATCCTCAACTCAGGGAATCTGCCCATGGCCTTTGCTGCAGGCAGGGTGGTGGTGGGTCCCGACGTGGGCAACGTGGGGCAGATCCTGCGCGAGACGGGCAATTTCACCTTTGATCCCCAGCAAGCAGAGAGTGCCGTGGAGGCTCTACATGCGGCATTGAGGACTTCCTCGAAAGGCGAAGAGAATAAAGTTTACGCAGCAAAACACTGGTCAACAGAAATGACCGCAAAAAAGATGTTAGAATATTATGAAACTAATTAAGAAGATCAGACTCTGGTGGGCCAAGCGCAACAGCCAGTCATACGTCAGCTACCTGCGGAGTAAAGGTGTGAAGATCGGCGCGAACACTTTTATCCGAGATCCCAAGGGTTTTGGCATTGATTTGCAGAGGGCTCACTTAATCACCATTGGTTCGAATGTGCGGTTCAACTACAACAACCGCCTCATCGCCCACGATGCTGCCGCCAAGGTGTTCCAGGTGAAATACCATGACTACCTGCCCAGCAACGGACACATCACCATCGGCAACAATGTGTGGTTTGCCCGTGACGTGCGGGTGCTGAAGAATGTGACAATAGGTGATAATTGCATTATCGGTTTGGGTTCTGTCGTTACACATGATATTCCTGCCAACTCCGTTGCGGTGGGTGTGCCGGCAAGGGTGGTATGCACCCTCGATGAGTATTACGAGAAACGCCAGAAGGAAGCGCTTCAGGAGTCCTTCGAGTTTGCAAGGGGGATCGTTGAACGGTATCATCGTCGTCCCGTTCCAGCGGACTTCCGTGAGAGCTTCGTCTGGTTTGTCAGTGGCAAGGATCTGGACAAATACCCTGAGCTGCCTTTCAAACATCAGTTAGGTCCTGCCTACGAGCATTATAAGGCACATCATGTGGCCAAGTTTGCCTCGTTTGATGAATTCCTAAAGGCAGCAGGAATAGAAGTAAAGTGACAAGTAAATCTTGAAACATGAGAATGAACCATCCCCTGATCAGCGTAGTGCTACCCACCTTCAACGTAGCGCAGTACTTGCGGCAATGCCTGGAGAGCGTGGCAGCACAGACCTACCGTAACATCGAGGTCATCATCATCATCGATGGTGCCACCGACGGCTCGTATGAGATTGCCCAAGCGTTCTGTGAACAAGACGACCGTTTTGCTGTCTATTGGCAAGAGAATGCAGGTAGTGGGCCTGCCCGCAATGCGGGAGTGGCACGCTGTAAGGGTGAACTGGTGATGTTCGTGGATCCCGACGACTGGATGGAGCCAGAACTGCTGGAAAAACTGTATGAGGCACAGCAGGAGGGCGATTATGACTTGACGGCATCAACAAGAATACAGGCAGCATGTGACCTCAAGGGGGAAGTGAAGAGAATCATTCACAAGCATTTTAAGGATGAAATCATTGATGGTCAGGAATCTGTGCGAAAAGCCTATATGCGCATGCTCCGCACAGCTGCTGTCAGTGCGCCCACCCAGAAGCTGTACAAGACATCCATCATCCGCGAGAACAATGTCGAGTTCCCACCCTTGAAGCGCTCACAGGATATTGTCTTCAATTACCGTTATTACCATCACATCCGCTCATTGCGGCTCATTTCCTATAGCGGTTATTATTACCGCGCTATGCCGGCGACAACGGCAGGAAAGTCTCACGCCGATTATTACAAGACGATTCTCTTCCTGTACCGCGACCTGCAAGCATTGTACCAGTCTTGGAACATGACGTTTCCAGAGAAGGAGATGTGCGATTGGTTCTTCCGCGTACGCATCTATTCGAACCTGCAGAAGGCTGTGGCACAGAAATGGGACATGACGTGCCTGGTGGAAGATCCCACCCTTCGGCACATCGTTCGGTCGGCCACCCCTGCCACTTTCCACCTGAGAATCACACGGCTGCTCGTGCTGTCACGTTCTTACAAGTTACTGAAACTGTTTTTGAAATTCATATTGTTGACAAAATGATACAATCCCGAGAAGACCTTAGAGCCTATCTGAAGGCTGACGAGGCGATGTGCGGTAAGCCCAATCGTCTGTTTGTACGTTGGCTCACCCGGAGCGACGAATATTATATCCGCGCTTTTATGGTTGCCTTGCGCCATTATGAATATTGGCTGAACAAGAAAAAGAATCTCTTTGAGAAAATTCCCTATCTCTTCTGGTGGTGGAACTATCGGCGGCTCAAGTTGAAGTCCCAATTGTTTATTGTTCCCAATGTGGTCGGCCCCGGTTTTTATCCTCGTCATCAGGGTTTTGTGAGGATAGG
>JAFZSP010000079.1 GCA_017619335.1 Bacteroidaceae bacterium
CATTTGGCACTGGACGCAGAAGAAGACGGTGGAAGACCCTGACACGGGTGAGAAAATTGAGATCTTCGGGTTTGAGGCAGAGGAGAAGTGGGGGAACTTTGCCCGCATGAAGAGCTTCCTCGTCCACGGTGATGAAAACCGTGCCGTCAGTGCCGCCCGTCTGGAAAAAGCCAAGGCCCGTGGAGCCGCCGGTGGTCGCGGTGACGGCACCGGACAGAAGAAGAGTTATGTCTCCACTTCTGAAATCGAGAAGCAGGAACGGGAGCGCCGCATGGAAGCCTGGGAGCAGAGCAAGCAGGGTGTGAAGGCGGTGGAGACTGCGCTGGCCAGCGTCACCCATCAGGAAGCCAAGTGTGACCCAAACTACTGGGAGTTCCGAGACCTGAACGACCCCCGCACCGAGGAAGAGGCCAAGCGAGTCCCCGAGCACTACAAGGCATTCCAGAAGGCGAAGGAGATGGCGAGCACAAAGGGAAGTGCAGGAGCACTTACGGCCAGCCCTGCTGCCCCCATAGGGCAAGATAAGGGTAGCCCAGCTGCCCCCATAGGGGCAAGATAAGGGTAGCCCAGCTGCCCCCATAGGGGCAAGATAAGGATAGCCAGCCATTTTAATGGCTGGTATGCAATGGCGAGGAAAAACGCGTGCCTTTAGGTACGCGACAACAAATCCCTCTCGCGTACCTACGGCACGCATTCTGTTAACTGCCACATTACCAGCCATTGAAATGGCTGGCTACCCCTATGAAGCCCCTATGGGGCTTGGCCGCTCAGGTTCCCGCGTATAAACGCAAGGGCACTTGCGTCCAGTCGCATGACCACTTTCGTCTATTCGCGTGAGCACTTGCGTCTATTCGCGTGACCACTTTCGGCCAGTCGCGTGGGGGAATGCAATGCCTCTCACACAAGCGGACAGGCTCAAAATCTTGGCGGCTCTGCGAACTCTGCGTTAAAAACAAAATCAAGCTGTGTTAAGAGCAAAAGCAAGCAGCATTGAAACTTGTCGATTTTCAGAAGACGAAGCTGAGGACGGCGTCGAAGTGATTGCGGCGGTAGGTGTCGTTGTTCTTGAAGAAGCTGTTGGTGTAGCGTCCTCCGATGCGAAGCTTGTGCTTGCCCAACGAGAATTCGTAGCCTGCGCCGCCGTACAAACCGTTGAAATCCATCATTATGGTGTTCACTCCCGCTTCTATGAAGGGCGTGTGCTTTTTCTTGTAGAGGACGTGGTATTCCGCCCCGAAAGACAATTCCAGCAGATAGAAATCATCCGACCAAACGTCTTGGTTGCCTTGATAATCAGGGTCTGTCACCCCTGTCATTTTTCCGTAGGTGAGGGCGAATTTGACGTTGCCATAGAGGGCAGGCAGCCTACGAGGGCTGTGGAACTGCAAGCCCAGTCCCCCGTGCGGTCCCCAGATAGAGTTGCCGTAGCGTTTGTCGTTGTAGTCCACACCGTTGATGTAATCAGTGACAGACTCGCCCGCTTCCAGGAAGAGCTTCACCTCCAGGTTCCGGGACTTCTTGCGGTCATACTCAAAGAGGATACAGTTCTGCTCGTCGCAATAGGCTTCGTCGTACTGGTGCACCAGCTTCGTCAGTTCGTTGGCTTTGTAGGGTGTCTTCACCAACTTGTCCAGCGTCTCGGTGCTCTTCCCGAAAATCGTGAACAGCTCGCGGCGCTGGTTCAGACGCTGCTTGAGCTGCGTGGGAGCGTCCAAGCTCAGCGGGTCGTAGGAGTCGTCCTGCAGGATCACTTCTTGTCCGTCCTCACCGATAAACAGGTAGTAATCATCCTTTTTCGCACTTGTGTAATGCAATAGACTGACGCCTCCCTGAATGAGGAACTCGGCAAAGACCTCCTGCTGTTTGTCTTGTATCGTCATTGTCCGTGAGACGTAATAAACGCCGTCACTGAGCAGCCGGAAGCCTCTGATGTCTGTGGGTAGCAGGGCCTTGAAGGTCGAGTCGCCAGGGGCCATGAAAAGGCAAATGCGGCATAACTCTGAGGTCGATTGGTAGTCGATGGTGCCGTGTACGGTATCGTTCTGATTTGTAATGATATATCCTTCCACGGGATTCCGTTGTGCGGCAGCGCCAACGACCGTCAACAGCATCAGGAAAGTAATGATGATTTGTTTCATGAGAACGTCTTGATGGGGTTTGATTGTGGTTGCAAAGTTACGCCGATTCATTGGATTATGCAAGAAAAAACGGAAGAAATGATGAATAATCGCATTGCCAAACGTCATTTTTCTTCATTTTCTCACATATTGACCATTTGTCTTTGTTTCAACGTCACTTGTTTTTGTTTCAACACTGAGGCACCGAGGCTTTGTTATTATTAAGTAGGTGAACAATAATATTTGAACAGATTGACGATTTGTTTCAGAAGCGGTAGCTGACGCCGCCGAGGAGAATACCCTGGTGCCCCACGCCCAACTCACAGAAACCACTCCAGTGGGTCTTGCGCCCTGGCACGATGCGGGAGAAACGGTAATTGTCCGACTCCACCGTGATGGCATTCTGCAGGTTCGCTTTCTTGACCTGAATGGTGGTCGGCAGTTGACGCTGTTTAAACGTGTCACGTGAGCTGATGATGTTTACTGGCTCGTCTGTGGGCCCCGTGAAGGTAATATCAGCCCTTGTGCCCTTGAACAGGGAGGCACAAGACGTGAGGGAGCACGTCAAAAGAACGATTAACCATGTGCTGTTACGATTCATTTTGCATCCTTCAGACTTGGTATGCGTTGATAAACGGTCTCGGAAACCATAAAGCATCCGCTCTCACAAATAGTCAGCTGGTTCTCTGTCACCTCAAAAGTGCGACTGAAGTTGGCTACTGGGTAGTCTTCGTCTGGTTGATCAAAGAGGTAATAGCAGTCGTAGTCTTTGACGGGTTTTGCCCAGAATTGAGTTTCATACTGCAGCTGGCCGTCTTTGTAGAATGACAGTGTCCTGTCGGACTTGAATACGAGAACTTGGATTCCTTCGATTGGATATTGGTGGTTGTTGTTGTATTGCTCCACCGCCTGCCAGCATCCGACCAAGGACCTCTCCACTCCAGAGAGGTCTGATTCGTCGTCACTGCTGGAACAGGCCGTCAGCAGAGTGGCTGTCAGCGTGAGCAGGAAAATGGTCTTTAATCTTTTCATTGTTGTCAATTATTTGAAGTTTCAGAAGTTATGCCGTAGGCATTTGAAAGGGGTTGAAGGGGTTAATGCCGTAGGCATTTGATAGGGGTTCTCCAAGTGTGGAGCGTCGCAGAGCGCCGAGCGGCCAGCCATTTTAATGGCTGGTAATGTGTCAGTTAATGGAATGCGTGCCGTAGGTACGCGAGAGGAATCTGTTGTCGCGTACCTAAAGGCACGCGTTTTCCTCGCCATTGCATACCAGCCAATGAATTGGCTGGCTACCCTTATTAAGCCCCGATGGGGCTTAGAATTACAGCTCATTCTCCAAGTGTGGAGCGTCCCTCTGGGCCGAGCGCTTGAAGGGTCAAGCGAACAAGTTCGAGCGAGCATACTTGCGAAAGTTGAGGACGACTATTCTTGATAACGTAAATGCTCTTCTTCAAATTCCACAAGGCCATTTACGTTATAGATGCAGGATTTGTCGATGGCATCAAAGCGGAAGTCTGTGAGGCGCAGCACCACATAGTCTTTCCCGTCCACCTGCTTCTTGTCCACCACCGTCAGTATGCCGTTTAACGCCGGAGTCATCCCATATAATTCCAACCAAACGCGATTGTAATAGAAGTAGGCCTTGTACTGGCTGCTGTAGAATGTTTCTCCTGCTTTCAGGTTGTTGAAGGTCAGTGGTTTGTCGCTTTCAATATTTATGTTAAACCCGTTGATTATTGGTGACCCTTCGACATAAGCCAAGAAGGTCATAAAATATTTAGTAATAGGTTCATCGCCGTTATCAATCATTTCTTTGCCAACGTAGCAACGAGGCGGATAATCATTCGTCTCCCCGCTTTTATACAACGTTGCCGTGCTGTGCGTGCCGTCGCTCGATTGGATAAATAGGACGTTGACATCATTTGGCGAGTAGCCGGTTGTCGATTCGTCGTCGCTGCTGGAACAGGCCGTCAGCAGAGTGGCTGTCAGCGTGAGCAGGAAAATTGTTATTAATCTTTTCATTATGTTGTCAATTATTTGAAGTTTCAGAAGTTAAGCCGTAGGCATTTGAAAGGGGTTGAAGGGGTTAATGCCGTAGGCATTTGATAGGGGTAGCCAGCCAATTCATTGGCTGGTAATGTGGTTGCCAATGGAACGCGTGCCGTAGGTACGCGAGAGGGATCTGTTGTCGCGTACCTAAAGGCACGCATACTCCCCTCCATTGCATACCAGCCATTGAAATGGCTGGCTACCCTTATCACGCCCCGCAGGGGCTTTGTTTGCCAGACTTTTATCATAATATGTGAATACATATTTAATTCATCCAACAGGTTTTCATTAAATATTATTTAAAGATTGACGAATTAATTTCCGTCAATTATTTCAGTCCCCGCAATAGGTGCCGAGGAAGAAGATGCCGCCGGAGGAGTCTTCGCGGATACAGTAGAGGAAGGGGCGGTCGGCGGTGAAGGTGACTTCTTCGCGCAAACATTCATTGGTATATTCCGCCCCTGTCACAGCAGCCGCTTCGCCGCCTTGTTCGTTGATAATGATGCGTGCTTTCTGGAAGATGCGGGAAATATAAAGGTCTTCAACGGGAGAGAGCTCGCTGAATCCGGCTGCGGCGGTGAAGATTCTGTGAATCCCCTGGTTTTGGAGGAACTCATTCAGGCGGTTGTGGTCGGACGTGACCTCGAAGCGCGGCAGCGTCAGCGTCACGTCGGCTGCCATCCAAGGGATATTCTGGAAGTCCAATTCTTGTGCCAACTGTGCGGTGGAGACGCCCTCGGCAGGCAGATAGAAGTCCATCCAGTAGGCACCCTTACCGAAGGGCAGGGAGACGGCCGTGTAGTGTTCTCCTTGTGCGGCACCGGCTTCCAATTTGTTGTGCATCAGCGGTTTCATCACTTTGCTGCCGTCGGGCAGTGTGAACGGCTCCTGCCGCGTGTCCTCCGTCTTGAAGGGCACTGTCCACGGGGCCTTGAAGTACAGTGCGTTGAAGAGGTAGGCCACCACATTGCCCGGGATTTGATCGATAATCGATGGTATCAGTCCGTGGGTCTTCTGGCTGGACCAGTCGTTGATGGTTTTCACGGCTTCGGAGGAACTGAAATCCAGCTTCGCATAGTCCGCCCGATAGTACTGCGCCAGCAAATCGACGAAACCTGCATAGACGGGGAAGCCGTTGTCCGTGAAGAGCGCGTCGGCCAGCTCCAGCTTCACGCTGCCATCCACTTGCGGTGCCCAGGTGATGAGTGTCTGGAAGAGCTCGTTGAATGGCTTGGCACTGGCGATATAACATCCTTCGACACTGATACTTGGGTTTTCTTTCTTTTCTCGTTGTCTCAGCGCAATGTCTATTTCTATCTGTGTCTGGCTGTTCTCCGGCGCTCCGTTGGCAACCATTCCCAGCAGGTAGGCCACGCTCAGGGGTGAAGCCACGAGGCTTTCTGTCTGTTTCTCCTTGACCATTTGCTGGAAGAGCGTCACCCCGAAGCGGTTCACGCCACTGATCAACTCGCGCCACTCGTCTTTGATAGGCATCATTTTGCGGGGCGTGCTGTCGTTGACTTCCTCTGTTTGTGTGGGCAAGTCCTTGCGGAGGATGATTTCTCCTGTGACGGGCTGGCCGTTGAGCTGGAGGGATGTGTAGCCCCAGAAGTCGCCGCGTTCACTAAACTCCGCAATGAGGCTACGGCTGAAGGTGATCGTGTCCGGTTTGAGGTCGCCGCCCCAGTGGAGGATGAGCTGCTCGTTATTGTAGTTCTTGGCACCGTCCAGCTCTCCAAACAACAGATAGTCATTCTGATAGACGAGTCCGTAGAAAGTCGGCATATAGTAGCGTGTCGTTGGCTCGCCGTTTCGCATGGCACTCTCCTTCGACTGGCACTCGTAGGATTTGTCCTTGTAAACTGCGGAAATGTTTTGGGTGTTCTGTGCATTGAGGATGCTGTAACCCTCGGGTGACAGCACTTTCACGCTGATGACCACGGGGGCATAGTCCACAATGGGGTCGTCCGGATTGTTTCCGTCGTCGGTGGTGCAACCTGCAGTGAGCCCTGCCATCAAGGCTCCCCACAACAAATGTCTAAATACTTTCTTCATAATGTATTGATATTTAACGATTACTTACTAAAACTATCTCATGTCTTATTTACCACGAATTACACGAATTTCTCGAATTTTCACTTGCCATTGGTGATTCAATTAATATCGAATTACACTAATTGGCAGAGCGAAGCGCTTCGCGGGCTTCGAAAGCCCGGCAGTAGTGGGGGCTCAGCATCTGTAAAAGGCTACGGGTTCTTCGAGGTATCGAAGCGACCAAAGGTCGAGCGCTTGAAGGGTCAAGCGTCGCAGAGCACCCAGCGGGCGACCACTGGTCAGGAATGGCGTGCTGCAAAATTTGTGAAATTCGTTTAAAATTATCCATATCTGAGGAATAAGATTCGTGTAATTAGTGAAATTCGTGGTGCTATACTTGTTCTTAGAAGGTCCAGCGGAGGCCGAAAGGAATGGAGAAGGCCAGCTCGTGTTCGGTGCGCCAGGTTTGGAGGCCGGAGCCGCCGACCGGATCTGACGCTGGCACGTACCACTGGACAGACGGCTGGCAGAAGACGCTGAGGTGGCGCGTCACGTTCAGCTGTGCGCCCAACCCGGCGATAGGAGAGAACTGCACGGGCACTAAGGAAAAGGGAGACGTGGTCTCTTCCTTCGTGAGGCGACCATTGGTGAATTGCTGCCATTCTTGTTTGATGGACAGCGGGAAATCCACTTGCAAGCCGGCAAGGGCGTAAAGGCGCACGGCGCGCGAACTGATGAAAGAATACTGCGCCAGTAAAGGAACCCCTAAATAGTTGATGCGCTGACGTTTATGGCTGTAGCTCTGTTCGTTGCCGTAGTCAAAGGTGGAGCGCAGAGATGTGAAAGTGACGCCCGACTCCAGGGACCAGCGCTCGCTGAGCGGGACGTTCACAGAGAGGCCCAGGGTGAAGGGCAGGTCGTGGTGACTCTCATCGATGGTGACGGCGTTGTTGGCGAAGTTCTGCGACGTAGAATTCACGCTGACGTAGTTCGAGTAGGTGAAACCGTTGGCGGCGAGGAAGTAGTAATTATTTGTGTGGTAGGCATTTTTGTCACGACTGTCAACCCCGATTTCGTCGTGAGCCCATAAATAGTCTTCGTTCCTGTAGTTGGCGAGGACTTGGTTCCCGCCGCCGTTCGAGCCGAAGCCGAGGTTAGAGGTGTGAAGGGAGAGGGCCAGTAGGCGCGGGGAGTGAGTCGCCGGTTGTGCCGTCGGCCGCGGTTGGGATGGAATGCTCACCGGATGTGATTGCTTGCCAGAAGTCACCGCTGCGGGTTGTTTGTCTGATGGTACAATCGTGACTTCGTTGTCGTCAGTTGTGCCCTCGTTGGAAGCAGTCGTTCCCTCGTTGGCAGCAGTCGTTTCGACGGTTAGAACAGAATCCGTTAAGGGAACGTGTGCCGTAGTTACGGCAGAGAGATTTTGTTGTCGCGTACCTAAAGGCACGCGGTCTTCTGTGGTTGCAGGGGACCCGCCATTAAAATGGCTCGCTGCCTCTGTCTCGCCCCTACGGTGCTGGGTGTGTGCCACGTCTTGCTGGAACGATATTTCTGCCAATGCATTCTCCACTTCATTCGTTCGCGGCCACAGGAGCATTGCGGCTATTGCGGCGACGGCTGCGGCGGCACTCCACCACGGCCACAAACGCCGCTTCTGCGGGGCGCTCGTTCCGGCGGCGGTCGCTTTTTCTGCCGCCATTCGTTCTTTCATCCGTTCGTTGAACCCTGCGGGGAGACTGGGCAGTCCCTCGTTGCGCTGCTGCAAGGCACGACGAAGGGCGGCGTCGGACTGGCGCCAGCTTTCAGGAGTGTTGTTTGCAGTGGGGTTCATTGTTGTTGTTGTTTGAGAATGAGATGATAAAGTTTCTTTCGGATGCGATGGAGGCGGGTGGCCACTGTGCCGGGCGGCGCCTCGGTGATAAAGGCTATTTCCGCCAACGGCAGGTCCTCATAGTAGAAGAGGTTGATGAGCGTGAGCTCGTCCGGTGGCAGGTCGTCCAGCGCTTGCTGCAGGAGTTCTGTGCGCTCGTCGTCAGCTTCGGCGAAGGCGCGTTGCAGGGCTTCTTCCTCGGCTTCTGTGAAAAGCTCGTTGTCTGAATCCAGGGTGAGCAGAGGGGCTGGACGCTTGCGCAAGTGGTTGAGCGTGAGCCGGTAGGCGATGTGTTTGACCCAGGTCTCTAAGGACGCTTGCTGAGGGTCGTAGCGCTGGATTTGTTGCATGGCACGCAACAGGGTGTCTTGTGTCAGTTCCTCGGCATCCTGCGTATTGGCCGTGATCTGAACGATGAGCCGGAAGGCATGTGGCGCATACTGCCGCAGGAACTCTTCCTGGGCGTCTGCCTCGCCGCGCTGGAGGCCGTCGGTCAAGCGTTGCGTGTCACGCGCTGTCTCCGTTTTTTTGCTCACGTCTTCGATGCCTTTCTACTTTCTTATACACACATTGGGGCAGAAACATTACATCCCGCCCCAATATTTATTATTCTTTAACATTTATCGCAACTCCACGACGGTGATGCCAGCTCCGCCGAATTGGACGTGTTCGTCACGGGCATCAATCACGGACGGCACTGTTTGCAGGTATTGCCGGATGAGTTGTCGCAGCGCCCCCGTTCCTGTGCCGTGCAGGATTCTCACGCGGGCCACGCCCACCTGAATGGCATCGTCCATATAATGCATAATAGCGTTCAGCGCTTCCTCGCCCCGCATCCCGCGCACATCAATCTCCTGCTTGAAGTTCAGCGACTTATCCCGCATCAGGTTCTGTGTCTCACGACTGACGAAGGTGGCTCCCGTGGGCGTCTCCTGTGCCTTCGGCGCCTGCGCCGGCACCAGCCTGTCCACCTTCACCATCGTCCTCATCTGTCCGAACAACACGGTGGCGTTCTTGCCATCAACAGAGAGCAGTTTACCCACAGAGGTCTGACCTTTGATGCGGACAAAGGTGGGAGAAGCGGCACTGGCACTGCCACTGGCCCCCCATACGGCCCCCGAGGGGGCTTCTATACCTTTGTTGACACTGGACGATAGTGTAGTGTCCCCCTCGGGGGACGAAAGGGGGGCCAGGCCAGTATCTTCCTTCTTTTCCCTCTTTTTCTTCTTCTCCTGCCTCCTCCTGATTTTCTCCATCTTGCGCTCAATCTCCTCATCGCCAAGGTTTTCCTGATTCTCAACCTCCCGGATGCGATAGTCTTCGAGCGACTGGCGGACGCGGCGCGTCTCCTCCTTCTCGGCCTGTGCTTCCTTGATTTCGCGGATGGTGCGTTCGATGCGTGCGTTGGCCTCTTGCAGCAGCTGCTCGGCTTCTTCCTTGGCCTTGCGGATAATCTCCTTGCGCTGGCGCTGCAGTTCGGTGATTTCCTCCTCGTACTTACTGATGGTCTGTTCCATCTGCTTCTCGCGGCCGTGAATGGTCTCGCGTTTCTGTTGCCAATAACGGCGGTCACGAACGATGTCCTGCAACCACTTGTCCGCGTTGATGTAATCGCGGCCAACTATGTCTGACGCATCGCTGATGACCTCCTCCGGAATACCTATTTTGCGCGCTATCTCCACTGCGAAACTGCTGCCCGGCTGTCCGATCTGCAACTGGAACAGCGCCTGCATCAGGTGACGGTCATAGAGCATGGCGCCGTTCACCACGCCCTCTGTCTCGTCGGCAAAATGTTTGAGGTTCTGGTAGTGCGTGGTGATGATGCCGAAGGTGCCGCGCTCCACGAAACGCTTCAACACCGCCTCGGCAATGGCACCGCCAATCTGGGGTTCTGTGCCGCCGCCGAACTCATCAATCAACAGCAGTGTGGCAGGGTCGGCAGCTCTCATCATTTGCTTCATATTCAGGAGGTGAGAGCTGTAGGTTGAAAGTTCATCTTCAATGCTCTGTTCGTCTCCGATATCTATCATGATACTCTGGAAAATTCCGAGTCGGGAGCGCTCGCCCACGGTGATAGGCAAGCCACACTGCAGCATATACTGCAGCAGTCCCACGGTCTTCAGGCAGACGCTCTTGCCGCCCGCGTTGGGACCCGAAATCAGCAGAATCCGCTGTCGCCGTGTCAGCTCTATTTCCAATGGCACCACCTTTTTATTATGTTTCGCGAGCGTGCGCGCGAGCAGCGGATGCACCGCCAGCGTCCAATCGATCAGTGGCGCGTCGGCGATCTGGGGCTGAGTGGTGGTGAAGGCGTTCAGGATCTGTGCCAGTCGGGCTTTGGCCCGCACAAACTCCACGTCTGCCAACATTTCATAGCTCTCGATGAGGGCCGGAGCCTGTGGGCGCAACTCGTCGGTGAAGGCGCGCAGGATTCTCACCACTTCCCGCTTCTCGTCGGCCTCTAACTCGCGGATGCGGTTGTTGGCTTCCACCACCTCTTGCGGCTCGATGAACACCGTGCGTCCCGTGGCGCTCTCGTCATGAATGATGCCCTTGATCTTGCGCTTGAGAGCCGGCGCCACAGGTATCACCAGTCGGCCGTCGCGCATCGTCGGCGCCACGTCCTGCGCCACCGTTCCTTCCGCCTGCGCGTTCCTTAATATATTATTGAGCACGCGGCTGATGCTTCCCTCGGTCTGCGCCAGCTCGTGACGGATGCGGGCCAGTTCCGGGCTGGCGTTGTCCTTCACGTGGCCGAATTTGTCCAGAATGCGGTCAATACGACAGACCCACTCCCTTACCCCTCCCTGTAAAGGAGGGGAGTAGTCACCATTTGAGAGATGAGAGGCGACCATGCGGGAAAGAGCGGGGTAATTCACTTCTTCAACAGACTTTTCTACTTCCGAATGGTAATCACTCCCCTCCTTTACAGGGAGGGGTTGGGTCTTTTGGATTATTTCACTGATGGTCTCCAACGACCTCTTCAGGGAGAACATCTCTTCGACCTCGATGAAGGTGCCTTCGATGCGGATGCGGCGGAGCGTGGGACGCAGGTCGTAATAACCCTGTTCCGGGAAGCCGTCTTCCTCCTCGGTCAGTCTGACGAACTCGCCCACCTGCTGGTGCAGTTCGCGCAGCTGGGCACCGTCGGTGAGGAAAGCCATCTCTTCCACGCGCTGCAATCCCAACGGACTCAGACACTGGGCACGCAACAGGGCGCGAACCTCGCTCATTCCTATCTTTTCTTCAAATGTATGCGGATAAATCATGACGTTTTGTTGTATTTCGGGCGCAAAAGTAATAAAAAGTTTAATGAAAAGGTGAGAAAAATCAAGAAAAGATAGGTTTCACTGCAAAAAACTCTAAACTCTAATCTCTAAACTCTAAACTTTTCACTACCTTTGCAGCCGAAATACATACGACAACCCCCAAAAATACTTTTGCAGCAATGAAGAAAAACTTGAAAAAAGTACTGGTGCTGGGAAGTGGCGCTTTGAAGATTGGGCAGGCCGGTGAATTTGACTACTCCGGTTCCCAAGCGCTCAAAGCTCTACGAGAAGAAGGCATCCAGAGTGTGCTCGTTAACCCAAATATCGCAACCATCCAAACGTCTGAGGGCATTGCCGACAAGGTTTATTTCCAACCGGTGACGCCCTATTTTGTAACCGAAATTATCAAGAAGGAACGCCCGGACGGCATCCTGTTGGCCTTCGGCGGACAGACGGCACTGAACTGCGGAACGGAACTGTATCAGAACGGCACGCTGCAAGAGTACGGCGTGGAAGTGCTCGGCACGTCCGTGGAAGCCATTATGAATACCGAAGACCGCGACCTCTTCGTGAAGAAGCTGGCCGAGGTGGATCTGAAGGTGCCCGTCAGCCACGCAGTGGAAAACATGGACGACGCCCTGAAGGCTGCCCACCAGATAGGATTCCCCATTATGATTCGTTCCGCCTACGCCCTCGGCGGACTCGGTTCCGGTATTTGTCCGGACGAGGAGAAGTTCATCGAGATTGCCGAGAGCGCCTTCACCTTCGCCCCGCAAATCCTGGTGGAGGAGAGCCTGAAAGGCTGGAAGGAAATCGAGTTTGAGTGCATCCGCGACGCCAACGACCGCTGCTTCACTGTGGCTTCCATGGAGAACTTCGACCCCCTCGGCATTCATACAGGAGAAAGCATCGTCGTGGCTCCCACCTGTTCGCTCACCGAGGAACAGGTGAAGATGCTGCAGGATATTACCATCAAGTGCGTCAAGCACTTAGGCATCGTCGGCGAGTGCAACATCCAGTTTGCTTTCAATGCCGTGACCAACGACTACCGCATTATTGAAATCAACGCACGCCTCTCACGTTCCAGCGCCCTCGCCTCCAAGGCTACGGGTTACCCCCTCGCCTTCGTGGCTGCCAAGATAGCACTGGGTTACACCCTCGACCAGATCGGCGAAATGGGAACCACCAACAGCGCCTACGTCGCTCCCTCACTGGATTATATGATTTGCAAGATTCCGCGTTGGGACCTGACCAAGTTCGTGGGCGTCAGCCGCCAGATCGGTTCTTCCATGAAGTCCGTGGGCGAGATCATGTCCATCGGACGCTCCTTCGAAGAGATGCTGCAGAAGGGTCTGAGAATGATAGGACAGGGAATGCACGGTTTCGTGGGCAACGAACACGTGGCGTTCGACGACCTGGACGACGCGCTGGAGAACCCCACCGACCTGCGTATTTTTGCCATTGCCGAAGCGCTGGAAAAGGGTTACACCGTGGAGCGCATCGAGGAACTGACGAAAATCGACGTGTGGTTCATCACTCGCATGAAACGCATCGTGGATCTGAAGCACCAGTTAGAGGCCTACAACCGTCTGGAAGACCTGCCCGATGACTTCCTCTTGGAGGTCAAGCAGGCCGGCTTTAGCGACTTCCAGATTGCACGCTTCGTCCTCAAACCCGCCAACGGCAACTTCGAGAAAGAGAACCTGGAAGTGCGCCGCTACCGCAAACAGCGCGGCATCCTCCCCAGCGTGAAGCGCATTCCCACCGTGGCCAGCGAGCACCCCGAGCTGACCAACTACCTCTATTTCACCTATACACACGTTCCTGCTTTCCAGGATGCTTTCACCCTTTCCCAGAACGCTGCTCCCGCTCCCTTCGGCGGCTGTCCCGCAGAGATCGTGCCTCCCGCAGCCTCTGCAGGTTCTGTGTCCGGCGGTTCGTCCGCCGGGAGTTACCGTTCTATCCACGACATCCAATATTACCACAACGAGAAATCCGTCATCGTCCTGGGTTCAGGTGCTTACCGCATCGGTTCCAGCGTGGAGTTTGACTGGTGCTCTGTGAACGCCATCAACACCGCTCGCAAGCTGGGTTACAAATCCATTATGATCAACTATAACCCCGAGACCGTCTCCACAGACTACGATATGTGTGACCGTCTGTACTTTGACGAGCTCACCCTGGAACGCGTCCTGGATGTGATAGACCTGGAGCAGCCTCGTGGCGTGATTGTCTCCGTGGGCGGTCAGATTCCCAACAACCTGGCTATGAAGCTCCATCGCCAGGGCGTGCCCGTGCTGGGAACCTCGCCGGTGGATATTGACCGAGCCGAAAACCGCGACAAGTTCTCCGCCATGCTGGACAAACTCGGCGTGGACCAGCCCGCCTGGCGCGCACTCACCAGCCTCGATTCCATCAAGGAATTCATCAGCGAGGTGGGCTATCCCGTGCTCGTCCGTCCCAGCTACGTCCTCTCTGGCGCTGCCATGAACGTCTGCTACTCCGACGAGGAACTGGAGCGCTTCCTGCAACTTGCCACCGAGGTCTCCCATGAATATCCCGTGGTGGTTTCCCAGTTTATGCAGGAAACCAAGGAGATAGAGTTCGACGCCGTGGCCGACAAGGGCGAAATCGTGGAATACGCCATCAGCGAGCACGTGGAGTACGCCGGCGTTCACTCCGGCGACGCCACCATGGTGTTCCCCGCACAGAATGTCTATTTCTCCACCATCCGCCAGATGAAGAAGATTGCCCGCAAGATTGCAGCCGAGCTCAACATCAGCGGTCCCTTCAATATCCAATTCCTGGCCAAGAACCGCGAGGTGAAAGTCATCGAGTGCAACCTCCGAGCCTCCCGCAGCTTCCCCTTCGTCTCCAAAATCCTGAAGCGCAACTTCATCGAGACCGCCACCAAGATTATGTTGGACGCTCCCTATCAGCGCGCCGAGAAGAGCGAGTTCGATATTGATCGCATTGGCGTGAAAGCCAGTCAGTTCAGCTTCGCCCGTCTGCAGAACGCAGACCCCGTTCTGGGTGTTGATATGAGTTCCACCGGTGAGGTCGGTTGCTTGGGCGACGACCTGAACGAGGCCCTGTTGAATGCCCTCATTGCCACCGGTTACCGCCTCCCAAAGAAGGCCGTGCTCATTTCCTCCGGCGGCGTCAAGGGAAAGCTCGACCTGCTGGAGCCTGCCCGTCAGTTGGTGAAGAAAGGGTTAGACGTGTATGCCACCTCCGGCACCGCTGCCTTCCTGAACGAGAACGGCGTCTTCGCCCGCAGCGTCAGCTGGCCCGACGAGGAGGACGATGACAATGTCCTGCATCTGATCGCACAGCACCGTTTCGACCTCATTGTCAATGTGCCCAAGAACCGCACGCGCCGCGAGCTGACCAACGGCTACCGCATCCGTCGTGCAGCCATTGACCACAATATTCCTCTGATGACCAACACTCGTCTGGCAAAGGCCTTCATCCAGGCTGCCACCTCGATGAATCTGGAGGACATCAAAATCAAGTCCTGGCAGGAATACAACGCATAATATACCTCCCATGTCAACACTTCGTTGCCTGATATTCATTATTTCGGTGACGATAGGCTTGACGGTGCCGGCACAGGATTTTCACACTGTCAGTGGCACCATTTCAGACCGCGAGACTCACCGGCCGCTACCACACGTCAGTGTGGTGGCTGGCCGAGTCGGTACGGTGACCAACGAGCAGGGACAGTTCACGCTGAAGGTGCTTTCCCTGTCAGATACCCTTCTTTTCTCCCTCATCGGTTATGCCAGTCAGCAGTTGCCGTGTCCGACAGACGGACAGGAAATGAAAATACAACTGCAGCCCACCACGGTAAACTTGGACGAACTCTTTGTGTGGTCGCTCAACGCCGGCGAGCTCGTCTATGAAGCCATCCACAAGTTCCCCGACAACTACAGTTTGCAGGGCACTTCCTATTACGGTTTCTATCGCGAGGTCATGCGGAAACGGCGGCAGTACATCTGTGTGAACGAGGCCGTCGTGGAGCTGTTCAAGTCGCCCTACGACCAAGACGTTGAGAATGATGCAGTCACCGTTCACCGAGGGCGAAAAATCTCCAGCTTCAAGGCTTCTGACACCCTGATGGTCAAGCTGATGGGAGGACCCACGTTGCCCATTTTTGCGGATGTTGTCAAGAACACGGAACTCCTGTTCTATCCAGAGGACCTCGGTTGTTTCGAATACAGCTTTAATGGGGTGGAGAAACTCGACGACCGCCTCCACTATATCGTCAAGATGACGCCCGTCGCCCCGAAACCCTACGCCCTTTTCTATGCCACCCTGTATATCGACCAACAGTCGTTGGCTATCTCCCGGGCCGACTTGCATCTGGATATGCGGAACCGTGTCCGTGCCTCCAATGCAATGCTTGTCCACCGACCCAAGGGACTGCGGTTCACCCCTGTGGAACTCACTTTCAACATCTACTATCGTACCGAAAACGGCGTCACCCACCTCAACTACGTCCGCAATGAGATGCGTTTCAAGTGTGACTGGCACCGTCGGCTCTTTGCTTCCACATACAGCGTCGTCAGTGAGTTCGTGGTAACCAATATCCTTCCCGAATCCCAACAAATCCGTAGCCGTGACAGTTACCACCGCCGCGAGAGCCTCTACGACAATGTGGAACTCTTCTCCGAGCCTGACTTCTGGGGGGCCGACAACATTATTGAACCCACAGAATCCCTCAATCGCGCCATTGAACGCCTCCGCCGTTCCGTCCAGCAAACGCTGAACAAGTGAATGTGAGTTACCCGTAAGCGATTGATCTGTGGATTTTGGTAGCATCAAGGAGGCTTTTAAGTATTTTTATCTTTTCTTTATTTGTCCATTCAGAGTTTATGCTTACCTTTGCGGCGAAAAAGAATCAAATGGACATTACTGAAAAAATAGTAGAAGGTATATGGAAAATTTTTCTGATCTCGTTCGCCTGCGCCGCTCTATGCGCAAGTTCACTGATGAAGCGTTGACCCCGGCACAGGTGGAGACGCTGATGCGCTCGGCCTTGATGGCTCCCTCCAGCAAGGGAAAACACGCGTGGCATTTTGTGCTGGTGGACGACAAGGATATGTTGGAGAAACTCTCCCATTGCAAGGCCCAGGGTTCTGACTTCCTCAGCGGTGCGGCATTGGCGATAGTCGTTGTCGGTGACCCCGAGGAGAGTGACGTCTGGGTGGAAGACGCCAGTGTGGCTTCCACGGTGTTGCTCTATCAGGCCGAAGACCTGGGTCTTGGCGCCTGCTGGATCCAGGTGCGGGAGCGTTATACTGCCGAGGGTGAACCAGCTGACAATATCGTTCGTTTCCTGCTCGGGATTCCGGAGCCGCTGCGTGTGGTGAGTATCGTGGCAGTAGGTCACAAGGGAATGGAACGCAAGCCATTCAATGAGGAACGACTGCTGTGGGACAAGGTGCATGTGGATCAGTTTAAAGTTTAAAGTTTCAGGTTTCAGGTTTAAAGTTTAAAGTGAGGATTGCATTTATTGGCGCGGGGCGCTTGGCCACGAATTTGGCACCAGCCTTGAAGGTGGCGGGTGTGCAGGTGATGGAAGTCTGGAGCAAGACACAGGCTTCTGCCGAGGCGTTGGCTGCCCGTGTGGGATGCAATGCCAGCTGGGGACAGGTGGAACGTGCCACACAAGATGCTGAAATGTATATCATTAGCGTCAAGGATACTGCCCTTCCAGAGGTAATACGTCACTTGCACGAGGGTAGGGAGAACGCTCTGTTCGCCCACACTGCAGGCTCGCTGCCTCTCTCTCTCTTCCGTGACGCCGGTCACGAGCGCGGTGCTGTCTTCTACCCTCTGCAAACCTTTTCCAAGGAGCGCGCTGTGGATTTCGGTGCCGTTCATTTCTTCCTGGAAACCAGCAGGGAAGAAGATTTTGAACTGCTGAAAAGCCTGGCCGAACGGCTGACCACCCCCGCGCAGATTCATCACAGCACCTCGGCCACGCGTCGGTGGCTGCACTTGGCGGCAGTCTTTGCCTGTAACTTCGGCAATCACTGCTGCACGGTGGCCGACGACCTGTTGGCAGAAGCGAGTGTTGACTTCCGTGTGCTGTTGCCGCTGATGGACGAGATGGTTGCTAAACTGCACCAGTTGCCACCACGAGAGGCACAGACGGGTCCTGCCGCACGCAGGGATGAAAATGTAATGGGGATGCAACGTGCAATGCTCACAGACCGCCCTGATTTACAACAACTTTACACACTCCTGTCAAATAGTATTCAACAATATGATCAATTATGACTTAAAAAAAATACGTGCCCTGCTCTTCGATGTGGATGGCGTGCTCAGCGCTGAGACCATCCAGCAGGACCCCGACGGCGAGCCGCAGCGCACGGTGAACATCAAGGACGGTTACGCCCTGCGGCTGGCCTGTCTCACAGGGCTGCACGTGGCCATCATCACTGGGGCCCGTCCCGAGAGCATTCGCCGACGCTATGAGTACCTGGGCGTGCCGGATATCTTCCTGTCTTGCTCCGTGAAGATTGAGACCTACGAACACCTGAAGAAAAAGTATGGCTTCACGGACGAGGAGGCACTGTACATGGGCGATGACATCCCAGATTACGAGATTATGCAGCGGGTGGGGTGCCCTGTGTGCCCCGCCGATGCTGCCCCGGAAATCAAGGCTATCTCGCTGTACGTCAGTCACAAGAACGGCGGTTACGGCTGTGTGCGTGACGTCCTGGAACAGGTGTTGCGCGCCCAAGGCAAATGGATGGCAGATAAAACGGCGTTCGGGTGGTAGCTCCCGCAAATGCGAAGCATTTAGAACAGCCCTTTGGCTGTTCGGCGGGAGCGACCGAGGCAGACCTCTTCTGCCGAGGACGGGGAACAGTGCTTGCGCTGTGCAAATATTAGAATGTAAAGGAAACCAAGAACCTTTATAAAATGCCTATGGCATTACTTGCGAAATTTGAGTAACGATATTTTTATCAAAGAGTATTAATGAAACTGATTTTAGCCAGTAACTCCCCTCGCCGCCGCGAACTGTTGGCGGGTCTGGGACTCCCCTTTGAAGTCCGCGTGTTGGACGGGATTGACGAGAGCCATCCTGCCGACCTGCAGGAGGGTGATATTCCTCTCTATATCTCACGAGCCAAGGCCGAAGCCTATAAAGACGCTCTCCAGCCCGACGAACTGCTGATAACGGCAGACACCATCGTGTGGCTGGACGGTGCCGTTTTGGAGAAGCCCCGTGACGAGGAGGACGCCTGTCGGATGCTGCGCCAGCTCTCGGGCAAGACCCATCAGGTGTTCACAGGCGTGTGTCTCACCACCACCGAGAAGCAGGTCTCCTTCTCCTGCCGATCGGACGTCACCTTCTGTCCACTCTCTGAAGAGGAGATTCAGCATTATGTCAACGCCTATCGTCCATTAGACAAAGCGGGGGCCTACGGAGTTCAGGAGTGGATCGGTTACATCGGGGTGGAACGCATTGAAGGGTCCTTCTTCAATGTCGTGGGCTTGCCCGTGCAACGACTCTATCAGTGCTTGAAACAAAACTTTAATGTATTATGAATAAAACGCAGAAATTCATTTCACTATTATTTGCTGTTCTAACAATGGCTGCTGTCTTTTCCTGCAAGGAAGATGACAAGATTTCTTATATGCCCACCTGGAAGGGCTTTGACTATTCGCCACGTCCCGTCGTCTTGGGAGACAGCGTCACGATTGTGGCACAACAGGGTGAAATCGGCAACCTGATTTACAAGGCCGTCTATACTTGGACAGCCGTTTATCACATCCAGAAAACAGATGGTGCTGACTCCACCGTGACCCTGAAAAAGACCAATACAGTGGTTTACGACAACGACCCGTCGGACCCCACCGTGAAGTTCCTGATTCCTCGCGATGTCACTTCACGCAATTTCTCTGTCTCTTTCAAAGGAGAGTATCATTATTCTGCCAGCGGCGTCCAGGCTGATGACGGTTCGCTGGCTACCCAAACGGGCTATGGCAGTCTGCATCGCAGCCAGTCCAGTACGCTCTATGGTATCAGCAACGGCACGCTCACCATTCCTCTCCCTTAATCAACGCTTGCCCCTTGATGAAACGTCTTGTATCCTTATCCCTTCTGCTGGTGCTGGTCTCTTCCTTGAGAGCGCAACCTGTTGACTTTGACCAAGTTTTCACCGATTCTACTTTGCGTATCGACTACATCTTCTCCGGTACCAACCGTACTCAGCATATCGCTGTGGATCAGTTGTCGAAGACATCGGGATGGTACGGTCGCCGGCACCATCTGGAGCAACTGCCATTAGAAGGCAATGGGCAACTAACTGTTGTTGACCCTGTTACAGGTGACACGCTCTACCGACACAGTTTTTCCACCCTTTTTCAGGAGTGGCAGGAAACAGAAGAGGCAAGGCTTGTAGAGAAAGCTTTTGAGAACACGTTCCTCATCCCGCTGCCGCAGCGGCCGGTGGATGTGATCTGTCAGCTGGTGGACACGCATCGGCAAGTGCAGTCACGGCTGTGCCACCGCGTGAACCCACACGATATCCTCATCCGTGACCGCAGCGCTGAAACGCCGACCCGTTGGCAGTATGTGAGACAGGGTGGCGACCCGCGCGATTGTATTGACGTGGCCTTTGTGGCGGAGGGTTACACTTCAGAAGAAATGCCCGCGTTTCTGGCGATGTGTGACAGCAGCGTGATGGCGCTGGAGGAGCACGAGCCGTTCCGCTCCCTGATGGGGCGCTTCAACTTCATCGCTGTGATGCCGCCCTCCCGTGACAGCGGTGTCTCCATACCGCATCAGGGCCTATGGAAGAATACGGCGCTGGGTTCCAGTTTTGATACCTTCTATATTAACCGCTATCTCACCACGTTGCATATCAAGCGCTTGTACGATGTGATGACAGGAATTCCCTTTGAGCATTTTATCATCCTTGCCAATACCAGAAAGTACGGCGGCGGCGGCATTTACAACAACTATAATATGGCGGCTGCGGAGTGCCCGTATTCAAAGTTGGAAGTCATCGTTCATGAGTTCGGCCACAGTTTTGGCGGCCTTGGGGACGAGTATGCTTATGGCAACGACCCGGAGTCTCATTATCCTGCTGACACCGAACCCTGGGAACCCAATCTCACGACGCTGCACGACTTCGACAGCAAGTGGAAGGATATGCTGGAACCGGGAACGCCCGTCCCCACAAAACCCGATGGCCGTCAGCTGACCACGAAAGTGGGTGTCTATGAAGGAGCTGGGTATCAGTCACATGGCGTCTATCGGCCTGTACAGGAGTGCCGAATGAAGGTCAATGAAGTCAAGGAGTTCTGTCCCGTCTGTCAGCGTGCCTTGCGACGAATCATTCAATTCTATACCGAATAAACCCAACAAGTATGCAGCCCCGTAAGTCCTTCCTATTTATTTGCTTCCTATTTAGTCTCTTTCCCCCTTCGTCCGCCCAACGATGGCAGCCGCGTTACCGGGAGAACGTGCCCACGGACAGCATTATTCTGAGTGACCCATGTATTCTCGCGGACTCCGCCACACACACGTATTATATGACGGGGACAGGCGGGCTCCTGTGGACCAGCAAGAACTTGCAGACCTGGGACGGGCCACGCAACGTCGTGGAGATTGACACCACTTCCTGGATGGGGCGCCACCCACAAATCTGGGCAGCGGAACTGCATAATTATCAGGGCAAGTACTATTATTTTGCCACCTTCACCAATAATGCCATCACGATAGATGATGTCCGTGGTCACAAAATACCCCGCCGCGCCAGTCACATCCTGGTGTCTGACAAGCCCGACGGTCCCTACCGTCCCATGCGTGACCCTGTGTATCTGCCCGCCTTCAAGCCTACGCTGGACGGCACTTTCTGGGTGGATGCAGACGGCCTGCCCTATATGGTCTATTGTCACGAGTGGCTGCAGGCTGGCTACGGCACGATGGAGAAAATCCGCCTGACAGATGATTTGAGCGGTTCCGTTGGCACGGCGTCACTGCTTTTCAGTGCTGCCGACGCCCCCTGGAGCCGCGGAGACGACGTGCCGGAGGAGGTGGCCAAAGGTCACCAGCGTCCGGACGGCACGGTGCCGAATGTGGTGACCGACGGGCCGTGGCTCTTCCGCACCCAGAGCGGGCGCCTTGGCATGATTTGGACCAGTTGGGTAGGGAGTGATTACACGATGGGAGTGGCCTACAGTAAAAGCGGCACCCTCAACGGCCCCTGGATCCATGAGCCCAAGCCGCTGACACCTCCCAACTACGGTCACGGAATGCTCTTCCGCGACTGGCGCGGGCGCCTGCTGTGCTCCCTCCACAGTCACGAAGTGGTGAACGGCCGCACCATTCGTCGTCCACATTTCTTCCTGATGGATGACGAGGGTGACCGCTTGACAGTGCTTGCTCACTTCAAGCCTTGAACGGCTTCAACGCTGGAACGCCTCACTTGCGGGCGCGTTCCTTGATGATGCCGTGGCGATAGGCGTAGAGCAGTTCCTTGAGTTCGTCGATTTGGTGTTGTAGTTCCTTGCCTTTGTCGGTGTCCCGCACGCGAAGGCGACGGCCGCTGAGTTCCACGATTTGTTTGCTGGAAACGATATCCGTTCCGCGGCGAATAGCATCGTCGGCACTCTCAAATGGTTCGTGCTGAATGAGTTCGAAGCCGCGGCTGTGGAAGACAAGGGTATAGCCAGCAATGCCGGTGGTCTCGTGGTAGGCCTTGGACAGACCGCCATCAATCACCATCAGTTTGCCGTCGGCCTTTACGGGACTCTCTCCACCTGTCACGCGAACAGGCACGTGACCGTTGATGATGTGACGGTGACTTCCTTCCACACCGAAGGCATCCAGAATACGGTCCACCACTTCGGGCTGGTCACGCAACAAGTAATAGTAACCTTTCTTTTCCTCATGGGTTTTCTTGTCGCGTAGGAAGTAACGTTCGAAGGTGGCCATGCGGTCTTTATCGAAAAGAGGTGAATCCTTTCCGCACCATAGGTACCAGAAGTAATCCTTGGCAAACTGCTTCTCTGGACGGGACGTGTCGGCGTTGAAGGCGGCACGCATCGTCATTCCGATTCGGTGCAGCAGCTCGCGGCCGCTGTAGCGCTGGCCGTTCAGATCCACCTCCTTGAGGGTGCCGTCTGCATTCAAGGGCACGCTGGCGTGGAAGAGGAGGTTGCCGTTGTAGATGCTGTACATGCAGCCGTGGGTGAAGAGGCATTTGATGTGTTTCTGCAGCTTGTCTGAGACGCGGAAGGAGTGGTGGAGCTGGTGGACAAGGTCGGCTTCTTCGGGAGTGAGCTCGAAGGGGTGTGAGGGGTCAAGGGTAGGGAAGAAGGTGTCTGTCATCTCGTACTCCTTGCCATTAAGCACATATACGCCGCGTTCCTTGTCTATATTTTGCAGCACCAGACGGTCCTGCATCTGCCATTCAGGGCGGCGGAGGATCATCTGTGCCTCTAACTTGAACTGAATGATACTGATGGCCTTGTGCATCTGTGCAATCAGGCGGCGCGTTTTCTCGTTGTGGGTGGTGTCGTCCTTGTCGAGGCGCGGTCCGAAGAGGTCGCAGGGGTCGGTGGCATAGGTCTCCATAGCGAAGGTGGCCAACGGCACGAGGTTAATGCCGTAGCCGTCTTCCAGTGTGACCATATTACCATAGCGCAGCGACAGTCGCAGCACGTTGGCAATGCAGCAGTCATTGCCCGCAGCAGCTCCCATCCAGAGGGCGTCGTGATTACCCCATTGAATATCAAAGCTATGGTGCTGGCACAGCCGATCCATAATGATGTGTGCACCGGGACCGCGGTCGAAGATGTCTCCCAGAATATGCAACTGATCAACGGCCAGTCGCTGAATCACGTCGGCCAAAGCAATGATAAATGCGTCGGCTCGGTCCGTTTCCACAATTGTTTGAATGATGCGGGCAAAGTATTCCTGTTTGTCATCATCAGAGGGTAGTTCGTGCAAGAGTTCCTCAATGATGTAGGCGAATTCCGGCGGCAGGGCCTTGCGCACCTTGGATCGTGTATATTTAGAACTGACGCTCTGGCAAACGCGGATGAGTTGCTGGAGAGTGGTGGAGTAGAAAGATTCTAATGAGGAATGTTTCTTGTTTTCTTCATTCATCACTCCCGAATCATCATTTAGCTGAGTCTTAATAATTTCCAGCTTTTGCTCGGGATAGTAGATGAGGGTACAGAGTTCTCGCAACTCTTCGGCTGAAAGTGTGTCGGCAAAGAGCTCACGGACTTTGCGCTTGATATTTCCGGAAGCGTTCTTGAGAATGTGGAGAAACGCCTCATATTCCCCATGAATATCCGCCATGAAATGTTCCGTGCCCTTCGGCAAGTTAAGGATGGCCTCCAGATTGATGATTTCCGTGCTGGCGGCAGCCACGTTGGGGAAGGACTGTGAGAGGAGTTCGAGGAAACGGCGGTCGGCCTCGATTCGGTTTTCAATGGAGTTCATAACTTGTTTCAAGACTTTTGGAATTGGAGTGCTCGCCAGTCTCCGTCCGAGCTGGTTTGAAGGAGTGTGAAACCTAAGTTTTCGGCACACGAGGTGAGGGATGGAATATCGGTTTCGAGGAAACCGGAGAGCAGCAGCAGGCCGCCTGTCGGCAATTTCTGTGAGAAGGCGGGCAGGTCTGCCAGGAGGATGTTGCGATTGATATTGGCCAGAAGTACGTCTGCCTGTGGAGCGGAGGGAAGGGCGGTCTCTGCGTTGCCGAGTGCCAGGGTGACGGCTCCACTGTCGGAACAGCCGTTGATGGAGAAATTGTCCTCGGAATTCTTCACGCTCCATTCATCAATGTCGTAGGCAAAGATGTGACGGGCTCCGAGCTTCAGTGCTGCAATGCCGAGAACGCCTGTGCCGCAGCCTGCATCAATAACCGTCTTTCCTGTCACGTCAATCGTGGATAGCAGTTGGAGCATCAGTCGCGTGGTGGCGTGTTCGCCACTGCCAAAAGCTTGACGTGGGATAATCTGGAACTGTTCTCCATTGGGCAGGCAGATGGGCTCGAAATGGTGCTCTGCCTCCCATGTGGCGTTCCAGTTTTCGTCTGGTGCCTCGCTGCAGCTATAGCTGAGAACAGTCTCCGGGAAAATGTCTTGGAAGCCGCTGAGCGCTTCCTGGAGGGCTGCCTCGTTGAAGGTATCTTGCTGAATATAAGCCTTCAGCCCCTCATCGGTCGGCAAGAAGGTCTCGCCACCGGCATCAGCCAACAAGGCGGCCAACACATCGGAGGCCGCCTCGTCGCAGGGCTGGAGGGTGAAGTTCAGTTCCAGATACTTCATCCCGTTTATCTTGCTTTTTGGGAGTCGGTGGTGTTGTCGATTTTATCGGCAGAGACCTTCTTCACGTCGGGTTTGGCCTTGTAACGCTTGTTCAGTCCGGCCACCACTTCCTTGGTGATGTCAAACTTCTTGTTGGCCAGCAGGATGTTGTCACCCTGGCGG
This sequence comes from Bacteroidaceae bacterium, assembly GCA_017619335.1. GTDB lineage: Bacteria > Bacteroidota > Bacteroidia > Bacteroidales > Bacteroidaceae > Physcousia. The sequence goes on from JAFZSP010000079.1 coordinate 24,813, forward strand.
GAGAAGATGTAGTCATACTTCTTGGTCTTGTTATAGACTTTGAGGAAAGCTTGGATGCTGTCACGCATCTCCATCGTCAGTTGTGCCTGTTCGTTGGCCAGTTCGCTCATAAGACGCTGCTCCAGTTCTGCCAGGTCTTGCTGCTCCTTGGCCAGTTGGTTCTGAGCGCGTTCCAGTTCGTCACGGGTGGTGAAGCCATTGTTCTCATACTTCTTCTGTAGGGCGGCAGCGTGCTGCTGCAGGGCGCGTTGTTTGCCGGCCAGGGTCTTCTGGGCGTTCTCGCCTTTCTGGTTGAGAAGGATGTTGTAGTCTTTGCAGAACTGGTACTGCGTCATCAGGCTATCTACTTCCACGTAGGCTACTTTCAGTCCGGTTTGGACGTCAGCGTTCTCGGCGGTTGTTTCGGCCTCTTCGGCCTTTTGGTTGTTGCAGGCGGTCAGTGCCAATGCGGCAGTGAATGCGAGGGTAAGGATTTTTTTCATTGATGGAATAATGATTTATTGATGTTGTTATTTTCTGATTGATTCCTTGGCGTGTGGCCTGTTGGCCAGTTGGTGGCGTTCGATGGCGTCCATACTCTCCACACAATGGATGCCTCTTTGACGCATGGCTTTCGAAGCACCGATGTGAGTCACTGGTCCGCGACTATCACCCTTTAAGATGAGCTTTATGGACAGCAGTAAGACTGCCAAAGCCACGATTCCGAGCGTAAACAACAATAATTTTGCCATTTCAAGCGTTTATTTATTGATTTATTTTGCAAAAAGGATACTTATTTGTACCTTTGTCGCGCTAAAACGGCGCAAAGATACGGAATCTTCGTTTTATTACGCCACTTTTTATCGACTTTAACCTTATTTAGCAGTATAAATGGAAAAGATTGAACTGAAACCCGCCAAAGTGTTCGAGATGTTTGCTCGAATTAACACTGTTCCTCGTCCTTCCAAGCGCGAGGAGAAGATGATTTCATTCCTTCGTGAGTTTGGCGAAGGACTGGGACTGGAAACGAAGGTCGATGAGACCGGAAATGTGCTCATCCGCAAACCTGCTTCTCCTGGAATGGAAAACCGTCCCACGGTCATCTTGCAGAGTCACATGGATATGGTTTGCGAGAAGAACAATGATATAACTTTCGATTTCGATAATGACGCCATTCAGACCTACATCGACGGCGAATGGATGAAAGCCAAGGGTACCACCTTAGGTGCCGACGACGGTATAGGGTGTGCCATGGAGATGGCCATTCTGGCCGACGACTCTCTGAAGCACGGTCCTCTGGAGTGTGTCTTCACCCGTGACGAGGAGACAGGTCTGACGGGTGCCGAAGGGATGCAGCCCGGTTTTATGAGCGGCCAGATGCTCATCAACCTTGACTCTGAGGACGAGGGCGAGCTTTTTGTCAGCTGTGCCGGCGGTTGCCGCACGGCCGTCACTTTCCGCTTCACGCCCGAGGCTGCTCCGGCAGATGCTTTCTTCCTCCAGCTCACCATCAAGGGCCTGACGGGAGGTCACAGCGGCGACGATATCGACAAGAAGCGAGCAAATGCCAACAAGCTCCTGGTGCGGTATCTCTACGACGGTCTGAAGAAGTGGGGACTGCGACTCTCAGATATTCAGGCTGGTGGCCTGCACAATGCCATCCCACGCGAGGCTTCCTGCCTCGTGTGCGTGCCCGTTCAATATAAGGAACAGGCGCGTGCAGACTGGAATATCTTTGCAGCCGAGGTGCAGGAGGAGTTCTGCGCCACGGAGAAGACGATGGAGTTCCTGATGGAGAGCGCCGAGCCAGCTGCCACCGTGCTGCCCGAGGATGTCAACCGCCGTCTCATCCTTGCGCTGCAGGGCGTGGACAATGGTGTTTATGCGATGAGTCAGGAAATTGCCCTCGTGGAGACCAGCAGCAATCTGGCCAGTATCAAGCAGGTGGAACCCGGGGTCATCTTTGTCAACAGCAGCCAGCGCAGCTCCCTGTTGAGCAACCGCTTGAATATGGCACACACGGTGGCCGCCGTCTTTGAATTGGCAGGTGCCGAAGTGGAAATAGGCGAGGGCTATCCCGGCTGGGCGATGAATCCCAAGAGCGAGATCCTGCGCATTGCCCGCGAGCAGTACGTGAAGCTGTTCCAGAAGGAACCTGTCGTTCGCGGTATTCATGCAGGTCTGGAGTGCGGACTGTTCTCCGAGAAGTATCCGGGGCTGGATATGGTCAGTTTCGGTCCCACGCTTCGCGGTGTCCACTCACCCGACGAGCGTCTGCTGATCCCCACAGTGGATATGGTCTGGCGCCACCTCCTTGCCATTCTGGAGAATGTATAGGTTCTGGACAATAATATGTGTCGCAGCAATGAGCTTCTGGTTCATTGCCTGCGATGATTATGACTCGTTCACAACGGATCGTTCCATCACACTCTCCTTCAGCCGTGACACCATCGCCTTTGACACACTGCTGACCACCGTCCCTTCCAGCACTCAGACGTTGACCGTCTTCAATCATGCAGATGAGGGACTTCGCATTACGGATGTTTTCCTGGAAGGCGGAGCGGCCAGTCCTTTCCGCATCAACATCGATGGCCAGGATATGAGTCGTTCGGCTGCCAACCACGTGACGGACTTTGAGGTGCGTCGGCGTGACAGCATTCTGGTCCGTGCCGAGGTGACGCTACCGGCTTTCGAGTCCGACGAACCCCAGGAAATCAAGGATGCACTGGTTTTCTGCTTAGAGAGTGGGGTACAGCAGCGGGTACCGCTGACGGTGGTGGGACGTGATGCCTTTTTCTTGCGCGCGTGTACATTATTAAATGATACTACATTCAGCGCCCGTCGTCCCATTGTCATCTATGACAGTCTGGTGGTGGCACCCGACGTGACGCTGACGCTGCCTGCTGGTACGCAGTTGTTGTTCCACGACCAGGCGGGACTGACGGTGCACGGCCGCTTGGTGGCTGCAGGCACGCTGGAGGCTCCTGTACTCCTGCGCGGCGACCGCACGGACCACATGTTTGACTATCTTCCCTATGACCGGTTGCCTGCTCGTTGGGAAGGCATTATCCTGACGGCAGAAAGCTTTGATAATGAACTGTCTTACATTGATCTCCACAGCGGAAACTATGGTATCCAGTGTGACAGCTCCAACACCAACGCCCTGAAACTCACGCTGGTCAATAGCCGCCTGCACAACCTCGGCGGTCACGGGCTCAGCGAGAAAGACTGCCGAGTGGAAGTGGCCAACACAGAGATTTCCAACACCCTCGGGCATTGTGTGGAACTCATTGGCGGTCACAGTTCTTTTGTCCACTGCACACTGGCTCAGTTCTACGCCCTCAGTGCCGACCGCGGAGACGCAGTCAACGTCACCTTCTACGAGGACACGGCGACCTATCACCCCCTGCTGAAGGCAGACTTCATCAACTGTGTTATCACTGGCTATGCTGAGGATGTCATTATGCTTCCCAACTTGGATCCGCGACAGTGGGGTTACAAAGGGAGTGTGGAAGACCCCATTGTCAACTACTGCTTCCGCAATTGTTTCCTGGCCACGGAAGTACCTGATGACGAACTTTATAAAACGCGTTTCATCAATAATACGCTTGACCCGCGCAAGGGCGATTTCGCGCACGAGAAGAACTTCCAACTCTTGGATACCCACAACTTCCTTTATGATTTCACACCTTTGGAGGAATCGTCCATCCGTGGAATTGCCGACCCCGCCTTCAGTAGCGCCTGGCCGCTGGACCGTCAGGGGCGTTCCCGCACGGCCGATGGAGCACCAGATGCGGGCTGCTACGAATTCATCCCTCAATCAGAGAATCCTTAAACCCTTATTGTTTCATTTATTTAACACAACACTATGAGTAACAGACAGAAACGTTACATTTTGCCAGAGAGCGAGATTCCAACGCAGTGGTACAACATTCAGGCAGATATGAAAAACAAGCCTCTGCCTCCCCTGCATCCGGGAACCAAACAGCCGCTGAAAGCCGAAGATCTCTTCCCGATCTTTGCTGAAGAGTTGGCACGTCAGGAAATGAATCAGACCGACGCGTGGATTGACATCCCCGAACCTGTCCGTGAGATGTACAAGTACTACCGTTCCACGCCGCTGGTGCGCGCCTACGGCTTGGAAGAAGCACTCGGCACGCCCGCACACATCTATTTCAAGAACGAGAGCGTCAGCCCCGTGGGCAGCCACAAGCTGAACTCCGCACTGCCCCAGGCCTACTACAACAAGGTTCAAGGCGTGACCAACGTCACCACCGAGACAGGTGCCGGACAGTGGGGTGCCGCACTCTCTTACGCAGCCAAGGTCTTCGGACTGGAATGTGCTGTCTATCAGGTGAAAATCAGCTACAATCAGAAGCCCTATCGCCGCAGCATCATGCAGACCTTCGGTGCCACCGTGGAGGCTTCTCCATCAATGTCCACCCGTGCCGGTAAGGACATCATCACCCGCGACCCGATGAACCAGGGTTCTCTGGGTACCGCCATTTCCGAGGCTATTGAGCTGGCCATGAGCACGCCCAACTGCAAATATACCCTCGGTTCTGTCCTCAACCATGTGGCGCTACACCAGACGGTTATTGGTCTGGAAGCCGAGAAGCAGATGGCTATGGCTGGAGAATATCCCGATATGGTGATTGCCTGCTTCGGCGGCGGTTCCAACTTCGGCGGTGTGGCCTTCCCCTTTATGCGTCACAACATCCTGGAAGGCAAAAAGACACAGTTTATTGCTGCAGAGCCTGCTTCTTGTCCCAAACTCACCCGCGGACAGTTCCAGTATGACTTCGGTGACGAAGCTGGTTACACGCCCCTGCTTCCAATGTTCACCCTGGGTCACAACTTTATGCCTGCCAATATTCATGCTGGTGGACTGCGTTACCACGGTGCTGGCGTCATTGTCAGTCAGTTGCTGAAGGACGGACTGATGAGTGCCGTTGATATTCAGCAGTTAGAGAGCTTCGAGGCCGGAACGCTCTTTGCTCGTGCCGAGGGTATCATTCCCGCTCCCGAGAGCTGTCACGCCATCGCTGCCACCATCCGCGAGGCCAAGAAGTGCAAGGAGACCGGTGAGGAGAAAGTTATCCTCTTCAACCTCAGTGGTCACGGTCTCATCGATATGAGCGCCTACGACCAGTACCTCTCCGGCAATCTCCAGAACTATGAGGTCACTGATGCTGAAGTGACCGCCAACCTCTCCAAAATCGAGAAGATTATCTGACGCTTGTATAGTGTCGGCAATACAGCAGAACAAAAGCAGCTACAGTGATTGTAGCTGCTTTTGCTTTAGTATAATATTACTAATACCTTACACCGATGGACGCAGGCTTCTTGCTTGTGGAATTATTATCTGATGAACAACATTTCACGATACTTGGGCAAAGGCCAGATCTCATCGTCAATAATCAATTCCAACTTATCTACATGATAACGTGTCTCCTCTATGAGAGGGGCCACCGTATCATGGTAGGCAATGGCTTTTTCACGATCACTGACGATGCGGTTGGCTACCTTGCGAGCTGCCACGAGCTTCTCGACGTTCTCTGTGATGAAGATGGTGTGCTCGGCTATCTGCTGGATGAGTGCTACATTGTTGACAGACAGGCGTTCGGCAGTCTCCTTGGGGAAGATCTGGGCTGTCTTGTGAACATTGTCAATGAGAGCGCTCTGGTAACGGGTGGCCACGGGGATGATATGATTCAAGCACAAGTCTCCGAAGACGCGGGCCTCGATCTGAATCTTCTTGGTGTAGGTGTCCCACTTGATTTCGTTACGAGCCTGAATTTCTGCTAGTTCAAAGACTTTTGTCTTCTTGAACATCTCCACGCTGGCAGGATCCAGATAACGATCAATTACCAGCGGCACGCTGCCTTCGGTGTCTAACCCGCGTCGGGCTGCTTCCCGCCGCCATTCATCACTGTAGCCATTGCCGTCGAAACGGATGGCGCGGCAGGTGGTGATGTCTTCACGCAGGATTTCCATGATGGCGTGGAAAGTGGTGCCACCTTCCTGGATGCGTGCATCCACTCTTTTCTTGAAATCCATGAGCGACTCTGCCACCGCAGCGTTCAGAGCAATCATCGCACTGGCGCAGTTGGCCTCGCTGCCCACGGCACGGAACTCGAAACGATTACCCGTGAAGGCGAAGGGGCTGGTGCGGTTGCGGTCGGTGTTATCGATGAGCAGCTCCGGAATCTGAGGAATATCCAGATGCATCTCATGTTTGCCGGCTAAGGAAATCTCTTCATCTGCCGTCTTCTCTAAATGGTCCAGCACCTCTGTCAGTTGCTTGCCCAAGAAGGATGAGATAATCGCAGGCGGTGCCTCGTTGGCGCCTAATCGATGGGCGTTGGCGGCACTCACTATGCTGGCTTTGAGCAGACCGTTGTGACGCCAGACAGCCATGAGGGTCTCCACGATAAACGTGATAAAACGCAGGTTGTCTATTTGTGTCTTTCCCGGTCCGTGCAGAAGGATGCCCGTGTCTGTGGAGAGGCTCCAGTTGTTGTGCTTACCACTGCCATTGATACCGGCGAAAGGCTTCTCATGCAGCAGGCAACGGAAGCCGTGTTTGCGAGCCACGTTCTTCATCAACATCATCAACAGCATATTATGATCCACCGCCAGATTGGTCTCCTCAAATATGGGAGCCAGTTCGAACTGGTTGGGAGCCGCCTCGTTATGGCGGGTCTTGCAGGGGATGCCGAGTTCCAGGGCTTGTATCTCAAGGTCTCGCATGAAAGCTGCCACGCGCTCGGGAATGGAGCCAAAGTAGTGGTCGTCCATCTGCTGGTTCTTGGCAGAATCGTGTCCCATCAGCGTGCGGCCCGTCATCACAAGATCGGGGCGTGCTGCATACAGTCCCTCATCTACAAGGAAATATTCCTGTTCCCATCCCAGATTAGAGATGACTTTCTTCACATCCGGGTAAAAGAGTTGTGCCACTGCCGTCGCTGCGCAATCGACCGCGTGAAGGGCTTTCTTCAGCGGAGCCTTATAATCCAGAGCTTCACCAGTGTAGGCGATGAAGACGGTAGGAATCATCAGGGTGTCGCCAATAACAAAGACCGGTGACGTGGGGTCCCAGGCCGAGTAACCACGGGCTTCGAAGGTGCTGCGAATTCCGCCGCTGGGAAATGAGCTGGCGTCGGGTTCCTGCTGTACCAACTGCTTGCCAGTGAACTCTTCCACCATGCCGCCCTTGCCGTCATGTTCCACGAAGCCGTCGTGCTTCTCGGCAGTGCCCTCGGTGAGGGGCTGGAACCAGTGGGTGATGTGTGTGGCTCCGAGGCTCATGGCCCAGCGTTTCATGCCTTCTGCGACAAGGTCGGCGGTGGCCAGGTCCAGGGTGGCATTGCCATCCATGACGTTGATCATTTTCTGATAGACATCAGCGGGCAGGTATTTGTGCATCTTCTCACGGTTGAAGACATATTTGCCGAAGAACTCCGAGGGTCGTTCGGCAGGTGTCGGTGTCTCAATGGGGCGCTTCTTAAACGCCTCACCGACAACTTCAAATCTTAGTGTAGCAGACATGGTTTTATTTCTTTATTCCCCTGGCATTCAGGGCTTGTTGGTAACGTCGTGCATTTTTTGCATGTTCTGAGAAAGTGCGTGCAAAGTTGTGGCTGCCGCTGAAATCCTCCTTGGCACAGAAGTAGAGGTACTCGTGCCTTTCTGCCCGCAGCACGGCATCAATACCGGAGACGCTCGGGATGCGGATGGGACCTGGAGGCAGACCTTTATAGATATAGGTGTTGTAAGGACTTTGGGTGCGCAAGTGCTGGTTGAGAATGCGTCGCAGTCCGTCGTCTCCGACAGCGAACTTGACGGTCGGATCGGCTTGGAGGGGCATCTGACGCTGTAGGCGGTTCAGATAGACGCCCGCCACTCGGGCTTTCTCGGGCTCGTAGGCCGTCTCTTCATCAACGATGCTGGCCAGTGTAATGACTTCTATGTGACTCATGCCCAATGCTTTTGCTTTCTCTTCACGGCTGTTGCTGTCCCAGAAGGTCTCATTTTCACGCTGCATCCGTTGCATGAATGCATCGAGGGAGATGTTCCAGAAGAGTTCGTAGGTGTTGGGGATAAACAGAGCGGGTAGGGTGGCGGTGCTGTAACCCCACTTGGAGGCAAAACTGCTATCGGCAAAGGCTGTTGCCACCGCCGCAGAGTCCAACATCAAATGATGCGAGAGGGTTCCGGCCAGCCGGTGCAGTCGTCGGACAGAGGGAATCGTGAGTCGCACGGGTTCCTGTTGTCCGTTGCGCAGACGTCGCAGGACGGTCAGGCTGTTGTCCTCGGGATGGATGGCGTAACGGCCTGTTCGTGGTTGGAACTCCATCGCATGGCGCAACAGGTGCCATCCTGTGAGGGAGGTGGCGCCGCAGGAGGTCTGTAACTGTTCGAGGATATCTGTTTCTGTGGTCTCAGGGCGGATATAGACGTATGCCGTTTCCTGCAAATCAAAGCAGGGACGCAACACGGCGTGCACGGCCCAGAAAGCGGTCGCTGCAAGAATGGCCAGCACAGCCAGCACAGCAATGAGGACATTACGATGTGTCTTCTTCATAAAGTAAAAATCGCAGACACCCATGGTAAGTATCTGCGGTCTATTCTGTTGGAGCCGATACGGGGACTCGAACCCCGGACCCACGCATTACGAATGCGTTGCTCTACCAACTGAGCCATATCGGCAGGTCTTTTTTCAAAACCGGGTGCAAAGGTACTGCTTTTTCATGAAACTGCAAAGATTTTGCCCTATTTTTTGCTCTTCCAGCCCTTTTTTTCCACTTTATCGAGGCTTTCTCAGCAGAAGTTCGTATCTTTGCCGCCACAAAACACTCAACTCCCATCTTTCATGAGACATTCTTTTCCCATTCTCCGTTTTTCGTTATTCCTGCTATTGGCGACATCCGTGATGGTGCCTTCCAACGCCCAGCCGTGGAACTTCCGTTTCACCACCGACAAGAAGGTGCAGATGGAAGGAGCCACACAAGTGCAGCCTTCCGATCGTTACTCCGCTGGCACCGCCTACGGCTTTGACTTCATCCCTTCGCCAGCGCAATTGGAACAACCGTCTCCGTTCTTCTTCAGCCTGCGTGTGCCGGATGGCAATTACAGGGTGACAGTGCTCTTGGGATCCCGCCACCGTGCTGCCGTCACCACGGTTCGGGCAGAAAGTCGCCGGCTCTTTGTGGAGAACCTGAGCACAAAGAAGGGTGAGTTGAAAGAGGTCTCGTTCATTGTCCATAAACATTCTCCACAAATAGACGAGCAGCGTTCCATGCGCCTGAAGCCAAGAGAATTGCAGAAGCTGAACTTTGACGACCGTCTGACCATAGAGGTCAACGGCGATGCACCTGCGCTGGCCACCCTCCGCATAGAGCCTGCACCCGAAGTGCCCACCGTCTTCCTCTGCGGCAACAGCACCGTCGTGGATCAGGACAACGAACCCTGGGCTTCTTGGGGACAGATGATCACGCGCTGGTTCGGCCCCGAGGTGGCCTTTGCCAACTTTGCCGAGAGCGGTGAGACGGCCAGCACTTTCATCAGTGCCAACCGTCTGGCCAAGGCGCTTTCCATGATGAAAGCCGGTGATTATCTGATTGCCGAGTTCGGGCACAACGACCAGAAGCAGCGCTTCCCGGGAGCTGGTGCCTACTACAACTTTGCCACCGCCCTGAAGACCTTTATTGATGAAACGCGCGCGCGAGGTGCCACTCCCATCTTTGTCACGCCCACACAACGGCGTAGCTTCAAGGACGGACACATTCAAGAGACACACGCCAACTATCCCGAGGCAATGGCTTGGGTAGCCAAGAATGAAAACGTTCCCCTCATCGATTTGCATCAAATGACCCGCACGTTCTATGAGGCGATGGGTGAGGAACAAAGCAAGCGCGCTTTCGTACACTATCCGGCAGGTTCCTACCCTGGACAGACGCAGGATTTCAAGGACAACACGCACTTCAATCCCTACGGTGCCTACGAGATTGCCAAATGTATCATTGAGGGTATGAAGCAGCTACAGCTTCCCTTCCTCTCTGCTCTGCGTCCTGAATACCAGGCTTTTGACCCGGAACATCCCGATGAAATAGACTCGTTTCACTGGAACGACTCGCCTTTCTTTGAGGCCGATAAACCCGACGGAAACTGATAACTATGATTAAAAATATTGCTTTTGACTTTGGCGGCGTGATCTTTGACCTCTCGTGGGAGGGCGCCGTGGCATCATTCAAGCGGATAGGCTTGGCAGATGCCGAAGTACGGTTGGACCGCTTTCATCAGAAAGGGGTCTTTGAACTATTGGAGAGTGGTCAAATCACCCCCGACGCTTTCCGGACCGAACTGGAGAAGATGTGCGGTCGCTCGCTCTCTCATGACGAGGTGCTGGGTGCATGGCTCGGCTATGTCGGCGGCCCAGTTGATACACTGAAGCTGCGTCGTCTGGATGAGCTGCGCGCCCGCGGCTACCGCACGTTTCTGCTTTCCAACACCAATCCCTTTGTGCAGTCGTGGGCAGAGAGTCCGCAATTCAGTACAGAGGGGCGTCCGTTGAGCAGTTACTTGGAGAAGTGCTATACTTCATACGAAGTGGGCATCATGAAACCTGACCCAGGCATTTTCCAATTCATGCTCAACGACGCAGGAATCCAGCCTTCCGAGACGCTTTTCCTGGATGACTCACCCGCCAATATTGCCGTGGCCGCACAATTGGGCATTCAGACCCTTCTCGTAGAGAAGAATGCCGATTGGCGGGACGCCGTGGAAAAACTCTTAGCGTAGTTGTTAAGCAACTCACTGTTGCAGTGCTTCATACAGTTGGGTGAGGGCTTGGTCTGCATCATTCGTTTCGTCCAAGAGGGTGACGAACTTGGAACCAATGATGGCTCCGGCGGCGTTCTGTTGTGCCGATGTGAGCGTCTGATGGTTACTGATGCCGAAACCTATCATTCGAGGATTGCGCAGGTTCATGGAATTGACGTGGTTGAAATAAGCTTGTTTGGCTTCGTCAAAGGAACGTTGTGCCCCCGTGGTTGCGGCAGAACTGACCATGTAGATGAATCCGTCGGTGTGCTCATCGATGAAACGGATGCGTTCATCAGAGGTCTCGGGAGTAATGAGCATAATGATGCGAAGGTCGTAACGGTCTGCAACGGGCTTGAAGTCCTCTAAGTAATCACGGAAGGGCAGATCCGGAAGGATGACACCATCTACGCCAACTTGCTGACATTCTTGACAGAAACGCTCGAAACCGAATTGGATGACGGGGTTCAAGTAGCCCATAAGCAGAAGTGGAATATTGACATCTTTCCGAATGTCTTTCAGTTGGTTAAAGAGTGTGCGGAGCGTCATTCCATTGTGCAGGGCTTTGGTGGCAGCATCTTGGATGACGGGGCCGTCGGCCATTGGATCACTGAAAGGTATTCCGATTTCTATCATATCAATACCCCGCGAAGCGAGTGTACGAACGATGTGTGCGGTGGAGTCCAATGTGGGGTGGCCAGCACAGAAGTATAGGGAAAGAATGCCTGATGGCTTTTGTGTGAAAAGAGAATTGATGCGATTCATAGTGTTTGATTATTAAGTGATTGCAAGAAGTGGGATAGGCGTGTGACATCCTTGTGTGCGGGTGCTGACTCGAAGCGGGAATTGAGATCAATGCCGATGCAACGGGGATGGTGGAAGGAACGGACGCGCAGGGCATCTTCAGGGCCAATGCCGCCACTGAGGAGAAAAGGAGTGGAGCCGTTGTAATCCTGGAGAATGGCCCAGTCAAACTGTCGGCCGCTGCCGCCCGGAAGCGGACTGCGGGTGTCGAAGAGGAAGTAATCGACAAGGCCCTCATAGGGTTTGGTTCCTTCCAAATCCTTTGCGGTAGCGATGGAAAACGCTTTGATGAGGGAGATGGAATCGCCACAGGCCGTTTTGAGGGATCTGCAGAAGGCTGGCGACTCATGGCCGTGCAGCTGGACACCGTGGAGACCGAACAGTTGAATGTGCTGAATGATCTCTTCTTCAGTCGAATCCACGAAGACTCCGACACGGCTGACGTGCTGCGGCAGGTAGGTCGGAACGTCTGAGACGAAGCGCGAGGAACCGGGCCAGAAGATGAAGCCCATCCAATCTATGCCGAGCGTTTCCACTGCGCGGATGTTGTCGGCATCGCGCATACCACATACCTTAATGAGAAGATGACTGTCCATCTATTCTTGGATTTGTGCGATGAAACGGCTGAGCGCTTCGGCGGGGTTTGCCTCACGCATAAAAGTCTCTCCAATCAGGAACCCTCTGAAACCTGCGGCGCGCAGGTCACGGATGACGGCGGGGTCACTGATGCCGCTTTCACTGACGAGCACACGGTCACGGGGCAGTCTCTCGGCCAAGCGGAAAGAGTTCTGAACATCGGTAACAAAGGAGCCGAGATTACGGTTGTTGACGCCAATGCAGTCGGCAGACAGTTCGGTGTATTCCAATTCGTTCTCGCTATGTATTTCAAGTAACACTTCAAGCCCGATGCCATGCGCTTTACTGATGAGCTCGGCACACTTGGTCTTGCTCAGACAAGCTGCAATGAGAAGAACGGCAGAAGCCCCGCAAGTGAGGGCCTGGTACAGCTGCAGCTCATCGATTACAAAGTTCTTGTACAGAATCGGCAGTGTGACACCTGCACGGCGTGCTGCACGGATGAAGTCATCTTGCCCACCGAAGAAGTGCTCATCTGTGAGGATGCTGAGCGCCGCAGCTCCCGCCTGCTGATAGCCGATGGGAACCACGTCTGGACGAGCCGACTCGTGGATCCACCCCTTGGAAGGGGAGCGACGCTTGAATTCGGCAATGATGCCCGTGCGTGAGGCAAAAAGGGCTTCACGAAGAGAAGGCTTGGGAGCACGGAGGGCTTCCACCTCTTCCTGCTTGCGCGCGATGATGGTTTGGAGAATGTCTTGCATAATAACAGTTATGAATTCAGTTCCAGGAATTTCTTGAAGGCGGTCAAGGCTCGTCCACTGTCAAGGGACTCGCGGGCAATGGCGATAGAATCCTCCACACTGAGGTTACGATCCAGGACGCTGATACCGCAGGCTGCATTTGCCATGATAACAGACTTCTGTGCCGGGGTGCTGGTTCCCTGAAGGACGCTGTCAAAGATGGCACAGGCTTCCTCGATGGTTGTTCCACCATAGATGTCGGACGGTTCTACATAGTTGAGCCCCAGGTCTTTGGGCGTGAAGACCTTCTCAAAATGGTTGGTGACGAACTTGAAGCCACTGGTGAGGGAAATCTCGTCATAACCGTCATAGCTGGTGATGATACCGAAGTTGTCACCAATGCGCTGATGGATATTGGTATAGAGGCGCAACTGACTCTGGTCGGCTGTACCATGGAGGGAGTTCTTCGGGTGGCATGGGTTGACAAGGGGACCAAGGAGGTTGAAGCAGGTGGGTACGCCCAGCGCTTTGCGGGCAGGACCGACGAACTTCATACCGTAGGCAAAGAGGGGAGCGTGGAAGTAGCAGATGCCCGCTTCGTCAAGACTGCGGCGGAGTTTGTCGGGGTCGGCCGTGAAACGCACTCCGTGGGCTTCCAGCACATTGCTGGCACCGCTGACGGAGGTGCTGGCGCCATTGCCGTGTTTGGTGACCTTGTATCCTGCTCCGGCAATCACGAAGGCAGAACACGTGGAAATGTTGAAGGTGTTCTTCTGGTCGCCGCCAGTGCCCACGATATCCAGTGTGTTGTAGTCACTGAGGTCGATATATTTGCCGGTTTCCAAGAGGCCATCGCGGAAGCCGAGAAGCTCGTCCACGGTGGCGCCCCGCATCTGAATGGCGGTGAGGAGGGCGGCTATCTGAATGTCGGTGTACTGCTCACGGGTGATGTTGAGCATGAGGGTGCGAGTTTCTTCGCGGCTGAGGGTTTCGCCTGCTATGAGGCGGGAGAGAATGGATTTCATAGGATTTAATAATGATAGATGAGAATACTTATTCAAATATAGCTAGTAATGCCATAGGCATTTGATTGGGGTAGCCAGCCAATTCATTGGCTGGTATTGTGGTTGCCAATGGAACGCGTGCCGTAGGTACGAGAGAGGGATCTGTTGTCGCGTACCTAAAGGCACGCGTTTTTCTCCGTCATTCCATACCAGCCGTTAAAACGGCTGGCTACCCCTATCTCGCCCCGATGGGGCTTTTCGCTGCGGTCATCCTATCTCGCCCCTACGGGGCTTTGAATTACAGTTCATTAGATAGATATTTAATGATTGAGCCAGTTGCGCAGCATGGCGGGACCGTCAGGGGTGAGAACGCTCTCTGGGTGAAACTGGATACCTCGGATATCGAGTGTCCGATGGCGCAGGGCCATTATTTGTCCTTCCTCGCTTACGGCAGTGATTTCCAGACAGTCGGGGAAGGCTTCCTTGGAAACGACCCACGAGTGGTAACGTCCGACAGGGAGTCCCGAGGCCGGAAGACCCTCGAAGAGGTAGTCTTCTGTGGTGAGGTGAATGGGCGTCTGAACACCATGAAAAACGTCTGAGAGGTTCTCGAGGGTGGCACCGAAGGCTTCACCAATTGCCTGGTGACCAAGGCAGACACCGAGTAGGGGTTTCTTGCCTGCATAGGTACGAATGACATCCAACAGAAGGCCTGCTTCAGAGGGAATACCTGGACCCGGGGAAAGGATGATTTTGTCATACGGTTCCAGATCACTGAGGTTGAACTGGTCGTTGCGCACGGTGTCACATTGGGCACCGAGCTGCTTCACCAGATGGGAAAGATTGAAGGTGAAGCTGTCGTAGTTATCAATGATGATGATTTTCATAGTTTTTCGGCTTCAATGATGGCGCGTCTGAGCGCACCAAGTTTGTTGTTAACTTCCTGTAATTCATATTCCACATCGCTCTTGGCAACAATGCCTCCGCCAGCCTGGAACCACAGCTCACCACCACGACTGACGAAGGTGCGGATGGTGATGGCTTGATTCAGTGAACCGTCCAGCCCGATGAAGCCGATGCAGCCACCGTAGGCACCACGGTTGTGCGGCTCAATCTCTGAGATGAGTTGCATCGCGCGGACTTTGGGCGCACCGGAGAGGGTGCCGGCAGGGAAGGTGTCGATAAATGCCTTGATGGGTGAGGCGTCCTCGTCCAAGGTGCCACTGACGCGGGACACCAGATGGATGACGTGGGAGTAGAATTGCATATCCTTGAAGAATTCCACGTGGACGTTGTGGCAGTTGCGGCTGAGGTCGTTGCGGGCCAGATCCACAAGCATCACATGCTCAGCATTTTCCTTGGGGTCGTTGCGCAGGTATTCGGCAGCGCGGCGGTCCTCTTCACGGTTACCCGTGCGACGCGTGGTTCCGGCAATGGGATCGATATAGGCTGTGCGCCCGCTGATGCGGCAGTGTGTCTCGGGAGAGGAGCCAAAGATTCGGAAGCCGCCGAAGTCGAAATAGAAGAGGTACGGCGAGGGATTGATGCTGCGCAGGGCGCGGTAGAGCTGGAAGTCATCGCCGGTGAATCGCTGGCAGAAGCGTCGGGAGAGTACGATCTGGAACACATCGCCACGCAGACAGTGCTGAATGCCGCGACGGATGTTCTCGCGGTGCTCATCGTCTGTCAGGGTGCTGGTGACATCACCTTCGATATGGAAGGGGTAGGGGGCTGCCACCGTATCACAGCACTGATGACGAAGACGGTCCAGATGGTCCTCTTCTCCATCAGACAGCAACTCAATGAGCGTCATCGTGTTATTGAAGTGGTCGAAAACGATCACATACTTATATAGAATATAGAGGAGGTCGGGCGCATCGTTCTTGGCTTGCGTCTCGTCCTTCACTGGTATCTGTTCGAAGTAACGGACCGCATTGAAGGTGGTGTAGCCGTATAAGCCACAGAACTCTGCCGCCTGGCCGGTGACGGAGAAGCGTGAGAGGAACGACTGGATGGCGTTGACGGTGTCGGCACATTCGGAACAGGGCTGCAGGTGGGAGGAGCCGTCCGGGAGGGTGGTTGTGGCGGTGCCGTGAGCAATGGCGATGGAGGCAAGCGGCTGCAGTGCGATGAACGAGCGGGCGTTATCGTTGCCGTGATAGTCGCTGGATTCCATGAGTGCGCTTTGGGGGTAAAGGTCACGGACGCGCAGGTAAACACTCACAGGTGTCTGTAGATCGCCAAGAATCTGGCGGGTGGAGGTAGTATAGGAGAACATCTTAATAATGGACAATGGAAAATGGATAATGGACAATTATTTCATTTCGCGGAGGTAAGTTCCCAGGTCTTTGTCCCCGCGGCCGCTGACAGTCAGAACAACAACGTCCTCTGGACGGAACTGCATTTTCGGCAACATTGCCAGTGCGTGAGCACTCTCCAATGCAGGGATGATACCTTCGAGGCGTGTCAGTTCGTAGGCGGCAGCCAGCGCTTCATCATCATTAATAGCCATCACGGTGGCCCTGCCGCAGCGAGCCAGATAGGCGTGCAGCGGACCTATTCCCGGGTAGTCCAGACCAGCGGAAATACTGTATGGTTCCGTGATTTGTCCGTCTTCGGTCTGCATCACCAACGTCCGGGCACCATGGATGATGCCGAGGGTTCCGCAGTGGATGGTGGCAGCCGTCTCACCGCTGTCAATACCGTGACCACCGGCTTCACCCAGAACAATACTCACGCGCTCGTCATCCAAGTAATGATAGATGGTGCCGGCCGCGTTGCTTCCGCCACCCACACAGGCCATGAGGTAATCGGGGTAGTCACGCCCCTCGTGTTCCATCAGTTGTAGCTTGATTTCCTTGGATATAACACTTTGCAGACGAGCGACCATATCGGGATAAGGATGCGGTCCCACGGTGCTTCCAATAATATAAAAGGTGTCGGCAGGGTGACAACACCAGTCACGGATGGCCTCGTTGGTGGCGTCTTTCAAGGTCTTGTTGCCGCTCTCCACAGGAAAGACCTCTGCTCCCAACATCTTCATACGTTCCACGTTGACGTGCTGGCGGGCGACATCTGTGGCTCCCATATAGACGCGGCAAGGCATATTCATCAGGGCACAAACGGTGGCGGTGGCCACGCCGTGCTGTCCGGCTCCCGTTTCTGCGATGATGCGTTTCTTGCCCATGCGTTGTGCCAGCAGGATTTGACCGATCGCGTTGTTGATCTTGTGTGCGCCCGTGTGATTCAGGTCTTCACGCTTCAGATACAGCCGGCAGCAGTAACGTTCGCTCATCCGACGGGCGAAGTAGAGCGGACTGGGACGACCCACGTAATCGCGCAGCAATTGGTGGTACTCTCTCTGGAACGACTCACTCTCGATGATGTCGAGATACTGGTTCTTCAGGTCTTCCACGGTCTTGTAGAGAATCTCGGGGATGTATGCTCCGCCGAACTCGCCGTAGAAACCATTCGTGTTGATGTTGTGACTGGCTATCATAATTATTGGATTAAAGTGATATTGCTGGAGGATGGATAAAAAGAGAAAAGACCTGTCGTGAGAATCCCGACAGGCCTTTACCTATGTTGTACTACTGGTATATGGCAACCGCACTCACGACTTTTTGAGACTTGAGTAACGCCACCACCAATAGTTCATTTGTCTATTCATTATTTGGACTTTGTTTGAATTCGGGTGCAAAGGTACGACTTTTTTGCTTACGAACAAAGAATTTCGACGAAAAGAATCAAGAAAATGGTAAAATTCGTCAAATTTATTATAAAAATTGGGAAAAACGATGCACTTTGTCATATTTTTCCGTACCTTTGCACCCGTTTTAAAACATAATTAAAAGGAATGAATCTTTATATCCGCTATTTTGACGACGAAGTGGTTGTGGCAAGCGTGGATGAAGCGCTGGATTTCATCCGCACTATCCAGGGATTTGACGTTACTCCTCAGTTCGAGGAGGATTTCCGCCAATACGCCGATGGTAATATGCCCTTCCCTAAAAGATATAAGGTACGCCCGCGCGTGTACTTTATTGTTATCAAGACACAAGCTGCCAACTTGGAAGAGTTCAAGGCCATTGGCAAAGGAGCCGGCAAGGAGGGAGAGCAGACGGACACTCAGTCAGAGGCTGCCCCAGCCAAGCCCAACCTGCGCCCGAAAGACCTCATTCAGTTGCGACTGAACGACGAGCTGCCTGGTTGGTATGAAGGAACGATTTACTTCAAGCGAGTGGTGATTGTCCCTGAAACGGGTAAGTTTGATTACAAGGACACCGTTTTCACAGCCCATGTGAAGGCCTTCAGCGCCATGGACTGCTATAATCACATTATCGACCATCTGCGCACCCGGGCAGATATTGATCCCAGAAGCCAGTTCCCATCGGCCAAGGGAAAGAACTTCCGTTACACCTATTTAGGCTTTAAACCCTACGCCGAACTTTCGGTCTAAATAATAAAATAACTTGATAAAGATAAAGATTATTACAACTATGAAACTTCAGAAAACATTCATTGCCATCGCCTTGGCTGCAGTTTGTGCTCCCGCCATGGCACAATATGAAGGAACAGACACCCGCCAGCGCATCGATATGATCGATGCCACCGAGGAGGAAAAGACCAACATCCGTCAGAACCTCAGTCTCTTCCAGACAGCTATCGAGGGTAGCAACTTCGCCGAAGCCTACGAGGCCTGGAAGCCCGTCTTCGAGAAAGCACCGTTCTCCCAGGTGGGTATCTATACCAACGGCGCCTATATGCTCTTCATGATGGTGCAGCAGGAACAGGATGCCACCAAGAAACAGGCTCTTTTCAAGGAACTGATGAACCTCTACGACACCCGTGTCAAGAATCTGGCAGGACTCAACTCCTTCACGCCCGACCACCGTCGTGCCACAGAAGGTGACGTCATTGCCCGCAAGGCCTACGACTATGCTTTCCTGGCTCCGCAGGCAGACCCCTCCTACACGTTGGACAAGGCCTACGACCTCTTCTCCGATGGTATCAAGAAGATCAACGAACACGGCGGTCGTGAAGTCGAGGGCTTCGTGCTCGATGCTTTCTTCCGTGTGAGCTACGCCAAGTATCAGGCCGACAACAACGGCTTCCGTGAGCAGTTCCTGGAGGACTACTTGGAGAGCAAGGAAGTGTGTGACAAGATGCTCCAGCTGGCTAAGGAAGAGTCCGATCCTGCCAAGGCACAGAAGATTGTGGAGAAATATGACGCTCCTCTGAATACCATCGAGGGCCTCTTTGCCGAGTCCAAGGCCGCCGACCGCGACCAGATTATTGCCATCTTCGAGCCCAAGGTGGAAGCCAACAAGGACAACCTCGCCTACCTGAAGAACGCCCTCACCGTGATGGCTGCCAACGACTGTGATGACACCCCCGTCTATTACAAGGCCGCAGAGTACGCCTACAATATTGAGCCCACATACGAATCTGCCATCGGTACGGCACAGAAGTATGCCAAGGACGGCGAGACCGCTAAGAGCGTGAAGTACTACAACGACGCCATTGACCTCTGCAAGAGCGACGTCCTCAAAGGCAACATTGCCCTCCGTGTGGCTGCCGCCATGCGTAAGAGCGGTGACACCAAGGGCGCCTTCGAATATTTAGACAAGGCCGTGCAGTACAATCCCGACCTGGAGGGCAAGTGCTACATGCAGCGCGCCAATATTGCCACCAAAGCCAAGCAGTATGCCGAGGCAAAGGCCTATTGTGACAAGGCTGCTGCCGCTGATATCACCCTGGCCGGTCAGGCTCAGCGTCTGAAGCAGAACATCCAGACCGTGGAAGCCCACAATGCAGAGTACGCTCGCCAGAAGGCCGAGTATGATCGTCAGCAGGCCGAAATCAAGGCCGAGGAAGACTTCTGGAAGGCTGGAAGCAAGAAGTAAGATAAAAAATACTTTCTCAAAATTATTTTTCAATCAAGTTCAGAATCCCCACAGCGCTGCACAGCACTGTGGGGATAATTCTTTCCAACGTCCAGTCCCATCAGCGTCAGCGTCCAGTCCCTTCGGCACTTTCGTCCAGTCCTTTCGGCACTTTCGGCCATACGACTTGGCACTTTCCTTTATTCGCTTGACCTCGAAGTGCCAGACGCTGCGCAAATACCGCAGTACCCAAAAATTATTTTTTTTCAGAAAACACTACACTCTACACTGAACCCCACCATTTAGTGTAGAGTGTAGTGTTTCTCGAAGAAAAAAAGTTTTTTTGCTCGAAGTGAGGAAAAAGCAACGGTGTCAACCTCCTGACGCTGAAAGCGTCAACAACTCAAAGCCGCGGGTCGCAATGACCTGCGGCTTTTGAGAGGAGACGGCGGTGTGGTCTTATCGGATGACGTTTGTCCAGACGCGGGGTTCCTGCGCGGGGTGACCGTCCTCGCGAACGTTCAGTTTTTTTATCATCCACGACATATTGCGTCCGAGGGTACGCATCGTCTGCATTCCTTCTTCATCCAAGGCGGCTTGCCCCGGCGTCTGTCCGTAGGCGAGATTCCAGTATTGTGAACTCACGAGAGGCATATTCATCATCGTGAAATACTTGTTCAGACGGTCAAAGGCTGCTGTGGCGCCACCTCTACGGCACACGACGACACTGGCTCCTGGCTTGAACTGCAGGTCTCTACCCAAGGAGTAAAACACGCGGTCGAGCAGGGCACACAGCGAACCATTGGGGCCGCCGTAATAGACGGGTGAGCCAACGACGAGTCCATCGATGCCTTCTTTCACGGTACGCAGCACTTGATGATAGAGGTCATCATGGTAGGTGCAACGACCAGTCCTTCCACACATTCCGCAGGCGATGCAGCCTTGCACGGCTTGTTTACCTATGCTGATGATGGTGGTCTCTAAACCTTCTTCGTTCAAGGTCTTCGCCACTTCACTCAAAGCGGTGAAGGTATTGCCCTTCTCGTGAGGGCTGCCATTGATGAGGAGTACTTTCATATTGCTGTATTCTTACTTAACGGTCACTTTCTGGCCATTCACTATATAGATGCCCCGTGGGAGAGGAATGGTGGCAGAAGCGTCCTTCTGCACGTAAAGCTGAGAGAGCTGACGGCCGTCCATGGTGAAGACGCCAACTTCCTGGCCCGTTCCGACAGCCGTCACGCTGATGGCGCCCTGTCCGCCCAGGACACTTAAGTCTCCAAGAGAGTGGGGAAGTGCCTTCACTGAGCGGATGCCAACGGCCTTGTCTCCCACTTTCTCGCCGAACTTCTTCACTTCCTCACCGGTGAGAATGAGCCAGCGCTGCTGGGTGGCTGCATTGGAGTGGTTGAATCCCGTGGCAGAGACGGCTCCGTTCTTGGTGGCCGTCAGGCTGTAGTGATTATTGGCTCCTACCATCCAGTATGCCTTGCTGGCGAAGGTGTAACCGCCTGTGGATGTGGTGGCACGAGCGGAGAGGAACTGCAGACGGGTATTGGTGTTGGTGGCAGAAGCAGTGATGGTGACGGAACTTCCGTTGATGACGAGCAGTTTTCCTGTTGCCACGTTTGTCAAGGTGTAGTAGCCTGTCGATGGCGTGAAGTGGATATACCATGCACAGCTGTCATCCTGCAATACGTCGTCACTCATCATGGCTTCCCAGCGGACTCTTGTCGGTGCTGTCTGGCGCAGGTAAGAGGTCTGGAGACCGAGGTCGGTGTTGGCATTCTTGAGGTAGTATTTGGTCTCGTCTTCGTGGGTAAAAGTATAGGCCGGTTGGGCGAAGTTAGAGCCGGAAATGATGAGACCATCTTCGCCCAGCGCTTCATGAATCATGGCGTTGGCGTGATAAAGAATACGTGAGCCGGTGTCCTCGTGCGCTCCGTTGATGCCGTAGGGCCACATGTGCGTGCCGTCGCCGTTCAGGTGAGCTGATGTGCTGTTCTCGAGGAACTGCATCACGCGATCGACTCGATCACCCAACCAGTATCCACTTGACGTGTTGGCACGGTAGTTGCTGTTGTTGTACCATTCATTGGTGGTTCCCACGCCCATTCCGTGACCGCCTTCATGCAGAACGGTACCCGTACGCTGGTAACTCGTTGACTGACTGATGCGCATCCATCCACCGTAGCTGCAATCGGCAGTGCCACCGCCTGACCCTGCACCTGGGACATAGTGTACGTTGAGGTGGAAGTTCTTGATTTGTGTGGTGCTGTTGATGACGTTCACGGCATCTTCTACAGCAGCGCTGATGCGTGCATTCGTCGCATCGTCTCCCGCATTGTCATAGCTCCACGTTGTCTTGCCCTGTGGCAGTGTAACCACCTTTGTCACAGCGCCGTAGCCCACTGCGTTGTTCTTCGTAATGCCGTAGGCGCGCACATAATAGACGGTCGCGGGTTCCATCTTGTCTGCATAGTAGATGTTGCCGTTGTTGCTGTAGAATGTGGTGGAGCGTTCGTCCAGCACGGTGGGTTCTGTGTTGTCTTTGCTCCAGCAGAGTCCTATTTCCGTGGCTGCTGCACCGCTGCGGGTTAAACGACCGAAAATCATCGTGCTGCCGGCAATAATGGTGCCCGTCTTCATGGTGGGTGGCACACCTGTGGCATTCGCAATCTGGAAGGCAAAGACTGCTTTTTCCAAAGCCTTCACAGCATCTGCCAACTGCTGATTGGTCACATTCTCGTCCGCCAACGTTGCTTTCGCGCTTTCGATGGCTTGTTGCAGCAGTTCGGCATCATTGCCTTCGGGATTGTAGGTTTCCTCTGCTGCTGTGATGGCCGCTTGCAGGGTGGCAAAAGCCTCTGCAGCTTCTGCGGTATAGGCCACAGCGGCACGCAAGGTTTGTGCGGCAGCAGTGATAGCGTCCTCTGTATCAGCGGCTTTGGCCACATTGATGGCGACTGTGAGCTGGGCGAGGGTAGAGGCACTCATTGGCTGGGTAGTCAGGGCTTCGGCCTGTTCAATGCGTTTAGCGAGTTCGGCCTTGAAGTCCTCCAGGTCACCGGCACAGTAGAAGAGACGGAAGTTATCTACAGCCAGCCAGTTACCAGTGGCAGAGACAGCGCGGAAACCAAAGTTCAGGTCGCCATCGATATGTGTGAACTGCAGTGTATAATCATCTCGCTTGGTAACGGTCTCTTCGGCATCATTGGCGAACAGCACGGCACCTCTCTGTACAGCAGATGAGTTCTGACGGATATTCTGAGCAGCTGCTTTCAGGAGATAGATACCATTGGGTAAGTTGTTGATTGACTGTTCCACAAGTGCACTGCCGACGTTACCTGACCCTACCCACTTTTCAATGTATGTGTTTCCATCCTTATAGGTGCTGAAAGAGGTATTGGTCTGTGTTGAGAAATTCTCCTGTGACCATCCCTTGAAGCCGTCTTCGAAGCTCGGATTCTTGATGCGAGATGTCTGATCTTGAGGATGTTCCAGAGAGATGTTGGCGTCACTGAAAGCATTCATGGCAGCTTCCAGGGCGGCTTTAGCTTGCAGAAGGGTAGGGACATCTGCATCCGTCGCGAGGGTGGCTTCCGCTGCATCTATGGCTGTTTTCAACGCTGCCGCACCATTGCCTGTGCCATCTCCATACAGTACCTTGGCTGCTTCTATAACTGGCTGAAAGACAGAGCGTGTGAGCTCCAACGCAGCTGCATCGTCTGTCATCAGAATCTTCACATAGTCAAGAACTATCATGGCAGAGTTGGACGAGCCGCCGCTTGTTGCCTTGTAACCGATCTGTACGCGTCCATCGGTCTCGGATGCAAGTGTAAATGGTATTGTATCTGGCGTCCATTTGTTCTGCGGGAAAGACTTGACGGTGGACATTATATCGTCTCCCAAATTCGGAATCCATCCCACAAG
Source organism: Bacteroidaceae bacterium (assembly GCA_017619335.1). Taxonomy (GTDB): domain Bacteria; phylum Bacteroidota; class Bacteroidia; order Bacteroidales; family Bacteroidaceae; genus Physcousia. The sequence goes on from JAFZSP010000079.1 coordinate 48,561, forward strand.
ACTCTGACCAGCTGTCTTTTGTGAACCGTTATAGAATGCCGAAACAAGTTTATAGGAGCCTTTGGGCAGTGTCACGTCCTGATAATACAGCAGGCTTTGATCCCAACCGGTGCTCAAGGCCAGACAGCCGGCAGAACCGTCGTAGCCAGACGCAGGAACACGTCCGTTGGTATTGAAAGTCTTGGCGGTTCCGAATTCATAGACTCCTGTGATGGTGTAGTTTACGCTGATGTCCATTGTCCATCCATCAACGACGAGAATTTCCTGTGAGACGTTTCCAGTCGCCGTTTTGTTATAGTTGAAGCCGTTGTCAAAGCCAGCGTTCTTCAGGAAAATGTCTGTCACGTCTGTGTCGGCCATTGAAGCCGCCGGAAGCAGTGCTGCTAAGCAAGCTACTGCAAGGGATAATTGAATTTTATTCATATTATTGTTAGTTAGTTGTTATTTTTCTTTATCTCCTATTAAACATAACGTCCATTAGAACGAAAAACATCCTTCAAGAACTGAGGTGTGTAGCCGGCGTCGGACTGAGCCACTTGTTCGGGGGTTCCTGTGGAGAGAATCTGTCCGCCGCCTCGACCGCCCTCTGGTCCCAAGTCAACGATGTAATCAGCTGATTTAATGATGTCAAGATTGTGCTCAATGACCAGCACGGTGTTTCCTTTATCCACCAACCGCTGTAAGACACCCAGGAGGACACGGATGTCTTCGAAATGCAAACCTGTGGTGGGTTCATCCAGAATATAAAAGGTGCGTCCGGTGTCACGTTTGCTCAGTTCCGTGGCCAGTTTGACGCGCTGACTCTCGCCGCCACTCAGTGTGGTGCTGCTCTGTCCCAACTTGATATATCCAAGTCCAACTTCCTGCAAAGTTCTGATTTTCTGCAAGATGTTCGGGACATTCTCGAAGAGTTCCACGGCACGGTTGATGGTCATGTCAAGCACATCTGCGATGGATTTTCCTTTGAAGCGCACCTCCAGCGTCTCGCGGTTGTAGCGTTTGCCGTGACATTCTTCACAGGGCACCAGGACATCCGGCAGGAAGTTCATCTCTATGGTCTTGTAACCCGCGCCGCCACAGCACTCACAACGGCCGCCCTTGACATTGAAGGAGAAACGCCCGGGCTTGTAACCACGAATGCGGGCCTCTGGCAGGGAAACGAAGAGGTCGCGGATATCGGAGAAGACACCCGTGTAGGTGGCGGGATTGCTGCGTGGCGTGCGTCCGATGGGGCTCTGATCCACGCAGACCACCTTGTCCAAATGCTCCAAACCGGCAATGCTCCCGTATGGCAACGGCGTGCGCAAGGAGCGGTAAAAGTGCTGGGAAAGAATGGGTTGCAGGGTGTCGTTGATGAGACTGCTCTTGCCGGAGCCACTGACACCAGTGACACAGATGAATGTTCCTAACGGCAGGCGGACGCTGACGTTTTTCAGGTTGTTGCCGGTGGCACCTGTCAATTCCAGAAAATGACCGTTGCCGCTGCGGCGAGTAGCGGGAATCTCTATCCGGCGTGTCCCACGCAGGTATTGAGCCGTCAGGGTGTCGGTCTGCATCATTTCGGGGAAGGTGCCCTGGAACATCACTTCCCCACCCTTTCGTCCGGCCAGCGGGCCCAGGTCAACGATATAATCTGCCTCACGCATCATTTCTTCATCGTGTTCCACCACGATCACCGTGTTGCCGGTGTCACGTAACTCCTTGAGAGAGTGGATGAGACGGCGGTTGTCCCGCTGGTGGAGACCTATGGAGGGTTCGTCCAGGATATACAGCACGTTCACCAGTTTGGAACCGATTTGTGTGGCCAGACGGATTCGCTGGCTCTCGCCACCAGACAAGCTGGCGCTGCTGCGGGAAAGACTGAGGTAGTCCAGTCCGACATCGTTCAGGAACAGCAGGCGCTCGCGGATTTCTTTGATAATCTCCGGGGCGATGAGACGCTGACGTTCGGTGAGATGATCACCCTTGGAGAGGTCCGTGACGAATTGCAGCAAGTCCTTGATATCCATTGCTGCCAACTCTGCAATATTCTTTCCGGCAATGCGGAAATGCAAAGCCTCCCGATTGAGCCGTGTGCCCTGACAGTCGGGACAGGTGGCCGTCACGGAGAACTGCTCTGCCCACTTCTGGGCGGTGGCGCTGGCCTCGCTGTCCTGCATCATCTGGATGTACTTGGCAAGGCCGTCATAATCAAGGTAGTAGTCGTTGGTGGTGCCAGCCGTGGCCGCGGGAATCCGCAACCGTTCGGGGCAGCCATTGATGATCTCGTCCAACGCCTCTTCGGGCACCTGGGACAGAGGCGTCTGCAGGGAACAGCCGTAGCGATCCAAGAGGGCTTCCATCTGCCAGAATATCATCTGATTGCGTGCCTTGCCAATGGGCGCGATACCGCCTTCCTTCACAGAAAGCGAACGGTCGGGTATCACCTTATCTATATCTATGAGGTTGACGACACCCAAGCCTTTGCAGCGTGGGCACCATCCCTGCGGCGAGTTGAAGGAGAAGTTGTGAGGCGCCGGGTCGGCGTAGCTCATCCCCGTCGTGGGACACATGAGACGCCGGCTGTAGTGCCGCAGTTGTCCGGTCTCTGCGTCCAAGACCATCATCAGGCCTTCGCCGAGTTTCAGACACTGCTGAACACTGTTCTTCAAGCGGGAAGCGGAATCGCCAGAGGTGTCTGAGGCGACAGAATGTACCACCACGCGATCCACCACGACCTCGATGGAGTGGTTGCTGTAGCGATCCACCTTCAGCCCCGGGGTCACTTCCATCAGTTCGCCATCCACCCGGACGCGGATGAAGCCCTTCCGGCGGATGCTCTCGAAGAGTTCGCGATAATGACCTTTACGGTTCCTTACCACGGGTGCCAACAGCAGCACGCGACGGTCGGCATAATCACTGAGTAGAAGATTGATAATCTGTTCCTCAGAGTAACGAACCATCGGTTCGCCCGTCTGCCAGGAGAAAGCATCGCCGGCCCGGGCGAAGAGCAGACGCAGAAAATCGTACACCTCGGTGGTGGTGCCGACAGTGCTGCGAGGATTCTTGTTGGTGGTTTTCTGCTCTATGCTGATAACGGGTGAAAGGCCTGTAATCTTATCAACGTCAGGTCGTTCCATACCGCCGAGAAAATTGCGGGCGTAGGCGGAGAAAGTGTCAATATAGCGGCGCTGTCCTTCGGCAAAAATGGTGTCAAATGCCAAAGAGGACTTTCCCGAACCAGACAGTCCCGTGATCACGGTGAGACTGTGGCGCGGAATCTCTACGTCCACATTCTTCAGATTGTGAACGCGAGCCCCTAATATTTCAATTTTCTCCCCCACCGGTGCCGCCTTCTTCGTTTTCGTTTTTCCTTGTCAGCACATTCACATCTTTCCGGATGTGAAAGACGTGTCCGTCAGCACCTTTCGCCACCACATTGACGAAATAAACGCCATCAGGAACCACTTTCCCGTTGACTTTCCCGTCCCACTCGCCATTCACATCGTCCCAGGAATAAAGCCGTTTTCCCCAACGATTGAAGATGGTGGCTTTGAAGGAGACGATACTTTGGTGTCCTTCCTTGGCACGATAGGTTTCGTTATAGTCATCACCGTTGGGTGAGAAAGCGTTTGGCATTTCCAACTTTGATTCCAAAATGGTGATATTGAAGCGAGTGGGCTCTTCGCCCTCGTCGGGATAAGCAATGGTATCTGTTCCCTGGACAAAGGTGGCAGTGAGTTCCACCACGAAGGTGCCGCTCGTGTTGAAGGTGTATTCCAAGGTCTCTTCAAAGCGGTGAATAAGGGGCGATGCTTCTTGTCCCTGTTCATAAATCACCCATTCATAGCGAGCCACATAGTCGTCCACGTCCTCTGGATTGGCTGTGAAGACGGCTTGCATGGGTGCAGAACCGGAATAACTCTCGGCATCTTCTTCCACGACTGTCTCGCCGTCTTTCATATACGTGAACGTGGCCGAAGGCGAACAGGTCTGAGCGGCCATCTGTAGGTGGGCGAAACAAAGGATCGTCGCCAGCACAGGAAAGAGAATTGTATGTGATTTCATTCGTTCTGAAGCTTTAATTCGGGTGCAAAGATAAGGGTATTTTTCTTACGTCCCAAAATTTTTCAAAGAAAAAAACATCACACCGTCACTTTTCTCCCAAATATAGCGTACAAAATACACTTTTTCCGTTCTTCAACTGCTGAACAAAAGGGAAAAAGCAGACTTTTTTCAGGTTTTTCAACGATTTTGCAAGTTTTTTTAGCAAAAAGTTTGGCCATTCAAAAGAATTGTTATAATTTTGGCCTCAAATTCACAACGGGCATTGTGCTCAATGCTAACTAACGCTCGTCCTTTACGGTCGGCTTAACCAAAAAGAAATCAATTAATTAACATCTATTATAAACGAATGGAACACAGTATTCTCAAGCGACGGCTCGCCACAGGTATGAGCCATGCATGTGCTGCTTTTCTATTACTTTGCGGAGCCTGGAGTTTGTCCTCTTGTGAGGACGATTTGCTCACTGGAACTCCGTCTTGGTTGGGAAGCAGCATTTATGAAGAACTGGAGAGCCGCGGTAACTTCAAAACGACCCTGGCGCTGATCAATGATCCGGATCTCTCGGAGACCAACTATCCGGAAATGTTGAGGCGCACGGGCAGTATGACGCTCTTCGTGGCTGATGACGCTGCGTGGTCTAAGTACTTATCGACCCGTGGTGTCTCCAGTGTAAACCAACTTCCGAAAGCCGAGAAGAAAAATCTGCTGAAGGCTGCGATGATCAACAACGCCTACCTCATCGAGCTTCTCAGCAACACGCCCGGCGATCCTCCCACCGAGGGAGCCTGTCTGCGCAGAGCTTCCCGCGTGGATGTGACGGACTCAATCCCTGTGATGCAGGCCGAAGAGTTCCCTGTCATCAATCCCGCCCGTGTCAACGACAAGGGTGAACAGGTGGACTACTGGGCTGCCGTCAGAGACCGCAAGCAGATCCTTATCTACAAGGACAACAACCCCACCCCGATGGTTCACTTCCTGCCTGATTTTATGATCAAGAATGACCTGGGCAACACGGACGTGGAGAAACTCACCAACGGAAATGCCAGTGACGTGAACCACACCTCTTATATTAACGGGCGCAAGGTCATCGAACAGGACATCACTTGCCAGAACGGTTACATCCATGTGCTGGAAGAAGTGCCTGAACAGCTGCAGAATATGGCCGAAATCATTCACAGCCAGCCTCAGTTCAGTATCTTCAGTGAACTGCTGGACCGCTGGAGCTATCCGCAGTTCCTCAGCGTGCAGACCGTGGACGGTAAGAGTGACTCGCTGTTTGTCAAGCGTTACTTCAACAACGGCCACACCGAACACGCCATCAACAAAGTCGAGGAAACGAATATCACTGTGGGTTCCGTGCTGACACTGGATCCGGGATGGAACCGTTACCGTCTGAACACAAACAACACAGGTATTTCATACGTGAACGATGGCGCTGCGATGTTTGTTCCGACCGACGACTGGATGAATTCCTATCTGCATAATGAAGGTGCAGCCATCGGTGCCAAGTACGGTTACGACTGGAAGAACGTGCCCGATAATGTGGTGCTGCCGTTCCTGAACAACTGCATGAAAGCCAGTTTCGTCAGTACCGCACCCAGTAAGTTCGGAAATGTCAAGAACACGGCAGCAGAGCCCATGGGCATTCAAATGGAAGATGTGGAAAAATGCTTCATGGCTTGTAACGGCGTGATTTATCAATTGGGTAAGGTCTTCGTGGCACCAGAACACCAGAGCGTGCTCTTCCCCGCCACGCTGCGAGCCGACGAAGACCTGAGCATCATCCATCAGGCCATCACCGACTCCCGTTACAGTTCGGAAAACATTTCTAACACCCAGTGGCGTATCTTCGAGTACAAAGCATACGTGAACTCCATGAGTACCACCTACAGCTTCATCATTCCTCAGGACACTGCCTTCCAGGCTGTGATAGACCCCTACTCTATCTTTGAGAAGAAGCCCATCGCACTGCGCTATTTCCTGGATTCCAATAACCAGACCTTCCCCGTGCGTGCTCAGGCATACAATGCAGAGTTGGATTCCACCACAATGACTTATGTCGTCACAGACCAGCTGGCGCCCAATGCCCAGCAGCCCAATGCACTGGGATTCGTCAACAACCGTCTGATGGATATGATGGAGAACATCATAGTCGTGCACGGTATTCGTGGAGCTGAGACCTTCCACCCGGGACAAACCGTCTATCTGAATAAGGATGGCGCTCCCATTTTTGTTCGTTTCGAGGGTGATCGTGTCACGGGCCTCGCAGGTTCCTATCGCGCTGAACGTGGAGAATGGATTCCTGTGGATCCCGAACTCATCTTTGACCAGACAGAGTCCGGTAACGGTGTCGCATACGTGGTGCCTGAAATCCCAACGGGAACGTTCACCAGCCCCTACGCCGCACTCCATGATACCATCGCGCATCCGGAGTACTCTGTCTTCGCCAGCCTGATGACACCTTCCTGTTCCTTTATCGGTTCTGAAATCAGCAGCCACCCGACGATGGATTATGCTTTCAGCTTCATGTCAAACTTCCATTACACCGTCTGGGTTCCCACCAACGACCGTGTACAGGAACTCATCGACGCCCGCAAGCTTCCCACCTGGGAGACCTATCAGGAGTGGGCCAACCTGAAAGAAGAGTTGGCAGACTATCAGGGTTGGATGGACACGGAATACCGTGCAGGCAACTTCAATTCCGACCTTTATGAGGAACGTCAGGCTGTCATCTCTGCACTCACCGACAGCGCCAGCGCCCGTCAGGCCATCATCCAGACGGTCATCGAGGATTTCCTGCGTTATCACATCCAGGACTGCTCCGTCTATCTGGGAGGTGCAGACAGTGCCGGAGTCTATGAGACGGCCAATCTGGACACTGCAATGACTCGATTCCGCCGCGTAAACGTTGTCAATCAAGCCGGTAACATCAGCATTACAGATACCAAAGGCCAGACGGCACACGTTATCACGGGCCCGCACAGCAACGTATTGGGACGCCAGTATCTTTTCACGCGCGCGAACCGATATATATATAATTCTTCTAATGTCGTCCTTCACTTGATAGACAGAGTGCTCGAGTATGCTGACGACCAGTTCCTGCCCGCCACCTTCCCTCAGCCTACCCGACCCGAATGGCTGGAAGAATGGTTGGTTCAACAACAGTCTAACTCCAACACGAAGAGAAGATGAAGACACTAAGATTCTACATTCTATGCAGCCTCATGATGGTGACATCATTGGTTCAGGCTCAGATCTCACGCGTCAGCGGTACCGTCAGTGACGAAATTGACGTGTTGCCCGGCGCCAGCGTGACAGAGGTGGATGCGTCCAACCGTATCGTGAACGCCACCGTCACCGATATGAATGGTAACTTCGTGCTGCCCATCAAGAGCGCGAAGAACAAACTGCGCTTCAGTTTCATGGGCTATAAGACCCAGGATCAGCCTATTAACAAGGCCACATTCAAGATTGTCCTTCAGGACAACACACAGACGATGAAGGAAGTGGTGAAGGTGGCCAAGAAGAAGATGAAGACCAGCGGTCTGGAGATTCCCGAACGAGAGGTCAGCTTCTCGGCTCAAGGTATCTCGGCAAAGGAGTTTGAAGGACTCGGTATCACCAGTGTGGACGAGGCCCTCCAGGGACGTATCGCCGGTCTGGATATTGTGATGAATTCCGGTGACCTCGGAGCCGGCACAAGCATGCGTCTGCGCGGTGCCTCCACCGTCTCCACCCTGACGTCCAACGAACCGCTGATTGTGGTGAACGGAAACGTCTGGAACGTGGACCTCTCGGACTTCGATGTGGCAACGGCCAATGATGAGAAATTCGCACAGTTGCTGAATGTCAACACAGAAGATATTGAGGACATCAAGGTGCTGAAGGACGCTGCCGCCACGGCCATCTGGGGTTCCCAGGGTGCCAACGGTGTCATCGAAATCACCACCAAGCGCGGTCGTCGCGGTGCTCCCACAGTGACCTACTCCCTCAAGATGACAATGACCCACCAACCCAAGGGTATTGACCTGCTCACCGGTGACCAGTACACCATGCTTCTGAAGGAGAGCTACTTCAATCCGCAGCAGCAGACCTATGTGGGTGACGTACAAGAGCTGAACTATAACGAGAATGACTCCGAGTTCCTGATGTTCAACAAGAACACCGACTGGGTGAACCTCGTTCAGCAGAATGGTCTCCGTCAGAACCATTACGTCAGTATCTCCGGCGGTGACGAGAAGACGCTCTTCCGTATTTCCGGTGGTTACGACCACGAGACCGGTACCATTATTGAACAGAAGCTCAACCGCTTCTCCACCCGTATGGCACTGGACTACTACGTCAATGACCGCATCAAGATTATCTCCAACTTCGCGCTCACCTACACGAAGAACGACCGTAACTATGACGGCCTGCTGGGTATCGCCTACACGAAGATGCCGAACCTGTCTCCCTACCGCTATCTGCGTGACGAGAACGGTAACGAGTACAACACCGGCGAGTACTACATCATCCCGCAGTACGCCTTCACCAACCACGGTCAGCTCACCACAGCCCAGAGCAACAACTTCAGCGACCAGCGCAATCTGGTGAACCCGCTGGCAAGTGCCACGCTGGCCAAGAACAAGCAGACCACCTACGACATCACGCCCGAGCTGGAGCTGGAGTACAAGCTCTTAGGCCTGGACGATGAGAGCACGCAGCTGCGCTACAACGGACGTGTGGTGATGAATATCTATAATGACTACACGGACAAGAGCTATCCCCGCTCACTGCTCTCCACCAACTATCACGAGAACAGCACGGCCTCCAGCTACAGCCGCAAGAACCTGGCTTTCACCACCACCCACACCTTGACCTTCGTGCCCCATTTCAAGAACGAGGACCATTACCTCATGGCACTGGGACGTTTCCAGCTGGTCAGCGGTAACTCCAGTGACCAGAGCACAGACGTCTATCGTCTGCCCAACAACCTGGAGAATGTCACCGCCGGCGGTTATGTGAGAGGAATGGGCAGCGGCTTCAATGAGTGGCGCTCTCTCTACTACACCTTCTCCACGCACTACAGTTACAAGAGTCGTTACATGTTTGACTTCTCCATGCGTGTCGATGCCACCACCAAGTTCGGTCCCAACAACCGTTGGGGTTACTTCCCTGCTATCTCCGGCCGATGGAACGTCATCGATGAGCCCTGGATGAACTTCGCTCGCGAGAGCCTGAAGATGTCCATGCTGAGTGTGCGTCCGGGTTGGGGTCTCGTGGGTAACGCACCTGGCAGTGACTACCTCTACATGAACAGCTACACCCAGGGCGTCCGTTACCTCAATCAGGTGGCCATGAATCCCAGCGGCCTGAAACTGACCGAACTCAAGTGGGAGAACATCTATACCTGGAACCTCGGTTTCGATATCGGTTTCTTTGACGACCGTCTGAAGATCGTTGTGGATCTCTATCGCCGCACTACCAAGGATATGTTGATGAGCAACGCCGGCATCCCGACTTCCAATGGTTGGAACGGACTGAGTGTGGCCAACGTAGGTGACATGCGTAACGACGGTTATGAAATCCAGTTCAACGGTGAACGCCTGCTCAAGAAAGGCAAGTTCTCCATGGACGCCTACATCAACTTCGCCAACAACCGCAACGTCATCACGAAGATGGATCCCCTGGTGCTCAAGAGCCTGAACGTGGATTGGGCAGAAGGTAACCGCAAGACGGTGCAGCGTGTGCAGATTGACAACCCCTTCGGCAGTATTTACGGATTCCGTTACAAGGGTGTCTATCAGTACAATTATGACACCGCCCGCGACCTCGTTCGTGCCGACCGCAAGAACAACACCAACGTCCTGCAGACCAATATGGATAACGGCATCACCTACCCTATCGCTCAGAATGCCAAGGGTGAATACGTGCTCAACACAGAAGGTGACCCCGTGCAGATGCGCTACAACTACAAGACCGAGACCAACAGCGGTTACTACTTCAAGGGCGGCGACGCCATCTATGAAGACGTGAACCACGATGGTAACATCAACCAGCTGGACGTCGTGTATCTGGGTAACTCACTGCCCAAGCTCATCGGCGGTTTCGGCTTCAAGCTCCACTATGACCGTTGGGCTTTGAACGCCAACTTCAACTACCGTATTGATTATGACATCCTGAATATGGCTCGCCTTGATATGGAAGCCATGGTCAGCAACAACAACCAGAGTCAGGCCGTCAACTACCGTTGGCGCAAGGAAGGTGACGTGACCAGTATTCCCCGAGCCATGTTCGGTGACGGAACAAACTACAACACCCTGGTCAGTGACCGCTTCGTGGAAGACGGAACGTTCCTGCGTCTGAACTACCTCCAGCTCTCCTACAGCTTCGATCCCAAGAAGTTGAAGAACTGGGCCGGAATGAAGACCCTGAACTTCTATGCCTCGGCCAACAACCTCTTCTGCCTGACCAAGTACTCGGGCGTGGATCCGGAAATCAGCTATGGCGGTTACGGCGTTTCCACCGATAACTCCAAGACTCCGCGCTCCAAGTCCTATACCGTCGGTGTCACCATTGGTTTCTAACTCTTCAAGCATCATACGAATATGAGACACATATATAATAAAGTAAGAAGCATAGCCCTCGTGACATTCATCGGAATGGCACTGGGCAGTTGCTCCGACTTCCTGAATATCACGCCGCGAAATATGGTCACCGAGGACAACTTCTGGAATGAGAAGTCCGACATTGATCAGTATGTGGCAGGTATTTACGCTGCCATGCAGAGCGAGTCTTTCATCACTCGATGCATTGTTTGGGGAGAAGTCAGGAGTGACAACATCTATCCGGGTTCCACCCTCCAGAACTCCAATTATGACCTCTATCAGGTGCTGCGTGAGAACCTCCTCTCCACCAGCCCCTACACCTCTTGGGTGAACTTCTACTATGTCATCAACAAGTGCAATTCCATCATCTCCCGTGCTCCGGAAGTGAGTCAGAAAGACCCGTCCTATCGGGAGAGCGACGTGAAGGCAACCATCGCCGAGGTGACGGCCCTGCGCGCCCTGAGCTATTTCTATCTCATCCGCGCCTTTGAGAATGTGCCGTTCTACCGTGAGGCCGTTCAGCAGGAAGACGAGGTCGTGGTGCTCCCGACCACCGGTTTTGACACCGTCCTGGCAGAAATCGTCAAGGACCTGGAGCGTGTCAAAGGTGACGCCCTGGACCACTATCCCACCACTTCATCGGATGACATCGGACTCAATTACAACAGCAATTGCAACCGAATCACCCGTTCTGCCATCAATGCCATGCTCTGTGATATGTATCTCTGGCAGGGCGAATGGCAGAAAGCCATCAACGTGGCAGACGAGATCATTGCCGTGAAGCAGCAGGACTACAAGGAAAAGTTCGGCAGCCGCACGTCCATGCTGGTCACCGGACCACAGATCGGAGACGCTGCCCCTTACGGCACGACGATGCCTCTCTATGCCAATACAGCCGGCAACCCGAGCAGTTCTTTTGATGCCATCTTTGGTGACGGAAACAGCTTTGAAAGCATTTTTGAGTTGAGCTTCAACTATACCAGCAGCAGCACCAGCTATGTGATGAGTACCGCCTTGGGACGACTCTTCGGAGCAGGTATCACCATCAAAACCGACGGACTCGATCCTAATGACGGAGCTGGACTTCTGGCGGTCAATCCGACGATTGTCAGTGATATCACCGGTGGTTCCTTTGCCTACTTCCGTCACAAGAATGATGCCCGTTTCTACACCTCCTTCCAAGCCGTCGATAAGACCTTCGGTGAAGGTTACATCCGCAAAGGCGTGGCCAGCAACATCACGCTTTCCCAAGAGAGCGACGTGAAAGAAGTCAATTACAGCAGCTATCAGACCTCCGCTTTCAGTATTCCTGCAAATATGAATCGCAACTGGATCTTCTACCGCCTCACCGACGTGATGCTGATGAAGGCCGAAGCCCTCACACGTCTGGTCAGCGACAGCGCCTCCAGCGAGCAGGATGTGGAATACCTCCATCAGGCATTTGACCTCGCATGGCTCGTTCAGCACCGCTCGTTAGCAGCGCTCACCGTGGATCCCAACAACGACTTGCGTTATGCAGGTTACGGAAACCGCGCCAATATGCTGACACTCATCCGTGAAGAGCGCAATCGTGAACTCATGTTCGAGGGCAAGCGCTGGTTCGACCTGGTGCGCCAGGCACGATTAGAAGGGACTCCCAACTTCGTCCGCTCCAATGTGACGGCCAAGGTCTCGGGCAGCGGTTTGGGCAATCTGTTCCCGAATATGGAATCTCTCTTCTGGCCCTACAACAAGGACGAGTTGAAGGTTGATACCCTCATTCATCAGAAAGCCACCTACGCCAAGGAGGCAGACAACACTTTGGAAATGAACTAACCATATAGCGCATCCGATTATGAAAAAGATGAATCAAATTCTCATAAAAGCGTCACTCGCCATTGCCCTGGTGATGACTCTGGGACTGGTCTCCTGCTATGATGACGACCTGCCACCCGAGAGCCTCTACACCTATCAGAACGACATGATGAGTGACTACCTCAAGAAGAACAACCGCTTCTCTGAGTTTGCCAAGATTGTGGAGAAGGCCGGACGAATGGATCTGCTCTCCACCTATGGCACCTATACTTGTTTCGCTCCCACCAACGAGGCTGTGGCGGAGTTCCTCCGCTCCAGAGGGCTCTCCTCCGTGGATGACCTCACAGCCGAGGACTGCGACTCCATCACCTGCACCGCTCTGATTGACCAGATCTATTACTTGGTGGATCTGGATGGCCGCTCCTCGCTGCGTGAGAACAACCTGATGGGCAGCAGCGTGATCGTGGAAGCCGTGAAGATTCCCTATTCGCTCACGGACAATGATATAGAGACCGACATCATCACTGACAGTGTGGTCACCTATCGTCTGAACCGTTCCGGCACCATCATCTATGAGCTGTCCAATGACTCCGTGGAAAACGGCGTCGTGCAGCCTGTGGATAAGGTGATCTCATGGTCCAATATGACACTGCCCTACGTGATGAAGGAAGACCCCTCCATCAGCATCTTCAACACCTGTCTGGCCCTCACCGGTCTGGACGAGGAGATGCAGCGCATTCAGGACCTGTCCTACGACCCCCGCTACTGGCGTGAGGAGAAGAAGATGGAAGGTCTGTACTTCAGCGGCGCCCAGTGGGACTACTGCCACGTTCCCGACCAGCGTAACTTCGGCTACACGGCCTTTGCCGTGCCGGACAGCATTCTGGCTAAGGTGTATGACATCAACAACTGGCAGGACCTTTACAAGTACGCCTGCAAGGTCTATAGCCCGGGTCAGACGCCGGAAGATTTCGGCAGTGATGAGGAAGCCCTCAGGCAGCCCACCAACCCGCTGCGCAAGCTGATTGCCTACCACCTCTTGGACCGCAAGGGAATGTATGACAAGCTCTACACCAACTGCACCGTCTTCCGCCGCGTGATCAATCCCACGGAATGGTACAGCACCATGAATCCCTGTTCCACCGTGAAAGTGGAATACGTGTATGCCGCCAACTCAAAGTTCCATCAGACTTCTGAGCAGGTGAATGTGCTCTACCTCAACCACATGTACGACTCTGACCGTCCACAGCTTGCCATGCGCGGCGCCATCGTGTCCAGAACGGTCAACGAGGGGCTCACGCAGCTGGCCCGCAACGGTATCTATTATTATATTGACCGCCTCATTGACTATGGTCAGGAGACACAGGAGAAGGTGTTCAACGCCCGTATGCGCATGGACCTCTACACCCTCTTCCCCGAATTCATGAACAATGACCTCCGCACCGAGCTCACTGCCGGCCGCGGTAACCCGGAAGACCCTGATGCAGACGCCAAGAACTACATCTTCCCCGTGGGTTACTGTGACAATGTGGAAGTGGCAGAGGACGGTGACTTCATCTATCAGGGCTGCCGCAACTACTACTGGAGTTATGAGGGCGACGAACTGAACCTGCGTTCAGACAACGAGTCCTACGACATCACCTTCCAGCTGCCCAGCGTCCCGACAGGTCAGTACCAGATCCGTCTCGGATTCTGTGCCATGCCCCGTCGCGGTATTGCTCAGTTCTACATCGACAACATCGCCCAAGGCATCCCCTTGGATATGCGTAGTCCCCAGACCACGGAGTTCGAGCGTGAGAAGCGCGGCTGGCAGCCGCTGAGCTCCCTCTCCGGCGAAGCCCTGGAACAGTGCAAGAAAGACATGCATAATGAAGGTTGGTATCATGGTCCTTTAGGCGTTCGCTACTCCACGCAGGGGCAGAACGGTCTGAAGAACGACAACCTCCTGAGCACCTCCAACTCTGCACCGTTTGCAGACGGCAACGGACTCCTCCGCAAAGTGATTTATGAAGGCCCGTTAGATGGCAACGTCAAACACACGATGCGCATCCGCTCGGTGTTGGCCATCGGCGGTGCCGAGCTCATGATTGACTATCTCGAAATCGTCCCCAAGAGCGTCTATGGTATTGAAGGCGAAGGCAAGGGCGAAGACGACCTGTAACCAGACTCGAATGTCGAATTATCGAAATGTCGAAATAACGAAAAGATTATGAAAACAAGACACTATATTACAACGCTGGCTACGGCCTGTCTGACCGCCTTGGTACTTTTCTTCGGTGCCTGCACCGACGAGTGGGACTCCCACTACAAAGGCGAGGGACATGACTCTTCCGCAGACCAGCCTTCGTTACTGGAACTGGTCAAGGCCGACAGTGAATTGGCACAGTTCCTGCGCGTGCTCGAGCGCACAGGCTATGACAAGGTGCTGGGGTCGCCACAAGCGCTCACCCTCTGGGCACCTGTCATCACAGAGGCCGAGGCAGACAGCGTCATAGCTCTCTATGCGGCACAGAAACAGACCTTGATCACGATGCCCGACGGCTCACAGCGTTACATCCAGGACAAGGACAACAACGCCATCGTGCAGTTCGTGCAGAATCACATCGCGCTCTTCGGACGCTCCGTCAGCAAGGAGTACAATGATACCGTTCGCATGATGAATGGCAAGTACATGATTCTGCAAGACGACAATCTGAACGGTGTCGCTTTCACCCGCAAGAATGTCGTGGCCAACAATGGCATCTTCTACAAGATTGCACACAAGGAGCCGTTCTTCGCCAACGTCCGTGACTTCCTGGATATCAATCCCGAGCTTTCCAGCGTGGCCGCCTATTACACCCTCTTTGACAGCTACGACCTGGATGAAGCCAGCTCCGTGCAACGTGGCATCGTCGATGGCAAGATTGTCTATGCCGACTCCGTACTGACGCTCTCCAACCAGCTGCACAGCACCCTCGGATGGATCAACCGCGAGGACAGTTCCTACCTCTTCCTGGCACCCAGCAATGAGGTATGGGAACGCGAGTATCAGCAGTTCCTCCCCTACTTCACCTATGTGAACTCTGTGGAGAACCGTGACTCCGTGGCCGACCTGAACGCCAAGTTTGCCATCATCCGCGGTCGCATCTTCAACCTCAACGAGCAGAAGAGCATCCAGGACTCCATCGTGAACACCATGCACCAGAACACCAACAGTTACCATGGTCTGAATGTCTTCCAGCGTCCCTTTGATGCCAACGGCCTCCTGCACGGGCTCACGGCCTGGACGTGTTCCAACGGCATGGTCTGCATGGACAATGAGGGACGTGTGGACCCGATGCTGACATTCATGGAAGGCCGTTTCGTGCTGGCATCCAACCCCGACACGCGCCGCACACCCATGCTGACAGTCAACACCCAGAGCCAGCCACAGGTCTCGGTCCTCAACCGTGCTTTTGTGGATACCGTTTCCTACAACGGCCACTTATATTACTTCGGCAACTACAGCAACTTCATGGAGATGCAGCCTATCACCTACACAGGCCAGAGCAACCCCAACTGCTCCATGTACTTCTATCTGCCCAACACGCTCTCCAACGTCTTCTATAACGTGTATCTGGTGACAGTTCCCGCCTTCGCCTCGGCCGATGGTTACACCGAAGCCAGCGTGCGACCCACCCGTTTCCAGGTCTTCTATAATGAGCGCTTGATGGACAGCCGCAAGAGCACCACCACCAACCCCAACGACGACGAGAACTTCGGCGCCCCCAATCAGGACCGTGCCCTCTCCGTGCCCGAAGGCGAGACCCACTCTGCAGGTAACAACTACTTCCAGACCAGCGGTGACAGGATGGACTTCATTCTCATAGACCGTGCCCGCCAGACGACCGTTTCCGGTTACAACATGTTCGGCTCCAACAATCTCCCCGCCATGCGTTATCGCGTGACGTCTGCTGTCCGCCCGCCAGACCTCAATGCGGGAACACAGACCAACGTTATGCGCATCTACTGCCTCATCTATATCCCCTTCTCCACGAAGGAAGAGGCCGAGGCCTTCGATATCCTCAATACTGATATAACTTTTTATAATGTATCGATATGAAAAAAGCTGTCTTAATAAGCCTCTCCTTGTTCCTGACACTGCCCCTGGGCGTCTTCGCTCAGGACGAGCTGGAAGAAGATGATGCCGTCCAGAGCCAGGTTCAGCGCATCCGCAAGACACCCAAGAAGACAGAGGCCACCCGTGAGATATCGGGTCGTGTCGTGAGCCAGCAAGATCATGCACCACTCGCAGGTGTGCTCGTCCAGGCCACAGCCGGAGAAGGGTACTCTGCACTCACCGATGAGGATGGTGCTTTCACCCTGAAGGTGCCCCTCTACTGTTCCGCAGTGGATGTCACCATTCCTGGGTACAACCGCGTTCGCGTGGGACTGAACAAGAGCGGTCAGCTGCGTGACATCATCATGCAGAGCGATGCCGCCCCGGCCCTCTACGCCGACGATGAGAATATCATGGGTCACGCTGTGGCTCGCGGTTTTGATTACTCCAACGCCATCAACGTGGCCACAGAAATCGAGAACCAGCTGGGAGCCGAAGTGCACACCACCGAGCGCGGCGGCATCTCAGGTCTCGGAGCCTACATGCAAGTGGGCGGCGTGAACAGTTATATGGTCAATGCCCAGCCGCTCGTGGTCATCGATGGCGTCATCACAGAGATGCAGTACGGGCGTGAGATGATTCACTCCGGTTTCTACAATGACGTCCTCTCCAACTTCAATGTCAACGATATTGAAAGCGTGGAAGTCATGAAGAACGGAACAGCCCTCTATGGTGCCAAGGGTGCCAACGGCGTCATCCTCATCAAGACCAAGCGCAACCGCTCTCTGGCCACACGCATCGACGCCACCGCCAGTGTGGGCATTGAACTCCAGCCCAAGCACTACGACGTGTTGTCAGGCACACAGTTCAAGACCTACGCCAGCAGTCTCCTCCAGACCACAGGCACCAAGATGCAGAGCTTCAAGTTCCTGGACGAGCGCCCCTACAACGCTGCCGACCCCTACAACTACAACTATTATTATAATAAGTACGCCAACAACACCGACTGGACAGACGAGGTCTATCAGCAGGCCCTCACCCAGCGCTACGGACTCAGCGTGCAAGGTGGTGGTGACGTGGCCAACTATATGCTCTCCATCGGTTACAACCACAACGACGAAGTCATCAAGGAGGCCAACTACAACCGCCTGAACGTCCGTTTCAACACGGATATCAAGATCACGGACTGGATTGACGTGCGCTTTGACGCCTCGTTCTCCAACACCACCCGCAAGCTCTATGACACCGGCGCTCCCGAGGAGTATGAGAACAGCACCATCACCTCCCTGAACTTCCTGGCCTACGCCAAGAGCTCCATGCTCAGCCCCTACAGCTTCGTGGCTTCCGACCTCGGACCCGGCATCCTCAGTAACAGCCACCTGGATATCACCGATGAGGACTACCTCTCTGAAATCAGCCAGTTGCGCAATGCCAACTATGAGCTGGCCAACCCCGCAGCCATCCTCACCTACGGCACGGCTCCCAACAAGAACTATTATGACAACTCCTACGTCAACCTCTCCATCACACCTTCATGGCACCCCAACAAGCACCTGAAGCTCAGTTCACTCTTCAGTTACTCGCTGGTCAACACCAATGAGAAGTACTACGTGCCCATGAATGGTGTGCCACAGTTCTATGTGGCTGCCTTCCACATGAAGATGGACAACATGATCGGTTCGCTCTACAGCAAGCAGAACAGCGTCCTCTCAGACACCAAGGTGGAATGGAGCAACCGTTACGGAGCACACGCCGTCAACCTCCTCGGCGGTTTCCGCTTCATGAACGAGAGCTATGGCCTCACCCGTCAGAACGGTTACAACACCGGTAACGACAAGACACCGCAGATCTCCGGCACAGACCAGAAACAGATCTTCGGCAGCTCCGAGAACTGGGCCAGCCTCACCTGGTACGGTCAGGCACGTTACAACTACCTCGGCCGCTATTACCTCCAGGGAGACCTCGCCATGGAGACCAACTCCCAGTTCGGCCGTGACGCCAAGGGCGGCCTCAAGCTCGCTGGCGTCGCATGGGGCATCTTCCCCAGCTTGCAGGCTGGATGGATCGTCACCAACGAAGACTGGTTTGACGCCCCCGGCATCGATTACCTCAAAGTGATTGCAGGTTACGGTCTCAGCGGCAACGACAACCTTCCCTACGATGCTTCCCACAGCTACTTCAAGAGCGAACTCTTCCTGGGACAGATTCCCGGACTCGCACTGGAAAACATCGGTAACACCGAACTCCAGTGGGAGACCACACGCCGACTGAACGCTGGCATCGAGGGACGATTCCTCAACAACCGCGTCTCCGCTGGCATCAATTACTTCAAGAGCTGGACCAGCAACCTCCTGACACTCCGTTCACTGAACTTCCTGACAGGTATCAAGCAGAACTGGAGCAACGGCGGCAAGCTGGAGAACGAGGGCTTTGACATCAACCTCTCTGCCCACCTCGTCTCCGGCAACAAGTGGAACTGGAGCATCGGAGCCAGCATGGGACATTATGTCAACAAGCTCACCGAGCTGCCCGATGGCGCCTCCTATCAGGACTCCGAAGTCCTCGGCGCCACCATCCGCAGCCAGGTCGGCACCAGCATCAACAGCTTCTATGGCCTGAAGACCGCCGCCACACAGAACGGAACCATCGTCTATGCCACCAGTGAGGAAGCCGCTCAGGACGGACTCTACCACCTGGCAGAGGACGGTGTCACCAAGACCTATTTCGGCGCCGGTGACGTCAAGTACGTGGATCTGGATCAGAACGGCATCATTGACGAGCGTGACCGCACCATCATCGGAGATGCCAACCCCGACATCTTCGGAAACATCTGGACCTCACTCAGCTATCGCAACCTCACCCTCGAACTCGGCTTCAACTACAGCCTCGGCGGTGACGTCTATAACTACATGCGACAGCAGCTGGAGTCCGGCTCACGCTTCATGAACCAGACCACCGCCCTGCTCAGCCGCTGGACCTATGAGGGTCAGGTGACCAACATTCCCCGCGCCACCTACGGCGACCCCATGGGCAACAGCGCCTTCAGCGACCGTTGGATTGAGGACGGCAGTTACCTCCGATTGAAGAACGTCACCCTCTCCTACAAGCTCCCCATCAACAACACCTACATCCAGGGTATCACCGTCTGGGCACGAGCCACCAACCTCGTCACGCTCACACGCTACCTCGGCTCAGACCCCGAATTCTCCATGGCCAACAGCGTCCTCTCACAGGGCATTGACCGCGGATTCGTCGGAGCCGGCAGAACCTTCAACATCGGTGTCAAGATTAACCTCTAAACGTAACGAATTATGAAACACATCAAATATTTCTTGCCTGCTCTCTTGTGTGTCTGCGGCGCCGTCACGCTCACCTTCACATCCTGTGACGACATGCTTGACATGGGAAATGACGACGTGCTCTACGCCGACGACAACCATCTGACCAACGGCAATGACACCGTCAACTCCTTCGTGGGCATCCTGGCACAACTCCAGAAGATTGCCGTGCGCACCAACCTCTATGGAGAGCTGCGCGGCGACCTCACCACCGTCAATGCCAACGCCAAGCTCGACCTGAAAGACATCGCCTCCTTCAGCGTCGGCGACGACAATGCCTACAACGACCCGCGTGACTATTACTCCGTCATCAACAACTGCAACTACTATCTGGCCAATGCAGACACCCTCCTGCGCGAGAGCCGCTACAACGCCGCAGCCCACTCCACCTACGACTTCTATGTCTTCCGGGCCGAGTACTGCGCCGTCAGGGCCATCCGCGCCTGGGTCTATCTGCAACTCGGGCAGATCTACGGCGAGAACATCCCCCTCGTCCTCAATCCCATCCTCTCCCTGGACGATGCCGACGAGGCACTGGCCAACGCACGCAAGATGACACTGGAGCAGATCTGTGACTTCTTCATCGAAGACCTGAAACCCTACGTGCCCTGGTTCACCTATCCCTATCACGGCAACCCGGGTTACAAGGGCTACAACAGCGAGATGCCCAGCCGCATGGCCGTGCTACCCATCCAGCTCGTGCTGGGCGACCTCTACCTCTGGAACGCCAGCATCAAGCGCGACCAGCAGATGGCACGACTGGCTGCCAAGTCCTATTATGACTACATCAACTGGGTTCCAAACGATGGCGGTGCCGACATCGACGATGGCTACAAGCGGCGCTCTGTCACCTACGTGGGCGACTGCTCATGGGGCACATCCAACTTCACCTCCGGTGAGTTCCGCATGACCTACAGCAGCATCAACAGCTGGTTTGACACCAGCCACTTCGGAGACATCGATGACGAGATCATTGCCGCCATCGCCATGGACTCCGTCTCCAACGAGAGCCACTTCAACGAGCTGCGTTACCTCTACTCCTACAACCCCGAGGAAGAGAACGTGGACGCCAGCCTCTCGCCCTCGCAGGTCTGCTGTGACTACAGTGACAGCCAGGTCTATTACGCTGTCTATAACAACGGAACCTCAGAGGTCTCGGCCACCGTCTCTGCCGGACAGCTCACAGACGAGCAGGTGTCACGCCACTATTTGGGCGACCTCCGACTGGCACTCTCACTCAACCGCACCTACCGCAGCTCAGACCCCTCCAAGGAGCAGCAGATCATCACCAAGGCCTACTACCCACAGGACGTCATCATCTACC
Organism: Bacteroidaceae bacterium; assembly: GCA_017619335.1. Classification (GTDB taxonomy): domain Bacteria; phylum Bacteroidota; class Bacteroidia; order Bacteroidales; family Bacteroidaceae; genus Physcousia. The sequence goes on from JAFZSP010000079.1 coordinate 69,727, forward strand.
GCAAGGGTGACATCTACCTGCGCATGGCAGAGGCCCTGAACTATGCAGGCTTCCCCAAGTTCGCACTGGCCATCCTCACCACCGGTCTGGACAACACCGTCGTCACACGAGGCATCCTGCCACTCTGCCACAACGCCACAGACAGCGCCTTCGTCCAGCAGTTTGAGTTCCTCCCCCTGGACCTCAACACAGGTTATCTGACACAAGTGGAGGACTACAGCCCCAGCGGACAGCCCATCTACGCTCCCAACGCCAGTAGCGGCAATACCAGGACCTACAACTGGAACCAAATCGGACTCCACGCACGCGGTTCAGGCTATGCACTGGAAAACCCATTTTATTATGATCCACAGAACGATGTACCCGCAGATTCCACAGGATTCCCCGTGCAGCCGCCCCTCTTCGTGACCAACAACCAGACCAGCTATGACCGCATCATGACAGCCCTGGAGGAAGACAACCCCGAAATCATCGCTGCCGCCACAGCCGCCGGTCTGGAAGCACCCGACTTTGACGCCATCCCCACACCCCTTGAGAAGAACAACGCCGCCAAGGCCTATCGTGACAGCCTCCAGGTGTTCTCCAACCGTCAGCAGCGAGCATGGCAGGCAGAGACCGCCGTGTGGTACCACGAGTATGGTTATCCACAGGTCGAAGCACGGCAGTTAGTGGTCGTTGACAGCCTCCTGGATGTAGAGTCGGCACTCGAGACACCGTTTGAAGGCTTCCGCTTCGGATACCTCGCACGCGATGCCTATCGCAAGGCAGATCCCGCCCTCTTCGCCAAGCGCGTGGCACGGCGTGATCCATCACTGCAAGGACTCCTCATGGATTCCCGCAACTGGTTCGTCCGCTGGAACGGCCAGATTGGCCGTTAGACCAGCACTCATACCCCCATCCTATTCAGACAACTTGGCCACGTCATCATCACGTGGCCAAGTTTTTTTTTATTCAAGTTTCGCAAGTGATGATATACCTGATAATCAACCCCGAAGGGGTGACAAGAACACAGGCAGGGGTTTTAACCCCTGCCTGTGATCTACCACCCCTTCGGGGTTTTAATTGCGAAACTTGAGTTTTTTAAAAAAACTTCAATTTTAACTAAAAAAAGTAGGAGAAAAATTTGCATAATTCGCTGATTTTTTGTACCTTTGCAACGTGAAACAAGAGGACAAGCACACCGCTCCAGAGAGCAGCGTCAACAGCCCGAAGGACGGGCGCTTAAAGCCCGAAGCACGGGACGAAAGTGCCGAAAGCACGGGCGCTTCAGCCCGAAAGGACGGGACGACAAAGCCCGAAGGACGGGTGCTTGGAGCCCAAGACAAAGGAGTCTGACCCGGGAGATGACAATGTCAAGAGCTCAACCTCC
>JAFZSP010000080.1 GCA_017619335.1 Bacteroidaceae bacterium
CAAGACGGACACTGTTTACATCGAGAAGCGGGATAGTAGCTTACGGCTTAGTAGCTTAGGAGCTTACGGGTTACAGGAAGACGGCACCCCCACGATAAGCGGTAAGCTGTCAGCGGTAAGCAAGATTCTGAAATGGATATTTGCACTGATATGTGCGGTGGTGGTACTGATTTTAGTGATTAGATTTCTTAAGACTCGCTGACGCTCGAATAAGCGGCAGAGCCGAGCGGGAAGAAGGGGGCTGCTGTAAAGCGGCTCCCTTTGCTGTTATGCCGTTCACGCTGGGCGAGACGCGCGAGTACCTGCAGAGCCGCGGAGTGAGATGGCCGGAACAGATGCTTGCAGAGTGCTATATGGTGATGGGGGGCATCCCATACTACCTGCAGCAGATAGACCGCAGCATGAGTCTGGCGCAGAACGTGGACCGGATGTTCTTCAGGGAGAATGCCTCGCTGGGCATAGCCGGTGTGGCCACGAAGACGTTTGCCTACCAGACGGACGGGGCGCAGGTTGATATGGTGACCCGAGCGGGCGGACAAGACGGTGTGCATGTGCGAGATGAAGTGGTCGGCCATGCCGTGCGCGAGAAATACCCGCGATATGCCCTGATGGTGGTGATGGTGACATCCGGCGGGCTGGTTCAGAACCGACGCACGAGTGAGAGGAGAGGCAGAGCTGGCTCTGACTATCCCGAGCGAGAACTGACGACAAGCCGAGAGGAGAGTGGAGCTCGCTCCGACTATCCCGAGGCGCGAAGGAAGAAGACAATAGTCAAGGAGGAAAACCGGAGGTTAACGAGTATGCAATGCAAACCGTGCAACGGGAAGTGACGCTGGAGGATTTGTTTTGGTAGTGTGATTTTTGACGTTGTCGAATTCGCTCACGTTGATGTTCATCGACCTCGAACGCGACTCGGCCATCAGAGTGCGAGCACTCATGGCTCTCGCTGCTTACTCGGTTCGACAGACTAGGAGCGAGACACCTGTCTGTGCTCGCTTAATCGCGAATTTGGCTGAAAATTGGGTGAATTTGTCAGTTTCAGCCAAAAATAATCGAATTGAGTATAAGGTCGGTTCAGAAATGCATCGGCTTTTTGGCGTTTTTTATACCGTAGGGTTTTGTCATCTCGACCGCAGTGGAGAGATCCCTCGACGTTGCTCGGGATGACAAAACACGCAATCCCGGACATCGGCCTTATCGGCCTGATTGTAACGGCAAAGATTTGCCACCGAAGGTAGCGAGTACTGGCTGCACCTCAGCAATGAGCGAGCTCGCTGCCTTCGGTTTGCACAGTACTTGTCTTCCAGAGGAGGTGAGCGGGCCTTTTTGGTGGGGTGAGGGAATAAAAAAGTTTAAAAATGAGGGGTGACGAGAAGAAAAACGTGTCGCTATTTGGCCAAATGAAATAAAAAGTGTACTTTTGTGGCCAAATAACGACATATTATGATTGGACGTAAAATAGAGCAAGAGCTTCTGCAAGAGGCAGTTGAGAAGGACAGGGCGCAACTGATCGTGGTGTACGGAAGGCGCAGAGTGGGAAAAACGTTCCTGGTGAATGAGTTTTTCCAAAACAAGTATGCGTTTAAGCATACGGCAGTGTCGCCATTGAACGAGAAACTGAAACCAAAGCGCAATCTGCTGAGGATTCAGCTGAAGGAGTTCCACTATTCGTTGCGCTCGTACGGTCTGCCGGCCGGTGTGCCTGTTCCTGCGGACTGGACTGAGGCCTTGCATTTGTTGCAGGACCTGCTGGACGGGAAAAGGAAGGAGGGTGAGAAGTGTGTGGTGTTCATGGATGAGTTGCCGTGGCTGGATTCGCCAAGGTCGAACTTCATGCCGGCCTTTGAGCATTTTTGCAACGATTGGGTGCTGGCGCGTAAGGACGTGAAGCTGGTGGTGTGCGGGAGCGCAACATCGTGGGTGCTGGACAAGCTGGTGTACAACAAGGGCGGGCTGTACGGCCGTGTGACCTTGCCGTTGCCGGTGGTACCGTTCACGCTGAAGGAGTGCAGGGAGTTTTTCCAGGATGGCGGGTATGCGATGGACGAGTATGACATCGTGCAGGCGTATATGGCTTTCGGGGGAATCCCATACTATCTGGACCAGTTCAGGCGGGGGAACAGCGTGCCGCAGAATTTCGATGCTCTGCTGTACGGTAAGCAGGCTCCGCTGCGGGATGAGTTCGACAGGCTGTTCTCGTCGCAGTTCACGCATCCGGACGAGCTGAAGAAGATTGTGACACTGCTGGCCGGAAAGCGGTCGGGATATACACGGGATGAGATTGCCCAGAAGTGCGGTTTCACCACAGGTGGCGGACTGACGAGGATGCTGTCGGCACTGGAGAAGAGCACGTTTGTGACGCCTTACGTGCCGTTTGGGGAGGACCTGACGAAATATCGGTTGACGGACCTGTTCTGCCTGTTCTACCTGAAGCATGTGAAGGAGAACCGCGATGCCACCACATATTGGCAGGCACTGTGGAACTCGCCCGCGATGCTGTCGTGGTCGGGCTATGCGTTTGAGGATGTGTGTCGTGCGCATATCCGCCAGATCAAGAATGCGCTAGGCATCGGTGATGTGACCACAAGGGAGTCGTCGTGGGTGGTGCCTGGAACTTCAGACGAACGCGGGATGCAGATAGATCTGGTGATTGACCGTGACGACCGGAAAATCTGCCTGTGCGAGATGAAGTTCTCGCAGGGGAAGTTCACGGTGGGGCGCGACTATGCGGCCAAGCTGCAGGAGCGTATCAGCCGCACGATGGAGCATACGGGCAACGCCAAACCGGTGATCTCGGTGCTGGTAACCACCTACGGGCTGGAGCGTAACGAATACTCGGGACGGTTCCAGAAGGTGGTGACGATGGAGGAGTTGTTCGGGTAGCGTATAGCGTTAACTGTTGACCTGCGGTCGAGCCTGCTCCTGCTCGACAGACTGAAAGCGAGCCTTTCGTCTGTTCTCGCTTAACCGCAGCCTTAACGCGAAACGATGTTAAAATGTTAAATGTTAAACGAAGGGCTTTAAGCTATGCTTTTCCTCCTTCGCACCTCGGTCATTCAAGCGAGCTTGATGACACTCGGTTTGGCGTCGGTTCGCAGATGCGGAAGCCTTTTGTTGGATTATAGGGTTGAGGGAATAAAAAGTGAGGGAATAAAAAAGATGGAGGTAGGATGTAACAATTTCGCTTTTTCCATACTATAAGGGTAGAGATGTAGAAAATCTCGGGAAAATGAGGTTGAAAATGATGGAAAAGCAAAAATATTTTGCGTTTTCTTTCTTGGATTGAAGAAAAAGTTGTATTTTTGCAGTCGAAACGCAAAAAAATGATGCGCTTATGAGTAACGTTATCAGAAATATAAGGATTGGAGGAATCACCAATATTGCTGAGGTGAGCGTGCCGCTGGAGGCTCTGACGGCTCTGGTGGCTCCCAACAACTACGGTAAAAGCAATGTGTTGCAGGGTGTGGAGTTCGCTGTCAGGTTCTTGACGGCTACGCCACAGGAGCGTCGGGGGATGATGGCACAGCGTAAGCTGATACCCATCAATCAGTCGATGGACAACAGGCCGTTTGAGTTTGAGATCAGCGGAACAGCTGCGGGCTATGACTATGAGTACGGCTATCGCTTTGAGTGGGCTACCACGAAGGAGGGGCTGACGGGCCAGCGCATCACGGGCGAATGGTTGCGGGCCAAGGGTACGGATGAACCGACGCTCGAGCGAATGCAAAGCCAAGCTGGCTTGAGCTTTGCTGAGCGAGGAGGAGGAAGACGAAGTCAACCGAAGTATCGCTCGCTGCTGAAACGCGAAGGGGAGACAGAGGCTCTGATGGCTCCTACGCCTACGAGCCGCTGCAGCAAGCCGCTGGCGGTGGATGGCGTAACGCTGGCACTGGACCGGCTGGGGGCACTGGACAAGCTGTTCTTTGCCGCACTGGTTCGCGAGTTGCAGGGACTGAGTGTGCAGCGGGTGAACACATTGGACAATCCTGACGGCATCTTCAGCACGCCTTATCCGCAGGGTGGTACGGAACTATACAGCACGGCCATGCCCAGGAGTGGAGAGACGGGCTACTTTATCAACAGTTTGCGCAGACTGGCTCCAGAGCGCTACGAGTTGCTGAGGAGTACACTGCTGCAGCTGATTCCGGACATTGAGGACTTTGAACCGGTGCAGGTGGACCTGTCGGAACGTGCGGACGTGCCGTTCCAGATGCCAAACACCTATTATGACATTCGTGTGAAGGAGCGCCACAACAACCAATATACGAGCATCAACAGTGTATCGACCGGTTGCAAGAAGATTCTGTGGGTGCTGACGATGGCCATGGCGGCCAGCATGAATGGAGTGGCGTTGCTGATGTTCGAGGAGCTGGAGAACTCGGTGCACCCCAGGCTGCTGCAGAGTCTGTTGCAGGTGGTGGATGTGCTGGCAGGCGACACGAAGGTGATGACGACGAGTCATTCGCCCTTCCTGGTGAAGTATCTGCGGCCGGAGCGCATCTATCTGGGCCTGCCATCACCTGAGGGAGTGGCTGACTTCCGCACCATCCGTCCGTCGAAGGTGAAGAAGGTGCTGCAACTGGCATCGGGTGAGGACACGTCGGTGGGCGAGTACCTGTTTGAGATGATGCTGGATGCTGAGGCTGACCAGGAGATGTTGGACGAATATTTTGTGAGGTGATGCGGCAGAAGAGGCATGTGGTAATCTTTGTGGAGGGGGATACCGACAAGGTGTTCTTCGACCGGCTGGTGCAGTACTATCGGCAGAACTCTGAAACGCCTGTGGCTTCGTGCGAGGTGAGGAACCTGCATGGGGTATCGCGATATAACGGCAAATTGTCGGGCAAACTGAAGGGGCAGATTATTCCCGCAGCGGCTCGCAAGGGCATGGAGGTTCAGGCGGTCTGTTGCAGCTACGATACGGATGTGTTTGAGTATGCTGAGCGTCCCGTGGTGGACTGGAAGCGCGTGGCGGCAGAGGTGAAGCGGCTGGGCATCAAGGAGTTTTGCGAGGTGAAGGTGGAGCAGATGATGGAGGACTGGCTGCTGGACGACATAAAGGGCGTTTGCAGTTATCTGAAACTGAAAAAGAAGCCAGGTTCGGTGCAGGGCCAAAACGGATATGAGCGCCTGCAGCATCTGTATAAGGCTGCCAACAACGTGTATGTGAAGGGCCTGGGTGCCAGTGCGCTGATTGGGGCGCTGGACATGGGCGTGATACGTGACAAGCGGAAAGAGACGCTGAAGGAACTGGAGGCAGTGCTGGGAGTGAAGATTGAGGGAAGCCCCGGAAGGTAAAATGATACATTAAATGATACTGAAGAGCTCTCGCTTTGCACGAGGGCTTTTTTTGTGTGCTGTGAGGTGTGAGGGAATAAATGGATGGCTATTTGGTGTGAGGGAATAAATTTTTAAAAAAAAGTGGGGGCTGGGATGTAACATTTTTGCTTTTCTCATACTATAAGGGTAGAAAGGTTAAAATTTTAAAGGATTATAGTATGGCGAAAAGAACGAAGATAATGTTTCAGCCGTTGATGAGGCGGTTGGCGGGGCATGGGCATGACAATCGGTATGCGGTGAGGGATGAAGGGAGTCATGCGTTGCTGATGGAGATTAAAGGGATGTTGGATGTGTTTGCTCCCATCGGTGATGACCTTCTGCATGGGTTGTGGATTGAGGTGCCACGAGGGAAGCCTTCGGACTGGGCATCGTTCAAGGAAATGAAGGAGTGGGGCGATGTGAACAGCAGGAAGGAGTATTTAAAGCAGTGGAAGTCGGAGTTTCCGAGGGAGACGTATTGGTATTTCGTGTCGGTGAGTCAGTACAGGGGCCACACGTACTTGCATATTACGGACCATGACAGCAGGTGGTGTATCATTCACGATGATGTGAGGTGGGATCGTCATAGCATTGGACCCGTGGACTGGTATCTGGAGCCGCTGCTGGTGCTTTTGAAAGAGAAAGTGGCGGAGATTGTCAAGGATGTTGAGGCATATAACCGCTATGTGGATGAGTATCTGCCCAAACGGCAGCGGACGGGGCGGATAGCGAGAAAGGATTTGAATCGGATTGTACCGTGGCAGAGGAGAAGACCGAGGAACGTGAAGAAGATCATCAAGATGTTGAAGGAATGCATAGCGAATGAGACGGTTTACCGGATGACGGAACCGAAATTGATTTATGGTGAGTTTCGGAGGTTGGAACAGCCTGAGAAAAAAGTGGCGTTGCCTGCATCTTACCGTGAACCGTTGCCCAAGATGAGTATTCGGATTTATGCCAAGTACTTCCGTGTGGCGTATGAGGCCTACGAGAAGCATTTCAGCGGTTTGCGGTGGCGCAGTCGAAGGGAGCGGAAGGAGTATAGGAAGTTTCTGGAGGAATCGGCAGCCATGACGGACATCGAGTTCTACCGTAGTTATCAGCACGGGCGGCATGGCGAGATTACGGACGAGACGGATTTTGACAGCGAAGAGGCGTTCAAGAAGATGGCTTATGATCATTATGGGGAGTTGGGCTTGTCGCGGAACAATGTGCATG
>JAFZSP010000081.1 GCA_017619335.1 Bacteroidaceae bacterium
CATGGAAATTGTGCCCAGAACAGGACTCGAACCTGCACGTCTCTCAACACTCGCACCTGAAACGAGCGCGTCTACCATTCCGCCACCTGGGCAACACTAAGTAAAAGAACTACTTTGAGCGGCAAACGAGACTCGAACTCGCGACCCCGACCTTGGCAAGGTCGTGCTCTACCAACTGAGCTATTGCCGCAAAAATGTATGTGGGCGGAGATGGATTCGAACCACCGAAGGTAACAACCAGCAGATTTACAGTCTGCCCCATTTGGCCACTCTGGTATCCGCCCAGCATCAATTTTTCAAAGAAGTGACTCCTATAGGATTCAAACCTATAACCTTCTGATCCGTAGTCAGATGCTCTATTCAGTTGAGCTAAGGAGCCAAGTGTGGGCGCTAACGGATTCGAACCGCTGACCCTCTGCTTGTAAGGCAGACGCTCTGAACCAGCTGAGCTAAGCGCCCCTCGAGTCAAACCGCGTCTGCAAGCACTCTTGCGAGGTTTCCTTCTCGAAAGCGGGTGCAAAGGTAGAGCTTTTTGGCGAAACTGCCAAATCTTTTTGCAACTTTTTTCAGAAAAAGAGGAAAAAAGTCTGTTTTTAACGGTTCGGGCAAGGTTTGGAGGAGGGTGAAGGTGGCATTTTCGGTCATGAAAGGCCGCCGTTACTGGTAAATCAGGAAGAGAATATAAACCACATAAACCGCTACGAGCAGTATGCCTTCCCAGCGCAGGATGCGATGCTGTGTCTTGGAGAAGAACCAAAAAAGCAGTCCGCTGATGACCAACATCCCGAAATCCACAGGCGAGATACCGGCCACAGGCATAGGTGTGATGCAGGAACATACGCCCAAAATCCAGAAGATGTTGAAGAGGTTGGAACCGATTACATTTCCTATCGCCATTCCGCTTTGTCCCTTTCGGGCAGCCACGACACTTGTGGCCAGCTCTGGCAGTGATGTTCCGCCTGCGACCAGCGTCAGACCGATGACAGCTTCACTCACCCCCAAGTCGCGGGCAATCCCTGTGGCTCCGTGCACGAAGAGTTCTCCGCCGCCGATGAGTCCCGCCAGACCAAGGACGATAAACAGAAGGATTCTTGTCATTGACATCTGGGGCTCCGACTGTATCTCTGCCGTCTCGGAGCCGCCGTCTGGGCGGGCGATGGCTATACTGTAGGCCATGAACACCGCGAAGAAGCCTAAGAGCGCGATACCGTCACCACGCTCCAGCACATCTGTGCCACTGGCACCGAAGAAGTGATCCAGCGCCAAAGCTCCCAATACGATACTGGCCAGCAGGGAAAAAGGAATATCTTTCCGAATCGTCGATTTCTGCACAGCAATGGGCGCAATAGCTGCTGTCACACCGACAATCATCAAAGTATTAAACAGATTGGAACCCACGACATTACCAATACCCATTGCCGCAGCGCCGCGCAAGCTTGCCATCAAACTCACCACGAACTCCGGTAAAGATGTACCGAAAGCCACAACTGTGAGTCCGATCACCATTTCAGAGATATTGAAGCGTCGGGCCAACCCGACGGAGCCGTCGGTCAACTTGTCTGCTCCGAACAAAACGAGCGCCGCTCCGACCACGGCGATGAGAAGGTCAATGACTGGCATAACTATCAAAATGCTGTATGGTGGGATTGGGATTATTCACATATTCATATATCTTACAGATGCGCCTGGCTTCTGCCACGTACCGTTCATTGTTATAATTACATTCCGCAACAATGGGATTCTCAAACCATTGCATGAACTTGGCGTGCTTGCAGGTCATGCATTTGACGAAACTGTTATCTTGTGAGGACTTTACTGCCATAAAACAATGGATGTGAGGATTATTCTTCCGAAGGAGTCAGGTCATAGATTTCGCTGGGCACTTTGCGCCGGAGGACATCCAAATGAAAATCCACGTTTGGAATGATTCCGTAGGATCGCAGGATGCTGTCCACGGTTTTCCTGGCCAGCTCGGGATGGTTATTCTCCTCACTGAGGTGGCAGAGCCACACGTGACGCAGGGCAGGACTGGAGGAATTGGCCAGCAGTTCTGCTGCTTCGCGGTTGCTCAAGTGCCCCGTGGGACCGGCGATGCGGCCTTTCAGGTAGGCCGGATAGGGCCCGGACATCAGCATTTCCTGATCGTGGTTACTCTCCAGCACGAGGTAGTTGGCCAGACTCACTTCTTCCTTCACGCGCTCGGTAACATGACCAATATCTGTAATCAGGCAGAAGCGAACGCCCTGTGCCTCCACCCGGAAGCCGACACACTCCGTACTGTCATGCGGTACCGAGAAAGCCGTGACGGCAAAATCTCCCAACTGCAGGAGCTTGTCTATCTCCAGGTGATATTGGTATTCCGTCTTCAAATTGGGCGAGACACAATAGTTCCGTGCAATCCCCTGATGAACCAGTTCTGTGGAATACACCGGCAACGAATACTCTGCTGCCAGTTTCCCGATGGATTTGATGTGGTCTGCGTGGTCATGTGTAATTAGCACAGCTCTCATTCTTTCCCAGGGCAAATCATAGGTTTGGATATAGCGCTTCAATAATTTGATGCCAATACCTGCATCTATCATGATAGCATCTGTATCAGTCCAAAGGAAATAACCATTTCCACTGCTGCCACTTCCAAGACAAATGAATTTCAGCATTGCTATTGTTTTTATATTCTGCCCGCAAAATTACGAAAAAAAATGCAAAAGTGTACCAAAAAATAAGATTTTTTTGGACTTTTTGCAATAATTGCACAAGTTAGGCCTCTTTCCTGAGCCTTTAGGCAACAATTGCACAATCAGAAAGGCAATCCGACGGCAAAATGGAACTGAAAATCCCTTCCGAATTGGGGGTGAAAAATCGGATATCTATGCCGACCTGAATCGTATGCCGGATTCAGTGCTTTCATACCACCGTCCAGACGCAAAATGAAGTAGCCGAAGTTCAGTCGCAGCCCCAGTCCATAGGCCACGGCGATCTGTTTCCAGAACTGATCCAGCAGGAACTGTCCACCAGGCTGTTCCTCATAATCGCGGAATGTCCAGACGTTACCAGCATCTATGAAGAAAGCGCCATCAATCTTCCAGAAGAGATGTGACCTCCATTCTGCACTCATATCCAGTTTGAGGTCGCCCGTCTGCCGGATGAAATCCACGCGTCCGTCAGACCCTTGGAACTTGCCCGGTCCCAGTCCTCGCACACTCCAGCCGCGAACGCTGTTGGCTCCTCCAGAGAAATAGCGTTTTTCATAGGGGAGAATCTTGGAATTGCCATAGGGAAAAGCAGCCCCGACAGCCAGGTGTAACCCCAAGGAATTGCGATTGTCAAAACGGATACTCTTGGAAAAGTCAAGATCAAATTTGGCATATTGTGCATAAGCAATATTGAAGAGCGTGTAGGCATCCAAGTTCTCTGAGAACTGTCCGTTCAGCAGATGTGACAAGCCGTAGAGAAGATTGCCTGCCGTTTCCATCCCGATGCGCACGCTATAGGCATTCTGCCCGTAAGAAGCTGATTGTGTGGTCGGTGGGAGACTGGTGTATTGGTAATTGACACCAAACTTCATGATAAAGAGATTCTCATAGTTGTAACGCAAGACGGCATTTCTGTTCCCATTGTCACTCAGATACTCATTACTGAAAGTCTCGGAAATCCAAGGCATGAAGACATAGTTCAAGTCCAGCAAGTCCAGTCGGTACTGCTTTTTCAGATTGAAGCGGTTCCAGCGGTAACGCCATGCTGCCGTGAGCACTCTCCGATGGAACTCCGGGCGGTCCTGGGAGTCATACATGATGGAAGCAATACTCTGGGCCTTGACCGACCTGCGGAACTGTCTCGTGAGGAGCGGAAGCATGAAATCGGGGAAGTTGATATTCGCTTCGGCGCTGTATTCCAGGAAGTTCTGATCTGCATAACCATCCAGTCCCTTGATGGCTTCAAACGCGCCACGCAACGTTATTCCCAAGAGTGCCGACCGATGGAACATATTTCGGTTCTGATAACCCAAAGAGACGGCAGCGCCCAAGTCACCGGCCGAGTTGGTACCTTCCACTTCTAAGGACACCCCGTGTCGGCGCGCCGGAATCAGACTGATAAAGGCATTCACCGTGTCGGGCGACTGGGCAGACGGCTCCAAGGTCACACTGGTTCCCATCACCCCAGAGAGAGAGGAGATATTGCTGTAGGTCAGTTGTACATCGCTTTCCCGGTAAAGATTGCCCGGTCGCAATTCCGACTTTCCCACGAGGAATACTGGCCGGAACGGCAGAGTACCTCGTGTGTAGAAGTGTAAGTTCCTGTAAAATAGCGAGTCCACAGCCTGCGTATGCACTGTGACAGGATCCAGATCCATCAGATAATTCACCTGTCCGATATAATAACGAGGGTGCTGCTGAAGGCTGTCTCTCGGTGACGGACGATAGTATGGAATGTTCAGGGTCAAATCCACTTCATGCTGTTTCAAAGTGGTGTCGGCTTCAAAACGCACATAACTCTTGTTAAATCGGTAGAAGCCTGTGTTCTGCATAATACCGGAAAGGCGCGAACGCTCTCTGTCCAACAGATTGATATCGAATGGCATACCTTCATGCAGGAGGGAATTGTTCCAGTTGCTCACATAGATGGAGTCCACTCTTGCGTCCTCAATATTTCGGGACAGGTGACTGACCGTGTAGAGCGGTCCGGGCTTAATGTGATAGGTCACCCCTACCCTGCGTCTCCTGAACTCAGATTCCACCTTCACCTCCGCCTCCAGGTAACCGAGGTTTCTCACTGCCGCTTCTATATCCTTTCGACTTTTCGAGGCTTGCAAACTGTCATAGACCACCGGCGCTTCTCCTAACCGCTGGATGAAACGATTGAGGCTCTTGGTGGAATCCGTGCCACTGAGGCAATAGAAGCCCAACGGCACCTTGAACATACTGAACCACTTGGAGTTGGGATGTTGCCGGATGAAGCCGGAGAGTTGTTCCTTATTAATCATCGCTTCATCACTTCGAAGGTTCACACGATCCAGCAGCCATTCATCTTCATGCAGGAAACGGGAAGGTGCACAACCCGCGAGAAGAAAGAATACAGCCACGATTCCCCAAGCTATCCTCCACAGTCGGCAGCAGGATTTCCATCCTTTGCCATCCTCTTTCATTGTCACGTTCCCACCTTCTCGCATGACATTACCTCCCACATTTTCAAGCTGTTCTGCGACGGAACTCGGCCAAGATGATTCCTGTGGCCATAGCCACATTCAGACTTTCGGTGGTCACATTCCCCATCGGATAGTTGGGTATCAACAACTGTGTACGGCAGAGTGCAGCGACCTCGGCAGTAACACCTTTTCCCTCATTTCCCATCACGAGAAGACCGCGTTGTTCCAACGGAGCGTCCCAGAAGGACTGACCGTGAAGTGAAGTTCCATAAACAGGCACTTCGGAAGGCAACGAAGCAATCAAATCGGGTAAAAATAAATAATGTACGCGCACGCGCGCGATGCCACCCATCGTCGCTTGCACAGCCTTCGGATTCCACACGTCACATGTGTCCATAGAACAGAAGACATCTTCAATGCCAAACCAGTCTGCCAATCTGATGATGGTTCCCAAGTTCCCGGGATCTTGGACGCCATCCAGCGCTATGCACAATCGGTTGGAAATCAGCGCCGAGGGATCCTCGTCTCTCTGCGGAATACGGAAAAGTGCCAACACGCCCTGCGGTGACTGCTGGAGGCTGGCCCTCTCCATTTCTGTTTCTGTCACACGCTCAATACCTGTCACCCAATCAGACAGGTCCGATGCTTCCTGTAACAAGGTGTGGAGCGCAGGGCTGTCTGTGTGATACAACGCCACACAAGGAAAATGCCCCAAGAGCTCTCCCACCAATTTGTGCCCTTCAGCCACAAACAATCCCTCCTCGCGGCGACCCTTTCGAGTGTCCAAAGAGCGGATGAGTTTGTAGGTGGACTTAGTTAGCATTATCTTTCTCTGATGCTGAGGAGGAAGCAGCCGACGCGCTGTATGCAGCTCTGACGCGGCTTAACGTCTCGGGGGTCATTTGCAAAAATGATGCCACATGCACCATCGGAGCCCGGAGGACGATTTCCGGTTTCGTACGCAACAGGCGCAGATACCTTTCCGTGGCGTTCTCAAAGCGCTGACTGTCTGCGTGTTCCTGAGAAGAGATGAGAGCGTGTTCCAGTATCTTTCTGTACAGGCGTTCCATCTCCTTGTTCTCGTCCACCAACTGCAGGAAAGCGTCGTGCGGAATGGCATACAGCCAGGAGGTCTCCAGTCCTTCCACTCCCAACAGTGACGGAATCTGCTTCAGGAAGCTCTCTATGCAGATGACAATGCGTCCTTCATAACTGAAATGCTCGGTCACGTCCCGGCCGTTCTTGTAATAAAACTGCCGGACCATTCCTCTTTCCACGAAATACATGTACTTGCACACTTCACCTTCTTCCATCAGTTTCTCTCCTTTGGCCACTTTCATGGGCACAAGGATATTCGCCAGAGTATCAATGCCTTTCGGGGTTAACGTACAGTAGAGGCGTGCGATTTCACGTGCCACGTCTCTGCATCTGTCTAAACTTGTTCTTTCTTTTCTAATCATAGGGCGTCAATAGCGTTCTTCTGAAAATATAAGTTAATTAGGTAAAAATCAGTCCAGTTTCAGCACGGCAAGGAAAGCCTTTTGCGGCACTTGAACATTGCCGATTTGCTTCATGCGTTTCTTGCCTCGCTTTTGTTTCTCCAGCAGCTTGCGCTTTCTGCTCACATCGCCGCCATAGCACTTGGCCGTCACGTCTTTGCGCACCTGTTTGACCGTCTCTCGTGCGATGATTTTGGCACCGATAGCTGCCTGAATGGCAATGTCAAACTGCTGCCGCGGCAGTAACTCCTTGAGTTTCTCACACATACGCCGTCCGAAGTCCACCGAGTTATCCACATGGGTCAGCGTGCTCAAGGCATCCACAGGCTCGCCGTTCAGGAGGATATCCAGTTTCACCAATTTTGACGGGCGGAAGCCTGCCTGGTGATAGTCAAAGGAGGCGTAGCCCTTGGAGATGCTCTTGAGTTTATCGTAGAAGTCTATGACGATTTCTCCCAAAGGCATCGCAAACTGAATCTCCACGCGGTTTCCGCTGATGAAGTCCTGGCGGATGAGTTCGCCGCGCTTACCCAGACACAGGGTCATGATGGGGCCAATGTAGTTCGCGGTGGTGATGACAGAAGCGTGAATGTATGGTTCCTCGATGCGCTCGATGACCGTCGGGTCTGGCATTCCGGCTGGATTGTGCACTTCCTTCTCGCCTCCCTGCTTGTCATAAACCATATAGGAGACATTGGGGACAGTGGTGATGACATCCATGTTAAACTCGCGATCCAGGCGTTCCTGTACAATCTCCATGTGCAAGAGGCCCAAGAAGCCACAGCGGAAACCGAATCCCAAGGCCACCGACGATTCCGGCTGAAACGTCAGGGAGGCATCGTTCAGTTGGAGTTTTTCCAAGGAGGCACGCAGATTCTCATAATCCTCTGTCTCAATCGGATACACGCCGGCAAATACCATAGGCTTGACTTCTTCAAAGCCCTCGATCGCTTTCGTTTTAGAGAGCGTGTCAAAGTGAGTGATCGTATCACCCACCTTCACCTCTGTGGCGGTTTTGATGCCACTGACGATGTAGCCCACGTCTCCACAATGCAGTTCCGTCCGGGGCACCAAGTCCATTTTCAACACACCGATCTCATCGGCATTGTATTCCTTGCCGGTATTGATAAAGACCACGTGATCACCCTTCCGGATGCTTCCGTTGACAATCTTGAAGTAGGCGATGATGCCTCTGAAAGAGTTGAACACCGAGTCAAAGATAAGCGCCTGCAGGGGTGCCTCTTCCTCTCCTTCGGGACAGGGAATCCTATCCACCACGGCGTCCAGAATTTCCTGCACACCCTGCCCGGTCTTGCCGCTGGCGCGGATGATTTCTTCCCGTTTACAACCCAGCAGGTCAATGATTTCGTCTTCCACCTCTTCGGGCATCGCATTTGGCATGTCACATTTGTTGACCACCGGAATGATTTCGAGGTTATGGTCGATGGCCATATAGAGGTTGGAGATGGTCTGCGCCTGCACACCTTGGGTGGCGTCCACCACGAGGAGTGCTCCTTCACAAGCGGCGATAGAGCGTGACACTTCATAGGAGAAGTCCACATGTCCCGGGGTGTCGATGAGGTTCAGCGTGTATTTCTGTCCGTCACGCTCATACTCCATCTGGATGGCGTGACTTTTGATGGTGATTCCGCGTTCGCGTTCCAAATCCATATCATCCAGCATCTGCCCTTCAGTGACCTGAATGGTGTTGGTAAATTCCAGCAGACGGTCGGCCAGGGTACTCTTTCCGTGGTCGATATGCGCGATAATACAGAAGTTGCGTATATGTTTCATGGCGCAAAATTAGTTAAATCCCACGTAATGTCAAAATCCAAAGGATTTTTTTCCGTTAAAAGTCCAAAAAAAAGGTACGTTTTTCCCTTTCAGTGGTCAAAAACGGGCTGTAGAGATAGAAAATTCCCACGTTTAACTGCAAAAAGTCAACGTGGGAATGGAAATTCAAGTTGTTGTTTTCTTTTCAGAACAGCCTACATTATTTGAGGCTGAAAACGGGCTCCTTTTCGTCGCCTTCGACGTTGAGCTTGTCCTCGCGGAGCAACCATCCGAGACCGAGATAGAGATCCTTCTCACTCTTGGCTTTGGAAGCCTTCTTCAAATCCTTGGCGTTCAGAGCGCCATTCTCATTCAGGGCATTCCAGATAGCACCTGCGAGTTCACCTGCTTTTTCAAACATAATCTTTTTACCTTTTAATTGAACAATTAATACAATCTTTTTTGGAGGCTCACGTCTCCTTTTTTCTAAGACGGCGCAAAGGTACGACATTTTTCTGTAATACGCAAATTATTAGGCAAAAAGTTAACATTTCATGCATGAAAAACGACAATTGTGCCATTATTTGACCTTTTCAGGACAAGCAAGGTCGTTTATTGCACAAAAACAAATGGAGCTCCGTACTCACTACGAAACTCCATTTGTACGCCCTCAGGGGTTCGAACCCTGGACCCATTGATTAAGAGTCAATTGCTCTACCAACTGAGCTAAGGACGCATGCAATCATTATTAATCTCTGTACGCCCTCAGGGGCTCGAACCCTGGACCCATTGATTAAGAGTCAATTGCTCTACCAACTGAGCTAAGGACGCAACAATAATTATTGCTCGATTCAGAGGTTTTTAATGCCTCGTCCTCTGTTTTGCGGGTGCAAAGGTAAGGCTTTCCCCGGACATGGCCAAACTTTTGGCCACTTTTTTTTCTCGGGCCGCCTATTTTTCTGCATTTTGCAGTCCCTGCAGCCTTCTTTGGCTACCGGAACTGCTATTTTATGATTTCCAACTGGCGGAAAACGCCTGTCAGAGCTTCCACGGAACGATCCACCTGTTCCTTGGTGTGTGTGGCCATGAGTGCATAGCGCACCAGGGTGTCCTGCGGTGCACAGGCAGGAGGGATAACAGGATTGATGAACACGCCTGCATCGAATGCCAGTTTGGTCACGGCAAACGTCTTGTCCACGTCACGCACATACAATGGGATAATCGGGCTCTCGGTCTCACCGATCTCGAAACCAGCCTCACGGAAACGCTTCAGCGCGTAATTCGTAACATCCCACAGACGCTCTATGCGCTCGGGTTCATTCTGGATAATGTGAAGAGCCTCACGTGCTGCAGCCGTAGCGGCCGGTGTGCAGGAAGCGGAGAAGATGTAGGTGCGGGTGTGGTGACGCAGGTAATTGATGATACTGCTGTCGGCAGCCAGGAAGCCTCCGATACTGGCCAGGCTCTTGGAGAACGTGCCCATAATCAAATCCACCTCGTCTGTGACGCCAAAGTGGTCACACACGCCACGACCCTGACGACCGAAGACGCCCAGTCCATGGGCTTCGTCCACCATAATGGCGGTGCCGGGATATTTCTTCTTCAGTTCCACAATCTTCGGGAGGGGAGCCAGGTCGCCTTCCATGGAGAACACGCCATCTACGACAATCAGCTTGACCACATCTGCGGGGCAGCGTTTCAACTGTGCCTCCAGATCTTCCATATCGTTGTGCTTGTACTTCAGCCGGTGAGAAAAACTGTTGCGCACACCATCGACGATACTTGCGTGGTCACGGTCGTCACAGATGATGTAGTCGTGACGGTCTGTGAGCACACCCAAGACACCGCTGTTCACCGTGAAGCCGGTGGCGAAGCACAGTGCTTCTTCCTTTCCGACGAAAGCAGCCAGTTCTTTTTCCAGTTGCACATGAATATCCAGTGTGCCATTGAGGAAGCGGGAGCCGGCGCAGCCACTGCCATACTTCTTCATGGCTTCGATACCTGCGTTGATGACGCGCTCGTCACCGGTCAGACCCGTGTAAGCATTGGAACCAAACATCAACACCCGATGGCCTTCCATCACGACTTCAGTTCCTTGTTTCCCCTCGATTTCACGGAAATAAGGATAAATGCCCAGTGCCTTGTACTTCTGCGGGCGGTCATATTTGGCTAATCTTTCTTGTAATATTCCCATATATATAAAATAGGTATATGATAGCTATTGGATAGCTACTTATTGAAAAACGCCGCAAAGGTAGTCATTTTTTTTGGACTTTAAGCTATTTTACGCATAAAATATGCTTTTTTGTGCACTTTTTCTGTGAAAATAGAGACTTTTCATGCAGAAATCCCTTTCTTTTGCCTACCTTTGTCCCCGAAATATGGACAAGACAAGACTTCTGTTCATTGCGAACCCCATCTCGGGGACGCATGACAAACGACCCATCATCAACTCGCTGCCGGATTTTCTGGATGCCGAGAAGTTCACCTGGGAAGTCTCGTGGACTGACCATCGCGGTCACGCAGCAGAGTTGGCACGTCAGGCTTCGGCAGACGGCGTGGACGTGTGTGTGGCCATCGGCGGCGACGGCACAGTCAACGAAGTGGCCCGCTCGCTGCGCCACAGTCACACGGCTCTGGCCATCATCCCACAGGGTAGCGGCAACGGCCTGGCCCGTCACTTAGGGATTCCCATGGACCCCGACGGCGCCCTGCGCGTGCTGAACACATGCCAGATAGAAGAACTGGACTACGGCACCATCAATGATATCCCTTTCTTCTGCACATGCGGGATGGGATTTGACGCTTTCATCAGTGAGAAGTTTGCCAACAGCGGCAAGAGAGGTCTCGGCACTTATATCGAGAACACGCTGCGCGGCGGACTCTCCTACGAACCAGAGACCTACGAGTTGGTCATTGATGGTCAGACAGAGCATTATAAGGCGTTCCTCATCGCCTGCGGCAACGCATCCCAATACGGCAACAACTTCTATATCGCCCCGCAAGCGTCAATGTCAGACGGCCTCCTGGACGTCACCATCATTGAGCCGCTGAACGTGCTGGAAGCGCCGCAGTTGGTGATGCAGATGCTCAACAAGACGCTGGACAGCAACACCCACGTGCGTACGTTCCAGTGCCGCTCTCTCCACGTGCATCGGGAGCTTCCCGGCGTGATACACTATGACGGTGAACCCGCCGAGTGCGGCGAAGAGATCGATATCCGGCTCGTTCCCAAAGGATTGCGTGTGGTGGTCAATCAGGATGCAGACCCCAATGCACCTCCATTCCTTCACGCCATGCAGGAACTGTATGACCAAATCACGGGCGACATCAAATCCCAGCAGCGCAAACTGCTGGCCATCAACAGGAACCTCCTGGACAGCATATTCCAACGCAACTGAACTTCATAACCGCTCCATCTGCTTTGGTCACTGCTCCGCTCCTTTCTGACTTCCTGCCCACCACCCGCAAAGAGATGCAACTTCGCGGCTGGGAAGAGGCCGACGTGATTCTGCTGAGTGCCGACGCCTACATAGATCACCCCTCCTTTGGCGCGGCAGTCATCGGGCGACTGTTGGAGGCCGAAGGCCTGCGTGTGGCCATCATTCCTCAGCCCGACTGGCACGGAGACTTGCGTGACTTCAAGAAGCTGGGGCGTCCGCGCCTGTGGTTCGGCGTGGCACCGGGTTGCATGGACTCCATGGTCAACAAGTACACCGCAGCCCGCCGCCTGCGCAGTGAGGACGCCTACAGCCCCGATGGCCGCCACGACCTGCGCCCGGAGTACCCCACGATTGTCTATACACAGATAGTCAAGCAGTTGTTCCCCGACGTGCCCGTGGTACTCGGCGGTATTGAGGCTTCGCTGCGGCGCTTGACACATTATGACTACTGGCAGGATCGCCTGCGCCCGAGTATTCTTGTGGACAGCGGTGCCGACGTCATCATTTACGGAATGGGCGAACAGCCCACACTGGAGCTGTCACGACGCGCCCTGGAACTCTTGGACAGCGGGCACCCTGATTTGGCCTACGACGCCAACGGCAACACCCTCCTGACGGCCTCTCTGCTGCGGGACGCCGTGAACGGCGTGCTGACGGGACCCGCACTTTCTGCCGACTGCCGGCAGCCCGTGCTGCAGACCGTCACCCTGCACCCGTCTGCGAATGCTGTCCCCGGCGGCATCACAGCGGAGGATATTGTCCTGCACTCCTACGAAGACTGTCTGCGCAATCCCCGCTCCCACGCCGAGAACTTCCATCATATTGAGGAACAGAGTAATGCGTGGAGTGCCCGCCGCTTGCTCCAGCAGTGCGGCAAGCAGTGGGTGGTGGTGAATCCGCCCTATCCGCCGCTGACCACAGAACAGCTGGACCACAGCTTCGACCTGCCCTACACGCGCCTGCCCCATCCCAAATACCGAGGCAAACGTATTCCCGCCTACGATATGATTCGTTTCTCTGTCTGTCTGCACCGAGGATGCTTCGGCGGCTGTGCCTTCTGCACTATCTCGGCCCACCAGGGAAAGTTCATCGCCAGCCGCAGCAAAGAGAGTATTCTCCGTGAGGTTCAGGCCATTGCTGCCCTACCCGACTTCCGCGGCAACCTCTCCGATCTGGGCGGCCCCTCGGCCAATATGTATAAGATGCATGGGCGCAACCCAAAAGCCTGCCATCGCTGTCACCGCCCCTCCTGCATCCATCCCGAGGTGTGCCCCAACCTCTGCGGCGACCACCGTCCGCTCTTAGAGATTTACCGGGCTGTGGATGCACTGCCCGCCGTGAAGAAAAGTTTCATTGGCAGCGGCGTGCGCTATGACTTGCTGCTGCACGACTGGAAGGACGAGGCGCTCAACCGCGCCGCCGCCGACTACACGCGCGAGCTCATTCTCCATCACGTCTCCGGCCGTCTGAAGGTGGCACCGGAACACACCAGTGACCACGTGCTAAACCTCATGCGCAAGCCCTCGTTCCGTCTGTTCCACGCCTTCAAACGTCAGTTCGACCGCATCAACCGCGAGGCCCGTCTGCGCCAGCAGATTATCCCGTATTTCATCAGTTCACACCCTGGCTGCCGCACAGAGGATATGGCAGAACTGGCTATAGAGACCAGGCATCTGGACTTCCAGTTGGAACAGGTGCAGGACTTCACGCCCACTCCAATGACCACAGCCACCACGATGTATGCCACTGGTTATGATCCCGATACGCTTCAACCTGTCTTTGTGGCGCGCACGCCTCGTGACAAGCAGGCACAGCGCATGTTCTTCTTCTGGTACAAGCCCGAGGAGCGACGCCGCATCCATGAAGAGCTACGACGCATCAACCGCCCCGACCTCCTGAAAAAACTATTTTCTCAATAATCCATTAAACCCATTCGTCACATCCATTGTCTAAGATAACAGACCAAACAATCATCATTATGAAAAAGACTCTTCTTTTCCTTCTCCTGACAGCCATCTTCATGGTGGCCGCCACAGGCACAGCCCAGGCACAAACCAAACTTGAGAAGCGTTACACCTACACGCTGAAGAACTTGAAACTCGACAAAGCCACCGCCGAGAAGTTCGGCCCTGTCCTCAAGGCTTATCTCACCGACAAGAAAGAAGCCGAAGATATCTACGACGACGTCAAGGACAAGTACAAAGCTGCCGAGAAAGCCGGAACCCTCACCGACGCTCAGGCCACCGAGCTCCTCAACGCCAAATTCGAGAGTGCCGAGAAGGAACTGGCCGTCAAGAAAAAGTATCTGGCTGAATTCCGCAAAATACTGAAACCCAAAAAGGTATATTATGCCTTTGACCTTGCCAGTGACAAGATGTCCAAGATCGACGGCAAAGACAAAGACAAGGACTGAAGCATGAAACGCGCCTGCATAGCCCTTCTGCTCGCCACCGCAGCCCTCTCTGCCTCGGCGCAGGAGACGGGTCCGATGAATGTTTTCACGGACAAGGGCCTCTTCTATCAGCTGCCGTTGGACACGGTCACGGTGGCGGATGAACGTCTGTTCTTCCGCGACGGCCCACGCCGCTTTGACCACGCCGCCACGGCCATTGACAGCATCACCTTCGGAGACGTGGATTTCCAGAACGCCGTCCTCTATATAGACACCGAGGACGGCCGCCCCGTCACCTCGCGCGAAGAATGGAAGCAAGCACAGTTCCGCATGGACGGCGGCACGCTCTTCCCTGATTTTCAGGCCGAAGGGCGCATCCGCGGTCGTGGCAACTCCACCTGGAGCTGGTACAATTATGGCGGTGACCCGCTCATCTATGGGCGCCGCCCCTACAAGATCAAGTTCGACCAGAAACAGCGTGTGCTGCAGATGAACAGCGACCGCACATGGGTGCTGCTGGCCAACTGGCGCGACGGCTCGTTCATGATGAATGCCTTCGCCAACGAGGTCGGACGCTACCTGGGTTTCACCTTCACGCCGCACAACCGCTTCTGTGAGGTCTGGCTCAACGGCGAGTATGTGGGACTCTACCAGCTCTGTGAGCAGATAGAGGTCAGCGGGCACCGCGTGGATATTGGTGAGGGCGACGTCCTCATCTGTCTGGACGCAGACGATGGTCCGAACCTCTCTCCCCACGCTACCAACAACTTCTGGTCAATGACCTATAACCTGCCCGTGGCCGTCAAGTACCCCAAGGACGAGGCGCTGACAGAGGCCGTCAAGAAGGAAGTGCGCGACGACCTGGGCTATCTGGAATATCGCATCAACAGTCACGACCTGAAGTCTGTGCGTCAGCAACTTGACGTCCGTAGCCTCATCGATTTCCTCATCGTGCAGGAACTCACGTGCAACGTGGAACTGGATGCGCCGCGCTCGATGTATATGTACCGCACAGCCGACCGCGTCTGGCACTTCGGACCGCTGTGGGACTTCGATGCAGGTTTTGACTTCGACTGGGGCGACATGTATCGGGGCCACAAGTACTTCGGCTCCCAGAAACTGCTCTACGGCACCAACCCTCTCAAACCCAACTACAGCAGCGGCACCCGTTTCTTCCTTGCAATGTTTGCCAGCAAAGACTTCACCAAGGCCTACAAAGAGCGCTGGGCAGAGGTGAAGGATGCCCTTGTGGACACCGTCTTCACCCGCTTGGACAACTACCGCGCCCAACTGAAAAAGGCCATCCGCCGTAATGACGAGCGGTGGCCCATTTATCATCAGTCCAACAACTGGTGGTGGGGACAGGCAGAGCGCATAGACCCCGACGAGGAGTACCGCTCCTTGCGGCAGTGGGTAGAAAAACGCATCCCCGTAATGGATGCAGCCATCAGGAAATACCCGGAATAACAAATAAGGTGGGTTTCTCAGCCCACCTTATATAATTAATTAAGGTGGGTTCTCCGACCCACCTTAATTGTATTAGTTGTTTTCCGGACGCAGCTGGCGAACGACAGCGGCTGTGCGCCACATCTCGCTGTCGCGCAGAGCGGCGAGTTCCTTCTCCAGACCTTCACGGTAGCCGGGCTTGCTGTTGCTGTCGATGCTGATCTGAGCTTCGTGTCCGGCCTTCACGCTGGCGTAGAGTTTCTCCACCACGGGCTTGATGGCATCGTGGAACGGACCCATCCAGTCCAGGGCGCCGCGCTGGGCGGTGGTGCTGCAGTTGGCGTACATCCAGTCCATACCTTTGGCTGCGAAGAGAGGCATCAGGCTCTGAGTGAGCTCTTCCACAGTCTCGTTGAAAGCCTCAGAGGGCGTGTGGCCGTTCTCGCGCAGCACCTCGTACTGAGCCAGCAGCAGGCCTTGGATGGCACCCATCAGAGAGCCGCGCTCGCCGGTGAGGTCACTTGTGGCCTCGCGCTGGAAGGTGGTCTCGAAGAGGTAACCGCTGCCGATACCGATACCGAAGGCCAGCACCTTCTCCAGTGCACGTCCGCTGGCATCCTGATAGATAGCGTAGCTGCTGTTCAGGCCGCGGCCTTCCAGGAACATCGTGCGCAGGCTGGTGCCGCTGCCCTTGGGAGCCACCATAATGACATCAATATCCTTGGGAGGAACCACGCCGGTGCGGTCGTTCCAGGTGATGGCGAAACCGTGGGAGAAATAGAGGGTCTTGCCGGGGGTGAGGTGCGGCTTGATGGTGGGCCACAGCTGCATCTGAGCTGCATCGGAGAGCAACAGACACACAATGGTACCGCGCTCGGCAGCCTCTTCCAGGGAGAACAGCGTCTCGCCGGGAACCCAACCGTCGGCCACAGCCTTCTCGTAGGTCTTGCCCTGACGCTGGCCAACGATCACGTTGAAGCCGTTGTCGCGCAGGTTACAAGCCTGACCGGGACCCTGAACGCCGTAACCGAGGACGGCGATGGTTTCGTTTTTCAGCACTTCACGTGCCTTCTCCAAGGGGAACTCTTCGCGGGTCATCACTTCTTCGATGACGCCGCCAAAATTCATTTTTGCCATTTGATTTAAATATCTTGTTTAAACTAATATATACCTGAATCTTGAAACTTGAAATATGAAACCAATCTCTCATTTCGGCTGCAAAGATAGCGATTTTATCCCAGACGGCCCCACAAAACCATCAATTATTTAAGCACTTGCACCCTATTTCTTGATTTTTGTCATTACAATGAATTCCCTTTTTCAGCCATTGTCCTCCTTTCTCGTCAATTTATCCAGCAAAACGAGGCCGAGCGTCCAGCCCCATCAGCGTTGTCGTCCAGTCCCTTCGGCACTTTCCTTTATTCGACTTGGCACTTTCCTTTATTCGACTTGACACTTTCCTTTATAAGACTTGGCACTTGCGTCCATTCGACTTGCCATCATCAGTAGGAAAGAACGGACCAGAGGGAGCGGATGACAGCTTCGGGGTTCCATTGTCCGCGAAAAGTCCAGAGAGGTGTAATCTCTTGTGGGTCAGGTGCGCCATCCATTTGGTGAAAGTTGTCCTTTAACCATCCGCTGTCACCTCCCTCGCGGGTACAGTGGTAATAATAGGCACGCAGTCCCCACGGGTCTGGCTGCTTGGAGGAGTAGGCGTAATGGATGTTTTTGTCCAGGATATTGGAGGAGAGTTGGCAGTGGAGCAGGATAAACTGGGCGTCGTGATGATAACGTCCCAAGACGGTGGGTGACAGAGCATCAAAAAAGGAGTCCCGGATAACCAGTTTCTTGTCTTTGTCCTGGCTGCCGTCGTGCCAGATGATGGCGTGGCCGTCACCGAGGAAGTGACAGCGGGTGGCATAACACCATCCCCGGGGACAGAGGAAATCGACACCTTTACAGCGCAGGAAGAGGTCTGCGTGGTAGGAGAAACCGCCGCCCGGCGGCCACAGCGAGAGAGCGTCGTTGCCGTCGGCCCAGACGTTGCAGTTGATGACAATGGTGCGGGTTCCGAGACCGTAAATGGCCATCTGGTGGGTAGTGTTGCCGGGATCCACAGCTGTGCCGTAATTGTTATAGACGGTCAGTCCGCTGATTATGCAGTCGTCAGCTCCTTCCTGCATCATAATCACGCCGTTACCCACGGGTTTGCCATGATACGTTGTCTCGGGGAGTTTCTCGCGTGCCTCGGCCAGAATCAGGATGGTGCTGTCACGGTTTTCACCCACAAGCACAATATTCGGGCGGTCGATGATGACTTTCTGCCGATAGACGCCTTTGTGAATGAGGATTTTGAATGGAACCGTGGGCGAGGCTGGTGCCTGTTCTATGGCCAACTGTATGCTGTCTCCAGGATGCACCACTGCATCAAAATCCGCCTCTCGCTTTTCCTGTATGGCGAGTTGGTTCTGGGCCCGTGTCTGGAACGGCACCGTCACCAGGAGGGCGAGCAAGTAGAGGTATTTCATTGTTTTTGTTTTAGAAGATGGTGCAAAGGTATGGTTTTCTTTCGGATTAACCAAGTGTTTCAGCATAAATCTGATTTATCTTTATCGTGAAGCGAAAAAAGTGGCAAAAAAAATTGGCTGTCTCAATTAATTATTGTTATTTTGCAGTCAAAAAGACGACAAAGGACCCCTACAACAAGAAGTTACCGATATGAAATTGAATGGAAGAGCTCTCCACTTGACGGCCCTGTGCCTCATGGTGTTACCGGCCAGCGGACAAATCCGCTGGAACCAAGTGGGCTGTTACCCGCAGCAAGAGAAAGTCATCGTCACAGAGGGCACCAACCCCAAAGGCAAGGTGCTGGTCACCACCCCCGACGGCAAGACCTTGAAGCCCAAAACGACTATCCGTAAAGCCGTTTCACCACTGTCACAGAAAACACGTTACGTGGTGGACCTGGGCTCGCTGGAAGCCACGGGACGTTACCGCGTGACAGTGGGCAGTGACACCTGCTCGCTCGTGGTGGCAGACCGCCCGTTCCGGGAACTCGCCCGTGCGTCGTTGCGTCTGTTCTATCTCATCCGTTCGGGTGTTCCCATCGAACTGGGCGGGCCCTATAACCGTCCGTTGGGACACCCCGACACCCGCGTGCTCGTTCACAATTCCGCCGCCTCACCGCTGCGGCCTGCCGGCACTGTAATCAGTTCACCCTTCGGCTGGTACGATGCAGGAGACTATAATAAATATGTGGTGAACTCGGCGTTCAGTATCGGTCTGATGTTCTCCGCCTTTGAACAGCAGCGCACCTACTTCTCCCGTCTGAAAACTGATATTCCCGAGAGCGCCAATGAGACACCCGACTTCCTGGACGAGATGATGTTCAACCTGCGTTGGCTCCTCACCATGCAGGATCCCTACGACGGCGGCGTCTATCACAAACTGACCACCCCCAACTTCGAGGGTTTCATCCTACCCACGGCCTGCCGGCAGGAACGTTATGTCGTGCAGAAGAGCGTGACCGCCACACTGGACTTTGCTGCAGTGATGGCAGATGCGGCCCGCCTCTTTGAACCCTATCAGACAGATTATCCCGGCTTCTCTGCCCAAGCTGCCGCAGTGGCAGAGCGCGCCTATCTGTGGGCAAAGGAACATCCCGAAGCCTTCTATCAACAAAGGGCGTTGAAAGACCCCGCAGTAACCACTGGCACCTATGGTGACAGGAGTGCCCGCGACGAGTTCTTCTGGGCGGCATCCGCTCTCTACCGGCTGACGGGCAGACAGTCCTATCTGACTGATGCCGAGCAGTATCTGCCACAGCGCTTCACCACACCCTCGTGGGGAAATGTGGCGGCGCTCGGCGCCTTTGAATGGTTTCAGGATGCAGGTTCCAAGATGCAGGAAATGATGCAGCAGCAGCTCCTGGACTATTGCGAGGCAGCGGTGACGGGCGTGGAGACTTCCTCCTTCCAGTCGCCCTACGGCAACAGCCCGCGCGACTTCGGCTGGGGCAGTTTAGCAGAGAAATGCTGTTGTCAGGCACTGGCTCTGCTCTATGCCGACAAAGTGACCGGCACAGAGAAGTACCGCCGCTTTGCCCTGCAGAACGCCGACTACCTCCTGGGACGCAACGCCACCGGCTACTGTTATGTCACGGGCTTCGGCGTACGCAGTCCTCTGCATCCGCACCACCGCCCCTCGGCAGCAGACAAGGTGGAAGCACCCTTCCCAGGAATGTTAGTAGGAGGACCCAATCCCGGTCAGCAGGATGCCCGAGACCTGCACACAGCCACCTATCCCTCCGCTGTCCCCGATGAGTCATATATCGATGACACAGACAGTTACGCATCCAACGAGATAGCCATCAACTGGAACGCCTCCCTCGTGGCGTTCATCTGCTGGCTCGACGCCTTGGCACCGCAGGAGTGGCAGTTAGTATGGAGCGACGAGTTTGAGCGTGACGGCCGGCCTGACACGACGGTGTGGAACTTTGAACGGGGCTTCGTCCGCAACCACGAGGCACAATGGTACCAGCCCGAGAACGCTTTCCAGCAGGACGGCAAACTCATCATAGAGGCACGTAGGGAACAGCGCCCGAACCCCACCTACCGTCCCAACGGACGACACTGGGGACAGCAGCGTCCCACCATTGACTACACGTCGGCCTGCCTGACGACCCGTGGTCAACGAGAATTCCTCTACGGTCGTTTGGAAGTCTGCGCTCGCATACCCACAGCCGGCGGCGCCTGGCCCGCCATCTGGACTTTAGGAACCGGGATGGAGTGGCCCTCGTGCGGAGAGATTGATGTGATGGAATATTATCGCATCCAGGGAGAGCCCCACATCTTAGCCAATACCGCCTGGGGCAACGACCGCCGCTATCAAGCCGTCTGGAACACCTGCCGCATTCCCTACTCCCATTTCACACAACGTGACCCCGACTGGGCACAGCGATTCCACATCTGGCGTATGGACTGGGACGAGAACGCCATCCGCCTATTCCTGGACGATGAGCTCCTCAATGAGACACCGCTCAGCAAAACCGTCAACGGCACCATCGGACATCATACCAACCCCTTCACCCGTCCTCAGTACATTCTCCTGAACCTGGCCTTAGGCGGCGACAACGGCGGTGAGATAGATAACGACGCCTTCCCCATGCGGTACGAAATCGATTACGTCCGCATCTATCAGAAGTAACGAGGGCTTCATCCTCCTTGCTCGCTGAAAAAGAACTGCTGTTCCGCATACTCCATTTGGACCACGCGGAAGCGGATGAGGCGCGCCAGGAGGATGATTACTTTAGGACGAGCGATGGCCGAGCGACGAGCCAACTGATTGAGGGTCAGACGCTGACCATGCAGCGCAGCCAAGAGTCGCTGGACGTCATCACTGTAGGTCATCACACTCCCCTGCAGACGTTGAGCCTCGCGCCAGATGGCCAAATGCACAGGCGAGGCAACAATGTTCTCGTCGGCAATACGAATGTAGGCACACGGCTTCCCATCCTCATGGATGGCGCAGACCGGACGCCGCTCCGACGGCGGAACCGTAGCCACGACGATGGTGCGGCCCTCCACGTGATAAGTATCAAACTGGATACTCGCCTCGGGACGACAGTAACGGTAGGCCGCCTGGTGCATCATATAGATCTCCTCTTCTGAACGTACCCCCGACATTTGCCCGTCGTCACGGACACCAATCAGCAGGCGTCCCCCATCTGTGTTAGCAAATGCCGACACCGATTTGGCCAACTTCCGAGCATCAGACACCCGATACTTGAAGTCCTGCTGCTGGTGTTCGCCCTCCTTAATGAGGCCCTGCAAATAACGTTTCTCGTTCATCTTGGCTGCATCAATTTAACTTTGCCGCTGCAAAGATACATCTTTTCCACGTAATGCAGCCTCTTTTCCCCTACATTTTTCATCATCCTCCCCTTTTTCATGCAGAATACCCCACTCCACGCCCCCTTAACCTCATCTTCACCTGAGCTTAACCTCTTCCCGTCCCAGGCTTAAGGGTTATAGCCCCAAAGCTTAACCTCATTCCGCTCCGAGCTTAAGCGCAAAAAAAAAAATTTTTTCTTCAGAAAACACTACACTCTACACTGGAGGCGCTATTTAGTGTAGAGTGTAGTGTTTTTCAAACAAAAAAAATTTTTTTCATATTCCTTTTAATGGGCAACCCCACTCATTCCAGAGACCGGTTGACCTGCATCTCACGTTCCAGATAACCGTTGCTGGGGCTCCAGGTAATGCTTGCAGAGGCATTTGCTGCGGGCATCAAACCGCAGAGATGCCCGTATCTAACGCTCCAGACACCAATACCTCGGACGCCACGAACCATTTTCTCCCTCACCAGCAATCATTCCCTGAAGGGAACCCGCGTTCTTTGACATATTGAAGCCAAAAACCTTTCATTTTACACCATCTCCTTTGGACTCTATTGCGCTTCATCAACCGATTTATTTTATCGTCATTGGACACCTCGTCTATGTTCATTTGTGCCGTGTTTGGGAAAAAACATCGTTTCACAAGGCTTGTGAAAGTAATTTGTTTGTGTTTCTTGCGTGACTTAACGGATTATTCGCTATATTTGCGGCGAAAAACTGGAAAAAGACTGGAATATGACTCCAATTATTGGATTAATACATATAGGAATGCATTGTATTTGTTTAATAATATACAACAACAAAGTGCATGAGAAGAAAAGTGCTACAGCGTCGCACCTATTGAGGAATGTGATTCATCTGAAGTTGTCGGATAACAAAGAATACGGAATCCGAGGCTTCCATTTCTTCAATAGAAGTTATAGTCAGTTTGAATTTGATCCAGATATGAAGAGAATATGAAAAATTTGTTTTTCTTTCACATACAACCCATTGTATTGTTGAGTTATGCCATCTTTTTCATCTTGATGCTAAGTGTTGGCTGTACTAAAGATGACTATGATGATATTACTTCGGATGCTGTCAATCAATCGCAGAAAACGACACAGCAAGAAGACACATATTTATCCTCAAGCCGAGGTGTTACAGAAGAGGATAATTTGTTGGAGAATGGAGGATTGGAAGAATGGAGTATGTTTCCTTATTCATATGACATACCTAAAGGATGGTTCTGCCACAACAATACTAATGTGAAAAAAGAATACAAAAGAATAGTATATGAGGGTTCTTATTCTGCCAAGATGCAAGCTCAAGAGAAAGGGAATTCCGCAATAATAGACCAACGAATAGCCGTTTCTCCAAATCATAGGATACGAATCTATTTTCACTATTATGTTGAACAATGGAAGTCTAAAGGTGGACGCACTTATTGCTACTTCAGAACCGATGCTGCAGAAAAATATAATATCCCTGCAGATGAGTTGAAAGCATTTTATGATAAAGATACATATTACATCATCCGTGGTGGAGGCTATGGATTAACATATTTTCCT
The DNA here is from genome assembly GCA_017619335.1 of Bacteroidaceae bacterium. GTDB lineage: Bacteria > Bacteroidota > Bacteroidia > Bacteroidales > Bacteroidaceae > Physcousia. Next base: position 23,143 of record JAFZSP010000081.1, read on the forward strand.
CATGAATTAAACGTATGGCAAGTATTCGATGAAACAATAGAAGTGCCTCCAACAGCCAACTATTTCGTTTTTGGCATAAATAGTTATTATGGAACAACCATATATGTTGACGACTGTTATGTTATTGATGTTACGGAACAAAAACCTACGGGAATTAAAGATATATCATATTAAACACTTTGAACGATAAGGAAAGTAAGTTGATACTGTACAAGGACGCGGAAGACAAGGTGAGTGTGAATGTTCGCTTTGCTGACGAGGATGTGTAACAAAGAGATGTTCGATAACTGACATGAGATGTGATAATGATGCAAAGACTAAAAACGTTTTAGAAATAAAGAGAGATATGGCGGACCATGCGAAATGGCAATGGCAGGAGTCTGGGACTGCATGGAGGGGTGTTGGGGTGTATCATGTCACACTGACGGTGCCATCGCGTGAGCCGCTGTTCGGAATACTGGCAATTCCAGAGGGTGACCCATCAAAAGCTCGGATAGATAGGACGGCCTTGGGTAATGCTGTTATTGATGAGCTGTATGTGATGTGCAAGCACTATCCGGAAATCCGCATTATCCAATTCTGCCTCATGCCAGACCACCTGCATGCTGTTATCCATGTGACACGGGTGATAAATACAAGTATCCGTAGCGTGATTCGTGGTTATTGGCAAGGGGTAAAGAAACTTGGCAGGGCTTATACTTTGTCTGTTGCTGCCGAATTTAATTCGGAGACAACGAACGAAGGGGGAAAGCACGCTGAAACAACGAACGAAGGGGGTTATCCCTTTCCTATCTTTACCGAGCGCCCATTCATTCGTCCCCTGTCCCGTCGTGGACAGTTACATACGATGATTCATTATGTTCAGATGAACCCGCAACGGTTGGCTACCAAGCGCATGAAGCCTGGCTATTTCCGTGTGCAGAAGGATATAGAGATTGGCGGCCGGAAATATGACGGTGTGGGGAATGTGACGCTGCTGATGGATGAGCATTTTGAACCTGTACATGTGCGCAGTGATATGGTGAACGCTGCAGAGCGGGGTAATCCTGAATCGTTGCGCAATTATATGAATGGCTGCGTATTGGCTGCACGGAAAGGCATAGTGATGGTCTCGCCCTTTATCTCCCCACAGGAGAAGCGGGTGATGCAGGTGTTGTTACAGGAACAACGTCCATTCATTCTGCTCACGGACAATGGCTTCCGTGATTATTACAAACCTGCTGATGATCTTTTCGATGCATGTGCTGCCGGCCGTTTGCTGATACTCAGTCCTTGGCCCTACGAAGAAGGGAAACGGCACATTAGTCGTTCGGAATGTGTGGCACTCAACGCAATGGCTGAGGAAATTTGCAAGCACCTTAATGGCACGGGGTCTGATCAGTTACGGCAAAAAGATTAGGAACCAGATGAAAACGGCACCACAGGAAACTGCGCCACAGAAGGACGACGAGTATTACCGCTCACTGATGCAGCAGCTGTACGCATCTAAACGGAAGAAAGTGCAGGACACGCTGTTCCCTGAGGAGGAACTGGATGCAGTGCCCGCCCAGTCTGCAGCCGAAGTGACCGAAGTTTCACAGGAGGAAACGCCGGCACCGGAACAGGAAGTCCCCGAGCCGGAGCCAGAGGAACCGCCTACTCGTTTCAAGACCTTCCTGGAGAAAGCCAAGGAGTGGTTGCTGACTTTTACCAACGAAGAATAAGTAAATAACTCAAGTTTCGCAAGTATGCCAACACACTGTAATTCAAAGCCCCGTAGGGGCATGATAGGGGTAGCCAGCCGTTTTAACGGCTGGTATGAAGGGGAGGGGAAAAACGCGTGCCTTTAGGTACGCGACAACAGATCCCTATCGCGTACCTACGGCACGCATTCCATTGGCGACCACCTTACCAGCCAATGAATTGGCTGGCTACCCTTCTCAAATGCCTACGGCATTACTTGCGAAACTTGAATAAATAATAAGGCCGAAGGCACGCGGCTGAGGGTTTAGACTTCGGTGGCGACCTTATTCTGCAGTGACGGCAGAGAGCTGCTGCCATTCACCCAGGGTGTCTGAGGTGAAGAGGGTGTAGGTGGTGCCCTTCTGCAGGCAAGGAGCGGAATAGACGATGGTCTGGGTGGGATAGGCTGGTGTCTGGAGTACAGCGAGTTCACGTCCGTCGGCATCGGCAATCTTGACATAACGGCGCACGTCCCGGCTCTTATAGAGGCGGAAGGCGGCCTGGGTGGATTTGCTGGCCATCGGCTGTTCGCTCTTGTAACCTATTCCGATGACGGTGCCGCCATTGCAGTGGAAGTGATTGACGTCAAAGGCGGCTTCTGCACCTTCTGGACTGTAGGTGCTGATGAGGCCTCCGTTGACAAAGAGGTCCCCCTTAGAATCCAGACCGTCGTTGGTGAGGCTGGACGTGAAGGTGATACCTCCGTTGACGGTCACGGATGAGCCTACCTTGATGGGGTCGTCATAGGTGGCGATGTAGTGGCTGCCACCATTGATGGTGAGGTTCTTCACCGCAGCCAGTCCCACGGCGCCGTTGTGTCCGAGGGTCTTGATACAGAGTTGCCCGCCATCCAGCCGGATGTTCTGCGCCATCACGGCACGGGCACCGAGTTCAGGATGTTCCAGGAAGGACGCATCGGTGAGGGTGCCGCTGCCTGTCATGAGGAAGTAGAGCTGACCATCCTCTACGATGATATCTCCCGAGGTACTGATGCACTTCCCGTCAAACGTGTCATTATAGAAGTTCAATGGGTGTGAAGTATTGACAATCAAGTCACAATCGGCCGTGACGCTGGAGAGCAAGGCTCCACCTTCTGCCGCCGCCAACAGGCAAGGATGCTGACTCCGGATGTTGATGTGCCCGAGCTCAGAAGCGCCACTCACGAGTATCTGCAATCCCTCCAGCGCTGTCTGCAGTGACACCTGCGTCCCCTCCACAGCGGCGGTGATGCCATCCAGGTTACCGCTGACGACAGCCTCTACCCCATCGAAGAAGACACTAACGGTGCGCTGAGGGATGAAGGTGGAGGGATGAGAGACGAGAGATGAGTGACGCACTGGCGCATAGCGAGTGTCAAAGGCAAAAACATGCTGCAAGCTGTCTGGCACAAAGGCTGGTGTGGCATAAAAGTCACCATGTGACGTCCGGACCTCCTTGATATCACCAATGAGATATGGGTTCTCCCCTGCTTCACGAACGATGGTCATCAGGCTGTCCTTGTAATGAATGGCGGTGAGGCCATCCACCGCTTCCTGACGAACTGTGCCAGGCAGGGTGACGGTGTTATCCTCGTGGGTGGAAATGATGTCATTCCCAATCACATACAGGGCGGCAGGCTGCATCGTCTGCTCATACTCAGTCTCATTGTAAGCCTCATGTTCCCAAGTGGCAGAGGCCATCTGCTGATTGAAGATATTGTAGTTCTCCTGCAGGAAAGACATCATGAATTCCACCTCCTCCTGCGGCGTGTCGGCGATTTTCACGCTGTTATGATAGGTCGGCAGCCAGCGCGCTTTCTCGCGTTCCCAGGCTCCGGAGGCGACAAACGCGTTGGCATATTTCTCCATCAGTGCCCGGACGCGCTGGAGGGAAAGTTGGTGGGTGGAGAGGTACTGCCAGCGATTGTTCATCTTGGTGGCGAAGTCATCGGGACGCAGGGTCTTGGTCTTGAAACGATGGATGAGATAGTGATAACCTAATTTCTCTCCCCAAGCCATGTGCTTGGCGTCTGTGGCAGCTTCACCACCTCCTGCCAGACGGCCTATGGACCCATCCAGATCCCAGAGCGTGAAGAGGTAACGTTGCTGTTTCTGGACGTTGCGGACACTGAGGTAATAGTTCTTCTTCTGATTGTCAAGCAGTTGGAAAGCCTGAATGAAAAGGATGAAATCAATGACGTTCTGCTCATAGAACCGACTCTGGTACTCCTGAGAGAACTCCGTCTGTCCGATGTGCAGGAAGTCAATGACATCACAGATGGGGTCGAAGAAAGCCTGACTGAGGCTGTCATCGGGGTACTTCTGCTCCCAGGCGTAGGAGCCTTTGGTTTCCACGTATGGCCACAGGAAAGAGTCATTGGCTGGACGCGCGCTGTAGCCGGACAAATAGGTCTCCTCACTCTCCCAATTGGCCTTCCAGAGCAAGCCGCGCTGCACCATGGGTGCCTCGGCGGTGGGTGCCTTGGTCTTTTTCAGGTTGAGTTTCTTGCGGTCTATCTTGTCTGTGAAACACATCAGGCCGTAATACTCGCCATTCACAAAGACTTCCACAAACTCACCCTGTGTGCCATTGCACTGATAATGATTGTCTTTGGCATAGGGCAGGTCGTCCACACTGTTCCACAAATCCATCATCACACGATTGCGCATGCGGCTGTAATCCGTGTATTCCGCCGAAAGAATCCAGTCATCATCCTTCCGATAGCCCAAGAGGTGGACGTCCTGGCTCTCTCCGTCTCGTGTCAGTTCCACATTGAAGCTCTTCTTGGGTTTGGAACCCGAAGTGGCCCCGCGCAGACGGATGCTGATGTCTGAATCAAAGCACGCCAAGCCTTCCACCTGGGAATTCTTCAGCTTGGTGCGGCATTGGGCATCGATGATGCTGATGTGACCAGCATACTTGCGAGTGTGGTTTTCATCACCTTTGATGACAGAATAGTGGGCCTCCATTTCCTCCAATGGGCAGTCAATAACGAGGAACGGTAACGTGCTGAAAAAGAGCTTCCACGGATGGTTCTCTTCACCTGTGAAAGTCAACGTGTGGGAGATATTGTTCGTCCAGTCGGAGACTGCAAAGTTGCCTTTCGTTCCATTCTCAATGCAGACTCCATCCACTTGAACGCCCGCGTAACGCTCCTCGTCCCAGCGCAGCGTCCCTTTCACGACCTGCCCGGTGCACGGCTCTATCGTCACATAAATGCTGTTGGCGGCGGTATCAGCCACCAACGGAACCTCATTCAGCCACAGCCCGCAGCTGCGCTGGGCAGAAACAGCAAAGCTCGAAAGCAATGCCACACACGCTAAGAATACCTTACCTTTCATAACTCTTGAACCTTGAACCCTGAAACCCTCACCTGAAACTACCCAACGTGGTGGAAACAGCATCTGCGGTGAATTCATATTCGGTCTCGGGAGTGTCACTGAATGAGTTTCCGTAACTCAGTATCTTATAACGACCGCCCACTTGAATCTTTTCGTTGGAGAAGAGCACACAAACGGGATTATATGTGCCTGGGACGGGCACAGTCTGGATGAAATTGCCATCGGCATCTGACAACGCCAAGCCACAAATGTTCTTCTTCACATAGCAGAGCACACTGGCCTGCTGGCTGGAGTTGTAGGGTTGACAGTTCCGGGCCCCCAGCGCAACAATTTCTCCGCCATTCACGATGAACGTCTTCCCATCTGTATCCAATCCCATCTGATCGACAGGGCCGCCGACGGTGTAGAGCAAACCGTCATACATGAACAGGAAACTGACGTCAAAACCATCATTTTCTGTACTGCAAATCATGACGTCGCCGCCGCGGATGTAACAGCCTTCTGCATTCATGCCATCATCAACACAGTAGCTGCGGATCGTGCCGCCATTGATGAAGATCTCTTTCTTGGATTCGATTCCCTCAGCCGCGGCACCGCCCGAACAACGGACATAAACGTTACCAGAGTTAATGGTCAGGTTGCCAGCAGATTTGATGCCTTTGGGCGAGGCTGCCGCCTCCACTTTCTGTCCGTGGGCGTCCTCTGTCTTCACCTCGGGAACGCGAGTGCCGCTGGTGCGAACATAAATGTCGGCATCAGAAATAGTGAGCGTGCCGGCACTGACGCCCTTGCCGCCTGTGCCAGTGGAGAAACAGTAAATCTCACCGCCAGAAAGGCTCATCTCCCACTCGCTCTTCAGCGCACAGCAGGAACTGTAGTCCTGCCAGGTATCATCCCAGAGGGCGTCACCAGTGGTGATGGATTTGATGACACCGCCCGTGACGGTCAGCAGAGAATCGGAAGTGACGCCTTTGCTGGCCAAACCATCGGCAAAGGCTCTCAGGACGCCGCCACCGATGATGATCTGGTCCTTGCCGTAGAGTGCCTTACCCTTCTCGGCGTGGGCGCAGACGTGCACAAAACCGCCCAGCAGGTGGATGTATTTGTCAGAGGCAATGCCACATTTCTTGTTGCCATCCACATACAACTGTCCCTCTCCCGAGATACAAATCTTGCCTTCTGCAAAGATGCACCCGCGCTGGTCCTCTCCCTTTACCTTATTATATATGGGGCCGTCGGAGAGGGTGTTGACGGTGTTCTCGGCTAATTCTATGAACAAGCGTTTTTTCAACTGACTGTTGATGGCTGGTCCTTGGGGGTTGGTCAGGTGGACGCCATTCAGCACCAGAAAGGCCCTCTTCTCACTGTAGAGCTTGAAGGAGGCGTCGTGGCTGTTGCCAGTGAGGATATACTTCACCCCCGCAGCCGACGTAGAGATGGTCAGATGGGCGCCGTCTTTCTGGACGGTCAGCGAATCCACATCGCCCGTCACAGTCACATCAGAGTCATGATAGGCCACATTCACTGTCTTCTCCCAAGTGCTATGCGCCACGAAATCATCATACAGCTCACTGCTCTCATCGGTCACCTCGGGCGCTGGCTGCACGAGCACCTTGTCTGCATCCTCAAAGGCAATATCGTAATCAAAGTCTGAAAGATACCGCTCCGGAAGAACCTTGGCTCGCCATGAATCCTTCTCCTGAAGGCTCATCAAGCTGATGCCGGACACCGCAAACTCGTGGGGAGTGACGTCACTCCACAGCGTCACCGTCTCTGGCCCATAATCTATTCTACTGACGCCATTGACAATGCGCGTTCGGGCTCCCTCCCGGATATACACATTTCGTTGTGCCCAGCAAGTGTTCACAGCCAACAACAAGCACAACACGAGGAAACAACCATCGTACTTCATCATCTCTGAACGCATGAACTTCATCTCACCATAAACTTAATGCTGCTGCCACCCACTCGGAGCACATAAGTGCCTGCCGTGAAACCGTTAAGGCCGACAGTGGTCGTGTGGCCAACGGTCCGAAGAGAAGGGTTTACACGGCGTCCGCTGAGATCATAGACAGCGACCTTATCGGCGCTGCTGCAGACAATGGTGAGTTTCCCTTTCTCTATCTTGATCTGATCCTTCTTCTGAGGGATGGCATCAATGGCATCCACTTCCACAAACGACCATGACTCCACATCTGTAAAGTCCCACTGACCTACTCGTCCTTCCAGAGCAGACAGCGTGATGGTGTTTTCTGAGAACTCCATCCGTGGTTCCTTGTCAAGACTGCAGACGACCTCTGTGCCGTCTGTCAAATGGATCTGGAGAGAAGTGCCCGCAAAGTCGGGCAAGCACCCCAACAAAGCGATTATCAGCGCAGATAATCTTTTTCCTTTCAGTATTGAAAGCATCATTTCCAATGCAAGATTGTGATTGTGTTAAGACTGGGCTGCATCGGGCAATACGGCGCGATAGAGATTACAGCCGATGAAGTTGCCGAGGACGATGGCCACATAGAAGAGAAGGATATCTCCGAGGTGAGCTGCCCAGAAGTCCAAGGGCACGCAGAGGTAGTAGAAGGCATCGGCAACACAGTGGGGAAAACCACACATGATGAAGAGGGGCACACCGAAGAGCAGCGGGAGGTTCTTGCCCTGACGGGCGAAGGTGACGGCAGTGGTCATGATGAAGCCACAACCGATGGCAAGCACGCCACCGCGCAAGGGGCCTATGGCCAAACGCCCCTCCAGCACGCCTTGGGCCGTCTCCTGCAAGGGCATCGGCGAACAGCGGGCGATGAGAGCCACTGCCAGACAACCGATGATGTTGCCCATGAGGATGAGAAGCAGCTGGCCGACTTCACCACGTCGGATAAAGCCGGCTGTGCCGGTGTAGAGTTTGAGCGCATAATGCACTACCGTGAGCAGACCAAAGGCGAAGAGCACCGCACCAACGATGCTCTTCTCTGCGAGGTATCCAAAGCCGGCGATGCCGATGCACACGCCGGCGAGGAAAGCGGAACGAAAAAGGTAAAACATATTTGATTCTTAATTCACAATTCATAATTCATAATTCACAATTAGCACGCTGCACCAGCGTTTTGAATTTCCTGTGAAATCAATTGTGAATTATGAATTGTGAATTGTGAATTCAATTAATTATAATCCAAACACTTTGGCCAGGCCGTTATCCACACCGCCGAAGCCCATGAAGGCCATGGCGAGAAGACCTGCCACAACGAGGGCAATAGGCATTCCCTGCATCCCCTTGGGAATATCCATCATGGCCAACTGCTCGCGGATGGCAGCAAAGATGGTCAGTGCCAAGCCAAAGCCGAGCGCCGTGGAAACAGCAAAGACAACACCCGTGAGCAGGTTGGGTTCCAGGCCCTGAGCGTTATAGGTGTTCTGTGCCACGAGAATGGCCACGCCGAGAATGGCGCAGTTGGTGGTGATGAGGGGCAGGAAGACGCCAAGTGCCTGGTAGAGAGCAGGCGAAACCTTCTTCAAGATGATCTCCACCATCTGCACGAGGGCAGCGATGACGAGGATAAAGGCGATGGTCTGCAGATAGACCAAGTCGTACTTAATCAGAAGTATCTGAATCAGATAGGTGACAATCGTGGCGATGGTCAGCACGAAAGCCACGGCAGCGGACATACCGAGTGCGGTATCTACTTTCTTCGACACACCGAGGAACGGGCAGATTCCGAGGAACTGCGAGAACACGATGTTGTTCACGAAGATGGCTGAGAAGAATATGAGTAAGTATGCCATTGTCTTTTAAATTTTTGCAACTTTTTTTACGACTGCGATAAGATAGCCGAGGGCGATGAACGCACCGGGGGCGAGAACAAAGAGAAGCATGCCGTAATTCTCTGAATAAATCACGGTGTCAAAGAGCTTGCCAGTGCCCAGGAGTTCGCGGATGCCGCCGAGCAGTGTCAGGGCGATGGTGAAGCCCAGGCCGATACCGATACCGTCAAAGAGGCTCTCCACAGGACCGTTCTTGGCTGCGAAAGCCTCGGCACGTCCAAGTATGATGCAGTTCACCACAATGAGCGGGATGAAGAGGCCGAGCGTCTTATACACCTCCGGAGTGAAAGCTTGCATAATCATCTGCAATGCTGTTACGAGGCTGGCAATCACGACGATATACGAGGGGATGCGCACCTGATCTGGCACGAGGCTCTTGATGCAGGAAATGATGAGGTTGGAGAAGATGAGCACAGCCATCGTTGCCAAACCCATCGACATACCGTTGATGGCGCTGGAAGTGGTTCCCAGCGTGGGACACATACCGAGGAGAAGGACGAAGGTCGGGTTCTCCTTGAGGATGCCGTTCCAAAGAATCTTAATGTATTTCATATTATTTTAATTCACAATGCACAATTCACAATTCACAATTGGCTGCGTAACGCAACGTCTGGTAAAAAGTTCTGTTGTTCATTGTTATTTAAACGGGTGAATAATTGTGAATTATGAATTATCAATTATGAATTGATTTTTGTTGTTGACTGGCACCACTGTTGGCGTCTGTCGCTGAAGCGCCAGCGTAGGCATGGAAGGCAACGTTGACAGCACGGAGGAAGGCACGGGAAGTGATGGTGGAAGCGGTGATGGCATCCACGTCGCCACCGTCCTTGGAGACAGTCAGTTCCTTCTCGCCAGGGTTCTTACCGATGATGTCGCCCTTCTCTCCTTTCTGGAACCAGAAGCTGGCTTTGGCACCAAGCCCAGGCGTTTCAGCATGTTCCAGAACGGTGTAACCCTTGATGGCACCTTCCTCGGAGAAACCGACGAGGACCTTCAGGTTACCTCCAAAACCATTGGGGTCAATAGCTTGCACAGCCATACCCTGATTGGTGGCATAGAGGATGACATCATTGCCATTGGCATCCTGCACGGTCTTGGTGTCTTGCACTTGGGCATCTTTCACGCCAAGCACACTGTTGATACCTTCGGCCAGGGTGCGGGCTTTATTCTCTTCAATGGGGCCTGCAGTGATTTGGTTCACATAGGCCAATGCTCCTGCTGCAATCACCGAAATGAGAGTCAGCACGCAGAGCATATTGGGTAGTGTGGATGGTAACTTTTTCATTTCTTGACCTCCCCGAAGCGTTTTGGTTTGACATACGTGTTAATCAACGGAGTGAAGCCGTTCATGATGAGGATGGCGAAACTCATGCCCTCGGGATAAGCACCGAAGTCACGGATGAGCACTGTTAGCACACCGATGGCTACGCCGTAGATGAGTTGGCCCTTGGCAGTCATAGGTGAGGTCACATAGTCGGTGGCCATGAAGCAGGCACCCAACATCAAACCGCCAGAGAGGATAACCTGGAAGGGGTCGGCATAGCTGGGGTCGATGAGATGGAAGAGGCCAGCGAGAACGAAGACCGTTCCAAGGATGCTCACGGGGATATGCCAGGTGATGATCTTGCGGACAATCATGAAGATGCAACCGATGAGCAGGCAGAGGGCACTGACTTCACCCAAGGAACCACCCGTCTGTCCCAGCAGCATATCCATGGAGGAGGGCAGCTGGCTCAGGAGACTGGCATCGCCGCTCTTAATGGCTGCTTTCATGATGGCCAGCGGCGTGGCTGCTGTCTCCACATCCACATAGCCCATCTGACCAGTGACAGGCCAGGTGGTCATCTGCACGGGGAAAGAGATGAGAAGGAAGACACGCCCGACGAGCGCAGGGTTGAAGGGATTGGTGCCCAGACCGCCAAAAGTCATCTTGCCAATGCCGATGGCAACAAGAGCGCCGATGATAATGATCCAGATAGGAAGATTCGAGGGCAGGTTGAAGCCGAGGAGCAGACCCGTCAGGACGGCAGAACCGTCACAGATTGTCAGTCGCTCACGACCGAGGATGAAGCGTGTGATGGCCCACTCAAAGAACACGCAAGCAGCCACCGACGTAACGAGAACGATGGCAGACCCCAGTCCGAAGAACCAAAGCGAGGCAAGCAGAGCCGGAACGAGTGCGATGCACACGCCGTACATATTCTTCTGCACCGAGTCGCCACCGTGAACGTGGGGTGAAAGGGAAATGATGGGTTTCATTGTCTTTTTTTAATTCACAATTCACAATTCATAATTCACAATTGATACCGTTGTAAAATAGAGTCGTGAATGTGAGTAATTAAGTTATTCAATTCTTTCCTTTTGTTGTATTAACAATCGCAGTGAGTAGTTTATTCAATTCTTTACAATCCTTATCCAAACTTTCATACTGCTGCTGATTGATGTACTCTGTTTTAAAGAGTAGTTCAAGCCAGAAGTCTGCTTCATTCGCTTCTTTTAGGGCAATTTTCATTTTGTGAATAAAATCGTCTCTGCTTTCAGCGTGTTCAGATTCTCTGATGTTGGCACCAATGCTTGTTCCACATTTAAGAGTTTGTGTACAGATTGGTTGTTCCACATACGTCATATTCTTTACGAGAAATTTGACGAGTTTCACAATCCGCACAGCAAAATCCATACTTTTCTGCTTCACAACATTGTCCGTCTTCATCGCGCAGCAATTATGAATTATGAATTGTGAATTTTGAATTGTGAATTGATAACTACTTTTTTATCGCTTCCATGTGTCTTGCCTTGATGATTCCCATCACGGTCTGCTTGGCCACGCGAATGTTGTCGAGCAGCGGACGGTTCGAGGGACAGGTGAAGGCGCAGGAGCCACATTCGATACAGGAAGTGACATCGTTCTTCTCACATCCGTCCCAGTCCTTCAGACGGGTGTAGGAAGCGAGAAGATAGGGTTCCAGACCCATGGGGCAGGCGCTGACGCACTTGGCACAGCGGATGCAGGGGCTGACTTCTCCACGACGGCTCTCTTTCTCAGTCATCAGCAGCAGACCGCTGGAACCCTTGGTGACAGGCACTTCAAGCGACATCAGCGCGCGTCCCATCATAGGACCGCCACCAATGATCTTGCCGGTATCCTCGGGCAGACCGCCTGCCTCGTCAATGAGCTGCTGCATGGGAGTGCCGATGCGGGCAAGGAAGTTGCTGGGTTGCTTCACGCTCTTTCCCGTCACAGTGATGATTCGTTCGATGAGGGGCTTGTTCTTGGTCACTGCCTCATAGATAGCATAGACCGTACCCACGTTTTGCACGATGGCGCCCACGTTGATGGGAAGGGCAGGAGGTGCGGGCACCTGACGACCGATGACAGCATCAATCAGCTGTTTCTCACCACCTTGCGGATACTTCACCTTCAATGGAACGACTTCAATGCCAGGATACTGAGCAGCCTTCTCCTTCAAGAGGTCTGTCAGCAACTTGATGGCATCGGGCTTGTTCATCTCAATGCCGATGAAAGCCTTGGGGCAGTTCACGGCGTGCTTGATGAGCTGAACGCCCACAAGGATCTGTTCGGGCTTCTCCAGCATCAGGCGATGGTCGGCGGTCAGGTAGGGTTCGCACTCTACGGCGTTAACGATGATGGCCTCAGCTTTGGTACCCGGAGGCGGCATGAGCTTGATGCCTGTTGGGAAGGTGGCACCACCCATACCCACGATACCGGCAGCCTTAATGCGGTTCACCACTTCCTCGGCCGTGATATTGCCGAGATCCTTCATTGTCACGAGCTTATCCGAGCGGTCGATGGTGTCGAGCCATTCATCGCCTTCCACATCAACGACAACGGCCATGCGGCGTGTGCCGCTGCTGTCCAGCACGGCATCAACCTTGTTGACCTTGCCGCTGACACTGGAGAAGACAGGAACGCTGAGACCCTTACCGGCTTCACCCAACAGGGTACCCACCTTCACCTCGTCGCCCTTCTTGACAACGGGAACGGCAGGAGCACCAATGTGCTGGAACATCGAAAAGACGGCCTGCTTGGGAAGGGCAGCCACACGGATGGGAGAAGCTGCTGAAAGCTTATTTTCTGCGGGATGAACACCGCCAATATTAAATGTTTTCATGCTTCTTTTTCTTTTGCGGGTTCAACATTGGGAGCGGGTTTCTCCTTTTTGGGCGGGAAGTTGAAGGCGTGGATGGCGTTCTGCGGACATTCGTCCTCGCACTTGCGGCAGAGTTTGCACTTCTCTGCATCAATGTAGGCGAGGTTGGCATCTACGGTGATAGCCTCGAACTTGCAGACTTTCACGCACTTCTGACAAGCAATACAACCAACGCTGCAAGCCTTGCGCGTCTGGGCGCCCTTGTCTTTGTTGTTGCACAGCACCACCACACGGCGATTCTTCAAGCCCTTCAAGCGAATCTCGATGATGCCGCGCGGACAAGCCTTGGAGCAGGCACCGCAGGCGGTACACTTTTCTTCATCCACCTCGGGCAGACCCGTCTCGGGGTTCATGCGGATGGCATCAAACTGGCAGGCAGCCACACAGTCACCACAGCCTAAACAGCCGTAGGCACAGGCTGTCTCGCCGCTGCCTAACATCTGCTGCACGCGGCAGCTCTGGGCACCGTCGAACTCAGCAATGCGCGGACGGCTCTCACAGGTGCCGTTGCAGCGCACTACCGCCACTTTCGGAGCACTGGCCTCAGCAGTCATTCCAAGGATGGCTGCCACCTGCTCCATCACGGGCTGTCCGCCAACGGGGCAGAGCAGTCCTTCCAGCGAGCCCTTGTCGGCAGCCTTCACACAGGCTCCCGCAAAACCGCTACAGCCTGGGAAACCGCAGCCGCCGCAGTTAGCTTGGGGCAAGACCTCTGCCACTTGCGCGATGCGCTCGTCTTCATGAACAGCGAATTTCTTGCCAGCAAAAAACAGGATGAGCGCCGCCACCAGTCCTATGCCTCCAAGAACAATCACTGCAATCAGGATTACATTCATAATAAAGTTTAGAGTTTAATGTTTAGAGTTTAGTGTTATTTGATTCGAAATGAGAACCGCTGCTGCAAGCGCTGGCGGAAGAAGAGGAAGATGACAATGTAATAGAGCGCCACAGAAGCCAGAGCGAAGAGCGCACCCAGAACCTCGCTGCCTGTGAGCTTGATGCCAGCCACAAGGATCACGAGCAACAGCAAGAGGGGCAGGCCGTAGGCCACGATGGCTGCATAGCGTCCGTCGGAGAGGCGACCTTCTAAAACCACCTCCTGCCCTACCCTATAACGTTCAGCGTTGGACGTGAGCACATCCACGTCCTTCTCCTTGGCCTCGGAACTGTTGCACATTTTCCTGGCGGCACAACCCGAACAGGCCGAAGACTGCACGATGGTCACACGAACCACCCCAGCATCAACGGCTTTCACCACAGCGTTGTGCTTAATTACCTGTTCCATTCACGTTGTTTTGCCACATCTACTTGTCAAAATCGCCACAAAGGTAACACATTTTAATATAAGTACGCGCGTGCGAAGGAAAAAAACAGATAAGTTTTTACTATATTTAACACATAACACCCGTTACAGCAACCTCTACTACCCGATTTTCCTCATTCCGCCACTTTCCCTTTCTCTCAAAAAACACTTTTTATCAGAAAACTCTACAGACTACATCCCAATGTGGTTTTGGCAGGACGAGTACATTTCGCCAGCACAAAGGTTCGCTTACAGATGGGCGTAGGGTTGCTCCTAGGTGATGGATGTGTGGCAGTGATGCAATCTTCCCGTAGCTTCCAACTCCTTTTCCAATTGTTTCTAACTCATCATTTAAAATCACCGTGAGATTTATTAACAGCACACGGTGATTTAAAGAAATCACAGAGTGTATTTTCTAAATCACCATGTGCTTTTAAATCAGATTAACTAAGGGAATAATTCCTATTCAGAATTAATTAGTTTATTCTTTCCTTCGTGGTGCATTAAGCTCTTAACTCCTTTTCTACCTCACTAACTGCTCAAAGTCTGCATTGATGTTCTCGCCTCGCTCAAAATCCCAGAGGGTGAGGCTGCGGAGCTGATAGTAATAGTACCAGAAGTTGAAGAGCTGGTGGATGCGGTTCTGGCGTGCCTCGTCCTTGGCCGTCTGTGCATCGGAGAGTTCCAGCGTAGAGATACTGCCAATCTTGAAAGTCTCCACGTTGGTGTGGTAACGCCGCCGGGCGATGCTGTCGGCTTCCTCGGCGATGCGTAGCTGTGCCAACTGGTTGTTGAACTGTTCCGTCAGGACAAATATGTTCTGCCGGAACTCCTGTGCCTGCTGGCGGAGTTGTCCCTGGACGATCTCGCGATTACTCTCTGCCATACGGCGTTGCCCCTTCCGCTTGCCCCAATCCAGCAGAGGAACGGAGAACCCGACCTGCACCACTTCCTTACTTAGCAGGTCGCGGTAGGCACCGCCCACGGTGGTGCCTGTGCCAGTGTAACCCAGCTGTGCATAGAGGTTGATACTCTGTCGGTTGGCACGGGCGATGGCCACGGAGTAGTCCGCTTCCATCTGGCGACGCCGCAGGGTGATGGCATGTGCGTTGTTAGCGAGGGCGTGATCCAGCACCTCATTATACTGGAGGCTGAGCTTCGGGATTTCTTCGGTGACAACGGGCTCGATATCTGCGTCCACATCAAGGAAGGATCGCAGGGCGAACTGCCGTGCCTGCCGCGTGCTCTCGGCATTGGTGAGGGTACTGCGGGCGGTGAGGGTGTTGAGCCGCATCTGCAGGACATCGTTCTCGCTGATGGTTCCCATCTCGCGCTTGGCCAGTGCCACCTCGTAGAGTTTCTCTGCGGTGGCGAGGTTCTGCTGGGCAATGTGCTCCTGTTCCCCGGCCAGCAAGAGGTTGAAGAAGAGGCTGATAGCCTGCATGGCCACCTGTTCCGTCTCTGTCAGGAAGCGGGCCTTGGCCTCGCGGTAACGTAACGGCTCGATGCGGCGGCTCCACTTCACATGGTTCACGCCAAAGATGGGTTGCGAGAGCGTGACCGCCAGGGGTAGGCTCATTAGCTGATTGCCCCCTGCTCCCCCACCCGACTGATGCAGATAATCCAGAGACGACTCCACAGACAGTGTGCCGCCCGTGGGCCAGATCTTCTGACTGACGTGCATCGACCCGCTGAGGCCCAGGTAGTCATTACGCACGAAGGAGACCCCGCCATCGGCCTGCTGGTAGGAGGTGTATCGTTTGTTGTAACTGGGCGTTGTGGCAGAGAACGAGACCTCGGGCAGCAGGTCGGCACGGTAACTGCGCCACTGCCAATAGGCCGACTTCAACTCGCCCAGCGCGACTGCCGCCTCCACGCTCTGCCGGCGCGCCATCATGATGCATTCGTCGAGGGTCAGACGTAGCGTGTCGGTTTGTGCCTGTGCAGAAAATGACAACAATATGAGGCAGAGAAGAATGACTTTATTCATGGTGTAAGGCTTCTACAGGGTGTTTGCGACAGGCACGCCAGGCGGGAACGAGGATGCCGAGGGAGACGACTGTGAGGAGGAGCAGGTACTGGACGACGCAGATGATGAGGTAGTGGAGCCAGAAGGTGTTCACCCAGTCCTTCGCGGCGGTGCTGGCGTAGGTCTGGCTCAGACCGTCGGAGAGTTCGATGTTGATGGCAAACTGTAGCCAGATAATCTGCCCCAGAATGCAGGCGAGGAGCGTTAGCAGGGCTGCTTCCTGCCAAATCATGAAGAAGATGTCGCGCCGCTTGGCCCCGAAGCTTCGCATGATGCCGATATCCTCCGTGCGTTTGCGGATTTGTAGCCAGTAGGTGCCGAGCGTTCCGAGGACGACGTTCAGCAGGAAGACGGCAAGGAGGATGCCCAGCAGGGTGCGAATGACGCCAGGATCGCCGGTTGAATCTTTCCGATCAATATAGTCAGTATAGGTCATGATTCTGACGAGGATGTGGTTGCCAGCGCGGAGGAGAGCTTGGCCCCCTCCCGACCTCCCCGAGGGGGAGGGGTGATTTTCGGCTTGAAGATGACTGACAAAGGCTTCGGTATCTGCTTCGGGCTTCAGGCGGATGAGCACCTTCGGGGTGAGATTGACCAGTGCGGAACGTGGCGTGAGGATGGAATAGGCATGACGATCGTAGGGCGTGAAGCGGAAGTCCTCCACAACACCGGCTATGGTGTAGCGGTTCCTGATGTGCGGCCCTCCGTCTTGCAGGGCGCGGTCGCTGAAATCCCATTCCACGATGCGGCGCCCCGTGACCTGGTCTGTGCCGAAGAGTGCGCGGGCCACGCTGCGGGTGATGACCGCGCCACCCTCTGGACAATTGGAGAGTTCCTCTGCCGAGGGGCTGCCCTCGATGGCTGTCAGCCCTTGCGTCTCGAAATACTGCTCGTTGCGCAGGAACCATCCTTCGCGAGCGCCACAGCGACGCGAGGAATCCGCCTCAGAGGAATAGGTGCTCATGTAGTCCATGTTATAATCACCGATGAAGCCTACGGCAAGGTGGACGTACTGCACCTCGGGCAGCGCACGGATTTGGTCGCGAAGAGCATAGAGGGTAGCGAATGAGGCGGAGTCTGGACCCGACACCTGCCCCACCTGTCCCACCACCAGATGCTCCTGTTCGAACTCACCGGCAGGGCGGCAGAAGTAGCGGTCGTATGTGGTGACGGTGAAATGGTCGATGAAGTAGAAGCTGAGAATGGTGATGAGGGCTATCTCAGCAAAGATCCAGCCGTTCTGGCGGCGGTGGGCCCAAAGGTTCTTGAGTATCATTTCTTTTGACTTAACGATTCGACAATGGGACTCCGCAGCGAACGCCAGGCTGGGATGAGGGCTGCCATGAGGTTCAGCAGGACGCAGCAGAGGAAGATGATGAGGAAGAGCGTGGGCGTGACAAACATCTGGAAATCCAGGGACGTATCGGTGGCGTTCTGGTCACGCGAGACAAACAGCTGCAGGAAAACAGCGTTACTGCGGATGGCCAGGATGAAGAGCCACGACAGCACCCAGCCGACGGCACCGCCGCAGAGCGTCAGGACGAGGTTCTCGTTGATGACCTCGCGCAGCAGCGTGCGCCGCTTAGCACCAAAAGCCTTTCGGATGCCCATTTCCGCCCGCCGCACTTCCATGCGATTGCTGACGAGGCCGCTCAGGTTGATGGCGGGCAGGAGCAGGAAGAACAGCATCAACAGTGCAGGCACCGAGAGGTTCTTGGCCTCCAAGGCGAGATTCTGATCCTCATTGCTTTCTGGGCGGAAGAAACCCATGATGCGAAAGAAATTCGACCGCACGGTCAGAATCCAGTCCACCTTCTCGCCCATCTGTGAACTGATGACGGCACCGTAGTGCTGCCGCAGTGGCTCCAGTTCGTCGAGGAAGTGCTGCCGCGAGTAGCCCTCGCGCAGGAGGAGGCGCAGGTTGAGGTTGCCAGCGTAGGACACATCCACGTAGTTATCACCATTCCGCAAGGGATTATGATTGTCGGGATGCAAGCCGAGACCATCCACAGTGTATGGCACATAGGCGTCCGCAGTGGCATCTCCCAAGAAGGCACTTACCGCCTTGACCACACCCACGACGCGGAAGGGCAGGTTGTTGATGAAGATGGAAGCCTCACACCCAATCCTCTCTCTCACCTTATCCGTAATCACACACACGCGCTCGCCGTTGCGGAACTCTTGCTCGGAGAAAGGACGACCGTCGAGAAAGCGGAGGTCGAAGAGACGGAAGAAACTAGGGTCGGTGGCGGTGGCGGAAATGGAAGTTCCTATGATTCCATCCACCGAGGCCGTGTAGCGGTTCTGCATGGCAGGGATGATGCCCGTTGCTGCCTCCACGCTCGCCATCTGCCGGAAGCAGGAATCAATGGCCGTGGTGGAGAAGCCCTGATGGTAGGCGACATCCTGTCCTGCCATCGACTCTGTAGCGAAGAAACCCCAGGAATAGAGCGTGCGCGAGCGGTGTGACTCGGGCGGGATGTCAGCCAGCATCATATTGAACACAATGGCAATGACCATAGCGGAAGCGATGGCTACAGCGGTGCCTGCCACATAAACGAAGTAAGCGAACAGATTGGACTCTCCCCCCGCCCTCCCTATGAGGGAGGGAGCAGAATGTAATAGACTGGTTGCTTTTTTGAAGAAAGTTATCATTGAGATATTATTGTAATCTGAACTATTTCTAAGCTCTCCCAAGTTCTCATAAGTAACCGCTCCCTCCCTTACAGGGAGGGCGGGGGGAGAGTCCGCTTCTTTACTGTATCTGTCGTCCGTCCAGGAACTTGATGATTCGGTCGGTCTGTGCGGCCTGCTTCTCGTTGTGCGTCACCATGACGATGGTGCGGCCGTCCTCCTTGTTGAGTTTATGGAGCAGTTCCATGATTTCGGCTCCCATTTTGGAGTCGAGGTTACCCGTGGGTTCGTCGGCCAGCAGAATCTCGGGGTTGCCGATGATGGCGCGGGCGATGGCCACGCGCTGGCACTGTCCGCCAGAGAGCTGAGAGGGACGATGCTTCATGCGGTGCGAGAGGCCCACACGCTCAATGACTTCCTTGGCCAGGCGCGTGCGCTCGCTGCTGCGCACGCCACGATAGATGAGAGGTAGCTGCACGTTGTCTAATACGGAGAGCGTAGGAATGAGGTGGAAGCTCTGGAAGACGAAACCCAGCGTCTTGTTGCGCAGTTCGGCCAGTCGGTTGTCCGAGAGTTTCGGGTCGATGCGCGTGCCGCACAGCTCAATCTCGCCGCTCGTCGGCTCGTCGAGCAGGCCCATGATGTTGAGCAGCGTCGACTTGCCGCAGCCCGACGGCCCCATAATGCTCAGGAACTCGCCCTTGCGCACTTCGAGGTTCACATTCTCCAACGCCTGTGTCTCCACTTCGTCGGTACGGTAGATCTTGTTGATCCCATTCAGTTTGATTACTGTTTCCATTGTTCTTTTGTTTTTTTGTTAATGATTTGTTGTTTCGTATCCTACTCCTCCCTTAACGCCTC
>JAFZSP010000082.1 GCA_017619335.1 Bacteroidaceae bacterium
ACCCACGTCCCTTGGTAGCAGGGGTTAAGACCCCTGCCTGTGGTCTTGACACCCCTTCGGGGTTGATTTTCAGAGATTTCATCACTTGAAATACTTAAATAACTAAATTTAAAGATTATGGAACTATTCTCTTGGAAAAAGAAGAACGGCGACAAGAAGGTCGAACTGTCGCAAGAAGAAATTGAGGAGCTGAAAAAGCAACTCAAGGCAAAAATGGAAGAATACAAGACCATCTACGACCAGCTGTTGGAAGTCGGCGGAACTGAATTGCCCGAAGATGTCCTTGATGTGGTAAGTGGTGGTAGTGATCCTATTCATAATGGTGGTAGGCCCTCAGCTGCGCCATCATATAATTTTAACTACTACGACGAAGAATCCAAAGGTAGATAGGTTACCGCCCTTACTGATTACAATTAATTCATTATACATTTCATCATTAAAACATTGAAAAATGGCAACATTATCAAACGAACAGATTGAGCAGCTGAAGCAGCAGCTCAAGGAGAAACAAGAAGAAATCCGAGAGATTTATGACAAACTCGTGGAAGCAGGGGCCGTGGAAATGCCCGACGACTTCCTCGACAGTGTGGCTGGCGGCAATCGCCCTCACAGACCAACAGCGATCACTGATACCAATTGGCCAAAAAGATGATAACGCCATGGCTACATTAACTAACGAAGAAATCAATCAGTTCAAGGAGCAACTGAAAGAGACAAAAGCCGAAGTAAGAGAAGCCTACGACAAACTCACCGAGGCTGGTATCGTACCTCTTCCTGATGATTTTTTAGGGGAGGTAGCTGGAGGTGTTTTATACCCCACACACACACCTTCTCCTACGCCCTATCAAAAACCAACAATTTATCAACGTGGACCTCAATAACAGACGAAGAGTATTCGTAGGATCTTTTCATAAAAAAGAGCTCAAGTTTCGCAAGTATGCCAACACACTGTAATTCAAAGCCCCGTAGGGGCATGATAAGGGTAAACCCAGCGGAAAGGCAAGCCCCAGAGGAAAGGCAAGCCCCAGAGGGGCTTAATAGGGGTAGCCAGCCAATTCATTGGCTGGTACGGAATGGCGGAGAAAAACGCGTGCCTTTAGGTACGCGACAACAGATCCCTATCGCGTACCTAAAGGCACGCATTCCATTATACAACCTCTTACCAGCCAATGAATTGGCTGGCTATCCCCATCAAATGCCTACGGCATTACTTGCGAACCTTTAGTAAAAGAGTATGGCGACATTATCTAATAAAGAAATTGCTCAACTGCAGCAAGAACTCAAAGAGAAGGTAAAGAAGTTGCTGGAAATCTACGACAAACTGGCTCAGGCAGGAGTGATGGAGATGCCAGACGACATACTCGACGCCATCCTCATGGATGACGACGAAGAGTAACCACCGTTCGACCTCCATGCTATACGTCTGCTATTCCATCAACGACTTCTACGCCCGTGAAGCTGGCATCTCGCTGCTGAGTTTCTTAGAGAACAACCCCGGTTACGAGCCGGACGAGGTGTTCTTCATCGACTATGGCATCTTTCCTGCCAACAAGGAACGGATCAGCAGCATTGCCGCCCACTACGGCAAGCGTGTCACCTACCTGAACGGCAAGCCCGTGACCGCGGCCGTGAAACGCCAGTTCCCACATTACCAACCCTGGAAGGGAAGTATGGCCGCCAACGCCAAGCCGTTCATAGACAAGATTATGCCCGATTATGTGGAGCGGCTGCTCTACATCGATGCCGACACCATCGTGGCGAGGTCGGTGGACGAACTGCAGCGTCTGGAAATGGGAGACGCCGTGGTGGCAGGCACCATCTCCAACACCGAAAGCTACAGTCTGCAGTTAGGTAATTATCAACTCTACAGCGGCAACAAAATCTATATGGGCAGCGGCGTGCTGCTCTTCGACCTGAAGAACTGGCGACGCGAGAACATCTACAGCAGAATGTTAGACGTCCTGAGCAAGAAGAAACACCTGCGCCTGCCCGACCAGACACTCATCAACAACGCCATCCCCCAGCGGCTGATGAAGGTGCTGCCAGAGAAGTTCAACTATGTGACACACTACTATCACCCCTGGACGGAATTTCATTTCATGACGGACTTCGGTATCCATTCACCGGAAGAGTGCCGTGAGGCCATTGACCATCCCGTCGTCATTCACTACCTGACGGGTTGGATACAGGCTCGACCCTGGCACAAAGACTGTGTCTCACGCCGCAAGAAGGAATACTTCCATTACAAGGCACTCTCGCCATGGAAAGACGCGCCACTCTGCCCTTCCATCAGAAAAATGGACCCGCCGAAGACCTTACAGGACAAGTTGGACAGGTTTTTCTTCTCCCTGTTCATGAAACCTGTGCCATACCGTGTGGCCATGTTTTTATGGGCCCAGTGGGGACAGTACAAAGACAAAAGGAACAAGAAACCGAACAACGGCAGTCGTTATAACGAAGGAATTGAAGAAATTGATAATCAATGATACCACCCATGCTATACCTCTGTTATTCCATCAATGATTTATCAGCCATGCCAGCCGGCATCTCGCTGATGAGTTTCTTGGAGAACAACCCCGACTATGAGCCGGAGGAGGTGTTCTTCCTGGACTACGGAATACGCCCCGCCAACAAGCAGAAGCTCGACAGCATCGCCACACACTACGGACGCAGAATCACCTACCTGAAGGCCACGCCCGTCACCAACGACATTAAACAGCGGTTCCCCCACTTAGGGACCTGGCGCTATACAATGGCGCCGAACGCCAAGCCTTTCATGGACCAGATTGTGCCCGAGTATGTGGAGCGCCTGCTCTTCATCGATGCCGACACATTGGTGACGGGGTCTGTGAGTGACTTGATGCACTTAGACATGGAGGGAGCCGCCCTTGCCGCCGTTCCGCAATGCTGGGAGTCCTATCTGATGAGGCAGGGAGTCATGAAGCTCTACTCGGGCAGCGATATGTATTTCAACTCCGGTGTGCTGCTCTACGACCTCAACACGTGGCGCCGCGAAGACTGCCATCAGATGGTGATTGATACACTACAAAAGAAAAAGCAGTTCTACTCCCCCGACCAGACGCTGCTCAACAATGCCATCCCCGGACGCCTCCAAAAGCAGCTGCCCCTGAAATACAACAACCTGACACACTGGCTGCACCCCCGGCAGGAGCTCAAGTACCTGCGAACAGGGAACATCCATAACGAAGAAGAAATTCAGGAGGCCATCGACCATCCCGTTATCATCCACTACACCGGCGGCGACCACCACGCACGTCCCTGGCACAAGGGATGCCGCTCCCGCCGCCAGAAAGCATACCAACTCTACTGGGCACGCTCACCATGGAAGGACGTGCCGCCGTTCCCACCGGAGTGCTTTGGCCGCCCGATTCTGTCGGGCATATTCATTCGGCTCCACTTCTGGCTGATGTCAAAACAGCCCTATTCCGCCCTGTCTGAAGCGGCGTTATCACTGTGCCGGTTTTTCGAGAAACTGGAAGCCAAGTGGTACAAGGCACCACCGCCGATGAAGGAAGGCATTGAGGAATGAAGAATGAACAATTAAAGTTTCGCAAGTATGCCAACAAACTGTAATATAATGCCCCATAGGGGCATAATAGGGGTAAACCCAGCGGAAAGGCAAGCCCCAGAGGGGCGTAATAAGGGTAGCCAGCCAATTCATTGGCTGGTACGGAATGGCGGAGAAAAACGCGTGCCTTTAGGTACGCGACAACAGATCCCTATCGCGTACCTAAAGGCACGCATTCCATTGGCAACCACATTACCAGCCAATGAATTGGCTGGCTACCCCTATCAAATGCCTACGGCATAAAACCCTTCAAACCCCATCAAATGCCTACGGCATTACTTGCGAAACTTGAATGAAGAATGAATCGACCTATGCTCTACATCTGTTATTCCATCAATGACTTTTTCGCCCGGGAAGCCGGCATCTCGCTGACGGGCTTTTTCGAGAACAACCCCGACTATGAGCCGGAGGAGGTCTTCTTCATCGACTACGGAATACGACCCATCAACAAGGAGAAGCTCGACAGCATCGCCACACACTACGGACGCAGAATCACCTACCTGAAGGCCAAAAGCCTCACCAACGAGCTGAAACGTCAGTTTCCTCACCTGAAAAGCTGGCGAGGCACCATGGCTCCTAATGCCAAGGCTTTCGTGGATGAGATCTTCCCCGACTACGTGGAGCGACTGCTCTTCATCGATGCTGACACGGTGGTGGCGGGTTCTGTGGCCGAACTGAAGACCATCGATATGAGCGGGAAGGCACTGGGCGTGGTGCCGGCCTGTTTGCGGAAAAAGGATTTCGGGAAGGGGAAAATCAAGTTGGAAAACGGCAACCAGATGTACTTCAACACCGGTGTGCTGCTCTACGAGATGAACAACTGGCGGCGCGAGAACTGTCACCAGATGATTATGGACACGCTCCACAAGAAAATCAATCTGGAATGGCCCGACCAGAATCTGCTCAACAACGCCATTCCCGAAAGCATTATCAAGCTGCTGCCGCCAAAGTTCAACTACCTGACACACTACTACCATCCACGACAGGAACAGACCTTGCTGCACAAAGGCAACTGGTACAGTGAACAGGAGATTGAAGAGGCCATCCTGCGTCCCGCCATCATCCACTACTTAGGAGGATGGATTATGGCTCGACCCTGGTATGAAGGATGCCGCTCCACCCACACCGAGGAATACCTGCGTTACAAGGCACTCTCTCCATGGCGAGACTCACCGCTGTTCGTGCACGACACAGATACAAAGCCACCCACAGACTTCCGGGGAAAGCTCTGCTACTGGCAACTGAAACAGTACAGCAAGAACCAGCCCTACCGTCTGACATTGATAATAGACAAAGTCTGTAACAAGTTATTCCGCGTCATGGACAAGTTCCAGGAACTGAAGGAAAAGAGGAAGTCAAAGGGGAAAGATGACAAAAAAACATCTATTTAGTTCCCTTTATGAAAAATTTGCTGGCAAAACGATACATTATTAAGAAGTTTTTTGTAACTTTGCAGCCGTTATAACGCAAAAAGAAGAAACAACTGCTCGTTAAGAAGATGAAGAGAAAGTCTTTCCTGCGCATCGCTGCCGTCGCCGTTTCGGTGACGGTAACGATATTCCTGTCGTGCAGCCCGGGGCAGCCATCGACTGTTAAACAGACAGAAGCCGACAGCCTGATCAATGCTGCCTTTGCTGCCCAGAACTATGAACACGTGCTGACCCTGTGTGACAGCCTGCAACAGCGGGGGGACGTCTCGTTGTTCAAAGCTGCTTTCGATCGTGCTTGGGTATATAATCGTACAGGCCAGCCCAAACTCAGAGATAAAGAATTAAAACAGGCTCTCGCCGAGACACCGACGAATACTAAAGACAGCTTACAGTATTTTATAGTAGCATCACAATTTGTATTTTACCGTCATGTAGCAGGAGACGATAAGGAGGCGTTGGAAGTGGCTCTTCCAGTCCTTGAAAGTTTGCAGAAGATGGACCGAGAGCATCCTTCAGAGGAAGTCACAAGTTTATTGATCGACTTTACGGTGCAAGTGGGGCAGATACAATTGCGTCTTGGCATGAAAGAGGAGGCTGACAAGATGTTTGAACTGAGTTATAGCATTGAGCAAAGGCAGCCTTTAGACACTCCGGGAGCATACAAAAGACGATTTTCGATTCTTCGACGATATATAGTAAGTTATGTTGACTGTGACGAAATACCATCTGCCGAGAAATGGCTCATTCGACAGGATTCTGTGACAGCAATCATCAGGGAGGGATGTGGCTTGGCGCCCGCTGATTCTGAATATGTGATGGCACATTCTCATTTGTCTCATGCATTCGTTGCAGCGTGTTTGAACAGGCAGGAGGAATTCAATCGTGCGGTAGCAGCTTACAGAACGACCCAAGCTGCTAAAGGTGCCTTGGGAAAGGCGAATCTCGCGTCTGCTTTATTAGAAGCCAGACATTATGCCGAAGCCGCTGATGAATTCGCTGCGCTGGATCAATACTTTGCAGAGTATGGGATGGAATTCTCACTTGACAACCTGGTTTGGTATGGTGAAAAGTTCAAAGCCAACTACGAGGCTGGCCGGCGCGACACGGCTCTGGCGGTAGCCGCTCTGGTTTTCGAAAACCTCGACTCCGCCATTACGGAGCAGAAGAACAGCGACGCTGCCGAACTGGCCACTGTCTATGAGACACAGAAGAAAGATGCCGAGATTGCCCAGCAACAGATCACGCTGTCGCAGCAACGCCTCTGGAGCACGTTGGCGGCACTGGCGCTGATCACCACCTTCTTTATTATTTATACGCTCTATCGCCGCCGTTCGCAGAAGCGACTGGCTATTGCCCACGAGAAACTGGAGACAGCCCACTCTGAGCTGAAGAGCGCCTACGACCAGCTGGAAGAGACCACTGCTGCCAAGGAGCGCATCGAATCGGAGCTGCGCATCGCCCGCGACATACAGATGTCCATGGTACCCAACGACTTCCCGGAGTACGAGGGCCTCGATATGTTTGCCGAGATGAACGCCGCCAAGGAAGTGGGCGGCGACCTCTACGGCTACGTCCTGCAGGGCAACCAACTGCACTTCTGCTTGGGCGACGTCAGCGGCAAGGGTGTGCCTGCATCGCTCTTTATGTCACAGTCGGCCCGCC
>JAFZSP010000083.1 GCA_017619335.1 Bacteroidaceae bacterium
GCCGCTCGGCGCTCTGCGACGCTTCACACTTGAAGAACCCTTCTCAAATGCCTACGGCATAAAACCCTTCAAACCCTTCTCAAATGCCTACGGCATAAAACCTTTCAAACCCTTCTCAAATGCCTACGGCATTAAACCCTTCAAACCCTTCTCAAATGCCTACGGCATCAATCCACGCAATCAAACACAACACAAACAACACTAAACTCTAAACACTAAACTCTAAACAGAAAACAACTTATGAAGAAGGAAACTTGGAAACGCATTCTGGACATCGTCATCACCATTCTGACGGCGATTGTCACGGCCCTCACCACCACCTCGTGCATGGGCGAATTGGGGCTTTTAAAGTAGTGACTGAATGTCACTACGGCCCCAATGAGGGGCGAAGAAGGCCTTCAGATGATTGCCCTTTGGCAATCAGTGCCTGATGAGGGGAGTAATCTCTGATTACGACGGAGGGCCGAAGGCCATAACTCCTATGGCGACGGAGGGAAGGCCCATTCTAAAGACTCACCCCCGACCCCTCTCTTTCAAAGAGGGGGGCGAGGACCGGGTGGAACCCCGAGAGTTACACTTGTAACCTGAAACTTGAAACTTGAAACTAAACAAGCTTGCCCGCGTCACTTCGAGAGGACGCGGGCAAGTGCTTTTTTCTATTGTCATGCAGCAAAAGGCCGCTGCTGCCATCAGGATTATTTCATTCTGCTTCGTCTTAAACCAGGCCCTGAGCCATCATAGCTTTGGCCACCTTCATGAAGCCTGCCACGTTGGCGCCCTTCACGTAGTTCACGTAGCCGTCGGGCTCGGTGCCGTACTTCACGCAGTTCTCGTGGATGTTCTCCATGATCCAGAGCAGCTTGGCATCCACTTCTTCTGAAGACCAGCTGAGGCGCTCGCTGTTCTGTGACATTTCCAGACCGCTGACGCTCACGCCACCGGCGTTGCTGGCCTTACCCGGGGAGTACAGGATCTTGGCTTCCTGGAAGACCTTGATGGCTCCAGGTGTGGAAGGCATGTTAGCACCCTCGGCCACAGCGATGACGCCGTTGGCAACCAGTGCCTTGGCAGCTTCCTCGTTGAGCTCGTTCTGTGTGGCACAGGGGCAAGCGATGTCGGCTTTCTCGAACCAGGGCTTTGCGCCGTCGCCCACGTACTTGGCAGTGGGATACTGCTCCACATACTCACGGATGCGTCCACGATAGACGTTCTTCAGCTCCATGATGTAGTCCAGCTTCTCGCGGTCGATGCCGTCGGGATCGTAGATGTAACCGTCGGAGTCGGACATCGTCATTACCTTGCCGCCCAGCTGCAGCACCTTCTCGGCACAGTACTGAGCCACGTTGCCGGCACCGGAGATCAGGACACGCTTGCCCTCGATGCTCTCGCCCTTGGTGCGAAGCATGGCGCGCAGGAAATAGACATTGCCATAGCCAGTGGCCTCGGGACGAATCAGTGAACCGCCGAATTCCAGGCCCTTACCTGTCAGCACACCGCTGAACTCGCGGGTGAGCTTCTTATACATTCCGAACATGTAACCGACTTCACGACCGCCGACACCGATGTCACCAGCAGGAACATCCACATCGGGACCGATGTGACGGGTCAGCTCCAGCATGAAAGCCTGGCAGAAACGCATCACCTCGGCATTGCTCTTGCCACGGGGGCTGAAATCGGAACCGCCCTTGCCACCGCCCATGGGCAGCGTGGTCAGGGAGTTCTTGAAGGTCTGCTCGAAGGCCAGGAACTTCAGGATGCCCAGGTTCACACTCTTGTGGAAACGGATACCGCCCTTGTACGGGCCAATGGCGTTGTTGTGCTGCACGCGGTAACCCATATTGGTCTGCACGTTGCCCTTGTCGTCGGTCCACGTGACGCGGAACTGATACACACGATCGGGGATGCACAGACGTTCGATAAGATTCACCTTATCAAACTCGGGGTGTTTGTTGTACTCTTCTTCGATGGTGCCCAGCACCTCTTCGACAGCCTGATGATACTCGGGCTCTCCGGGGAAGCGACGTTTGAGGTCTTCCAAGACTAACTTTGCGTCCATAAATGTTGTTTTGGTTGGTTAAATGTAATTATTTGTTTCTTTGACGCTGCAAAGGTAAGCATTTTATTTCGGAAAATTGCAAGAAGGTGTAGAAAAGTTAGCAAAAAGTACAAAAAACTTGCTTTTTGTCAATTTTATGCACCTTTTCGCATAAAATCTTGCATACGTCTGCATTTTCCCGTACCTTTGCACCATCTTTTCAGAACCCTCATGCATTTCATTACTTTCACACGCAAGATAGTACCCTTTCTGCTCTTCTTGGCAGTCTGGTCTGGATGCCCGACGACAGCGGCAGCCCAACCCAAACGGGAGCTGCGGGCCGTCTGGCTCACCGTGCTCAACAACCTCGACTGGCCCACCACCCGAGCCACCTCGGCGGCAAGCCGTGAACGTCAGCAACAAGAGCTCTGCACCATCCTGGACCAGCTGAAGGCCGCAGGCATCAACACCGTGCTCCTGCAGACACGCGTCCGCGGCTCCGTCATCTATCCCTCCGCCATCGAGCCCTGGGACGGAGCACTCACGGGCTCCATCGGCCGCGACCCAGGTTATGACCCCCTGCAGTTCGCCATCCAGGAGACCCATCGCAGGGGGATGGAGCTGCACGCCTGGGTCGTCACCATTCCCTGCTTCAAGATGGCAGTGGCACGTCAGATGGGACCCCACAGCGTGCTGAAAACCCATCCCGAGCTCTGCCGCCGTCACGGGGACACCTATTATCTGGACCCGGGACTGCCAGGCACAGCGGAGTACCTCACTGCCATCTGCCGCGAAATCGTGGAGCGCTATGATGTAGATGGCATCCACTTCGACTACATCCGTTACCCCGAGGGCGCCGCCTCCTTCTCCGATGCCTCCACCTTCAAGAAATATGCACCCAAGGGCGTCTCGAAAGCCACC
This sequence comes from Bacteroidaceae bacterium, assembly GCA_017619335.1. Classification (GTDB taxonomy): domain Bacteria; phylum Bacteroidota; class Bacteroidia; order Bacteroidales; family Bacteroidaceae; genus Physcousia. The sequence continues at coordinate 2,957 of JAFZSP010000083.1, forward strand.
TGGCGGCGGGACAACATCACCCGCATCGTCCGCATGATATATAAAGAGGTTCACGCGCGCAAGCCCTGGGTGCGCATCAGCAGCTCGCCCGTGGGCAAATATGCCGACGTCAGCCGCTACAGCTCCCGAGGCTGGAACGCCCGTGACGCTGTGCATCAGGACGCCCAAGGCTGGCTGCGCGAGAGCATCCACGACCTGCTGTTCCCCATGATGTATTTTGACGGCGACCACTTCTACCCCTTCGCCGCCGACTGGCAGGAACAGTCCGCAGGCCGCCTCGTCTGTCCCGGATTGGGCATTTACTTCCTGCATCCTCGCGAACGGAACTGGCCGCTCAGTGTCATTCGCCGCCAACTGCATTTCCTGCGCTCAGAGGGGCTCCCCGGACAGGCCTACTTCCGCAGCCGCTTCCTGACCGACAACGTAAAAGGCATCTATGATTACCTGCGCCGTGACTTCTACGCCTTTCCCGCCCTGCCGCCTGCCTGCACGTGGTTGGACAGCGTGCCGCCTCCTGCACCCCGTCACGGCCGCATAGAAAGAGTGGCAGACGGACTCTCTGTGATCACCTGGGATTGTCCGGATTTTCCGGATAATCCGGAATCTCCGGATAATTTGGAAAATCTCCGCTACAACCTCTATGCCTCCCGCGAGTGGCCCGTTGACATCACCTGCGCCCGCAACCTGGTGGCACCGCTCCTGCCGGAACCGCGCTTCACCATTGACGCCGTCTATGCGACGCTCTCAGGCCTGCATTTTGCAGTCACAGCCATCGACCGATGCGGAAACGAAAGTGAAGCCTTGCAGTTGACCAAGACTCCACCTTCATTCATGACCCCTCAGCGTTCCCTCCACATCGGGCGCTCGGGGCAGTTAGAGTTCCGCTGACGTTTTACTCCACCTGGTTGCAGTAGGGCACGCCAAGTCGCTCATAGAGCTTCTCCAGACGAGGCAGCCGACGCTTGAAGTCCTCGAAATCTTTCTGTTCGGGGCGGCACCACTGCACCTCACTCATCGCGCCCAGTCGCGGCAGCAGCTGGTAGAAAGCGTGTTCCGGATAGGCCACCTGCTCGGTCCAGAGGTTGGCTTGCACACCAAGGATGCATTGCTGCTCCTCCGCCGTGAGGCTGTCTGGGAGGACGGGTTCAAAGGAATGCATCTTGCTGCACGAGACAATATAGCTGTCGGTGGTGCGGGGCTGCTTGCCGTAGTCCTTCAGCTGCGGGTGGTCGATGTAGGCAAAGACGTTCGGCGACATTATCACGCGGTGTTTCTGGCGGGCAGCCTGGATGCCACCCTTGACGCCCCTCCAGGACATCACGATGGCGTTCTCCGTGAGTCCGCCGGACAGGATTTCGTCCCAACCGATGAGGCTGCGCCCGCGGGAGGCCAGGAACTTCTCTATCTCGTGGTTGATGTAGGTCTGCAGCTTGTTCTCGGCGCTGCGACCGTCCTGACTGCCTCTGCCGCCCTTGCCATCGTCCTTCGGGTCACTCGTCAAGCCCAGTTCCTTGATCTTGGCCTGACACTTCGCGCACTTCTGCCAACGTTCCTTCGGACACTCGTCACCACCGATGTGGATGAACTTGGAGGGGAACACGTCGCAGAGTTCTCCGAAGACGGTCTTCAGGAAGTCCAGCGTCTCGGGGTTGCCGCCACAGAGCACTTCACGCATCACGCCCCAGTTGGTTGCCACAGCGTAGGGACCGCCCGTGCAACCCAGATTGGGGAACACGTGCAAGGCACTCTGCATGTGACCAGGCATATCAATCTCTGGCACCACATTGATGTAGCGCTCGGCAGCGTAGCGCACGACCTCACGACATTCATCCTGCGTGTAGTAACCGCCATAGGGAATATTGTCATAAATGCGCATGTGGCCGGGACCGATGACGGTCTTCTCACGCACGCTGCCCTCCTTGGCCAGACGGGGCAGTGCCTTGACCTCGAATCGCCAGCCCTGGTCCTCGGTCAGATGCCAGTGGAACTGGTTGCAGCCGTGCAGCGCCATCACGTCCAAGAACTGCTTGATGGTCTCCACCGTGAAGAAATGACGCCCGCAGTCCAGCAGCACGCCGCGGTAGGAGAAACGGGGCTGGTCCTGGATGGTCGTGAAGGGCAGCAGCAAAGCCTCAGCCTGCTGCGAAGCGGGACGGACGGGCAATGATTTACGCAGCGTCTGGGCTGCACGGAAGAGCCCCACGGGCTGGCGGGCAGAGAGCGTGACGCCCTGGGCGTTGACCGTCAGCGTGTAGGCTTCCTGTTCCTGCTCTGTGGGTTCGGCAGCCACGGGGCCCTTCTTACCTTTCTTTGTTTTCTTGGCTGTCGGCTGAACCAGCAGCAGTTGCACAGCGGCCTGTTTGTCGGTCGGAGCCAGCGTGAGGCGCAGCCCCGTGGCCTGTGCCACCCATTGCTGCAGGAACTGTGCGTTACGAGCCACCTCACTGTTGGCAGCATCATAGGAAATGGTCATTCCATCACGCAGGGTGAAAGCCTGGGTCGTGTCGGTCTCCACGCGCTGGGGCTGCGGGATGATGCGGTAGTCGGCACGTACATTGTTCTGCGCTTCTGACGGGCAGAGAAACGCACTCACGAAGAAGAGAAATAGATAAATCTTACGCATTTGGAAAGTCATTTTGCTGTTTTTTATTCTCTGATGTTCTTGCGAATGCGGGTGAGGTAATCCTTCATCGCTTCCTCGTCACGGTCATCGATAATCTGGATGAGCTGTTTGAGTTCGGAACGGATCATCTCCACTTTGGGCTTGGTGTGGGGGTTGAAGAGGATTTCCCGCAGCAGGGTGTCGTCTTCCGAGAGCACGCCGCGGGCAATCTTCATGTGACGCTTGAAGGTGGTACCCGGGGTGTCCTGATGTTTCATCACAGCAGAGAAGACAAAGGTCGAGACGAAGGGGATGCTGAGGGAGTAGGACATCGTTTCATCGTGCTCGGCAAAGGAGAGTTCCTTCAGGTTCAGGCCCAGACGGGTGTAGAGGTCGCGGAAAAAGATACGGCCCATGTAGTCGCCCTCACTGATGAGGATGGCGTTCTCACGCGAGAGGTCTCCGAGGTTGGCGAAGGTGGGGCCGAACATCGGGTGCGAACTCACGTAACGGTGGCCGGTCTGTTCATAGTACTCCTTGAAGCCGGTCTTGACGCTGCTGATGTCACTGAGGATGCAGTCCTTGCCGATGTGTGGCAGCAGCTCATCGAAGACCTGAAGGGTATATTTCAACGACACGGCGTTGATAACGAGTTCGGGATTGAAGGCATCCACCTCGTCCAAGGAGGTGAAGCGCTGGGTGTTGTAGAGGAAACGAAGGCGCTGAGGGTCAATTTCATAGACCGCCACTTCATGGTCGAAGCTGAGCAAGTCGGTGAAGAACGAGCCCATCTTGCCGGCGCCGAGAATTAAGATACGCATTATTTATTCATTATTTCTATTTGTTGTCTGACGCTCTCACTGTGAATGGCTTCATAGACCTTCTTGACGAAGTCGGGATTCATGCCGCAGAGGGCACCTTGTGCTCCACGCTTGTCCAGAATCTCGCTGTAGCGGGTGGTCTGGACGACAGTCATATTGTGGAGTTTCTTGTACTCGGCAATCTCGCGACTGATGCGCATGCGCTTGGTGAGGACATCCATGAGGTGGTTGTCCAGTTCATCGATTTGCTTGCGCAGCTGGCTGATGCTCTCGGTGGCTTCCACGCTTTCGCGGATGACCAGACGGTCGAGGATGAAGTCCAGCACCTCGGGCAGCACCTGTTGTTTGGCATCACTCCACGCACAGTCGGGGTTGCAGTGGGCCTCAATCATCAGGCCGTCAAAGCCGAGATCCATAGCCTGCTGGGAGACTGGAGCGATGAGGTCGCGCCGTCCACCCATGTGACTGGGGTCACAGATGACGAGCAGATTGGGGAAACGCCGTTTCAGCTCAATGGGAATATGCCACATCGGCGGGTTGCGGTAGAGCTTCTGATCCACGCTGGAGAATCCGCGATGGATGGCTCCGAGGCGTGTGACGCCAGCACTATTGATGCGCAGCAGGGCACCCGTCCACAGTTCAATATCGGGGTTCACGGGATTCTTGACGAAGACAGGCACATCCACGCCTCTCAGCGCGTCGGCGATGGCTTGCACAGAGAAGGGGTTGGCACTGGTGCGGGCACCTATCCACAAGATGTCAACACCGGCTTTCAAGGCGGCTTCCACGTGTTCGGGGGTGGCGACTTCAGTGGCGGTGAGCATTCCTGTCTCGGCTTTCACGCGCTGCATCCAAGGCAAGGCTTCCACGCCTTTGCCTTCAAAGCCACCCGGCTTCGTGCGTGGTTTCCACACACCGGCACGGAAAATCTTGATGCCGTCGTTGGCCAGTTGTCTGGCTGTGTCCAACACTTGTTCCTCGGTCTCTGCCGAACAAGGACCGGCAATCACCAGCGGTCGTTTCATCTCAATACCCGGAAGGGCAAGAGGGGAAAGAGTTAAATCGAGATCCATATTGTAAGTTTAATGTTGAATATTTAAAGATTAAATTGATCTTGGATGCGCTCCAGCGCTTCCTTCATCTGTTCCTCCTTGGCACAGAGCGAGATGCGGACGTAGCGCTCGCCGTTGGTTCCGAAGATGAAGCCAGGTGTGATGAAGACGCGGGCCTCGTGCAGCACACGCTCCGTCAGGTCTTCCACGTTGGCATAGCTATCAGGGATTCTGCCCCAGAGGAACATGCCTGTCTGTTCGGGGTCGAAGGTACAACCCAGGGCTGTCATAATCTGCTCGGCGATGGCGCGGCGACGGGCGTAGGTGCGTACGTTGGCCTCGCGGTGCCACTCTTCGCTGGTGTTTGTGAGCGCGTCGGCAGCAGCCAGCTGTATGGCGCGGAAAGTACCATTCTCCACATTCGTCTTCACCTTCAAGATCCACTGCACGAACTGGGCGTTGGTGACCAGCATAGCCACACGCCAGCCAGGCATATTATGGCTCTTGGACAGCGAATTGAACTCGATGCAACAGTCCTTGGCGCCAGGGATTTGGAGGATGGAGAGCAGACTGGACTCTCCCACCGGTCTTATAAAGCTATACGGATTGTCATTCACCACAACGATACCATGCTTCTGGGCAAAAGCCACTAAGCGTTCGTAGGTCTCCCGTCGGGCGCGGGCTCCAGTCGGCATGTGAGGATAGTTGGTCCACATGAGTTTCACGCGACTGAGATTCATGCTTTCCAGCTGGTCGAAATCAGGTTGCCAGCCGTTCTCAGCAGTGAGGTCGTAGCTCACCACATTGGCTCCCAGAAGCTTGGAGAGTGAGGTGTAGGTGGGATAGCCCGGGTTGGGAACAAGCACGGTGTCCCCGGGGTTGACGAAGGCCAGCGTGGCATGCAGGATGCCTTCCTTGCTTCCGATAAGGGGTTGAACCTCCGAGGCGGGGTCGAGTTCCACACCGTACCAGCGTTGGTAGAAGGTGGCCATCGCCTGACGCAGTTCGGGGGTACCGACAGTAGGCTGATAACCATGAGCGTTGGCCTTGCGAGCCTCACTGCACAGCACCTCGATGGTGTGTTCCGAGGGAGGTTGGTCGGGACTTCCGATGGCCAGGGAGATGATGTTCTTGCCTTCGGCGTTCAATTTCGCCACTTCCTTCAGCTTCCTGCTGAAGTAGTATTCCTGCACCAGTGAGAGGCGGTCGGCGGGTTTAAATGCTTTCTTTTCCATGAATGTATTCTCCGAGTATTTTGAGGTCAGAAGTGAGGGGACGGATGGCATCAATGCCTTGGGAATAGCGGGTGTAGTCCTTGAACAGGATATCCACATAGAAGAGGTACTCCCACTCGCGTCCGATAATGGGAAGAGACTGTATCTTTGTGAGATTCAGCTTGTAAAACGAGAGGACCGAGAGCACGTGGGAGAGCGATCCCTCCTCGTGTGGCAGGGCAAAGACGAGGCTGGCCTTGTCCGTCTGCATGATGTTTCTTAAAAGGTTCGCGCGCGAGGGCTGTGCCACCACAAGGAAGCGGGTGAAGTTGTGTTTGTTGGTCTCTATTCCCTGTTCCAACACCTTCAGACCGTAGAGTTCAGCCAATCCCGCGGAACCGATAGCGGCGTGTCCGTGCTTCTGCCCTTGGGCGATGGTGCGAGCAGCGCCTGCGGTGTCACTGGCTTCCACGACTTTTAGTGAGGGGTGTGCTTCCAGGAAGTCGCGGCACTGCATGAGTGCCACAGGATGTGAGTGCACCTCTTGAATGTCGGCCCAGTCGTCATCGGGCAGACAGAGGAAGGAGTGTTTGATGCGCAGTTTGTGTTCGCCCACGATGGTGGCACCGGAGTCCCGCAGCAGTTCGTAGTTGTGCAGCAGCGAACCGGCAATGGTGTTCTCGATAGCCACCAAACCGATAACGGTGGGGTCGTTACGCAGTTCCGAAAACACCTGTTCGAAAGTGGAACAACAGATCAGTTGCACCTCCTCGTTCTCGAAGTACTGGTGGGCTGCCAAATCGTGGAAGCTGCCTTCAATGCCTTGTATTGCTATACGCTTCATATCTTTTTTAATTCTCTAAACGCTAATCATTAAACACCAAACTAAAAAATCCCGCTCCTTTGAGAAGCGGGACCTTTTATCATTTCATTATCATGTTTCCATCTTTCAATTTCCACATATACGGCCTACCGCTTCACCCTTGCTGGGTAAAGTAAAAGTAGAACCAATAATAGGAATTCAGATACTGCATGATGCTTTTTTATTGTTTTGCGCTGCAAAAGTACACCTTTTCCATGAAACCACCAACTTTTTCTCTCATTTTTTTACTTTTTCCTTGCATTTTGATGAAAAATGTCAGAAAAGAAGGGGAAAAACGAGGTACAAGGAGAGTTCACAGAGCAAAAAGAGTGCACCGCAGCAGTCGCCGGTATAGCCTCCCAAGCGACGACGCATCCACCGCATCAACAGCCACTCTACCAGGAAGGGAACAGGCAGTAGCAGGAGCACCCTTGACAATCCCGTCCACAGACAGAGCCCGACTGGCAGGGACAGCGCCAACAGACAGCGCAGGGCGTGCCACAGCCACGACTGCCACGTCCGCCCCACATACACCACCTGGTTCTTGGCCTCTTCCGCTGTGCGGGCGTAGGGCAGCTGGCCCGTGATCAATGAAGCCGCCACCTTGGCCAGTACATCGAAAAGCAGAATGACAGCAACCCACTTCACCTCCAGCGTGAAAGGCGAGTCCAGTCCTGCCAGAACGTCCGACGCCGGCGCTCCGCTGCCGCCCCGCAGCTGATAAACAATGCTGTAGTCTGGCAGATAGAAGAGAGAAAGGGACTCGAAGCACGTCCAGAGCAATCCGAAATAGAAAATCAGCCCCAAAACCCCATAGGTTCCAATGTGGGAGTCTTTCATTATAGATAAGGTACGCGCGCGAGATGTTCCGCCGCCGAAACCATCACAGAAATCTGCCAGCCCGTCCTCATGCAGAGCCCCCGTCAGCAGTACCCGCGCCACGATTGCCAACAGCGCCGCCACCGATGTGGTCCAGCCTGCCACAGACGCACCCCAGAAGACCAGCGCCATGCAGCCGCCCGTCAGCCAACCCACAAAAGGCCAATAATCCACCACGTGTGCAAAAGCCTCCTGCGGCACAGACTTCAACCGCCACCAAGGAAGACGGGTAAAAAAGATAAGAGAGGCGAGGAGACGCATTATGAATTGTGAATTATGAATTGTGAATTATGAATTACTCAAAGTATTTGGTAATCTGATTGTCTTGGAAGTTTCCCATCTCGTTCAGCATCCTGACAGCGGAATCCACCAGCGGGAAGGCACACAGCGCTCCCGTTCCCTCACCCAATCGCAGGCCCAGGTGCAGCAGAGGCTTCACGCCCATCCGTTCCAGCATCAGCCGGTGACCGCTCTCGTCCCCGCAGTGACAGAAAATGGCGAAATCAAGGAAAGAGTGCATCAGCCGACTAGCCATCAGGGCGCAGGCCGTCATGATGAAGCCGTCCACCAGCACCACCATCCGCAACTCCGCAGCCCGCAGCATAGCGCCCACCGCCGTGACCATCTCAAAACCGCCGAAGTAACGTAGCAAGCATCGGAGAGGCAACGCCGTTTTTTCCGTTTCTTCCGTTTTTTCCGTTTTTTCCGTTTTTTCCGGGATCTCCGGAGCCACCCACTTCAAAAACCCTTCCACACTTCGCCGCAGCACGTCCAACTTATGCTGCACGCCCTCGCAGTCCAGTCCCGCACCAGCACCTACGCACTGCTCCAGGGGCAGATCCAACAGCAGACTCATCCAAATACTGGAGGGAGACGTGTTGCCGATTCCCATCTCACCGAGACAGAGGATGTTACAGCCCTCTGACGCCGCCTCGTCCACCAGCTCCAGACCAATTGTCAGGCACTGCTCCATCTGCTCTTCAGTCATAGCGGGACCGTGCAGGAAGTCTGCAGTTCCCCAGCCCACCTTGCGATGGATGATACCGGGTACGGCACTCAAGTCATGGTCCACGCCCACATCCACAATCCGCAAGTCAAAGCCGTGCTGACGACAGAACATATTCACACCACCGCCGCCACGGGTGAAGTTGACCATCTGCTGCCAAGTCACCTCACGCGGCGAGACGCTGACGCCCTCACGCTCAATACCATGGTCGCCGCCCAGCAGCAGATGCACAGGGTGTCGGAGCCTTGGTGTTAACGTTTGCTGAATCATCCCTATTTGGAACGCCAGTTCCTCCAAACGGCCCAGGGAACCCTTGGGTTTGTTCAAATTGTCGATTTTCTCTTTTAAGGAATTGGGGGTAATGGGTTTAATGGGCTTAATAGGGTTAATGGGCTCGCATTGCCCATTAAGCTTATTCAGCCCAGCCCCTTTCACCTTCACTGGCACGCCACAAACCATCATCACCACCTCGTCCGCCTGGGCGGCCACATACTGGTTAAGCCAACCGAGAAGGTCGGTGAAACGGCGCTGGACATCGTTCACGGGGGTACCGCCCCACCCTATCTCGTTGGTAACGACGATGAAGGTGGCGTCCTGTGCCGTGAAACGGTCGAACTCCTCCTTCAAGGCCTCGAGGGCGCTGTCCACGTCGGCCTCTGCGCCGTCGGCGTAGAAGAAGTTGGTGGCCCAGAGCGTCAGGCAATCCACGAGAACCACGCGTCCCGTGACATCATGGCGGCTCAGCCAGCGTTCCTCCTCTATATTCGTCCACTCGGAACCGCGCCGTTCCTGATGGCGCTGCACTCGTTCCTGGAACTCCGCGTCCCAGACGTGGGCCGTTGCCATATACACTGGATTCGGGGAGAGCTGCAGCGCGAGGTGCTCTGCATACATGCTCTTGCCGGAACGCTGACCGCCAGTAATTAAAATAATGGACATGATTATCTTGTTATTGCATTAGACTGCTGCAACGCACGACCACTTCTTCGGGCGTCTCGGCAAACACGGTGGCCCCGTGTGCCTCTAAAAAAGTCCTGTCACGGAAGCCCCAGAGCACTGATATACAAGGCAGTCCGCTATTCTTAGCCGTCTGCAGATCCACATCGGAATCACCCACATAGATGGCCTCGGAGGGTTGGACGTCCAGAGCTTTCAGTGCCGTGAACACCATGTCAGGAGCCGGTTTGCGCTGCACGCCGGGACGTTCACCCACTGCCACCGTCACGGTGTCGCGGAAATACTTCTCATAGAGTTCGTCCACGCCAGCCTGCAGCTTGTTACTGACGATAGCGAGCTTCAGACCGCGGGCCTTCAGGGCCGCAAGCATCTCTGGCACACCGTTGTACAGCCGCGTCTTGTCCTGGCAGTGAACGACGTAGTAGCGTTTGAAGTCGGCAAAGACCTGTTCAAACAGCGGGTTCTGCTCACCGTCGGGCACGGCACGCGCCATCAGGCGCCGCACGCCGTTGCCCACGAACTGCCGCACCTCGTCCACCGTCCGCTCCAGCATTGCCTGTTGTCGTAGAGCCCAATTGGCTGCCGCTGCCAGATCCTCCAAAGTATCCAGCAGCGTCCCGTCCAGGTCAAACACCACCGCCTTCATCATCCGATTTTGTAGCCGGTGCCGGACTTCTTCGTGGTGGTGGACTTGGTGGATTTCGTCGTCTTCGTGCTCTTGGTGGCCTTTTGGGTGGAGGTCGAGGTATTCGTGGTGGTGGTACCGTAAGTGGCCTTGACCTTGGGGATGTCCTTCTGCAGTTGGCTGATGCGTGTGCTGCTGCTGGGGTGCGTGCTCATAAATTCGCTGGTGGAAGACTGGCTGTAGGCTTCCATTTTCTGCCAGAGTGTCACGGCAGCGTCAGCGTCATAACCTGCCAGCGTGGCAAGGACGATGCCGATGTAGTCTGCCTCCAGCTCGTGTTTGCGGGAGAACGGCAGCAGGGCACCGTACTGTGCGCCCATACCGTAGGCCAGTGCCACAGCCTGCTGTGTCTCGGCTGACTTCGTGGCCACTGCGGCTCCCAATACTTGCCCGCCCAACTGCGTCAGCAGCTGCTGGCTGGCACGTTCCTGTCCGTGCTTGGCAATGGCGTGTCCCACCTCGTGACCAATCACGGCAGCCAGCTCGTCATCACGGTCGGCACCTGTGCCTGCCAGATTCAGCATACCCGTATAGACCACAATCTTTCCCCCGGGCATACAAAAGGCGTTGAGTTGGTCGTCCTGCACCAGGTTGAACTCCCAAGCGTAGTTCTGCAGGTCGGCTTCCTGACCCGTGGCCCGCAGGTAGTTCTCGGCAGCGGTGGCAATGCGCTGTGCCACGTTGCGGACGATGGCAGTGGCGTTGGCATCCGTGGAGACCTTGGCGGACTGCATGTAGGACTGGTACTCGGAGAGGCTGGCGGAGAGTATCTCGGACTCGGGCACCAGGTTCAACTGCTTGCGACCGGTCATTGAGACGGTGCTGCAAGCGATGAGAAACATACCGCAGAGCGGCAAAAGAAGCATTTTTTTATCCATGTGTGTATCTTTTTTAATGGTTTTCCGCTGCAAAAATACACCTTCTTTGCCGTTTGACCAAATTTTAGCGCCACTTTTTCACTTTCAACCCCTCAAAGAGGCTGTTTTCTTCTTCTTCACATTCATGCATTTATGAGTAAAATGTTAAAGCCTCACGTTAACCCACTTTTCCGTTTTGGACAACTTTTGAAGCGTCCCGAAAAATTAAAAGCCTGTTTATCAGCATTTTAAAAAAAATTTTGGGAAACTTTGAAAAATTTTCGTCAAAAAGCTTGCACGTTTCGGATAATCTTCTTACCTTTGCACCGCCTTTCGGCCAAAAGAAAGCAAAAAGCAAATAAAGAAGGTCTTTCAGGCCCTTATAAACAGTCATTTCTCAATCTTTTAACAATAAACACTCAACTGCATAATGATCCAAACAGTAGTCAAGCGCGACGGACGCATCGTCGGTTTCAATGAAGAGAAAATCGTTGCCGCCATCCGTAAAGCCATGCTTCGCACCGAAGAGGGCGAAGACACACACCTCGTACAGCAAATCGCCGACCGAATTTCCATGCGTGGCAAGCCACAGATGACCGTGGAGGAAATCCAGGACGCCGTGGAATTGGAACTCATGAAGAGCGCACGCAAGGACGTGGCCCGCATCTATATCCAGTACCGCAACCAGCGCAGCATCGCCCGCAAGGCCAAGACGCGCGAGATGTTCCTGGAAATCATCAACATCAAGAGCAACGACGTCACGCGCGAGAATGCTAATATGAACGCGGACACGCCCGCGGGCATGATGATGAAGTTCGCCTCGGAGACCACCAAGCCCTTCGTGGACGACTATCTCCTCAGTGAGGAAGTGCGCGAGGCCGTGAAAAACAACTACCTCCACATCCACGACAAGGACTACTACCCCACCAAGTCGCTGACCTGCGTGCAGCATCCTCTGGATCATGTGCTGGAGGGCGGTTACGTGGCCGGTCACGGCGAGAGCCGTCCTGCCAAGCGCATCGAGACGGCCAGCGTTCTGGCTTGCATCAGCATGGAAACGGCTCAGAATGAGATGCATGGAGGCCAGGCCATTCCCGCCTTTGACTTCTACCTCGCACCCTACGTGCGCCTCACTTTCATTGAGGAGGTGAAGAAGCTGGAAGAACTCTTCGCTGCGGACTACAGCCACCTTTATAATATTGCGCTGGACGACTACATCGTCAAACCGCTCGCAGGCCTCGAGGGCGAAGCCCGTGCCCTCCAGCACGCCATCAACAAGACCGTGGGACGCGTGCACCAGGCCATGGAAGCGTTCATCCACAACATGAATACCATCCACAGCCGCGGCGGCAACCAGGTGGTCTTTTCCTCCATCAACTATGGTACGGACACCAGCGCCGAAGGACGTTGCGTCATCCGTGAAATCCTCAACAGCACCTACGAGGGCGTCGGCAGCGGCGTCACCGCCATCTTCCCCATACAGATTTGGAAGAAGAAGCGCGGCGTCAGCTATCTGCCCACCGACCCCAACTACGACCTCTACCTGCTGGCCTGCAAGGTCACCGCACGCCGCTTCTTCCCCAACTTCCTGAACCTCGATGCCACCTACAATCAGGACCCCGACTGGCGTGCCGACGACCCCAAGCGCTACATCCACGAGGTGGCCACGATGGGCTGCCGCACCCGCGTCTTTGAAAACCGCTTCGGACCCCGCACCAGCATCGGACGCGGCAACATCAGCTTCTCCACCATCAACATTGTTCGCCTGGCCATCGAGTGCATGGAGATTCAGGATGAGGAGCAGCGCATCGCAGCCTTCTTTGCCAAGTTAGACAACCTCCTGGAGCTGACAGCCCGCCAGCTGCACGAGCGCTTCGAGTTCCAGAAGACCGCCTTCGCCAAGCAATTCCCGCTGCTGATGCACAGCCTCTGGAACGGCTGCGAAAAGCTGGGTCCAAACGACACCATCGAGAGCGTCATCAACCAAGGCACCCTCGGCATAGGTTTCATCGGGCTGGCAGAATGCCTCGTGGCCCTCATCGGCAAGCACCACGGAGAGAGCCCCAAGGCACAGGAACTCGGGTTGAAAATCGTGACCTACATGCGTGACCGAATCAACGATTTCTGTGAGCGTTACCAGCACAATTATAGCGTCTTAGCAACCCCCGCTGAGGGCCTCAGCGGACGCTTCACACGCGGCGACCAGAAGAAATTCGGGAAAATACCAGGTATCACCGACCGCGAGTACTACACCAATTCCAACCACGTCCCCGTGTATTACAAGTGCTCTGCCCGCCATAAGGCAGAAATCGAGGCGCCCTACCACATCCTCACCCGCGGCGGCCACATCTTCTATGTGGAAATCGACGGCGATGCCACCCACAACCCCGAGGCTGTGATGAACGTCGTGGACATGATGGACGCCCTCAACATCGGGTACGGCAGCGTCAACCACACCCGCGTCCGCTGCATGGACTGCGGCTACGAAACCGCCGACAGCATCGAGGAATGCCCCCACTGCCACAGCACCAATCTGGACCGCCTGCAGCGCATCACAGGCTACCTCGTGGGCACCACCGACCGCTGGAACCGCGCCAAACTGGCAGAACTAAACGACCGAGTCATACACAATACAGACTATTTACAGTTCACGGAGTAGAAACGGATAATTACAGAAACCATGTCACTACACATTCTGTCCATCTTGGAGGACACCACAGTCGATGGCCCCGGCTTCCGCACCTCCATCTACTGCGCCGGCTGCACCCACCACTGCCCGGGTTGTCACAACCCGCAGTCGTGGGCCAAGGACAGCGGCGAGCAGATGAGTCTGGAGGACATCATGGCTGTCATCGAGGCGGATCCCTTCGCGCCCGGTGTGACCTTCACCGGCGGTGACCCCATGCAGCAGCCCGAAGGTTTCACAGAGCTGGCGCGCCTCATCCACAAACGCACCAAGAAGAACATCTGGTGCTACACGGGCTATACCTTTGAAGATCTGCTGGATATGCCAGCCCAGCGACAGCTGCTGGACCAGCTGGACGTCCTCGTGGACGGCCCCTTCATCAAGGCCTGTAAGAAGGACGACCTCCTCTTCAGAGGCTCCTCCAACCAGCGCATCATCGATGTGCCCCGCTCCTTAAATGCGGGGCACGTGGTGGAGTGGCAACGCACCTACCACAACAAGGCGATGGCGTGAGGAGCCCCTCTGTCTGAGATCAAATTATTTTATTCCCACTCGATGGTGCCTGTGGGTTTCGGAGTGAGATCGTAGAGCACACGATTCACGCCCGGAACCTCTGTGACGATGCGCTGGGTAATGTGGTGCAGCAGCGGATAAGGAATCTCCTCGATGGTGGCAGTCATAGCATCGCGGGTGTTCACCGCACGGATGATGACGGGCCAGTCCCAGCTGCGCTTGTCGTTTTTCACGCCCGTGGACTTGTAGTCAGGAACGATGGTGAAGTACTGCCACACCTTGCCTTCGAGGCCATTCTTGGCAAACTCCTCACGCAGAATGGCATCTGATTCACGCAGCGCCTCCAGACGGTCACGGGTGATGGCACCGGTGCAGCGAACGCCCAGACCGGGACCTGGGAACGGCTGACGGAACACCATATTATCGGGCAAACCAAGCTCCTTACCAACCACACGAACCTCGTCCTTGAACAGCAGTTTGATGGGTTCCACCAGCTCAAACTGCAGGTCATCGGGCAGACCGCCCACATTGTGGTGAGACTTCACGGGACCAGACTCCACAATATCGGGATAGATCGTGCCCTGCGCCAGGAAGCTGATACCCTCCTGCTTGCGAGCTTCCTCTTCAAACACACGGATGAACTCTGCACCGATAATCTTGCGCTTCTGCTCGGGATCAGCCACGCCGGCCAACTTGTCCAGAAAGCGGTCGGTAGCATCCACATAAACCAGATTGGCATCCAGTTCATCGCGGAAAACGCGAACCACCTGCTCGGGCTCGCCCTTGCGCAGCAGGCCGTGGTTCACATGCACAGAAACAAGCTGTTTGCCCACTGCCTTGATCAGCAGTGCTGCCACCACCGATGAGTCCACACCGCCGGACAGCGCCAGCAGCACCTTCTTGTCACCAATCTGAGCGCGAAGCTCCTGAATCTGTTCTTCAATGAATTTCTGGGCCAGAGCCGGAGTCGTGATGCGCTCCATCGAGGCTGGCCGTACATTTCCTGTTGTCATAATGTTTGTATATTTAAGTAACTCTTATATTTAACCTAATATTTGCTCGGCGTGCTCCTTGGTCTTTACCTGCTTGCCTGCAAAAATCTGTTCAATAATGCCCTCTTCATTGATAATGAAGGTTGTGCGAATGATGCCCATTGTCTTCTTGCCATACATTGACTTCTCTCCCCAGGCGCCCATCGCTTCCAGCAGTTCGTGATTGACATCTGCAATCAGCGGGAACGGCAGTTCGTACTTCTCCTTGAACTTCACATGAGAGGCCGCTGAGTCCTTGCTCACGCCCACCACCTCATAGCCCGCGCCCTGTAAATCGCCGTAGCGGTCGCGCAGGCTGCAAGCCTCTGCAGTACAGCCGCTTGTGTTGTCCTTCGGATAGAAATACAACACCAGTTTCCTACCCTTGTAATCACTCAAACGGATCTCCCGTCCCAGCTCGTCCTTGCCCAAGATCTCGGGCGCTTTGTCTCCGATATTCATAATGATTCTTTTTTATCTGTAAGTTAAAATGCCTTCTTGAAGGATGTGAAAACGTTGTTGAACTGAATTCCGCGGCAAAGGTACAAAAGTTATTTGTAATTCCGCCCTATTCTTCCGTTAAACTTCCGAAAAGCGGGCACAAGTCCATCATTTTGTCACTACCACCCGCCAGAAGGTTTGATTTCTGAAGCTGAACGTCAGAAACATGAATGTGTAGATGGAATGAGCCGTATCCTTGCAGGGGGTGTACAAAACAATAAAAAGATGTGTTGTGAAAACACGGGTGCAAAGATACGATTTTTCTGGCAAATATCGCGCGATATCACCTCACGACAGAAAACGTGAACTTGTTGTCTATTTGTATTTTAAAGACCCGCAAACATCCGGATTATTCCACTCCGCAATCACTTTTATGCTCAATGGCCACCCGTCAGCGCCTGAATCAGTGCATCGAGCTGCTGCCGGCTCATACCGTGGGAGAGCAGATAGTCGGAGAACGCCTGGGCATAGTCCACATTCTTCAGTTGAGCCTCATCGCTGACGCCGGCATAAAACATCAGGCACGGATTCAGATTCAGCGACAACAGGGTGTTGCACACATCCGAATCCGTCTCGGGGGTGATGCCGTAATAGTTGTAATAGGTGATCAGGTAGTCACTCACCAGCTCGTCATACGTGGCTCCGCACAATCCCTCCAGCAGCGCACACACATAGCCGGTGCGGTCCTTCCCCTCCATGCAATGCACGACGTAGGGAATCGGACGTGACGGGAGTTCCTTCAGTGCTGCTATCAGACGGGTGTTGTAGTCATCAGACGTGGGATCAGTCTTCACCGGGCACAGTATCACGTCACCGCCATCCCAGAGCGTACGGCTATAGGGTGGCATCTCGTAGGACTGCATCTTCTCCTCGGTGTCTGCCAGGTTGAGCACAGTCTTCACCCCATTGTCATCCAGATAGGTGGAAACTTCGTAGGCACGGTTGCTCCCGTTGGAGAACGGCGATGAACTGCGATGCAGCACGCCGCTGGCTATCCTGCCGTCCTTCGCTGCACGTGCATTGGCATACTCAGCATCGGAAAGACCCAGATAATCACTTCGTTCATTGGTATATCTCATGCCCATGGCCTCTTGTACAGTGAGGCTTCCACCCTTCTCTCTCATCCTGATGGTGACGGCGTGTTCCTCCAGCCCTCTCAGTTCCTCCGGCAGTCCGATGTTGTTGGCCGTGAAAAAGATGCCAGGGTAGTTGGGATTGGCCACACACACGTATTCCCCACTGGCGATGTAGTAACCGTCGAAGTAAGGCATCACGATCTCATCTTTGTCTTCCACAGTAATGCTGATGATGTCACCGAGTGCGAATCCCGCCTTTGTCATGTCCGCTTCCGTGATGTCCAAGATGGCGGCACCATAGGCGCTATATGACGAGATTGTGCCCTTCAGCAACGGTTCATCGCTGGGGTTGTCGCTGTTGGAGCAGGATGCCAGCAGCGTTAGTAAACCTGCGAGCACAATAAAGATGCTGCTTTTCAAATATGTTCGTGTCATATTGTATGAGTTAATGATTACGGGCGCAAAGATAGCGTTTATTCTCCTATTAATGTTCATAAAAGAGCAAAAAACGATCATCTTATTTGTAATATTTCCGTTTTTTACATTCTTTAAGAGTGAAAAAGGCGGGTCTATTCGGCCAAATGAAAAGAATTCACTACTTTTGCAGCAACAAAAGATGACTGCACAGGAAATCATAGACTATATGGAATCGCTGCACAATGACAAGCAGCGGCGGATTCTCATGCGGTTCTTCAAAACGGGGCCTGGCGAGTATGGAGAAGGGGACGAGTTCCTGGGGCTGAAGGTCCCGCAGACTCGTGAGGTGGTCCGGGCGGCAGGGCAGGACTTCCCGTTAGAGGAGGTACCAGAACTGCTGAGGAACCGTTGGCACGAGGTGAGGCTTTGTGGATTCCTGATTCTTGTGGCTCAGTTTGAAAAACTGGCGACGAAACGGTTAGAGAATAATGCAGAGGCCATCCACAAGCGGGATGAGATTGTGCAGATGTACCTGCAGTATGCCGAGCAAGCCAATAACTGGGACCTCGTGGATTTGTCGGTGCATAAAATCCTTGGCCACTGGCTGCTATTACCCTCGAATCTGGGCGACAGGAGCTATAAAATAAAGGTATTAGACGCCCTCGCTGCCAGCCCCTGCCTATGGAAACAACGCATGAGCATGGTATGCTCGTGGAAAACCTCCCAACAAGGAGACCCCTTCTGGTGCCTGCGCTATGCCGAAATTCATCTCCATCATCCTCATGACCTGATGCACAAAGCCGTGGGTTGGATGCTCCGCGAGATGGGTAAGCGCGTCTCCATGGACCTCCTCCGCGACTTCCTCAGTCAGCATGCCCAAGAGATGCCCCGAACCATGCTCCGCTATGCCATCGAAAAGATGCCGGAGACGGAACGCAAAGAGTGGATGGAGATTCCCATGGAGAAAAGCCTCTCTCCTGTCTCGAAGGTCAGTCCTTTTGCAGGCCTCTCCACGCCCCAATTCGTGGATGTCATTCTGCATGACAACCAGCAGAGTGACGAAGCCGTTTATTATCTGCTGCATCACCGCCTGAACAGGCCGATGCACGAAATCTATGAGACGTACCACCATCACTTGCTGGATGATTTCGAAGACATCATAGAAGACTTTTTTCTCTATCTTCGCGAAGGCAAGGATGGACGAAATCGCATCCCATATCAATCCTTGCAAAGCATCCGACGGAAGGACGCTTTCGAGACTTGGATGCTGAAGACGTTCCGCAACTACCTCAGCAATCGGACAAATGAGGAGGAACGGATAACGGGTGCAGATTGTACCATTGATGGCCTTCCAGACGACTCAACTCCTACATCTTCACTCACAGATGAGCGGATACTTTTTGCGGCTTCCCACCTGATTGCTTACGCTCTTCAAGTCTTCTATCCCCGAGGCCGATTTATATTCCTCCGTTCGCTACTGACCATGCTGAACAAGAAGCAGGCATTGCCCAACGAAGACGTGGCCGAAGCTCTCGGAATGACAGCGGTCGCGTATCGTGTAACCGTGCACCGGATGAAATGTAACCTCTCCAAATTTCTCCATCGCCTGCGACAGGGCGAATGTCTCCGATTGGACGACGGTCATCAGCTGATAGCCCAGCACATCTATGATGACTTTGCCCACCTCTACCCTACTCTTCTGGCATATTACACCCAAACCATCGACACCCTGAAATGTGCCAATGCAATAAAACATCTTCGTCAGAAGTACTACGAGGCAACAGGTCTGATGGCCCACGAGCCTGATCCAAACGACCTGACCCAAACCACCATCAAAGCATTCTGGAATAAGCTAAATAGAATGCTCATAGTTTAGCCGATATCAACTCAAAGGTTCCATAAGTTTTCATGCCAGCGAATCTCTGGCGGGAGACCTGGAGCCTGGATGACAACGGCAATGGCCGAGTAGCGAACAGGCATCAGAGATGGATGCTGGAGTTTCCACGCCATCATGGCACGCCACATGAGGACACGTTTCTTAGCCGTGATAGCCTCCTCGGCATTCCACACCTCGCCGTGACGTGTCTTCACCTCTACGAAATAGAGCTTGCCTTCCCGCTGAGCAATGATATCAATTTCCTTGTGCTCATGACGCCAATTGCGGGCAAGAATCTCGAAGCCGCGCTCCAGCATGTAGTTCGCAGCCACATCCTCACCCCACTTTCCGAAATCGTTATGACGGGCCATAACCTACTTCTTATTATAACGATTATCAATGACTTCCCAGTCGATAATCTGCCACAGTGCTGCCAGGTGGTCAGGCCTGCGGTTCTGATAGTCCAGATAGTAGGCATGCTCCCAGACATCGAAGGTCAGCAGTGGCTTCAACCCCTTCAGAATCGGATTGGCAGCATTCGGTTCCTGCGTTATCACCAGTTTCCCGTCCTTATCAGCAGACAGCCACACCCAGCCTGAGCCAAACAGTGTAGCCCCCTTCTTCTGGAACTCCTCCTTAAATACCTCAAAGGACCCGAAGTCCTGGATAATGGCCTCAGCCAATTGTCCAGTGGGAGCCGATTTCGGATCCCCACTGAACTGCCCAAAATACAGCTCATGATTCAATATCTGCCCCGCATTATTGAGCATACCGCCCTCAGCTTTCAGCACGATTTCCTCTAAAGGCAATCCAGCCAAAGGGCTCCCCTCCAGCAGTCCATTCAGGTTATTCACATACCCAGCCAAATGCTTTCCGTGATGAAACGCAATCGTCTCCTTACTAATCACCGGCTCCAACGCCTCCGTCGCATACGGCAATGCCATCAATTGAAACTTCTTCATATCATATAGATTTTAAAATATTCCGCTGCAAAGATAGTCTTTTTTCCTCAAATATCATCAAAAACACCAATATTTCTTCCTTTCACATGTAACATTTCTCTTAATTCCATACGATAAGAGTAGAAAGTCGAAAAAAAAAGTAATAATTATGACCTACATCATCCAAAATCGCATCATCCGGATATGCGAAAACGAGAAAGACTTCGGAGAGCAATTCAAAGAGCTGTTCCTTCCAAGTATGCGCAACGAGCATCGCCAACCCATAACCCTAATCCAACTATAAATATGAAAGAATGAAATCAAAGCCTATGATGGTGACGTTCCAAAATATAAGTTCGTAACTCTTCGCGACACTCCATAAAGTCCTGTTCTGTTAGGTATCCTTCAATGAGAAGACTTTCCACTCCAATTTCTATCATTGTATTACGATAATAGTCCTCACGCCGCATTGCCTCTTTGAAATAGTCACGCGAACGCTTCGTCACTTCCATACAACGGTCAAAGGCATTCTCATCATCACCATACTCTTTATTAATCAGCTCACTCGAATCCTTGAGCCGGCGTATGGCCTCATACGCCTCTTCTATCTTCCCCTGCTTACGCAGGTCGAACACTTCCTTTACTGTCATGATTTCTATTGATTACAATAAGGAGATAAACTAATCAGTTTCCTCTTCCACAACAATGCTTGTATTTCTTGCCGCTTCCACAGGGACACGGGTCGTTGCGCCCCACTTTCTTTGGGGCAACAAATGGCTGCATCGGGCCTCCTATCCAGGATGTGACCTGAGAGAGGTGTGAAGACGGCTCGCCTAAAGCTTTGTCTGTTTTGCTCTTGTCATTAAGGATGTCGGCCATGAGTCGTGCCTCTTTTCGCATTTTGCGCATCATCGGTCCAAGGGGTTCCTTAGTTGTCAGACTTCTGACGAACGCTTCCGACGAATGTTCATCAGCCGTATGTCCGGCAAGAGACCATAGCGGCAGATGGTCAACATAGTCAGCCATCCGACGCATCGCTTCCTCTGCCTGCTGGTCAGTGGTTTCATGCTCCATCGCCCCTAGAACATTGCTAAGGAAATAGAGTTCCACAGGGCCGTCGCCTTCATCATATTCTCCGCTTCGGTTCTTGAAGTACCACAGGTTGAAACAAATCAGGTAAGCACGGCCCTGGTCGAAACCGAGGTCTGTCATCAGATAGTGCATAAAATCCTTATTCCGCTCATTGGGAATGATGGGCACGAGTGTACTTGATGCCAGAGCCATGTCTTGAACATCAAACTCGGGCATATCCGGAATATCTTTACTCCGAGTATCGATGTATTGTTTCATCTTAGCGGTGTCCTCCCATCCAAACTTCGACACGAACAGCATGTCTTCATCGGCAACAGTTTCCATATCTTCAGCCCACTCCATACTATCGAGCAAAAGCGAATACTGTCGCACAGTGTTCAGCAACTGTCTGGCATTTTCATCGTCATCATTACCAGAGACAACCTTCATCATCTCTGTAATCTCCTTTTGGTCAACGATACCCATCACATTGGCAAGCCCTTCGACAGCTATCTCCACGCTCATGCGCAACTTGTTGTTGTGGTCGTCGAGTGCCCATTGGATATGTGGGAAGAGCGCATCACACAGGTCTTTGGGAATGTCGATACCGACGGCATCTTCGTAAGGAGCCTCGGCATCTGCCAATCCATACTGCACCATGATGGGCACCAAATGGAGGTCAAGGACATAGGAATCAGTCGGCGGCTTTGCTTTTCTGGCTCGCTCAATGGCATCCAAGTCTCCCTTTGGCAGTCGGATGAGGATTTCCTTCGGGTTTGACAATATGTAGTCCGCGTATGCCTGCCGCAAATCGGAAACACTCTGGTTCTCATCGGGATTCAATCCGATGTTGGAGGCATATCTGAGCAACTCTTTCTTTCCTAATCTCTGAACGGTCTGTAGCAGTGTCTTATTGTTCTTCATTTTTTTAAACCTTATTATTGCGCTTCCACATCTCCTGTAATCAGTTCCCTCGTCCACAATAATGCTTGTACTTCTTGCCGCTTCCACAGGGACACGGGTCGTTGCGCCCCACTTTTTTTGGGGCAACAAATGGCTGCATCGGGCCTCCCAACCATGAAAAGTCATTCGGAAGTTCGTTAGATGGCATCGGTCTGCGGGAGCGTGTGGCAGATGGCTTCTTGATGTCAAGCCGATTCATAGTGTCTATCAGGGTGACGCTCTTTGTTAGCTTTTTTAAAATCTGTGTCATATCGGTTCTATTTATATCATCCAAACAGCTTGCCTACAATGTCGAGCAGATTACGAACGGTCTGCTTATCTGGAACGGGAATCTTTAATGTTGTCTGGCCGGTTTCAGCATCAGTCTCCACTAATGAGTTGACAAGTTGCTCTGTAGCTTCAGGTGATTTCAAAGTTGCTGCAAGGCCACTGAGGAAAGCGGTGCCCTGAGCAATGAGCTCGTTTGGAGTAGAGGGGACCTGGGGTTTAGATTGGGTTAACGAAGTAGAAGTGGGCTGCGTTTCCTCACGAGGAGCTTCTGTTTCGGTTATGACTTCTTCTGTAGTTGGTTCTGCAACAACAGGTTCCACAGGAGCTTCTGTTGTGGCTGGCTCTGTCGCATCGGCTGTAACTTCCGGCTCCGAGGTTTTTTCTTCCTCTTCTACCATCTCGCCCAGGGTATCCATCATCTGACTGAGCTTAGAGCCTTCGCCGAGGAAGATGGTATCCTGTCCGTTGTCGAGAACGCCCTCGAACATCGCTGACTTGAAACGAAGTTTGTCGAGCATCTGCTCTTCGATGGTTCTAGCGGACACAAGGTTAATGACCTGCACATTGCGCTGTTGTCCGAGACGATAGATGCGGGCTATGCGCTGCTCCAAGACCGCTGGATTCCAAGGCAAGTCGAGATTGATGATGGTAGCAGCTGATTGTAGGTTAAGACCTGTGGAACCAGCATCGGTAGAGAGGAACACACGACTGTCTGGATTATCGGCAAAGTTGGTAATCAACTTGCCACGGGCTTCTGAGGGAACACCGCCATGCAGGTATTCAAAGCCTATCTCTCGTTTGGTGAGTTCCTGGGCGATGAGGCGCGTCATCCGCTCCCACTGACTGAATACGACCACCTTCTCGCCCTCTGATTCCAGAAGATTGGTGATGATGTTCAAAGCCTCATCCACCTTTGTGTCATTGCGCGTCTTCTGGTCGAGGATATAGGTGCTGTCGCAGAGCATCCGCATCTGTGAGAGACAGAGCATCAGGCGGTTGCGGTCTTTCTCAGAAAGGAAGTGCATACGTTGCCATTTTATAACAATCTGCCCTACAACATATTTCAGTTCTTCATGTTGCTCTCGCTGCTCCTTGGTCATCGGTACAATGAGAATCTTGTCCTGACGCTTAGGCATCTGAAGAGCTACTTGTTTCTTAGTGCGACGGATGAGACGCTGACGGGCCATCTCGCCCACCTTATTCAGGTTCTTGTAGCCAAGCACCTTTCCCGTCTCATCGCTGACGATGCACTCTGCCTTGAATTTCCAGAACGGCCCGAGACAGAAGTTGTCGGCAAACTCCATTACAGAATAGAGTTCCTCTAACTTATTTTCCAAAGGTGTGCCTGACAAGATAACGGCATATTGCGATACCACACGGCGCATGGCCATCGAAATCTGCGTGTTCCAGTTCTTCAGTCGCTGCACCTCGTCCATGATGAGCAGGTCGGTTTCCAACTTGCCCAATATCTTAATGTCGTTGCAGGCGCTGTTGTAAGAGATAATCTTATAGGGCACATCCATCTGGTACTGAGTGATGCGCTTATGATGCAGCCCCTCGATAACATGCACCTGCTGGCCCGTGAATCGTTCTATCTCACGTTTCCACTGGTATTTCAGCGATGTAGGACAGACAATGAGCGTCGATTGTATCAGCTTTTCCTTTCGCATCAGTTCTGCGGTACCTATGGCCTGGATGGTCTTACCCAAGCCCATTTCATCGGCGATGATGCTCTTACCCTTCTCAAAAGCGAACCGGATGCCCTCCTTCTGATAAGGATAGAGCGAGACGGTCAGCAACTTGTCTAACTCATCATCATTATAGTAACGCAGAATACGCTGACGAAACTGGGTATCCCGTTTGTTAATAATGAAATCAAAAGCATCCTGATAGAAACGGAAAGTGTCGCTAATCTTATTAGCATCTATGATAAAGTCCATGAACTTCTGGTAGGCATCCTCCAGCATCACCCCCTTACAGTCGAAATACTTCACTGCCAACTGCTCATATTCTTGCCTGTGGTCGGAGCCGATACGGATACACACCTTCCGCTCACCAAGGTAAGACAGGTAAACCGAAGTGTAGGCAGGAATCTCCTGATGCACGCGCACCTTTCTGTTGCCCTTTACCCACAGCTTTACAGCCTCCAGATGCTTGCAAGTACCCAGTTTTGCAGTCTTGAAATCGAAGCACGAACAATAGTTCCATTGGCTCTTCGCCCCACGATACACCACCTTGTATTCCTGCTTGGTCTTGGGACTCTTCACACTATACTCGCCAGGAAGCAGTTTGTCATCAACACAGGAAATTCCAAAATGTTCTTCCTGAGCTATCTGCTTGCGCAATGCTATCTGCCACTCCATGAGTGACATTCCGTCAGGTTTCACAATCCAGGAAATCTTCGTTCGCTTTGTTGTTTTCTTCTTCGTAGTCCCAGATTTTTTTGCCGATTTTGCCTTCTTCGCCGTATCTGTCAGTTTCTTTGCCATTGTTCGTCTATTGTTATAGTCTTTCTTTTATTTGATTACTCCTTTTTTCCGCAACTCCCAGAAACAC
>JAFZSP010000084.1 GCA_017619335.1 Bacteroidaceae bacterium
GGGTGTAACCCCTGCATAGATTGCGAACGGCACACGAGCCCTGAAGGGGCGACAGAATGAAAAGGGTGATCTGTCACCCCTTCGGGGTTCGTACTGCGTGCCCTGATAGCAGGGGCTTCGCTACGCTCCACCCCTGCCTGTAGTCTTAACACCCCTTCGGGGTTACATTCTGAATAGTATAAACTAATTGTGTTCACTTACTTAATTGTTAATTTTTAATTGTTAATTCGCTTCTCTGCCGTTCTCCGTAGCTGATGTGCAGCCACTCGGGACAGCCGCGGCTGTCACAGTTCTCCGCTATGAGCTGGTCAAAGGGCACGTCCAGGAAGAGTATGAGACCGAGGAGGCGGCGGTTGATGGCGCGCCGCACCTTCGGGTCTTCCACATCCACCCTGATGTCCGCGGCCTGACCGATGAGGTGCTGTGAGTTGACGGCTCCATGTACGAGTTTGTTAAGCTCCGGGCAGCGGTAGCCACTGTTGACGATGATGGGATGCAGCCAGTTCTCGCGGATGGGATCCAGGAGCATCGTCGTGAGTGCCTGGAGGTTCGCCAGTGCAGCGCCATCGGGTGTGTTGTCAATCTCGTGACCCGGATGCTTCTCGTTATACGCCTCCAGTGTCTTGCTGCGGGTCAGTTCCGCGAGTGTGAAATACTGACCTTGGAAATCTTCTTTCTTCATATTATATTCAGTTTATTAAGTCGTCTTTTCTCTGCTAACGCTGCATTGGCCTTCGCCAGATTGATTAATGCTGTGGCCATGACCAATGGGCTTTTTTTGTTGTTCTCACTTTGCGTGATCACTTGCAGGTTGGAGGGTCGGTCATCCAGAGAGTCACCGTTGATATGGTCCACCACATTATGGCGGCGGTCGGCTATCGTGAAACCCATATAGGCCAACATCGTCAGGTGACTGAGAGGAATAGAGATGCTTTTCCCTTTATGTCTAAAATCAACATACCTCTGGAATCTCTCTTTACGTGGACTACCACGCTTCCTGTTACTTAGAGAAGTATCTCTAACAGTGGTTTCCAGCTGGTACATCATCTCCCCAAAGCCGTTGATGACGGTCTTGCGGTAGATCCTCAGCGGGCGGTCCAGCTGGAAGTCCTGCGGGTCATAGTACAGCACGCCTTCCCACGAAGGGATCTCACACAGGAGCTTCCAGTGGTGGCGCGGCAGGCTCCGCGCCTTACACGCGAGCGCATTCTGATAAAATGTTTTCTGCGGTCTCATGTTCATTTTAACAGTGAATAAATGAGACAAATCGTGATGATGGCGTTCCACACGAACGCCCCCGCCAGCCAGTCCTCCGGGCGCAGCGCCCGCAGGTTCCTTCCCAGTTCCTGCCACCACGGTGGCATTCCTGTTTCTTCTACGTTGTACATTGTTCCTTTGCTTTTTTAATCGTTAAACATGTCCGAATGGTGTGCGCGCTACCAATTCGGCTGCAAAGTAACAAAAAAGAATGAAACCAGAAAACGACATCGGGAGATTAAATAATGTTAAAGAGATTTTTATGAGTCATCTTCATAATAACCCCAGCGAATAGCGTTTGCCTTTTGGCCTGAAATAGAGCAGTTTGTGTTTTTCTGCTCCTTACTCTTCCTCGCCCAAGACATTCCAACTTTTTTCTGGTTCTTTATGTAGTTCCAGACCTTACTGTACTCCACTCCCAACAATTCAGCAATCTGCGGAGCGGTGTGTGAGGCATACATTTTTCGGATAAGACATTTCGTTTTTTCCGGCAGTGGCGCACGCGCGCACCTTTTCTTCTTTTCTTCTATTTCCATGTTTTTGCACTTTCGGCTTTCGCCATTTCAAGCGCAAAGGTAGCATGAAAGAGAAGAGTCAACTCCGAAAAGGCACAAAAAAAGAGCACCCCGCTGGGTGCTCAGAGATCTCTATACTTGGTAGGCGCGTTTTACGAGTGAGCTAAGAGTAAGGTTATTAGCCGCTTATAAGCAGCCTAAAGTATGGATGGAAGTTACAAACGGAAGATATCTTCCCTTACCCTTGCGCTGAACTTTCAAGATGTCATACATGCCAATATCAGCAGGTTTAGAGGGGTCGTACTCCAGTAGAAGGAACTTCTGCGCATCGGTAGTCATACGAAGGAGATAGCCTTTGGGGATATCCTGCTTGTTGACAAGCCTGGGTGCACTGGTGAGTTTATAAGGGGTTGCCTTCTCATTTTTCCAATAGTGGAACATGATGTAACCAATGGCATTATAATCGACATTGTCTAATACACCTTCCTTAATACCTATTGCCAAATTCCCGACGGGTTCCGTTTTCTGACGAAAGGGTGAGCCAATTGCATACATCAGCACATCGTCTTTACAGTCAATGGGCTCATACTCCAAGAACGGAAGACGCTCTATGTTTGACTCGTTGCAAGCGAAAATGTTCTTTTGTGTATCCTCGGCCTTGATGATATCAGGAATCTTTTTCTTGAAGGTCGCAAAAGTCTTGATGTCTTCAATTTCTTCGCGACGAGCACGGCTGATTTTTGCGAACTCTTCATCCTGTTCTATACCAAGGAACCTGCGACCAAGAAGATTTGCAGCGATACCAGTAGTACTGCTACCTGCAAAGGGGTCAAGCACCCAGGCACCAGGCTCAGTAGATGCCATAATGATACGGCTCAGCAAACCCAATGGTTTCTGCGTGGGATGCTTGGTGCAAGTTTTCTCCCAAGGAGCAATAGCAGGCAAGCGCCACACATCAGTCATCTGCGTGTCGCCGTTTATGTGCTTCATCAACTCGTAGTTATAGTAATGAGGCACCTTTTCTTTCTTCCTCGCCCAAATGATAAATTCCGTTGAATAGGTGAAGTAACGACAGGAAATATTTGGCGGCGGGTTGGTCTTGGCCCACGTGATAACATTCAGAATCTTGTAACCAAGTTGCGTTAGGCAATTGGCTACTGAGAATATATTGTGGTATGTGCCAGAAATCCAAATAGTGCCATTATCCTTCAGTTTCTCACGACAAAGCGAAAGCCACTTTAGGTTGAAGGCGTTGATATCATCCTGAGACATACTCTTATCCCAATCGCCTTTGTCAACGCAAACCACTTTACCACTCTGCACGCTGATGCCACCACTTGAAAGGAAATATGGCGGGTCTGCAAATATCATGTCGAACTTGAAGTTGAACTGCGGTAACAACTCAAACGTATCGCCATGAAGCAAATTGAAATCGTGGTTGGGGGATTTATAATATGGAGTTATTACCTTACAAGACCTTGATACTTCCTCCCTGCTCTTTTCTGGAGTGACCGTTATATCTACACCAGTGAAATCCCCATCGTCTAAAACTATGTCACAAGCACGATAACGTTCCCAAACTGCATCTTCCGCCCTTTCGGAGGAAGACGCATCAACAAAGAGACTTCTTTGCAGCGTTTCTTTTATCGTTACTTGATAGCTCATTGCGGAGAAAATCGCCGCAAAAGTACTTAAAAGAAACGAGCTAATCAACAAAAGATCAATGTTTAACTTCTGTGATCAAAAAAGATCATTTCTGAGAGTAAGTTGTTGCTGAGGATGGGCTTAATAGGCTTAATGGGTTTTATGGGCTAACTAATTACGACGTCGCTCGAGAGGAAATACTTATTGCCCATTAGCCCCACCTTGCCCATTCTGCCCATTATTACAGTCCGTTGCATGAGAGCCTCTATGGACACCGCTTCCGCCACTAAATCCACTGCGCCCACCTTGCCCATTCTGCACATTATACCCATTCTTCCGCTGCCAGTCCTTGCGCGCCTGATACATTTCCTCCTTAATCCCCCCTCGTTCAATGAAATCGCGCTTTTTCCACTCAATGAGACCCCTGATGAGTACATCGCACTGGTGAATGAGCGTGATAGCGAGGTTTGCTATCACCTCATCTGTGCGGTCTTGTATCTTTTCACGATAAACGGCTGAGTCCAGATGTTGCTTGCAAAATGCCCGAGTCTGAACACAGCGAGGGTCGTTGTACGCCCATTGTTCAAGTCCGCGAACACGAAGATAGTCTTCATAATCCAGTAGTAATTCGTGTAAAGAAGCGCGGTTTACGTTCGTAAGCTTCAGTTCCATTTCTCGAGACGTGATGCCATCAATATTCCCTTCTGCCAAATTCTGTTTGCCCGAGCGGGCGGCCTGAATCATCTGGTCAATGGTGCGGTCGCCGATTGACAAAAATTTGTGAGCAAAGAAGAAAGTAACATCATAAATACACTCGGCCTTCTGGAATGCCTTCAGTGTCCTGTAGTTATTGTCTTGTCTTAGAAAATCCTTGTTCTCTTCCATGGGTGACTACCATTTTAATTGGGTGATTTTTTCCATCCCCTCATACATGCCGACAACACGCTTATAGTCAAGAAACTTCACACGCTTTTCGATGGCTCCAAAGAGGGAAACGTGGAGTTTATCTTCAAACTCCTTCCTGCGAATCTCGTTGGCCACGATGAAAAATTCGGCATAGAAATCTTGGAGTTCATAGAACTTTGACAGAGAGTTCTTGATATCTGTTGTATGCTCCACCTCATAAAAGGATGATGGCATATTTCTTTCATTGAACCAAATGACATCAACAGTTTTTGCTTTCCTCATCAGAGAATCAGAAGTGAACCGAGGTAAGTCTGTCGTATCTGCTATATCACCGAGAGTCTGGCCAATATATTTTCTTCCCCTGTCTTGGGCTGGAACGTAAGTGGTCTTATGGCTAAACTTGCCTATCTCCACAAGTAAGCCTTGATAGTAACCATGACTGAATTGTTCTTCGCTCTGCTTGTTGCCGACCTTCAAATCAAATTGACGCAAAACCATTTCGCGACACTCTTCCAAGGCCCATAAACCTGGTTGAATCCTAAAAATATATGGACTGTTTTGGACTATTCTTCTTACAGACTCTTCTGGTGTCTTGGTCTTCCAAGAAGAAAAATCCAAGATTTCATATAATCGTTTCAGGGTCGCATAGCCACCAACCCTTCGCATCGTTTCAATAACCTGTAGCTCTTGAGTAACCTTCTTCTTCATGTTAGCAAGTAATGATGATTATCGTTCAGGTACTTCTCAAACTATCGCTTCTATTTTAATGACGTTTATTATTGGGAATTTAACAGAGCGGGGACGGTTCCACCGTCTTTAACTGCGGCTACCATAGGTGTATGTTGTCCGATGAGTTGTCCCTTACCGCCAACCCACTTTATAAAAGGTTTTGCTTTAGCATTCATTGTTATTTTGATTTAGTCAGCTGGTATTACCCAGTTGTTCATTGAAAATGTTGTATTTATAAAACATACCACCGATTAAAGTGGCGGGACTGAATGTCCATTAAAGGCATGCCTCAGTATTTCCGCTGCAAAGTTACAACATATTTCTGAAACTCTGCACTCCAATGCCAAAAATACACATTATTTAACGAAAATGCCTCCCTCAATGGAATGTTTGCCACAAAGCGGCGGCGAGGACAATATTATATTGTACTCGGGCGAGGTGGTGACCCAAGAGCCTGTTGGGCGACTCTTTAGAGTCGGTGTCCCCGTTTCATGTTCCGTTAACGTAGGTCGTTCCGACCCACCCTTAGGGGATATTTGGTCAACTTTTGAGCCTCTTTCGTCACTTTTTTTACTTCAACAGCCTCAGCACCGTCTCGGGTGTTGCCGTCAGTTTCGTCACGGCACACAGCCCGTTGCCCATATCCTTCACACTTGCACCAAGCAGATAGACAGCATCGTCGATAATAAGGAAGCGGTCATGGTTCTTGTGTGGCAGTTGCACAAACTTCACTTCATCATATTGTTTGTTGTGTCTTTCCAAATCCGTCAGGAAGTCCTTAGTAAAGCGTGAGTGAATGGTGGCCGAGACACCCTTTACGCGCTTCATCAACAACGAGAGCACACGATCATCCACAAAGTTGTCTATCAGCACAATCCTCTGCTTAGCACTTCTTACCAAGTCAGACACATACGACCAGGCATCCCAAACACAACCTGTCTGAAAGATTTGCTCTGGCAACATCTTGGGCGAACGCTCTTCCATCTTATCGAGAATCAAATCTATCTTCTCGTCAGTCTCTATTTGGTGACGTTCCAAGTGGGCTA
Organism: Bacteroidaceae bacterium; assembly: GCA_017619335.1. Classification (GTDB taxonomy): domain Bacteria; phylum Bacteroidota; class Bacteroidia; order Bacteroidales; family Bacteroidaceae; genus Physcousia. The sequence continues at coordinate 6,098 of JAFZSP010000084.1, forward strand.
ACCGCATTAATATGCCAGCATTTTGAATCATGAAATGGCGCATCGCAACGAAAGCGCTCATGATATTTACGCTTGTTTCTATTGCCTTTTCACTATGGAGCACAGAAGAAAGTTGAGCAATACCTGGCTCTGTGAAAGCGTATGGCAATTTCCTCGTACCACCCCATCTTGATGTCACAAATTGTGATTTCAAGTTATTCATCTCTTCCGTTGTTAACTGGAAACGAAAGTTAGACGGGAAACGTGCGATGTTACGTTTCACTTGCTGATTGAGTTGACTTGTAGTAACTTTGTAAACACGTGCTAAATCACGGTCAATCATGACCTGCACCCCCCTGATAGTGATTATCATCTTCTCAATATCAGACTGGCTGAATGTTTCCTCATTTACTACTAAGTTATCGCAATTAGCGACAACCTCATCAAGGTGGTCGCCGCACGGCTTTGCCACTTCGCTCTGCGAAGAATTCGCTACTGGCTCCATTGACTGATCACAGTTTGTGACAGGTTCAGAGTTCTCTTCTTTCTTCTTTGCCATTTTTTATCCAAGAGCCTCCAACAGCCACTTTCATAGGAAGCAAGAGCCGTCAGATGAAGCTCAATTGCACATTTGGGGGTTATTTCCGCTGCAAAGTTACAACTATTTTCTGAAACTCTGCACTCCAGCGCCAAAAATACACATTATTTAACGAAAATGCCTCCTTCTATGGATGCGTGTCATTAGCGGCGAGCGCATTTGCCGAGACAGAGAAGAAAAAGACCGAGTAAGATGCTACTTATGTAAGAATATTTTTTTAATTGAGAGAGCGCAGCCATCCGTGAAGGACCGCTGCGCTCAACATTATAATAATGTACGCGCGCGAGAAAGGTGACAAAAGGAAAGGGGAAAAAGTGAGGGGAAAGGAGAAAAATGAAGGAAAAAAATATTTGTGGTCGTAAGGCCGCAAGTGCCAAGTCGTAAGGCCGCAAGTGTCAAGTCGTAAGGCCGCAAGTGCCAAGTCGTATGGACGAAAGTGCCAAGTCGAATAAAAGAAAGTGCCGAAGGGACAGGCCGCAAGTGCCCAGTCGTATTAATTAGGTGAAATGTGCATATTGGGGGCAGGATCTATGCGGAAGAGTTTGTCGTTGCGGCGGATTTTCTCTGCCACGCTGAAGGAGACATTGGAACCTTGACGGGCGACGGGAACGGCCTGATTGGTGTCATCGTGCATTTCTTCGATGGTACCGTAGAGGGCACCCGTGGTGGGGCCTGTGACCAGGAAGCGGTCGCCCACGTGCAGTTCTGTGGCCTCGATGTGGAACTCTCCGAGCCCCAGACGGGAATAGTACTTGGTGCCCCGCCCCACATAGACCTTTCGTTCCGTGGCCTGTGAGCCGTAGGTCTGGCTCCATTCGCCCAGGCGCTGACCCTGATAATAGCCGTCCCAGAAGCCGCGATTGAAGACAGCGGACAGGCGGGCGTCCAAGCGGTCCAACTGTTGATTGATGATTGATGATGGAGGGCCGTCTTCATCAGTCTTCTGGCCTGATTCAAGAATTATCTCCAATGCCTCACGGTAACACTCCACCACCGTTCGCACATACTCCGGCCCACGGGCCCGGCCTTCTATCTTGAAGACGCGCACACCCGCCGCCACCAGCTTATCCATGAAACGGATGGTTTTCAAATCCTTGGGCGACATGATGTATGGTCCATCCACTTCCAGCTCCGTGTCCGTCTCACGATCCCTCACCACATAGCCCCGCCGGCAGAGCTGCATGCACTCTCCGCGGTTGGCACTGCGTCCCGTGTTCTGCAGGCTGAGGTAGCACTTGCCAGAAACCGCCATGCACAGGGCTCCGTGACAGAACATCTCTATCCGCACAAGCTGTCCAGATGGCCCGCAGATGTGGTCGCGCACGATGGCTTCATGAATCACCTGCACCTGGCTGATGTTCAGTTCCCGTGCCAGCACCACGACGTCGGCAAACTGGGCGTAGAAGCGCAGCGCTTCCACGTTGGAGATGTTCAGCTGTGTGCTCAGGTGCACCTCCACGCCAATCTGCCGGGCGTAGGTCATCACGGCAATGTCCGAAGCGATGACGGCAGAGATGCCAGCTTCCTTGGCTGCATCCAGGATCTCATGCATCAGTGGGATATCTTCCCCATAGATGATGGTGTTCACGGTGAGGTAACTCTTCACGCCGTGCTCACGGCAGGTGGCTGCAATCTCTTTCAGGTCATCGATGGAGAATGGGGACGCCGAGTGGGCACGCATATTCAGTCGTTCCACGCCGAAATAGATGCTGTCTGCCCGTGCTTGCAGGGCGGCAGCCAGGCTCTCGCGGGAGCCCACGGGGGCCATTATTTCAAATTCTTCTCGTTTCATGGTGCAAAGGTAGGGAAAAGTTTCAAGATTCAGGTTTCAAGAAACAGGTTTTTGCCTCTTGGGATGTCAAAATCATCGTTTTTCGCTTCTCAAACACATTTTTCACTAAACTCTAAACCCTAAACTCTAAACTTTTCCGTACCTTTGCGCCCAAATTTGAATACATCACCCAAAATGAAACCCACAGCCATCCTGCTTTTGCACTGTCCGGACCGCCCGGGCATCATCTCGGAAGTCACCAAATTCATCACAGATAATCAGGGAAACATTGTCTATCTGGACCAGTACGTCGATCGTGAAGACGGGATGTTTTTCATGCGCATCGAATGGGAACTGGAGCGTTTCCTGGTGCCCAAGGAGAAAATCCGCGAGTACCTGAGCACGCTCTACGCCCAGCGTTACCAGATGACCTTCAACCTCTATTTCTCCGACGAACGCCCGCGAATGGCCATCTTTGTCAGCCGCATGAGCCATTGCCTCTACGACCTCTTAGCGCGTTACCGTGCCGGAGAGTGGGACGTGGAGATTCCCTGCATTGTCTCCAACCACGAAGAGCTGCGTTACGTGGCAGAACAGTTTGGCATCCCTTATTACGTCTGGAGCATCCACAAGGACCACAGCAACAAGGCAGAGGTGGAAGCTGCCGAGATGGAACTGCTGCGCAAGGAACGTGTGACGTTCATCGTCCTGGCGCGTTACATGCAGATTATCAGTGATGAGATGATTGCCGCCTACCCCCATCACATCATCAACATTCATCATTCCTTCCTGCCTGCCTTCGTGGGTGCCAAGCCCTATCACCAGGCGTGGGCTCGCGGCGTGAAAATCATCGGAGCCACCAGTCATTATGTGACGGCCGAGTTGGATGCAGGACCGATTATCGAGCAGGATGTGGCGCGCATCAGTCACAAGGACACGCCCGAGAGCCTGGTCCTGAAAGGCAAGGACCTGGAGAAGATTGTCCTCTCACGCGCCGTGACCAAGCACATCCAACGCAAGATCCTCACCTACAAGAACAAGACAATTATCTTCAGTTAAGGTTGTTGAGCCGATGCTTCGAGTTGGTGCAGCAGGCCGCGGGTGTATTCCATAATCTCGAAGAGCTCTTCAACGGTGTCTGCCTGCAACATGCGGATGCGTGTCTGGCGGAAATCCGGAATACCCTTGAAGAGCGGTGATGCGGCTAAGTGACGCCGCGTGTGCCAGATGCCGCGGCGCTCATCTAAACGGGCGACAGACGTCAGCACCTGCTCTTTCAGGATATCCAACTGCCAATCAATCCCGAACGCTCCCCGGGGAGAGTCCGTCAATGCCGCTGTAATTTCCTTGAAGATCCACGGGCGTCCGAAGGTGGCACGACCCACCATGATCGCATCAACGCCGTAACGCTCAAAGGCTTCCACAGCGCGCTCGGCACTTGTGATGTCGCCGTTTCCGATGATGGGAATTGTCATCCGCGGGTTGCGTTTGACCTCGCCAATGAGGGTCCAGTCGGCCTCTCCTGTGTACATCTGGGAACGGGTCCGACCGTGGATGGTCAGGGCGCTGATGCCGCAGTCCTGCAACTGTTCGGCCAGGGGAACGATGATCTTGTGTTCGTGATCCCAACCCAGACGTGTCTTCACTGTCACAGGCACCTCGGCACCCACGGCGTCCACCACTGCCCGCGTGATTTCCAGCATCTTAGGAACATTCTGGAGCATCCCCGCACCAGCACCCTTGCCTGCCACCCGCTTCACGGGACAGCCGAAGTTCAGGTCCAGCACATCGGGATGGGCCTGTTCCACCACAATGCGGGCGGCATCTGCCACTGGGCCTGGCTCCTTGCCGTAGATCTGAATGGCCACGGGACGTTCCTCGTCACACACCTCCAGCTTCTGCAGGCTCTTGTTCACCAAGCGCACGAGGGCGTCTGCCGCCACAAACTCGGAATACACCATGGCAGCCCCCATCCGACGGCAGAGCAGGCGGAATCCGATGTCTGTCACATCCTCCATCGGTGCCAGGAAGACGGGACGAGTGCCCAGGTCAAGCGAACCAATTTTCATTCTGAGCAGTGATATACAACTTTTTCACGACCTCGTAGGAGAGGAGCAGGGTGGTGGCGCTGATGACCAGCAGCTGGGACGTGGAGGGCAGGAGCTCCGGCAGGCGATGCAGGAACAGCATCAGATCCACGAGCAGGCTCTCAAAGTCAAAGGTGATGACGCCCACATAAATACGGTTGAAGAAGGTCATCAGGCCGTCCCAAGCCATTCCGAAGACACCCAGGTAAATCAGCAGCCCCAGGCCGGCTACAATGCCGAACACATTCAGCCACAGCGACCAGCGGCGCAGGCGCATCGTCTCTGCCAGACAGGCGTTCTCACGCTCCGGCAGGGCTGCCAACACGCGCTCCGTGAAACCGTTGTCGGCGATCGGCTCATGATGCTCTGCAAAGAATTTCGAGAGCAGCACTTCATCGTTGTTCATATTATGATTCATATTCATAGAATTTATCATTTTCCACTTGAAACTTGAAACCTGAAACTAACAGTACCCATTCCGTCTCAGGTAACTTGCCAAGTTCTTCTTGCCACGCAGGAGGTGGCTCTTGACGGTATTCTCTGGGAGACTCATGATCTGGGCTATCTCCCTGATACTCTGCCCTTGCACGCATTGCAGGACCACACATGTCCGTTCCGTTTCCGAGAGGGTGGAGAGCGCCTGATCGAGGTCGTAGTGCAGGGAGAACGTCTCGGTCTGTCCTTCATCATTCATCGCCTCTTGTCCTTTTTCGAGAGAGAGGGTATTCGGGTCTCCCTTGGGGGAATTGGATGAGGTCTCCGGGTTGAACGTGGGGTGGGCTTTCTCCTTCCTCTCGTCGTCCAGGAACACCCTGTAGGCGATGCGCAGCAGCCAGGTCTCGAATCCGGCGAGTTGCCGGAAACTGCTCAGTCCCTGCCAAGCGCGGATGAAGGTCTCCTGTGCCAAGTCATCTGCACGCATCTCGTCACCCGTTGTCAGGCGGAGCAGGAAGCGACGCACGGCTTCCTGGTGGGCACGGACCAGCTGTCCGAAAGCCCGCTCACTGCCGAGCGTCACCACCTGCGCGATGAGTGCGATGTCTGAGAGTCGCTGCATCAGTTCTCGCTCTTCGAGTATTCGTCGGACTGAGGTTGCTGTGTCAGCGTACTCGACGTCTGCTGCGTCTGTTGCGGCTGGTCGGGATACCGTTTGCCTTTGGAGGTTTTGGAAATCACCAGCTTAGCCACGCCGATGCAGCCCACCAGTGCACCTATTCCCCACAGACCATCGGCTCCGATGGAGAGGAAGAGGACGATCAGTCCCAGACCCACACAGAGGTACATGATACCACTCTTCCACATCTCGGCGTTCTCGTCGGGGTAGGGCTGGGTGTAGTTGTAGGTGGAGGGTTGGGCGCTGAAGGAGGAGGGTTGAGTGCTATAGGCTGCAGTTTGCGCTGCGGGGTCTCCTGTTTCAGGGGCAGCATCCGTTGTCGGGGTGCCTGCGGGCGTTGTGGGAGAGGGGTTCAGCGGCGGGTTCACATAGGCGGTGGTGGAAGGCTTGCGGCCACTGCGGATGAGGAGCCAGAAGACGAGGGCAATGATCCACAAGGGTGACGTGAAGAGTCCGAAGAGGAGCACTACCACGAGGAGTGCGATGAGGATGCCGAGGAAGCCTCCAAGGATGCCGAGGGTGCCGCCCAGGAGCTTGCCCCACCAGGTGTGAAGCCATCCAAAGTCCTCGCCGAATCCCTCCTCAAAGCCATCGATGAAGTCATCAATGTCAGAACCCGTGAGGGCGGTGTCGGTCTCGGCTTCTTCATACAGGAAAGTGGTGTCCTCTGCCATGGAATCCAGGGAGTCACCCATTTTCTCCAGTTCCTCGCCCATTTTCTCCAGCTCCTCGCCCAGCTTCTCGGCTTTGGCGGGATTGGTGACAGCAGAGACGGCCATCTGAACACCTTTCTGGGCCATCTGGGTGCCTTTCTTGGCCATTTGCTTGGCCATAGCTTTCTCGGCGGCAGTGGCGGGACGTCCGTTGACGGTCATTCCTTTGATAGGGCCGGAGGCGGGCTGGATCTGTGTGGCTGGCACAGAGGCCGGCTTCTGGAGGGTGTCTGTCAGTTCTTCGGCACGCAGTGTGGTGCAGGGGTTGAAGGCCAGCGTTGCAGCGGCCATCAAGATTGTAAAGAGTTGCTTCGTTTTCATTGTTTTTATCGATTTTTTTGTTATTAACTACCAAATAGACGGCAAAGGAACAAAAAAAGTTGCAGAAACCCGAATATTTTTGAAAAAAAAGCTAACTTTGCGGCCGAAAAAGTGAATTGTATATGAAAAAACTCACCTACGCCGTCGTCGGAACGGGTGCCATCGGAGGTTTCTATGGCGCCAAACTGGCTCGTGCCGGACAGGAAGTGCACTTCCTCTTACATAAAGATTATGAACACGTGCGCGCGCATGGGCTGCGGGTTTCCTCCTGTGACGGAGACTTCGCCCTGCCCAGTGTGCCTGCCTACGACTCCACCACCACCATGCCGCCCGTGGACGTGGTGCTCGTGGGGCTGAAATCCACCAATGAGCACCTGCTGCGCTCGCTGCTGCCGCCCCTACTCCACCCGCGCACGCTCGTCGTCCTGATTCAGAACGGCATCGGGCTGGAAGCCGACGTCCAGGAATGGTTCCCTGGCCTCTCGTTAGCGGCCGGACTGGCCTTCATCTGCTCGGCCAAGACAGAACCCGGGCACATCCGCCACCAGTGCTACGGCAGCATCAACCTGGGCAACTACTCCTGCCAGGACAGCGAGCTGTTCCAGGCTGTGTTGAACGACTTCTGCCAGGCAGGAATTGACGCCCATGAGGTGGATTATGCCGAGGCGCGCTGGCGCAAAGCCGTCTGGAATATGCCATTCAATGGGATGACTGTGGCCCTGCAGACACAGACCGACAGCCTCCTGCGTCACCCCGCCACACGGCAGCTCATCTACGAACAGATGATGGAAGTCATCGGCGCGGCCAACGCACTGGGCATCAGCGCCCTGGACGAGAGCTTCGCGCAGAAGATGATGCAGATGACCGAAGAGATGGTGCCCTACTCTCCCTCCATGCGTCTGGACTATGACTTTCACCGTCCCATGGAGATTCATTACATCTACACTCGTCCCATCGCCACCGCCCTCGCCGCTGGCTTCCCGATGCCTCGCCTGCAGATGCTGGAGCGCGAGCTCCTCTTCCTGGACGCTCAGAACACAGCCCATTTCTAAAAACGGTTACACCATGAAAGCGAAAGAGACAGACCGACGGGCGGTCATCGTCGGAGCCAGCTCTGGAATAGGGCTGGAAGTGGCGCGTCTGCTGCTGGCCGAGGGTTGGCTGCTGGGCGTAGCGGCACGCCGTGAAGAGCGGCTGCTGGCCCTGAAAGCAGAGGCGCCCGAACGGGTGGAGGTGATGACGATTGATATCACCAGCCCCGATGCCGACCAGCGCCTGCAAACCCTCATCCAGCGCCTCGGAGGTATGAACCTCTACTTCCACGCTTCCGGCATCGGCAAGCAGAACCGGATGCTGGAGCCGGATATCGAGCTACACACCGTGGAGACCAACGCCCTGGGATTCACACGAATGGTCGGAACCGCCTACCGCTACTTCGCGGCACAGCGCGAGGGAGGCATCCTGGCAGCCATCACCTCCATCGCCGGCACCAAAGGTCTGGGGCCTGCCCCCTCCTACTCCGCCACGAAAGCCCTGCAAGCCACTTATCTGGAAGCCCTGGAGCAGCAAGCCCACCAGCGAGGGCTCCCCATTCACATCATCGATATCCGCCCCGGATTCGTGGACACAGCCCTCCTGAACGATGACTTCCCCTACCCGATGCTGATGCGGCCCGAGGCAGTAGCCCGTGATATCGTCCGCTCCATCCACCGCCGCCGTCACGTCCGCATCATCGACGGACGCTACCGCATCCTCACCTTCTTCTGGCGCCTCATCCCCCGCTGCCTCTGGCGCCGATGGAAGCTGTAATACCCCATGAGCACAGAATTGGGATTTGCGAATTGTGTTTTGAATGGCTCACGGCGTAGTCCACCATCTGCCACCGTGTCTTGTTGAGGCACGTTCTCGCACGCGTACATTATAATAAGTAGCTAATCAAAATTAATTGACATAATGTTTGCACAAAAAGCCCGAAGGGCTGATGAGAATACAGGCAGGGGTGTAACCCCTGCATAGATTGCGAACGGCACACGAGCCCTGCGCTCGACCTCTGGTCGCTTGACACTTCAAGAAGGGGCGACAGAATGAAAAGGGTGATCTGTCACCCCTTCGGGGTTCGTACTGCGTGCCCTGATAGCAGGGGCTTCGCTACGCTCCACCCCTGCCTGTGGTCTTAACACCCCTTCGGGGTTACATTCTGAATAGTATAAA
>JAFZSP010000085.1 GCA_017619335.1 Bacteroidaceae bacterium
ACGCGCCGGTCGGGTGTGACGGCGTAGCGGTAGGTGTGGAAGAGTCCGTCGGTGTTATAGAAGGTGCCGCCGTTGGCGGGGTTGGAGAGTCCCTTCTCGGAGACGAAGACGTTCTTTCCGTTCATGAGTCCGAGGGCGGTTGATCGGATGTAGCTCTTGAAGCCGAGTCCGGAAGGTGTGACGGCGTAGGGAAGGACAGACTTGGAGGGGTCGTCTGTGCGGGCTTTGATTTCGATGGTGTAGCCTGCATCTGAGAGGGCTGCGGCGTCGAATGCCTGGGATTCGACGGGCTGTGATTCGACGGCCGAACCGTCGAACACTTGACCTGTGGCGGTGATGTCTTTCACGGGGAGGGGAGTGCCTTTACCAATGATATTTACATAGGTGCGGATGTCTCCTGAACGTAGAATCAGCTGACTCTCGGTGTGTTGGAGCGTGGATGTGTAACGGACTGTTACTGTTGCGGCTTCGGTTCCGGCGGGAATCGTGGTGGGCGTGACTTCGAAGCCAGGCCCCACTCGTAGGGAAATATCCTGTGTGAGTCCTGTCGCAGAGACTGTGACGACAGATTCACTGCCTGTGCCGTTGAGGCGAATAATGTCCTTCAGCGTATTGTTGGCTCGGAGAAGGGAAGCACCGTTGTCATCAACGAATCGAATGGTGATGTCGGAAGAGGCAGCAGTTGCAGTCGAACCACTCAGCACCAAAACGGTGCAGAGTAGTAATTCTCTGAGAAAGAAACGTTTCATAGAATTATCTTTGTTTGTGTGTTAGTAGCAAGTTTTGGTAAAACAGGGTCAAAGTTGGTGAATGACCTTGAGGAGTTGTTCGCCGAGACCGATTGTGTAACCTTGTTGGACGAATACGACGCGGTTGAAACTGTCACAGATGAGGAAAATGGGGAGCGAAGCACTGGTGAGGTGCATCTGTTCCATGATTTCCTGCTTGATGGCACCATCGATGTCGGTACCCCAAACGGTGGTGGCGGGGAGATTATTGAACTCAGCGAAGTTGAAACGGGAGGCGGCGTCTGCGTCCTCGAGGAGGAGAACGAGTTTGCGGCCCCATTTCTCCAGGTCTTCACGCACAAGGCTGATGTCACGCAGAGCGTGGTTAGTGGGCTCTTGGTTGGGGGCGATGAGTCCTATGGCGTAATAACCGCGACCGCAAGTGGCGAGGAGGGAGGTGGGAGGCTCGTTATTATGCGCTACACCCGACACTTGTTCCAAGGGCTGATAGAGGTCTTCGGCGTTGAGGGAACCAATAACAGCCACAGCGTCGGTGGCGGTGCGGAGGGTGATAGGTAAGGTGACGGTGGCATTTTCCTTGACCTCAAAGGCTTGGAGGAGAGCACGTACACTTCCGCTGGCCATTCGGACGCCGGTTGTGAGTACGTAGGTTCCGGCATCCAGGGTGACACCGTCGCGGAAAGTATTCTGGAAGGTGGCTTCCTCGGGATAGGTGAGAAGCTGGAGGCGGTTGTTCTCGTCCAGGCGTGAGAGGGTGAAGTGGATATAATATTTGACGTCGGGGAGGTGAGGAGTGGGCGCGTAGGTGAGGTGGAGGGTGCCTTCGGGAGCGCCCTCGGCAACAGTGACGCTCTCGAAGGTAACATCGTTCCATGTAAGGGCGGAAGAGGAGGAGGGAATGGCGGAGGGTCCGAAGTACTGGACCTTGCCGTTGATTTCGTTGATGCGGGCGGGGATGCCGAGGGCTCGGCAGGCAGCGACGAAGAAGATGTCACGGCCGAGGCGGTCGGCTTTGCGGGAGCGATAGACGCCGAGGGGAGTCATACGGAGACGCTGAGGGTTGCGGTCTTCGATGATGGTGATGCTGTCACGGGTCCATGAAATGAGGGAGGAGGCGAGGACCATATTGTCGCTCTGGGCTTCTGATGTCAGCGTTTTGAGGGCTGTTCGGAGAGGTGCCTTGAAGGCGGTAAGCCTTTCACGTTCAATGCGGGGAGAGAGAAGGTAGGGGAGGGTGATGTCATCGGGTAACCCGGAGAATGCAGGACATGGCAGCAGGTTATCCAGAAGAATGTCGAGGGTCACGTCTTGCAGATCCTTGTCGGGGAGGGTGGTGAGGAGTTGTTCTGCGATGACGGATTGACTGTGGGCGGCAGCGCTGTCACGGAAGGCAGTGATGACGGTGTGGTTCCCTCGACTGCGCTGGTCAGGCATTGTGGCTTCGTAGGCGTGACGGATGCTGTCCTCAATGGCAAGACGGCGATTGTTCTCGGCGCGCTGGTCAGGAGTGACAGTGGGGAGGCTGGCACTGGGAGCAGGAGGGGTGATGTTGAGGGAGAGCCCCGCGGCTAATGCTGCTGGAACTGCTGCAGAGGAGAGGCGGAGGGTGACGAGGCTGTCGGTGGCGAAGCTGACTTTCTGGAAAGCGAGGAGAGAGGGCGCACAAGTATGCGCTGCACCCGAACTGGAAGAAGAGGGGGAAACAGAGGGGGCAGTGGCCCAGACGAGCATGTCACCGAGACCGGCGGTGAGGGAGGCTTGCCCATTGGCATCGGTCTGTTTGCGGGCTACGGTGTAGAATTCGGCATAGTTGTAGAGCTTGAATTCGACGGTCGCATCTGGGATGGGATTATTGAAGGTGTCCAGAACGGTGACAGTGAGTCGGCGGGTGGGAGCATAAATATCTGTGACATTGATCTCTGTGAGATGATGTTGCTGGCTGACCACTTCTTCGGGGCCGTCATAGTTGCCAAAGGCTTTGGTGTGCATCAACATACCTCGTGAAGCGCTCTCATTGAACCATCCGAGGTTGAGGACGGGTTCCGGCTCGCAGGCTCCGAGGAAGTACCATTGTCCGTCGGCCCAGGCTTCCACCCAGGCGTGATTGTCATCGGTGTGTGCCCAACGGGGTGTATAGACTTGACGTGCAGGAATTCCGACGGTGCGGAGGGCGGCCACCAAGAGAACGGATTCTTCCCCACAACGGCCATAGGCAGTACGAACAGTGGAGGCCGGGCCCAGGGTTCGGGCGCTGGTGGGGCGGTAGGTGACGTGCTCGTGGCACCAGTGGTTCACTTCCAAAACGGCTTCCGTCATTCCGAGCGACTGGACACGATCCCGCAGTTCCTCATAATAGGTGGTGCGGAAATCGTCCAAGTCTTCGTTGTTGACGCGCGGGGGCAGGACGAAATGACGGAACTCGCGTTCGGGCACCGTCTTTCCCCATGGCAACTCGGTACGGGCCTGGAGGGCAATGCGAGCCTGCTCGGTGAAATACTCGCGGGAATAGTCCACGCTGTCTGGCATCGACATATTCTCGTAAAGGAACTCCACGTACTGGTCGGTGGAAGGAGCGCTGCACGCCATCAAAAGAAAGGCCGGAAGCAGCAGAAGTAGAGCTTTCTTCATATTAATGAATACCTTTGAACGCATTAACCGATGCGTCTATACGAATCAGATGATGCGTATATACGAATCGGTTAATGCGTCCATACGTGTCGGGCGATGCGTCCATTCGCGTCGGGCGAAGCGTCCATACGTTATATTTTAAATGATTGGTGACTGTGCTTATCCGTTGAGCAGCCAGTTGTCGGCCTCTTCATAGAGTTCCGAGAGGTAGTCGGGACGGCTCTTGCCCGGCAACTCTTCGAGGATGGTTTGGCAGTCGGTGACATACCATTCACCATTGAGTCGCACGAGCCGGTAGATGTACTGTGAGTCTCCCGTCTGGTTGAAGGTAACGCCTGCAATCTCTGTCTTCACGGGGAAGGTGGTTTCCACAATGGCCGCAGCGCGGTTGCCGTGAATCCAGACAAGGCATGCATGGATGTGATAAGGGATGTGGTCGGTGCGTTTTATGAGTGCTTCGGTGAAGTCTTCGATGGTTCCTTCAAACCAAGAAGCCTTGACGTGAGCACCAGGTACATAACAACCTTTCAGCTCGTCCCAGAGCTGATTGTCCCGTGCGAAACGTTCAAAAGTGAGAAGCCTTCTGACAGCCTCTTTTTCCCGTCGAGCCTCATGGCTCATGTGCACGGGTCTTTTTAAAATAAGGTTAGTGTTCATAAGGGCGGATATTTGCTATCTTTACTTTGCAAATGCAAAGGTACAACGAAAATCAATAGGTTGTATATATTTTTAGATTATTTAACAAGAAAAGTCCCCAGTCTTAACGACTGAGGACTGTTTTGGGGCCTTTTTGGACACCTTATTAGTATATACGCGCGCGTAAAGCGGTTTTTAATAGAACAGATAACGGTTGTCCTGCACTTTTGCTTTATGTGCCAACTCTTGCATGAAACGAGAGGTGGCTCTGAGCTGCTGACTGACAATCTGCTGTTGTGTGTTCTGCTTGGCAGCGTCATCAAACTTGGAGTCAATCTTGTGCTCGTTGGTGACCTGGAAAGCATAGACGGCAGCGTTGCCTTTCACGCCTTCCACGAACTGTCCCTTCTGAGCCTTGGTGATGGCACCGCTGAGTGCGGGTTCGCTGGCACCAAGGGAGGAGATGAATACGGGGGCGTTGAAGGTGACGTGCTTCACGGTGTCAATGGGGGCAGCGCCTTTCAGCTTGCTGGCAGCGGTGATATCCTTCACACCAGCCATAGCCTCCAGCAGCTGAGCAGCCTTCTTGTCACGGATAGCCTCGCTCTGGATGTAGTCACGTACGTCGTCCAGTGAACGGTATCTGGTGTCGTTCTTGCCGGTGACAGCCACTACGAGCAGATGGTCATTGTTTCCACAAGTATAGATCTCGGAGATCTCGCCGACCTTGGTGTCCTTGTTGAATACCCAGCGCAGAGCTTCACGCGTTCCGCTGATGTTGGCGATATTGTGCTCGTTAGCAAAGACACCCGGACGCTGCTGCACCATATAACCGCTCTTCATGGCGTTGGCTTCCATCTCTTCGATGGTCTTGTTGGAAGCAACAAACTGAGAGAAATCGTTGTAGGCCTTGTTATAAGTGTCGTTGGAGAAATCCAGCGGACGCTTAACGATGGCCACGTCATATTTGTCCACGAAGTTCTTGCGGGCGTTCACACGGGTGATGATAATGGTGTTGCCGAGTTTCACCTGCTGGGTAGTGCCAGCTGCTTGGTTGATGATGGCGTTGATGAACTTGCGGTTGTTGTCATCGATGGTGGAGCCCTCATATTGTGCAGAGGTGATCCACGTTTCCTCGCCAGTCTGGTTGTACTTGCGGGCAATGCTGTCGAATGGGATTCCAGCAGCCAGAGCGGTCATAATGCTGTCTGCGGTCTTCTGTGCGGCAGCCTCGTCGGCACCGCTGACACCAATCTGACGCAGCTGAATGCTATCGGGCAGGTTGGTCTTGGCCAGCAAGCGGATAATGTTCTGGGTGTTGTCCTGAGCATTCAGGTAGGGACCTTTCTGCTGACCCACGCTGAGGGAATCCAACTGGGCTGCAATGTCAGAGGGCAGAGCCTGGCGACGGACGGGCACGGGGCTGTAGGAGACGGAGCTGCCGCTCTTGCGAACGATGTTGGCCACATCGGCACCTTCTTCCTGAAGCTGCAGAGCCACTTCCTGCATTTCCTTGAGGATTTCGTCACGGTCGGCCTTGCTGGCAGTGATGGCCACATCGATGTACTTGATGTCACGAGTGGGGTCGTCCACGCGGAAAGCTTCCTTCATTTCATCGTACTTGGCTTGCAGGTCCTTGTCTTCCACGGTCACATCAGCATCCTTGATGCTGGTGTAGGGGAGGGCAGCCAAGAGCACTTCCTTCTCGTTGGTGCGTGCCTTGAAAGCTGCTTCCACACTGGTGGGGTTGCCGATGAAGCTCTTGGTGATTAGGCTCTGGAACTTTGTGGCCAGCTGCTGGCTGCGGATATTTTTCTCGATGAACTTCCAGTAGTTGTAGATCTGGTCATAGTAGGCCACAGCTTCTGCGGGTTGTCCCGGCTGCTCCTTCATTGCCTTGTAGTTGGTCAGGAAGTTGTTGAGGGCTTCCACATCGAAGGTTCCCGTCTGGGGATTGGAGAACGGGGTCTGACGGAGCATGGGGCTCTGTCCCTTCTTGATGATGTCCTGCACCTCGGCATCGGTCACGGTGAGTCCCAGCTCGTCTGCCTGATACTGGATGAGCTGCTCCTGAACGTACTGGTTCCAGACTTGGTCACGGATGCTCTGGGTCTGTTCCTCTGTGAGGTTTTCCATTCCGGAGGTGAACTTCACCACGTCGGTGTATTCCTGGACGAGGTCGTTGAACTCCTGAATGTTGATACTCTTTCCATTCACTTCACCGATGCGTTGACGGCTCTCTGTGCGAGAGGAACTGAGTGAGCGCACGGCTTCTTCAGCGATGAATGCAAACAGGGCCAGACCCACTACGATGAGCAGGATGGCACCTTTGCTTCTAATCTTTTGTAATGCTGCCATTTGTTGTAATTTTTATTGTTATTTTGTTATATTTCTCAAAAAAAGCGCACAAAGGTACAAAAAAGTTATGATATGACCTCGCTTTTGCGCAGAAATTTCAAAAAGAGGTGACTCAGAACGCAAAAAAGGCTTTATTTCTCGGTAATTCTCAATCTGACGAGCTCAATTTTGGTACTTGTGTTCTTGATAATCTTAAATTCGAAGTGTCCAAACGTGACAATTTCATTTAGTTTTGGGAAACGCTGCACTTCGTGGAGTATCAGACCGCCCACGGTCAGGTATTCTTCGCTTTCGGGCAAGTCCAGATCCAGCAGTTCATTGGCTCTTTCCACTTCCAGTCGTGCCGAGATTTCATACTCTCCACTGGGCAGTTGGCGGGCGATGTAAGACTGCTGGTCGTGCTCGTCTTCGATGTCTCCGAAGATTTCCTCCACGAGATCCTCCAGGGTGCAGATGCCGCTGGTGCCCCCGAACTCGTCCACCACCACTGCCAACGAGATATTCTGTTGCATGAGGGTCTGCATCAGTTTCTGGGCACTCATGCTTTCCGGGACAATCGGCACTTCGCGGATATGCTCTTTCCAAGAGTCACCACTCTTCAAGCGGAACATTTCTGAGGAATGAATGAACCCAAGGATATTATCCACATCGCCGTCAAAGACGATAATCTTGGAGCAGCCGCTCTCGATGAAACGGGCCTTCAGCTGTTCCAGAGACTCGTTGATATCCACTGCCACAATTTCTGTTCGTGGAACGATGCAATCACGGACCTTGCAGCTGCTGAAATCCAGCGCGTTTTGGAAAATCTTCACCTCGTCAGTAATTTCCTCGTCGTTATCACTCTGGTCTATCGTTGATTGGATGAGGAAGTCCAGATCCACTCGGGAGAAGGCAGCGTCGTTATCGGTGTGCGTCACTCGGATGCCGAAGATTCGTAGCAGTAGTTTCGACAGACCGCTGGCGAATTTGGAGATAGGGTACAGTAGTATATAAAAGAGGTACGCGACGGGCGCGAAGAAGGTGAGCGCTCGGTTGGGGTTCAGCTTGAAGAGGGTCTTGGGTAAAAACTCGCCCGTGAAAAGGACAATAATAGTGGAGATGACAGTTTGTATGAGCAGTGCCAACCATTCGGTGGTGATGCCAAGCGGTTGTAAAACAGTGGACTCCAATAACTTGGCAATGAGAATGCCATAGATGACGAGCGCGATGTTGTTCCCGACCAACAGCGTGGAGATGAAGTTATTGGGATGCTCAAAGAAGGTGGCTGCCAGTCGTGAACCGAAACCGCTTTGGGCACGGTTCATCTCGAAACGCATTTTGTTGCTGGACACAAAGGCAATCTCCATCCCCGAAAAGAATGCGGAGAAAGCCAGAACGATGATGATTTCTATGATGAGCGTCGTTGTCATTGTTGTGAGGCGCGTCGCCGATTGTCGGCAGTGGAAACGCGTTGAATGGTCTTTACGGTGTCTGTTGTGGCAGCGTCTGGAGTCGTGGACTGCTCCTCTTTCTCTTCATTGACTGGCGTATAGCCTGCTGCCAGAGAGATATGGTAGTCTGTCATTTCCTCGTTGGAGCGAAAACGGTTTCCCTCCAGTTGCTGTTCGCTGTCGGGTTTGGTTATGCGCATGAACATGTTACTCCAGATTTCGTGACGATCCATGTCCCAGAAGAGTTCCTCGCTCTTGAAGAGCGTGCCTTCACGATTCAGCACCACGACTCGTCCACGCAGTTCCCACGTGCGGTTGTTGTGGCAGTAGGCGGTGTCGGACTGGATGTGCCATTCCACATGGAAGGTGGAGTCGAACTTCTCAAGGAACAGCCCTTTGAGGAAGGTCCATTTCTGTGGTTCGGTGGTGTAGATGTTCCAGTCTTCGGCCACAATCTTATAGCTGATGACACCTGAGTCCGAAATGAGGTTGGAGATGCCATGAGCAGTCATGAAAGGAAGTGAGTCGTTGGGATCGATGGCTGGTGCCACGTGCTCGTGGGCTTTGTCACATGCAACAAGCATAGTCAGTAAGGTGCTGACCAGTAGGCAAATGACAGGTAAGGGCTGCAACTTATTCACTTGGGAACTTCACGTCTTTTTCAAGAACTACTTTACATGAACTTCCACTTCATGAACCAGCGTTCGTTGAAGGTCAGCCCAATCTTGACCGCCAGAACATCTTCACTGATGAGGCTTGAAGAGCCGGCAGGCCGGTGGGCCCATTGGATGCCGATATTCAGGTAGGACGGCGTATAAATGTTCAGGACATTCTTGTGGGTGTTGCTGTTGCTGATGGGGAGTCCGATACCGGCAGTGATGCCGTACTCCTTGGGCCCGTCCAGTCCGTTGACTTTCAGGTATGGGCTGGAATAATAGGCACCGCAGCGGTAGTTGACACGTTGGAAGTAGGAGCGGGCGTAACGTCTTGGTACATACTCCATTCCGGCATTGATACGGAAGCGGTTTTTGTAGTCGCCGGTAGCAGGGGAGTAGATCAGGTCGCTGCCTGCGCCTTGAAGATGTGGCGTGGTGCATTTTCCCCACTGTTCCAGCGTGAAATCAGCTGCCAACAACAGTCGTTCACGATGTTCCCAGGCAGCTCCCAGACTATAAGTCATAGGAATCTGGTAACCATCGTTGGTTGTTCGGCTGATGGTGTCGCCGGACTGGGTGGTGCGGAGGACGCTGGCCTCGCTGCCAATGGTGTGTCCCAACCCGACAGTGGCTCCCACCGTCAGACGGTTCCGCGGGTTCAGCACCTTCCGGAATTGCACACCGATATCCCCTTTCCAAGTCTTCAGAGCGGCGGTGTAGGACGAGTAGAGGCTGCTATAGTTGGATGTGGAAGCAGAGCCGTTTTCATAGAATGTCTGGGACATGTAATTGTTCACGTTGCCCCAAATGTATCCGAAGTTGGCACCCACGGAGAAACCCTTCAGCGGTTCCCATCCCACACCAACGTAAGCCTGATGCAATCCGCCCGAACCATTGTAGCTTAACTGCTGTGTGACAGTCTGTTGAGCGTATGGGTCAATGGTGACGATATTGCTCTGGGAGAAGCTGTACCCGATGTTGGTATAAGGCACAAATCCTGCGCTCATTCCCAGTCCTTTGGCCAGGCGGAAGGCGGCGTTGACATAGTCAAAAGACGTACTGTTCACGTGCTGTTTGACATCCTGTTGCTTCATCCTGATTTGCTGGAGGCTCATGCCCACATCAAAGAGGAAGGTCAGCGAGTCGTTGGCCGAGTAGCTGGCGGGGTTCTGCATATTGATGCGGTAGCCGTCCCGCAGGCCTTGTGCCACACCGCCCATGGAACGGTTGTGGCTCTGTGACTGGTCGGCCGGAAGACCCAAGCCGAATCGGGAGTAGGAAGAGTTCACACCGCCATTGGACTGTGCACGGAGGCCGAGGGGCATCAGCGTACAGGCAATGGCCAAGGAGAGAAGATGATATTTCAAATTCATTTTCGCGTTGCTTTCTTATTGCATGTTGTAGGCCAGAATGGCATCCAACCCACGTGGAACCATGAAATGGTCTGCAAAGATGGCACTTTTTATTGTCTTGTCAAAATTTAATTGGTCTCCGCCCGTTAAAAAAACCAAAAGGCCGTCATATTTAACGTTGAAGTGGCGGATATAGCCCTCAATCTCGTGTCTCATGCCCTCTATGACGCCAGCTCTGATGGCCGTTTCGGTGTCATAACCCAACTCCGGTGTCGGCCCTTCTGCTTCCACCAGTGGGAGGCGGGGGAAATAGTCGTCGATGGCACGCAGGCGGGCGTGCAATCCAGGGGAAATATTGCCGCCCAAGTAGGCTCCGTCTGCTGTGACGAGGTCGAAGGTGATGCAGCTGCCGGCATCGATGATGAGCAGGTTCCTTCCCGGGCGCAGTGTCCAGGCACCAACGGCTGCGGCCAGGCGGTCACTTCCTAAGGTCTGTGGTGAGCGGTAACGGTTCTGCAAGGGTGTGGGGGTTGCAGGTGTGAAGCGCAGAAGCGGGCAGGGGAGTGCTGCCAGATGCTGCTCGGCAGCCGTTCCCAGATCCACGGTGGAGCATAGGATGGCAGCCTTGAAAGGGTACTTCTTTACGAAGTCTGCCAGCCCGCCCAGGTCGCTGCCCTCGGCGATGCATTCTTCGGTCGGCGTGCCGTCCTGAAAGGCCACCAACTTCGTGCGCGTGTTACCTATATCTATAATCAGATTCATTTTCGGGGTGCAAAGGTACAAAAAAGTTTAGAGTTTGGGGGTTAGAGTTGAGAGTTTTTTGCATGGAAGAGGCTTCTTTTTGGCTTTATTTAATAGCTGACAGGCGAAAAAGGTGTGGAAAACGGGCTTTCAGAGTAAAAACTTTAATCTCTAAACCCTAAACTCTAAACTTTTTTGTACCTTTGCGCCCGATTATGAGATACCTTTGGTTGAAAATATGTCTTTTGGTGGCATTTTCGGTGCCTGTAGGCCTCGCAGCAGAGACTGTGGATTCCACTTTGACCGTGAGTCTGCTCACCTGTTCCCCTGGTGAGCAGAGTTATGAGCTTTACGGTCACACGGCGCTGCGTGTTCGCTCTCTTCAGCAACGTCTGGACACCGTCTATAATTACGGAGCCTTCGATTTCACGGCGCCCCACTTTCTCTGGCGCTTTGTGCTTGGCGAGTGTGATTATATGCTGGCCGGGGAATCCATGGAACTGTTTCTCATGCAGTACCGTTATCGTGGTTCTTCGGTTACGGAGCAGGTGCTGAATCTCACACCGGTGGAAGCTTATCTCCTGGCCAAGGCCCTGAAGAACGAGAGTCATCCAGACTCCTGTGTCTATCGTTACAACATTTTCCGCAACAACTGCACCACCAAGGCGCGTGATGCCATCGAGGCTGCCGTCCTGGGTGAAGTGCGTTATCCCGTTCATGGACGTCGAAATACCTTCCGCACTATTCTTCATGAATTCACCGCCGGTCACCCGTGGGCCCGTGAGGGCAACGACCTGCTCTTGGGTGCCGAGGTCGATACCCTCATCACCGAACGTGACGAGATGTTTGCACCGCTTTACATGATGGATTACGCTGCAGGAGCCATGATTGTGGGCTATCGCAGCAACTATCGTCCACTGGTTCGTGAGACCCATGTGCTGCTCTCTGAAAACCCTGAACGTCAGCGTGCTATGCGAGAGAAGCTACCTTCGTTCCCTCTGTCACCGAGAGCCTTGGGCTGGTCACTTTTTGTGGCAGGTCTGCTGTTGGCTGCTTGGGAGTGGCGTCGCCGTCGGGTCTTCTGGCCTGTGGATGCTGTGCTTTTGACCTTGCAGGGTTTGGCGGGTGCGCTGCTGACTTTCATGGCGTTGTTCTCGCTGCATCCTGGTGTGGCGTCAAATTGGCAGGTTATAGTCCTCAATCCGCTGCCCCTCTTTTTCGTGTATTCAGTGGTCAGGGCCGATATTCTTCGCAAACCCTTTGTCTATCACACGATTGCCGCAGTCATCCTCGTGTTTTTTATCGTCCTCACGTTCCTGATTCCTCAAGATTTCTGCCGTCTCATCTTGCCTTTGGCATTACTTTTGCTGAGTCGTGCAGCAGTACACCTTATTATATATAAGAAGTTAGTATGAGTACTCATCACTCCTCCATGACCCGCAACCGGTTGATTACCTCCTTGGTGGCTTTGATGGCGCTGATGAGCGTTGATGCCCAATCCACGCCCGAGTTGCCGCGCCTGGTCGTCAACATTTTGGTTGACCAGTTGCGAACAGATTATATGGAGGCTTTTGCCCCGCTCTATGGCGAGGACGGCCTGAAACGTCTGATGCGTGAGGCTCGCTATTATGCCGACACCCAACAGCCTTTCAGCGGTGCCGACCGCGCCTCGGCAGCAGCCTGTCTCAGCACGGGTGCCATTCCCTATGACAATGGCATACCATCCCTCCAATGGCTGTCCCGCCAGACGTTGAGACCAATGTTCTGCGTGGACGATCCCGCCTTTGCCGGTCAGCAAACCAACGAGAAGAGCTCCCCTCGTCACCTGCTCACCACCGCCCTTTCCGATGAACTGGAGATGGCTACAGGCGAGCGTGCTGTGGTCTATAGCATTTGTCCTGAGCGAGATATGGCTGTGCTGCTGGCCGGTCACGTGGCTGACGGTGCTTTCTGGATCAACGACGAGACAGGCTCCTGGTGCGGTTCCAGCTTCTATGGCGAATACCCCTACTGGGCCAAGCAGTATGAGCAGATGAGCCCTATCTCCAAGCGCATTGGAGGTCTCACCTGGCAGCCTGCCTACGAGGGTGGCCTCTCCACATTCCATTATTTCCAGAGTGCTGCCGATGCAGATGGACGCGATTTCAAACACAGCTTCTCCGGTGACCGCAAGTACCGGCTGCTGAAGAACTCCGCGATGGTCAACGAGGAGGTGGCACTCTTCGTAGATCGCTGTCTCTCAGGTTCCGATGTGGGCAAAGACCGCCTCACCGACGTGCTGAATATTGGCCTCTACGCAGGGAACTTCGACCATCAGAGCGTCGTGCGCTGCCCCTCGGAGATGCAAGACACCTACGTTCGTCTGGACCGTGCTCTTGCACACATCTTCTCCAGCGTGGAGCAGATCATGAAGAAGAGTGAGGTGCTCTATGTGGTCTCCTCCACCTGTTATGCCGACAGCGATGCCGATGACATCGATTTTGTCAAGAACCGCATCCCCACGGGCACTTTCTCCATGGAGCGTGCCGCCATGCTTCTGAATATGTACCTCACTGCCATGTATGGTCAGGCGCAGTACATCGAAGCCACTCACAATCAGCAGATTTACCTCAATCACAAACTCATTGAGCAGCGCCAGCTGAAGTTCAATGAGGTGCTGGCTCGTGCCGAGGAGTTCTTGGCACAGATGGAGGGCGTGCGGGATGTCTATACCTCCTCCCGTCTGGCGCTCGGTGCCTGGGTGAAGGGCCTGGACCGTGTGCGTGCAGGATGGAACATCACCCGCTGCGGCGACATCCTCATAGAGGCCAACCCCGGCTGGAAGATTGTTAGTCAGAACGATACAGAGTATGTGAATCAGGGCCAGCCCTACATCTCCTATCCCCTCTTCTTCATGGGGCCGAACGTAGTGGCCGAGCGCATCAGCACCCCCGTGAGCACAGCAGCTGTTGCGCCCACCTTGGCACGTTGTCTCCGCATCCGGGCACCCAATGGTTCCACCACGGCACCCTTAGTGCTGAAATGATTAAAACTTAAAACATTAAACATTTAACTCTTAACCCCCTCATATAACAGTGGACTTTATAAAACTCCTGCGCACGCTCTTTGGTAACAAGAGCGACCGCGATATGAAAGCAATCCAGCCCCTCGTCCTGGAGGTGCTGAAAGTATATCCCGAAATCAATGCCCTCAGCAACGATGACCTTCGCGCGCGTACCTTAGAATTAAAGGCGCGCCTGCGCGAGGCAGGTCAGCCCATCCGTCAGCAGATTGACGAGCTCAAGGCCAAGATAGAACAGACGCCCATTGAGGAGCGCAAACCCATCTTTGAAAAGATAGACAAGCTGGAGAAAGACCAGTTGGAAGTCTTTGAGAAAGTGCTGGACGAGATTCGCCCCGTGGCCTTCGCCATCGTCAAGAGCACTGCCGAGCGCTTCACCAACAACGAGAACATTGAGGTCACTGCCACCGATTTCGACCGCGAGCTGGCAGCCCGTCACGACTTCGTGGACATAGAAGGTGACAAGGCCATTTACCATAACCACTGGGTGGCTGGCGGCAACGAGACGCTCTGGAACATGATTCACTATGATGTGCAACTCTTCGGCGGCACCGTGCTCCATCAGGGCAAGATTGCCGAGATGGCGACGGGTGAAGGAAAGACCCTCGTGGCCACCCTCCCTGTGTTCCTTAACGCACTGACTGGTAATGGCGTACATGTGGTCACCGTGAATGACTACCTTGCCAAGCGTGACTCCGAATGGATGGGCCCGCTTTATATGTTCCACGGCCTCAGTGTGGATTGCATCGACAAGCACCAGCCCAACAGTGAGGCCCGCCGCAAGGCCTACCAGGCAGATATCACCTTCGGTACCAACAACGAGTTCGGTTTTGACTATCTGCGTGACAATATGGCCACCTCGCCCGAGGACCTCGTGCAGCGCAGCCACAACTATGCCATCGTCGATGAGGTGGACTCCGTGCTCATCGATGATGCCCGCACGCCGTTGATTATCAGCGGTCCCGTGCCCAAGGGTGATGACCAGATGTTCGAGGAGTACCAGCCTCTGGTGGAGAAGCTCGTGGGTGTGCAGCGTCAGCTGGCCACACAGTACCTGGCCGAGGCCAAGAAACTCATCTCAGAGGGTCAGGCCGAGGAAGACAAGGAGAAGACCGCTGCAGGTTTCCTCTCCCTCTTCCGTTCCTACAAGGCCCTGCCTAAGAACAAGCCCCTTATCAAGTACCTCTCCGAGCCGGGCATCAAGAGCGGTATGCTCTCCACTGAGGAAATCTACATGGAGAACAACAACAAACGTATGCCCGAGGCTGTGGAGCCCCTGTTCTTCGTCATCGATGAGAAGCTAAACAGCGCCGACCTCACGGACAAGGGTAACGCCTGGCTGGCCGGACAGGTGAATGATGAGGACCTCTTCATCCTTCCCGATATTGCGGCACAAATGTCTGCCCTTGAGGGAGATACATCCCTCTCCGATGAGGAACGTGTGCAGAAGAAAGATCAGCTCTACACCGATTATGCCATCAAGAGCGAGCGCGTACACACCATTCAGCAGCTGCTGAAGGCCTATGCGATGTTCAACCTCAACGAGGAGTACATCATCGTGGATGGTGAGATCAAGATTGTGGATGAGCAGACAGGCCGTGTGATGGAAGGTCGCCGTTGGAGCGACGGACTGCATCAGGCCGTGGAGGCCAAGGAGCACGTGAAGGTGCAGGCTGCCACACAGACCTTCGCTACCATCACCCTCCAGAACTACTTCCGCATGTACCACAAGCTGGCCGGCATGACGGGTACCGCCATCACCGAGGCCGGTGAGTTCTGGGACATCTACAAGTTGGACGTGGTGGAGATTCCCACCAACCGTCCCGTCATCCGCAACGATATGAACGACCGCGTCTATAAGACGCAGCGTGAGAAGTACAACGCCGTCATCGCCGAGGTGGAGAAGATGCGCAACAGCGGACGACCCACCCTGGTGGGTACCACCTCCGTGGAAATCAGTGAGTTGCTGTCCAAGATGCTCTCCATGCGCAAGATTCCTCATCAGGTCTTGAACGCCAAGCTCCACCAGAAGGAGGCCGACATCGTGGCCCTCGCCGGTCAGAGCACCAATGGTCTCGGTGCCGTCACCATCGCCACCAACATGGCAGGTCGTGGAACCGACATCAAGCTCTCCGATGCTGTGCGTGAGGCAGGCGGTCTGGCCATCATCGGCACAGAGCGTCATGAGAGCCGCCGTGTGGATCGCCAGTTGCGTGGTCGTTCCGGACGTCAGGGAGACCCGGGCAGCAGTGTTTTCTTCGTCTCTTTGGAGGACAAGCTCATGCGTCTCTTCGCCTCTGAGCGCATCGCCAAGGTAATGGACCGCCTGGGCTTCGAGGATGGCGAAATGATTGAGCATCCGATGATTAACAACAGCATCGAGCGTGCACAGAAGAAGGTGGAAGAGAACCACTTCGGCGTGCGCAAACGCCTGCTGGAATATGACGATGTGATGAACAAACAGCGCACCGTGGTCTATGAGAAGCGTCGTCACGCCCTCATGGGTGAACGCCTCGGGATGGACATTGCCGACATGCTCTATGACCGTGTCTGCTCCATCATCGAGAACTGCGCCACCCACGACCAGATGAAGGAACAGTTCATCGAGCTCTTCGCCATGGAAGTGCCCTTCACAGAGAGCGACCTCGTGCAGATGAAGCGCCCCGATCTGGAGGAGAAAGCCTATCAGGCCGTCCTCGACCGCTTCCAGCAGAAGACTGCCCTCATCGCCTCCGACGTCGTCAAGGTCTTCAAGCCCATCTACGATGGTCCCAATGGACAGGAGTGGGCAGAGCGTCCTGTGATGGTGCCCATCCTGGATGGTCGTCGCGTGTATAACATCGGTGGCGTCAGCCTGCGAGAGACCTGTGCCTCCGAGGGGCGTGCCATCGTCACCGCCTTCGAGAAAGCCATCATGCTCCACGTCATCGACGAGGCTTGGAAGGAGAACCTCCGAGAGCTGGACGAACTGAAACACAGCGTGCAGAACGCCAGCTATGAGCAGAAAGATCCGCTCCTCATTTTCAAGCTGGAGAGTGTGCAGCTCTTCGACAAGATGGTGAATAAGATTAACAATCAGACCATTAGCATTCTCATGCGCGGTTCCGTGCCCGAGCAGCAGACCCAGGCTCCGGATGATGCCCAGCAGCGTGCTGCCGAGCAGGAAGCCCGTCGCCGTGCACGTGCTGCCGCCGCTCAGCGTGCCCAGTACCAGACAGGGCGCGGTACCACCGCTGCTCCTCGCTACAGCCGTCCCGACTATGCCGGAGGTGGTGCTCCCGCCGACCTCAACGATCCTGCACAGCAGGCCGCCGCAGCCTACGACACCCGTGAGCAGCAGCCCCGCACGCCCTTCACTGCCGAGAAGATTCCTGGCCGTAACGACCCCTGTCCCTGCGGCAGCGGCAAGAAGTTCAAGAACTGCCACGGGCGCAATCTGTAAAGCATGGATGCCACCTACAAATTCCTGCTCCACATAGCCGTAGCGGCTCTGCTCGGCGGAGTCATAGGTCTGGAGAGAGGCTACCGCGCCAAGGAAGCCGGCTTCCGCACGCATTTCCTGGTGGCACTGGGAGCCGCCGTTCCGCTTTTCCCTCTTCCACAGTGCCCGACGATCCCGCAGACATCCCGTCACGTCATTACATTATGAAGTTGGAGATCAAGACTTCACGCAGCAAGTATGGAGAGCAGATTCTCCATTTCATGACCGGTCTGGAAGGCGTGGAGATAGAGAGCATAGAGTGAAGTCTTGAGAGGTTTAAATTGCAAAATTCAAAATTGCATTTACTTTTTTTACTTCGAGAATTTTTGAGGAGGATAAAATAAGTATATTTTATTATATATATTATTGATTATTAATATATTATACTATATAATATATCCTACTCTCTTTTCCGCTACTTTCTGTGAAGTGCATGCAATTTGCAATTTTGCAATTTAGATGGTCTCCCACTTTCATAAAAATTTGCGTTTCAGTCACGAATGAGGCCAAGCTCAAGTCCTGTACCCCTTAAGCCTTCTCGGGGGAACCCTTAAGCCTTCTCTGGGAAACCCTTAAGCCTTGTCGCGAGAACCCTTAAGCCTTGTCGCGAGAACCTTTAAGCCTTCTATGTGACACCCCATGAGGATGCGGGCGGGCTGTTATCTGGTGGATGATGATGAGGCATTTTTGTGATTTTGAGATTTTTTTGGCAAAATATTTGGTCGGTCGGGAGAAAATGTTTACCTTTGCCGCACTTTTTCAGAGACTATGCTCGCCTGTGCGCAGAAATGAGCGGGGTGGCGTGGTCGTAACGCATTGATTGACAATAATAATAGTGCAACGATAATGACAAGAAAATTCCCCGAGCGTGACCACCTCAATTTGACAGAGGTGAATCATGAAATACTGGAGCAGTGGGACCACGAAGACCTGTTCCACCGCAGCATCGACGAGCGTGAGGGCTGTCCCTCCTTTGTGTTCTTTGAGGGTCCTCCCTCGGCCAACGGCCATCCCGGCATCCATCACGTGCTCGCGCGTTCCATCAAAGATACGTTCTGCCGCTTCAAGACCATGAAGGGTTTCCAGGTGCACCGCAAGGCCGGCTGGGACACCCACGGACTGCCCGTGGAACTGGGCGTGGAGAAGGAACTGGGCATCACCAAGGAGGACATCGGAAAGACCATCAGCATCGATGACTACAACCGCCGCTGCCGCCAGAACGTGATGATGTACACCAGCGAGTGGGAAGACCTCAGCCGCCGCATGGGCTACTGGGTGGACATGGAACACCCCTACATCACCTATGACAATAAGTACATCGAAACCCTGTGGTGGCTGCTCAAACAGCTGTACCAGAAGGGGTTACTCTATAAGGGCTACACCATCCAACCCTACAGCCCCGCCGCCGGCACAGGCCTCTCCAGCCACGAGCTGAACCAGCCCGGCTGCTACCGCGACGTGAAGGACACCACCGTGACGGCACAGTTCAGGGTCATTGAGCAAGCCCCCCTTTCGTCTTCCGAGGGGGACACGTCACCTCTGTCCATCATTAATAAAGCATTAGAAGCCCCCTCGGGGGCCGTAGGGGGGGCCACCCCCGTCTATATCCTCGCCTGGACTACCACCCCTTGGACACTGCCCTCCAACACTGCCCTCTGCGTGGGACCCAAAATCAAGTATGTGGCGGTAAAAGGCCAGAACCCCTACACCCGTGAAGAGGCCGTCTATATCTTGGCAGAGGCCCGCAAGGACGTCTATTTCCCCGCTCCCAAAGAGGAAGGCGCCGCCGCTCCCGAGGTGATTGCTGAGTTCATGGGGACCGACCTCCTCGGCCTGCACTATGAGCAGCTCTTCCCCTGGGTGAAGCCCTGCGCGCTGGAGGACGGCAAGGTCGTGGTGAAGGAACAGGACGCCTTCCGCGTCATCCCCGGAGACTATGTGACCACAGAGGATGGTACGGGCATCGTGCACATCGCTCCCACCTTCGGTGCCGATGACGCCAAGGTGGCCAAGGACGCTGGCGTGCCATCCCTCTTCGTCATTGACAAGGCCGGTGACACCCGCCCGATGGTGGACTTCACGGGCAAGTATTTCGTCAAGGACGACATGGATGCTACCTTTATTAATACGTGCGTGCGCGAGAGCTACTGGCATCATGCCGGAGACTTCGTGAAGAACGCCTACGACCCGCAATATGCCGGCCTGGACGAGAAAGCACTGGCCAAGACCGAGGACCTGAACATCGTCCTCTGCATGGAGATGAAGCAGGAGGGCACCGCCTTCAAGATTGAGAAGCACGTGCACAACTACCCGCACTGCTGGCGCACCGACAAGCCCATCCTCTACTACCCCCTGGACAGCTGGTTCATCCGCAGCACCGCCGCCAAGGAGCGCATGATGGAACTGAACAAGACCATCCTCTGGAAGCCCGAGAGCACAGGCACAGGACGCTTCGGCAAGTGGCTGGAGAACCTCAACGACTGGAACCTCAGCCGCAGCCGCTACTGGGGCACACCGCTGCCCATCTGGCGCAACCGTGACACCCGTGAGGAAGTCTGCATCGGCTCCGTGGAGGAACTGTATAATGAAATAGAGAAGAGCGTGCGCGCTGGCGTGATGGCCTACAACCCGCTGAAGGACAAGGGCTTCGTGCCCGGTGACATGAGCCAGGAGAACTATGACCGCATCGACCTCCACCGTCCCTACGTGGATGAAATCGTACTCGTGGGAGAAAGTGGTGCCCCGCTGCGTCGTGAGCTGGACCTCATCGACGTCTGGTTTGACAGCGGCGCCATGCCCTACGCACAGATTCACTATCCCTTTGAGAACAAGGAAGCCCTGGACAATCGTATCGTTTACCCTGCCGACTTTATCGCCGAGGGCGTGGATCAGACCCGCGGCTGGTTCTTCACCCTGCACGCCATCGCCACGATGGTCTTCGACAGCGTCTCCTACAAGGCTGTCATCAGCAACGGCCTCGTCCTGGACAAGAACGGACTGAAGATGTCCAAGCGTCTGGGCAATGCCATCAACCCCTTTGACAACATCGAGAAATTCGGCTCCGACGCTGTGCGCTGGTACATGATAACCAACTCACAACCATGGGATAACCTCAAATATGACGAGGCCGGCGTGCAGGAAGTGGCACGCTCGTTCTTCGGCAAACTGTTCCAGACCTACAGCTTCCTGGCGATGTATGCCAACGTGGATGGCTGGCACTTCCAGGAGGCCGAGATTCCCATGAGCGAACGCTCCGAGATGGACCGCTGGATTCTCAGCTCACTGAACTCCCTGGTACTGGAGGTGGGCGCCAGCTACGAGAGCTACGAGCCCACACGTGCCGGACGTCTCATCCAGTCCTTCGTCATAGATAACGTCAGCAACTGGTTCGTGCGTCTCAGCCGCAAACGTTTCTGGGGCGGCGAGATGACCATGGACAAACTCTCTGCCTATCAGACCCTCTACACTTGTCTGGAAACCGTCAGCCGTCTGATGGCACCCATCGCACCCTTCTACGCCGACCAGCTCTACCGTGACCTGCATGGTGTGCTCGCCGATTCTGTCGGCGAGGCAACCTCCGTCCACCTTTCCACCTTCCCCGAAGCCAATCGTGCCCTCATCGACAAGGAGCAGGAGTCACGCATGGCGCTGGCACAGCAGATCACCTCCATGGTGCTCTCCCTGCGCAAGAAGGAACAAATCATTGTCCGTCAACCTCTTGCACGCATCGCCATCCCAGCCATTGACCGCGAACAGCAGTTGCGTATCGAGGCTGTGAAGCAGTTGATTCTGGACGAGGTGAATGTGAAGACGCTGGAGTTTGTGGAAGGCGCTGGACTGCTGACCAAGAAGGTCAAGTGCAACTTCCGCACCATGGGAAAGAAATTCGGCAAGCTGATGAAGGACGTCAACGCTGCCGTCACCGCCCTCACGCAGGAACAGATAGCCATTCTGGAGACAGGACAGCTGCCGCTGACGCTGCCCACAGGCGACGCCATCACCGTGGAGCTGGAGGACGTGGAAATCTTCAGCGAGGACATCCCGGGCTGGACCGTTGCCAACGACGGTGCACTGACCGTGGCACTGGATATCACCGTGACCGACGAACTGCGCAACGAAGGCATCGCCCGCGAACTGGTCAAGCGCATCCAGAACCTGCGCAAGGAAAGCGGATTTGAAATCACAGACCGCATCACCATCCAGATGACCCACGCCCAGGAGACTGACCGCGCTGTGGAAGCCTTCGGAGATTACATCCAGACCCAGGTACTCGCAGACAGCATCACCCTGGTGGACGAACTGCCCGAGGCTGTCTCTCTGGACCTGGAAGACATCGATGTAAAGGTCTGTATCACAAGAAGAAATTAATTACCTTATAAAGCAACGCCCACAAGAAATCATGGAAGAGAAAACTCGCTATTCCGACGAAGAACTCGAGGAGTTCCGTGTCCTGATTCAGGAAAAGCTCAAAGTGGCCGAGGAAGACTACGAGCACACCATGGATGCCGTCATGAACCGTGACAGCAACGAGGCCGACGACACCGCCCCCACCTATCACGCCCTGGAAGAGGGCAGTGAGGTCCAGTCCAAGGAGCAACTCATGTCCATGGCCCACCGCCAGCAGAAGTTCATACAAGGACTGAAGGCGGCACTCGTGCGCATCGACAACAAGACCTACGGCATCTGCCGCGAAACCGGCAAACTCATCCCCAAGGAACGCCTGCGCGCCGTGCCTCATGCCACACTCAGCATCGAGGTCAAACAGGAGCGTTCCGGAGCTCCCAAATGAGCATGACCAAGCGGCAGAAAGCACAGGCAACCACCGTCGCAGCCATCTTCATCGGGGGATTGCTGGTAGATCAGCTTGTCAAGATCTGGGTCAAGACACACATGACCCTGCACGAGAGCATCCGCATCACAGACTGGTTCTACATCACCTTCATCGAGAACAATGGGATGGCGTTCGGGATGCAGTTCTTTGACAAGTTCTTCCTCACAGGCTTCCGCATCCTGGCCACCATCGCGGTGGCGTGGTACATTGTCAAGCTCATCCGCCGTGGAGTGGGGTGGGGCTATCTGGTCTGTCTGGCTTTCATCATGGCAGGTGCTGCCGGAAACATCATTGACTGTGTCTTTTATGGACTGATATTCAATGATCCAGGCTACGGCGGAGTGGCACATTTCGTCCCCTTCGGTGAGGGCTACAGCTCCTGGTTCTACGGGCGCGTGGTGGATATGTTCTCCTTCCCGCTCTGTGAGTGGGACTGGCCCTCGTGGGTGCCTTTCATTGGCGGAAGCCACTATGTCTTCTTCAGTTACATCTTCAATGTGGCCGACGCATGCATCAGCTGTGGCGTCATCGCACTGCTGCTGTTCTTCCGCAAGACGCTGGCCACGGAGCTGGACGCTCAACCTGCTGCCAAGGAATGTACAGACTCCAAGGAATCACCCCATGAAGATTAGTCCACGCATCTGTCTCACAGCAACCCTGTTACCCCTCCTGCTGACAGCCTGCAAGCCCAAGCTGCCGGCAGGCGTTCTTTCTGAATCCAAGATGGAACGCGTGTTGCATGATTATCACCTGGCACAGGGAATGGCAGAGACCATACCACTGGAGGAGGGGCAGAGCTATGACCAGATGCGTTATGAATATCAGCAGGCAGTTTTCCGCAAACATGATATTACAGAGGCAGAGTTTGACTCGTCACTCGTGTTCTACTGCAGTGACCTGCGCCGCATGAATCGCATGTACAGCCGTGTGGCAGACCGCCTGCAACGGGAGGCGGATGCGCTGGGCATCGCTTCTGGGCCCAGGGACATTTATGCCGACCTCTCTGCAGAGGGAGACACGGCCAACGTCTGGAGGGACCGTCCGCTTTTTGTGGTCAAGTCGGCACCTGTGGACAATCTTCAGGCATGGGAACTGGAATGTGATTCCACCTGGCTGCCGTGTGACAACGTCCTTTGGCGATTCTCCATCCTGAAGCTCTCCCGCAGCCGAACCTCAGACACCTTCGCAGACCTCATCGTCATCTACACCAACGATTCCGTGCGCAGCCAGTTGCTTTCCATCGGAGGCCGGGACATGTGTGAACTCCAGATTGATAACCCGAGGGATTGGACGCCCCGCAGGATCTGCGGGCACCTCTATGCACCCATCGAGGAGAAGGCAGAGAATATGCGTTTCTTCTTTGCTCTCCAGCCAGCACTCATCCGTTTCCACCAACCCGCATCTGTCCGTGAGCGCTGGGCAAGGGCAGATTCATTGTCCTCAGACAGCCTCTTGACAGAAGGCCTCATGACAGATTCGTTGTCCCTGCCCAAGATGCAGGAGCCCGAAGAACATCGCCGCACACCCGAGGAGTTCCGTGACGAGCAAGTGGTGGACCGCACCATCAACGTCGTCAAGGAGAAACCCTACGTCCCAGGCTCCAACAAGGGCCGCCGCCGTCTGCAGAACAAACCCTCACAGCGCCGTGCCCGTCCCAGACAGCAGTAACGCGTCTTTCGTAAGTATGCTTGCTAACTGTTATAGAAAGCCCCGTAGGGGCGTAATAGGGGTAGCCAGCCATTTTAATGGCTGGTATGTAATGGCGAGGAAAAATGCGTGCCTTTAGGTACGCAACATCAAATCCCTATCACGTACATACGGCATAATAAAACAAACTTGAATACCTTATTATATATATATTAGGAGAACTCATGACCCGCAAAGCCTATCATCAACTCATCCTTCCCAACGGTGAAAAACACCGGATGGTGGTCGTCTGTCTCACGGAAGACGGCCATTATTTGTCCCATTATCCCCTGGAAAAAGAAGAGTGTTTTGTGGAGTGGTGTGGCGGCACTCTTGATTTGCGTCAAATGGAGTGTTGATTTATGTCAATTGGCGCTTTGATTTATGTCAAGAACCCCCTTTTCGGGGAAAAAAGTGTCCAAATGAGACGAAAATGTAAAAAAAACGCATAAAAAACAGAAAAAAAGGGAAAAATCTTTTGAGCGTATTGGAAAAAAACCTACCTTTGCTCCCACAAAACAACGAAAAGAGCAATATTTCGGTATGAAAGAAACAATTCTCGTCACTGGTGGAACCGGTTTTATTGGTTCACACACCACAGTAGAACTGCAGAACGCAGGGTATGAAGTTGTCATTGTCGATAACCTGTCCAACTCTCAGGAAAACGTCATTGACGGCATCGAGAAAATCACAGGCATCCGTCCCGCTTTTGAGAAAGTGGATCTCCGGGACTTTGACGCCACAGAAGCTGTCTTCAAGAAATACCCAAAGATCAGCGGTATCATCCATTTCGCCGCCAGCAAGGCCGTGGGCGAGAGCGTGGAGAAGCCCCTGCTCTATTACCGCAACAATATCGTCTCGCTGATCAACCTCCTGGAGCTCATGCCCAAGTATAATGTCAAGGGTATCATCTTCTCCTCCAGCTGCACCGTCTATGGACAGCCCGATCAGCTGCCCGCCACAGAAGAGACACCCATCAAGAAGGCTGAGTCTCCCTACGGCAACACCAAGCAAATCAATGAAGAAATCATACAGGACACCGTGGCCAGCGGCTCGCCCATCAAGGCCATCCTGCTCCGTTACTTCAATCCCATCGGTTCACACCCCTCTGCCATTATTGGTGAAATGCCTAATGGCGTGCCGCAGAACCTCATTCCCTATCTCACCCAGACTGCTATCGGCATCCGCGAGAAGCTCAGCGTCTTCGGTGATGACTATGACACTCCCGACGGCTCCTGCATCCGTGACTACATCTATGTCGTGGACCTGGCAAAGGCACATGTCTGCGCCATGACACGCATCATGGAGGACAAGATTGAGGAACCCGTGGAGGTCTATAATATCGGAACCGGAAAGGGAACCAGCGTGCTGGAACTCATTCACGGATTCGAGAAAGCCACAGGCGTGAAGCTCAACTACCAAATCGTGGGTCGCCGTGCAGGTGATATCGAGAAAGTATGGGGCAACGTCGATAAAGCCAATAAGGTACTTGGCTGGAAGGCCGACACACCGTTGGAGGACGTCCTCGCCAGCGCCTGGAAGTGGCAGTGCGCCCTGCGTGAACGGGGTATCATGTAAAGATTGATGATCATTTCTGTTTCATAAGTTTAATATATTGTTGGTACTCTAAAGTCTTCATAGACTAACTGATTCAATCTCTGATTTTTGTGGTTCTTCCCACTATGTATCCAGAGAGGTTAGGAGAAGCAATGTCAAACCATCCTGCGTGAGGCAGAGTGTATGACAACTTACTCTTCAGGACTGTGATAGCAGTCACTTGGCAATATCTGCTCGTGGATATCATATTGTCGTGTTTTATTTTGTGTTTGTGTTGTGGCTGTTCCTTGACGAGAGTCAGGGGACAGTCTTTTTTATGACTTGATACAGAAAAGGTGCACAAATTTGTGCACCTTTTCTGTATCAAGTTGTCCTTTACAACTGCCGCTGTCTGACGAAACACCCACTGAACGTCTCGTCCACGTGCTCCAAGGGCTGGCGGAACAGACCATAGACTGCTGAACCGCTTCCAGACATCGCTGCAAACACGGCACCCTGATCCAACAATAAATCCTTCAGCGCTGCAATCTCAGGGTAACGCGGGAACACACTGACCTCAAAATCATTATGCATCAGCTCTTGCCATTCCTCCACGGGCTTTTTTACGATTTCCGTGAGAGAAAGTGCGGGCTGCTGAGGCTGCACGGCGGCGTAGGCATCCCTCGTGGAAACATTCACGTCTGGCTTCACCAGCACCAGCGTCCAACCCTTCAAGTCCAGGTCGATGGGTGTGAAAACATTGCCTATGCCTGTGGCAAAGACAGGGCGGTTGCGCACAAAGAACGGACAGTCGGCACCCAAGGAGGAGAGCCGCGTCTCCATCTCGTCCTCACTCATACCTAACTCAAACTGCTCGTTCAACAACTTCATCATGAAAGCTGCATCGCTGCTGCCGCCCCCAAGTCCGGCACCAGAGGGGATGTGTTTGAACAGGTGCACATCCAACTCGGGCAGTTTGTAGTCAGCCTCCACCATCTGAAGCACACGAATGACCAGGTTGTCACCGGCGGCACAGTCCAGCTGATTGCCGGACAGGCGGAAGGAGAAATGGTCGGAGGCCTTCACCTCCAAGGCATCCTGCAAGGGAATCGGATAGAAGACTGTTTCGATATCGTGATAGCCGTCTGGTCGGCGTGAAATAATGTTCAGGCCGAGATTGATTTTTGCATTAGGGTAGAGAATCATAGTCTATAAGTGTGTTAGAAGGGTGTTTTGTGTAATTTTTGCGTTCAAAGGTAGCTCTTTTCATTCAGTTGGACAAGTAAATGAAGGAAAAAGCGTTGCGGAAAACACTTTCAAGGATTTTTTTGCAATATTTTTTGGGGAAAAGCGTTATTTTTCCTATTTTTGCACCCTATAATTCTTTTGCTTATGAAAAAGTTCGGTATTTTCTTTGTCCTTTTGTTGGCCTGCACCGTTGTTTTTGCTGTGCCGTCCATGCGTGTCCGCCGCTCCGTGCAGCTCGTGGATGGAACCACTGTCATGGCCACCTTACATGGTGACGAGTTTCATAGCTTTCTGCTGACCGACGACGGTTGCGTGCTGGAGGCTTCTCCCACCATAGCGTCCCGCTATATCCGTTCGTCCAGGACCGTGAAGGATGCGCTGCAGCAGTCACAGACTGCGCGCCGCCGTCTGGCTGCACTGGCACCCTGGCGTATCGGTTCCCAAGCCAATGCACCCATCGCCTCCAAGGGCTCCCCTAAGATTCCCGTGGTGCTGGTTAACTTCACGGATTCTGTCTTCAGTGTGGCAGACACCGATGAGAAAATCAACGAATACTATGACCTCTTTTGTAATGGTACGCGCGACGGAGTGTTATATCGGGGGCACGGCAGTTACGGGTCCATCCGTGATTACTTTGTCCAGCAGAGCGACAGCCTGTTCCTGCCAGAGTTTGTGGTGATTGGCCCTGTGACAGTGCCCCATCCTGCCGGCTACTATGGCAGTAACAGCGGCAGTTCCAAAGACACCCGTTATACCCAGTTCCGCGACGATGCCATCCGAGCAGCTCGCAAGGTCTATGGTGACGACTGGAGTGCTTTTGACAATAGTCATAAGGGACGAGTGGATATGGTTTTCCTGATTTATGCCGGCTGCGGAGAGGCAAATGGAGGCGGAGAGGAATCCATCTGGCCCAAGGAGTCACCGTCTGGCATCTATATGGATGGCACCTTGTTCGCCACCAGTGCCTGTTGCAACGAACTCGCTGACTTGGGGTACGACGAACCCGAACCCGATGGAATCGGAATCATGTGTCACGAATTCAGCCATGCACTGGGTTTGCCAGACTTATATAATTATGACGCCTTCGGAATGGACATCTGGTCTATCATGGATTATGGCTGTTATTGCTATAATGGCTATGCACCTTGTGCCTACACGGCCTACGAGCGGGAATTCATGAACTGGAGGGAGATAAAGGTGCTGGAAAAGCCGGGAGAGTATGTGCTCACGCCCTTGGATATGGGCGGTACGGCCTACAAGGTGATCAACGATGAGAATCCCAATGAATATTACATTCTGGAGAACCGTCAGCGCTGTGGATGGGACAAGAATCTCTGCCGCTTTGGGCATGGAATGCAGGTGACCCACGTGGATTATTCGGCCAGCCTTTGGAACAGTAATAGCGTGAACGACGATGCTAATCACTTGAGAATGACTATCTTTGCTGCCAACAATCGCTACATCGGCTCTTCTGTGGCTGAAGAGTATTCTGAATTGTTGGAAACTTGGAAAGGGAACCTTTATCCGTATGTGGTTGACGGAGAGGTGAAGAACGATTCTCTGACGAGCTTTTCTATACCTGCAGCCACTGTCTATTCTGCGGCAGGACTGATGCACAAGGATATCAATGCCATCCGTGAGAATGAGGACAAGACCGTAACCTTCTACTTAGGCAATGATTTCCAGACTGCTGTATCTTCTTTGTCCGCAGCACCGCGTTCCACAGTTGTCCGTGACCTCAGTGGAAGACCTGTGGCAGACAGTCGTCGTAGAGGCCTTTACATTGTGAATGGTAAGAAAGTGATGAAATAATCACCTGAAAGAGTGATGGTTACATGAAGAAAGCTTGTCTCCTCATCGCTTGCTGTCTGGCTGCACCTTTTGCCTGGGCGGTCCCTGCTCATCCCGTAAGCAGGACAGTCCTGATGGCAGACGGTACCACGCAGACTGTGATGCTCCGGGGAGACGAGACCTTCCATTTCTTCGTGACAGCAGACGGCCAGGCTGTTCGTGAGAACCTGCAGGGCCTCTGGGAACCGGACAACCGAGACATCGAAGGCTGCTGGAAGGCGGCCATGCAGCGCCGGCAGGTGCATCGCAAACGCTTGGCCCTCCAGACACAGAACCGCTTGGCTCACAGGACTGTGGCTCCCACAGACCCGGCACCAACAATGAAAAAAGGGCTACTCATTCTCGTCAGCTTTCACGATATAAGTCTTTGTCTAACCACCACCCGTGAGCTGTTTCAGCAGATTATGAACGGCTTGGGAACCCCCTACGCCCGCAACCACGGCTCTGTCCGCGAGTACTTCCGTGAGCAGAGCTACGGGCAGTTTGACATTGTCTTCGACGTGGCAGGTCCAGTCAAGGTCTCTAAGAAGGAGGAGTACTATGGTGCCGACACAGAGGAAGGCCACGATATTCATCCCGCACAGATGGTGAAGGAAGCCTTGAATGCGATAGACTCACAGGTGAACTTCGCTGATTATGACTGGGATGGCGATGGAGAAGTGGAAAACATCTTCATCGTATATGCTGGTTACAGCCAGGCTCAGGGAGCTCCTTCCACCACCATCTGGCCCCACCAATGGACACTCAAGGAAGCCACTGGTTCGGTCATGAAGAAGGACGGAGTCATCATAGATACCTATTCTTGCAGTTCTGAGCTTAACGGCACCAGCGGTTTCACCATCGCTGGTGTGGGGACTATGTGCCATGAGTTCAGCCATTGCTTGGGTCTTCCAGACTTTTATGATACCAATTATCAAGGTGCGTATGGAATGTCCAACTGGTCTGTAATGGATTATGGTTGCAATAATGCGGGCGGCTTCTGCCCCTGTGGCTTCACGGCCTACGAGCGCTGGTTTTGCGGGTGGTTGGAACCCACGGTGTTGAGCACTCCCTGTGTCGTTCAAGATATGAAAAATATTGAAGAAACGCCCGAGGCCTACGTCATTTACAATGATGCCACTCCCGATGAATACTATCTTCTGGCCAACCATCAGAAAGTGGGCTGGGACACCTCTATCAATGGACATGGGATGATGATTCTGCATGTGGATTATGATTCTGTCGCCTGGGCAACAAACACCGTTAACACTTTGACCGACCGCCAGCGGATGTGCATCTTTCCTGCGGACAACACCAGTGTCAGAAGCAGCTACAGCCTGCAAACAGACCTTTGGACAGGACTGAACTACAGCCCAGACTTTACCGATGAGTCGGTGCCAGCAGCCATCCTAAATGTTCAAAATACAGACGGTTCACGCTTCATGCACAAGCCCGTATATAGCATCAGGGAGGCCGACGGTTTCGTTAGTTTCCGTTTCATGCTGCCCGAGGAAGACGCGGTGGCTGATGTCCCCCTGCAGGTGCGTTCACCACACACATTCTTTGACCTCACTGGTCGTCCACTTGCACAGACTTCCGTTCCTCGCGGCCTTTCCGTCACCAAGGGTCGCAAATTCTTTTCTC
This sequence comes from Bacteroidaceae bacterium, assembly GCA_017619335.1. Taxonomy (GTDB): domain Bacteria; phylum Bacteroidota; class Bacteroidia; order Bacteroidales; family Bacteroidaceae; genus Physcousia. Next base: position 29,868 of record JAFZSP010000085.1, read on the forward strand.
CTTGATTAATACTCTGATAGATAACAAATTATTAACGCCCAAAAACTATATTGAAAATGAGTACACATCTTGTAATAATGGCAGGCGGCATTGGAAGCCGTTTCTGGCCCATGAGTACCGCAGAACGTCCCAAGCAATTCATTGATGTGCTGGGTTGCGGACGCACGCTTCTCCAACTGACACTGGACCGCTTTGGTACCTTGTGCCCTCCCGAGAACGTTTGGATTGTCACGAGCGCCAAATATGCCGAACTGGTTCACGAGCAGCTGCCGGAGGTTCCCGTCAGCAATATTTTGTTGGAACCGTGCCGGCGCAACACGGCTCCCTGTATCGCCTACGTCAGCTGGCGCATCAAATCCACAGACCCCAAGGCCAACATTGTTGTCTCCCCGGCAGACCACGTGGTGCTCAATACCGATGAGTTCCGCCGGGTTATCCAGTCGGCCCTGCGTTTCACGGCAGAGACAGACAGCATTGTCACTTTGGGTATGAAGCCCACTCGTCCCGAGACAGGTTACGGCTACATTCAGGCAGACCTCAGTGTGGCCAGTGCCCGCAACCGTGAAATCTTCCGCGTGGACAGCTTCCATGAGAAGCCCGATGCTGAAACTGCCGAGCGTTACATTCGTCGCAATAACTTCTTCTGGAACAGCGGGTTATTTGTCTTCCGCGTTTCCACCATCGTGAATGCACTGCGTATCTACGCTCCCCAGATTTCCTCCATCTTCGAGAACCTCCTGCCGCTCTATGGCACAGACCGTGAACAGGCGGCCATCGATGAGCAGTTCCCGTTGTGCGAGAGCATCTCCATCGACTACGCCGTGATGGAGAAGGCCGATGAGATCTTTGTCTTGCCTGCTGACTTCGGATGGAGTGACCTCGGCACTTGGGGCTCGTTGCGTGAACGCACCCCCAAGGATGTGAACGGCAATGCCTGTATCGGAGAGAAAATCGACCTCTATGACAGTCATGACTGTATTGTTCACACGACCCAGGAACGCCGCGTAGTGGTGCAGGGACTGGACGGTTACATCGTGGCAGAACATGATGATACCCTCCTCATCTGCCGTCTCTCAGACGAACAACTCATCCGCCAGTTCGCTTCCTAAGCGCCCGAGCTTTAAACTTTAAACATTAAAATTTAAACAGTAAATCTCCCCCTCATGCCCCGGGTTCTCCTTTCCCTACCGCCCAGTCTTGTGGCTTGCGCCCACGAGGTCGCCAGCCTTGATCCTCATGTATTCTTCTGTGCTTCCGACCCCGTTGGTCACCGTGTGGGATCGGGTGGGGGAACGGTGCACCTCCTGCATGAGGCTGCCCGCGACGAGGTTTTTGCCCTCCAGACCAGTCCGCAGACCGAGCGCTGCATTGTAATTCATGCAGGCGGGCAGAGTCGTCGTCTCCCGGCTTACGCACCCAGCGGCAAGCTCTTCACCCCGATGCCATCGCTGCTGGGAGAACCTTTCGGGCAGACGCTCCTGCAGCTGCAACTGCCTTTGTATGAGCGCATCATGAACGCAGCGGATGCTTCTTCCCGTGTTCTCATCGCTTCGGGTGACGTCTGTATCACCGCTGCCGAGACCTTGGAACCGCTGCCGGCTGCGGACATCGTTTGTTATGGTCTGCCTACCTCCCATGAACAGATGAGTCATCATGGTGTTTATGCGATGTCCTATGCTTCTCCCACACAGTTGGACTTCATGCTTCAGAAACCTTCTGTACAGCAGTTGGAAACCCTCACAGCCACTCACACGCTGCTGATGGATATTGGCATCTGGCTGCTCAGTGAGAAGGCGTTACGCCTGTTGGCCGCTCGTTCCACAGATGCCGACGGAAACATCTGTTCCTACGATCTTTATGGGCAGTTCGGTTGCTCTGTGGGACAGCATCCCTCTATTGCCGACGCTGAATTGGCAGGGCTCACCGTTTGCATTCTTCCGCTGCCAGAAGGGCGTTTCCTGCACTTCGGCACCACCCGCGAACTCCTTTCTTCCACAGCCACCCTCATAGAAACGCCCAACCCCCAAATGCAGTGGGTGGAGAACAGCGACATTGAAGGCTGGACCCTCACCGACCACAACGTGGTCACAGGTGTCCCAGGAAACGACTGGCGCGTCACCCTTCAGCCTAACCAGTGCGTGGATGTAGTTCCCATCACCTTTAACTCTCCTCAAGGGACGAGTGTTCTTCCCTCTTGGGGGAAGTTGGAAGGGGGCTTTCCCTTTGCCCTTCGCCCCTACGGCTTCTTCGACACGTTTAGTGGCTCACTGTCAGACCCGAATACCACCTTCCTCGGCCAGCCGGTTACCACTTGGCTGCAGATTCACGGCCTCTCACCCTCCGACTTTGAACACCCCGAGGATATTCAGCGGGCCAACCTCTTTCCCGTCACCGCAGACCATGGCTACCTTGGCCGTCTCCTTCGCTGGATGCTGGAGCCGGAGCCATCTCTCAACTCCCTCTACCTCTCCATCCCCCGTCTTTCCGCCGAGGAAATCTCCACGCGTGCCGACCTTCGTCGTCTCGTTCGCCAGCGGGCAGAGATGCGGCGTCGTCAGATGGACGTGGAAGCTGCTTTCTCCCACTTGCGCTTGCAGTTGGCAGCCTCTTCCGATGTGACGCCACAAGTGCCTTCCATCAGTGCTTTGCAGCATACGGTGGAGGGACGTTCCCCGTTGCGTATTGATGTCTCCGGCGGTTGGACAGACACACCTCCTTATTGTCTTTATCAGGGAGGAGCCGTTGTCAATGTGGCCATCGACTTGGATGGCGAGCCTCCCATCCGTTGCACCATTCGTCCTCTGCCACAGCCTGTTATCCATCTGCGTTCGTTGGATATGCAACAGCAGGAAATCATCACCAGTTGGCACCAGCTGCAGGACTTTGCCCACCTTGGTTCCGCTTTCTCCATCTCCAAGGCGGCTCTCTCCTTGGCTGGTTGGTTGCCGCGTTTTTGTGGCAGACAGTATGCTTCTTTGCAGGAACAGTTGGGTGGTCGAGGCTTTGAACTGATCACAGAAAGTCTTGTTCCCACAGGCAGCGGTTTGGGCACCAGCAGTATTCTGGCGGCGACCGTCTTGGGGACGATCTCCGAGGCTTTTGCCCTTGGCTGGTCACGTGAGGAAATCTGTCAGCGCACCCTCGTGCTGGAGCAGTTGCTCACGGCTGGTGGTGGTTGGCAAGACCAGTACGGCGGTGTCTTCCCGGGTGCCAAAATCCTTACGACAGAAGCTGGTTACGCCCAGCGGCCCCAGGTGCAGCCCCTGCCTGATACCCTATGGTCTCACCCACAGCTTGCCCCGTGTCACCTTCTTTATTTCACGGGTCTGACGCGCATGGCTCGCAAGATTCTTGCAGAAATTGTGAAAGATATGTTCCTGCGAGACACCGACCAGCAGAACCATCTTCATCGTATGAAGAATCGCGCTCGAGAACTGGCGGCCACTTTGCAGGCGTCACCTTCTGCCGACCCACAGGCTCTTCTTCTTGACTTCGGACAGCGTCTCGCCCAGAACTGGCAGGACAACCAGCACTTGGACGCTGGGTGTAATCCTCCTGCCATTCAGGCCATCACAGACATTATCCGCGATCTCTGCGTGGGCTTCAAACTTCCCGGAGCAGGTGGCGGCGGTTTCCTCTATATGGTGGCCCGTTCACCCGAGGCAGCACAGGAAATCCGTCGTCGCCTCACGGAGAATCCTCCTGCTCCTGCCGCCCGCTTCTACGAACTTTCCATTAACCACCAAGGCTTCACCATCGTCTGAAGAGCGTCAAAAAGGTGTCAAATGATGCGTTTTCCATGAGGGGCGGAAAATACTTTCCACCCCCTCTGTGCGTGCTTTTTCTGTTACCAGCTTGAATCACAGCTTTTTCAAGAAAAAACACTATGATGAAATTTTCCATAGGGTAAATGATACAACCTACCGAAAAAAGCTGTATCTTTGCAGCGGATTTCCACAATAAACGTATAAAACCAAAACAAATACCTCTATGAAACGCTTCTTTATCTTATCACTCACCTGCCTGTTAGCTCTGGGCTTGCAGGCACAGGAAACCCAGTATCACCCTTTGGCCAAGGAGGGAAAAGTGTGGAATTGCAAAAGGACGGTACATTCAAAAGCTTGGGAATACTATTCCTATGTAGTGAAAGGGGATACCGTGATAAACGGTCTTGCTTATAAGAAGGTTTTCCTTTGCCAGTCAGATTTCCAGATGTATGCGGCTGCTATTAGAGATGTTGGTTCCAGAACTTATATTGTTCAGCGAGGACGTGATTTTGAACTGATTTATTGTGAAATGGACATTGATAAGTTAGTTGTTGTCACAGATACTGCGTTGAGATATTCGAAGTATGGTTCTCCCGGGATTGTTAATACTGATGGTGTTCCGCTGAAAAGAGTTACATGGACCCGATCTGACATCATAACTGGCATTGGACCAACGCAAACCTACGATTGGATAGAAGGAGTGGGATGGCCTCATGAAAATTTTATGCCCCATGATTTTGCAGAAATTTATCCCGAGGTGGGCACTATTACGTCCTGTTATGAAGATGGCGTGCGCATCTATCATAATGGAGAGGATTATGTGAATCCACCCTCCACACAGATGATTGTTCGTCATCAGTACAAGCCTGGAGCAGACAAGTCCCTCTGTGCCAGTCGTGTGTGGGGCGAATATAATGCCGACCAGGTTTGGCATGTTAACATTGAGGATTCCAAGACGCCCTATTCCGTTCGCTATACAAGATGGAATGAGAAAGATGGTATGACAGATGTCACCTCTTCGTTGAAAGGCAATATCTTCTATGAAAGTTATGGACTTTATGAAGGCGGCGGGCTTATTACTCTGGAGAACGATCATGAAGTGTTCACGGCAGCTATGGGTTGGCCCTGGAGAGCCGCGGATTATTATCCCTTTGTGCAGAAAGGGAAACGATGGCACATGCATGGATTCAACCTTGGGACAGCACATACCGTCTTCGATTATTTCTTTGGAACAGAGGAGGTGGAGAAGAATGGAAAGTATTATTTGGTGTTGTATTTAAAGAACAATGATGATGTCACTGAGGTTGGTCTCTTCCGTGAGTCCGACCGTCGGATTTACAAGTATGATGCCCAGCGCGATGACGATGTTTTGGCTTATGATTTTTCTGTGAAGGAAGGAGACTGTTTTGATCTCCAGGCTGATGAAGGCGCAGATAAAGGTACCATTATACATTGTCTTGTTACAGGTCTGGGACAGAAGTTTGTGAATGGATACTGTCTTCGCACCGTCATCCTTCAAATGTCCTCGGGGACAGAAAGATGGGAGGATGAGTGGATAGAGGGAATTGGAACGGACAATGGTCCGTTGTCTGGATTTGAGGCACCCAGGGTGAATTCCTGGGGCTACTATCTGGCCTACGTCATCCGCAATGACTCAGACGGTTTTGATTATTTTCCCCTTTCGTTTAACATCCTGTTTAGAGGCTGGCGCGGACAGGGTCTGGAGAAAGGTAAGGAAAGCAGTTCTGCCTCAAAGATTTCTGCCCTGAACTATGAACTGGTGAACGACCAATTGCACATCAGTGGAGAAATGAGGATGCCCACCAGTCCCAACAACTACCTCTATTGTGTAGAGGGCGATAATCACCAGCTCACCCTGAACGTGGAAGCTGTGGAACCCGTGAAAAACAATCACAAAAGATATCAGGTGGATTTGTACTTCCCCTTCTTCGACGAGGCTGCAGACTACACCGTTGTGGATGATGCCGGAGAGCACACTGTCCGCAATCGTAACCGCCTTCCGGAGAACTACCGCCCCATGGCCGTGGAGGGGAAAGTGTGGAATATCCGTCAGAGCTTCTCCTTCTGTGAGTTGGCTCGGCCCATTACCTATTATATTAAGGGTGACACGGTTATCAATGACCTTGGTTACAAGAAGTTGTTCCTGCGACAGTCAGACTTTACCATGTATTTGGGTGCCCTGAGAGAACAGTATTGCCGAACTTATTTCTGTCCCGTTGGGAAGCAGACCGAACGTGTTCTGTTTGACTTCAGTTGGAAAGAAGGGCAACGGTTCGAATATAACTGGAGTTATTACACTATTCAAGGTGAGCCTTATACCATCACCACCGACCAGAGACCTCTTGCCTGTTTGGATATCACACACAATCAAGACAGATATCGGTGGATGGCGGGCGTAGGTGGCAGTGCTGACTTCTTCATGGATCCTCTGCCATGGTTTACTTATCGAGGCCTGGGCACCGTCACCTCCTGTTATGAGAATGGCACCCGCATCTATCATAATGGAGAAGACACCCCGGAACTGGTGATGAAGAGGATGGACCTGACGCACACTTTCCTGACAGCAGATAGCGCCAAAGCCTCCTCAGAGTTCTGGGTGGAATATAACGAGCAAGTAATCAGTGTTTACGCCAAATCCGTCACAGATGCTTTCACCATCAGCCTGACCGAAGAGTCTGGAAAAGAGAATATGCTGAATGGCTATTTCACAGGAACAGGCTTCATGGACTATGCTCGTGACCACAGATTCATCACCCTCACCATCAAGAGTGACAACGAACTCTTCACGGGTACTTTTGACCCCATAGAGGGTGATTTCTACCAGCCTTTCATTGAAGAAGGAAAGGTGTGGACTTCTGCAGTGGAAATCCCAGACGATCAGCCTTGGAGCGGTCGTTTCATGGAATACGACTATTTCGACGGGGACACCATTGTGGCCGGTAAGCCTTGTAAGATTTGGAGACAACTCTATGTGAATCATCAGACCAAGGAGGAACACCTCTATACAATGGCTGCATACGAGGAGGATGGAAAAGTGTGGTTCTTCCATGCAGGAGACACCAATCCCCGACTGGCCTATGACTTCAAAGCCAAAATCGGACAGACGGTGGTCTGTAGCAGTACCGATGCACGACTCTTTGACTACATCAGGAACCATCCCGATTATGGACTTGATTACTTTAACGAGCACTGTCGGGATAGTCTTTATATCTTCGACACCGGAGTGAATACGATGTATGGCCATGAACGCAACGTTGTGAAGTTCAAGATTAAACGTGAATGGTATAATTCCTATGAAAGCTCTTATATAGAAGGCCTTGGCTCGCCTGTTTGTCCCAGTGCCAACTCTGGTCAGAATCAAGGAAGGCGCAATAATCTCCTGGCTTGCACCGTTCAGGATCAGTTGGTGTTCTTTCAAGAGAGCGTTGTGTATAATTGGCAGTCTCTCATGCCTCTCCAGACCAAAGACTACCATCCTTTTGTCCAAGATAATAAGGTCTGGAAGGTATGTAACAAGAGAGATAATGCAGAACGTTCTGTGGTAGAGAACTATTATTTTGACGGAGAAACGGTTGTTGGTAACCAGACCTGTAAACGGTGGATGTGTGACCGGATGGATATTCATAGCAAACAGACATCTTTCATTGGTCTTGTGTATGAAAAAGACAAACAAGTCTGGTTCGCAGAACCTGGCAGCGCAACATTCCATCTCATCTATGACTTTGCAGTAACGACAGGAGATACCATTGCAATCTTCGATAATTCAGAGGAAAAGCGAGGCGACTGGATTGCTACCATTGCAAGAAGAACCCTCTTTGTAAATAATGGACGATTGCAGAATGCCATTTATCTCGATTGGAAAGACAAAGGTAAAAAGATGCTTAACAATTATTGGGTAGAAGGTGTTGGCGCCTTGAGGCCGCCACATGTGACCACCTGTCTCTTCACGGACTATGATACTTTGGCCACCATACATTGCTCTGTTGACAGCATCATTCTGTATCGCGAAAATTATCAAGACTTGATTTCGCCTCTTTATGAGCATGACTACCGCCCCATCATTGAGGAAGGAAAGGTGTGGGTGACGAGAGTCGGTTCCGGGCAAGATGATTGGAAGAGGTATGAGTACCGGCAGTTTGGTGACACCGTGATAGACGGGAAAACCTGTAAGGTGCTGGGACGGAGTGAACTGGACAGCGGTCACACTCCGATAGATACGGTCATTGTGGGAGCGTTGTATGAGGAAGGAGGCCGGGTGTACGGTGCCACTGCGGGGATGGAACACCTGGAGTTGCTGTATGACTTTGAATCACCTGTGGGAACGAACCTGAGGATGCAAGAAAAGAATGTCCAGATTCTGGGAAAGGAAAGGGGCATGATAGAGAATTTCAAGGGATTATGCACCTCTTTCTTATATACAGGCACCTCAGAGATGCATCATTCTTGTTGGATGGAGGGCGTTGGATTCTTCTCTAATCCTCTGATGAATCTTCCGGGGCTTCATGATCCAGAGGTGGGTAATGAAATCTTGCTTTATTGTTACTTCTTTGATGAAGTTCTTTACATGGCCAGTGCAGACATTTTGGAAGAGGAACAGGGTGTGAAAAAGCAGTGGCTGGACTTCACTCACACGACGAAACCGAGGCCGAAAGCACCTACCCGAAGGGATGGCAAATCTCAAATGGCAAATGTAAAAGCTGATGACACGGAAGTTGAGGCTGTTTCGGGCGCGTACTCCGAGCGGGAACTCTTCGTGAACCTGAAGCCGCTGAGTGGCTCCTACACAGTCACGCTCACGGATGGGGCAGGTCAGACGGTGTATCAGAAAGTGGTGCAGACCAGTGATATAGTGGCACTGAACACAGACCTGACTCAGTATGCCGAAGGCACCTACTCCCTCACTGTCGAGAACAGCGAAGAACAGTTCACGGCCTCCCTCACGCTGCCGCTGAATGTGGATGCGGTGCGCAATCTTCCCAGCGCTCGACCCGAAGGGGCGCTTTCCTCAGAAAGAACGCTCAACTTTACCGATCTCTCTGGCCGACGCCTCTCTGTGCCCACCGCCTCTTCTGTGCGCTCTGTGCTCCCCAAGGGAATCTACATTCAGAACGGCAAGAAGCTCATTATTAAATGAAACGTGTCAAACACATACTGCTCTTGATGGTCACGGCCCTGTGTCTGGCCTGTTATGAAGATGGTGCGGAATCGTCGGGCGGTGGCGTGACTGCCCGTGAGCAGTATGAACAGGCGCTGGAGGCACTGGATGCGGACAGCGTGCGGCAAGGAGAGAGTCTGCTGCGACAGGCCATTGCACAAGCTGAGGAAGAGGGTGACTTGCACACCCGTTATCTGGTGGAGCTGCGGCTGGCAGAGAGCCTCGCCTGGGGCAATTCCGCTGCTGCCCTCGAACTGTCCAAGCAGGCACTGGCCACCTACGAGCGGCACCCCGACAGCGAGCGCAATCACATCATCATCCTGGATTATATAGGTACGTATGCGAGCCAGTTGGCCTTCAACGAGGACGGCTCCTTTGACGACGCCCTCGCCTACACCCGTCTGGCCTACGAGCTCGCACTGGCCTCCCGTGACAGCTTGGGTACGGAACAGGTGTGCCAGACGCTCACAAGCCTGGCCAATATCCATTGGGCGATGGATGACTTCGCCAAAGCCCTGAGCTACGCTCGTCAGGCAGAGGCCTTTGCCACGGAGGAACTGCTGCTTGCTGCCCAGCAGGTGCTGGCGCGTTGCCTTGTCAGCTGCGACTCGTTGGCTGCAGCCGAGGCGGTCTATCGGCGGATGCAGCCCGGCAACGACCTGCAAACCACCTACATCATTCAGAGCAACCTCGCCAAGTTGGCCATGCAACGCAGTGACAAACAGACTGCAGTGGCAGCTATGGATACTGCCTTTCAGAATTTGGAAGAGCTTTATTATCAGGCGCTTCGTCAGAAGGATGACTATTACCAGACAGCCATCCAACAGGAACGTGAGAATCAGCGGCTACACTACAAGGCTGTCCTGCAGCGTCGCCGTCTCTGGGGCGGTCTGACGTTGGCGGTGATGGTGCTGGTGGCTGGCGCTTTCATCGTTCGCAGCAGGGTCCGCCAGAAGGCGTTGCTTCACGAGCGGGAAATGCAGCTGCATCAGCAGGAGCTGCTGTTGCAGAAACAGGAGGCGGAGGCACAGCGCGAACAGCTCCGACAACGGGACGGAGCCATAGAGTTTCTGAAAAACTTCATCCTGGAACGCTCCTCCATCATTCAGAAGCTTGATGCCAGCTATGATCGTCACGTCACCCTCCTCCAACGGGACTGGACAGAGATAGAACGCACCTTGGATGCCATTGACGATGACCGCATTGCGCGCCTGCGGCAGCAGTTCCCAGCGCTGAAGGAAGAGGACTTGCAGCTCTGCATCCTCACCCGCCTGCGCCTCACCAACCGCGCCATTGGCAACATTTATGGTGTCAGTATTTCCGCTGTCCAGCATCGCAAGCTCCGCATCAAGAAAGAAATCTTCGGCGAGGAAGACCCTGAAGTCACCTTTGAACAAGTCCTTAGTGACTTGTAGTGGGTGGCCTCTTGGCAGCTTCTTCCTTGCAATGTCAGATCTTTCCACCCCTGTACTAAAAACTTTTCCATAGGGTCAGGAAGGGGTAATTTTTTGAAATATATTGTGAATCAGATAGTTGAATCATTCTTTTTGGTCTGATCTTTTCTATGGGTAGAAGGCCGTCTGTCTGAGTTCTTCTGAGTAACTTTGCAGCAGTTTTCAACATCCTAAAAAAGGAAAAGATGATTAGAAGAATGAAATCTGCTATTGTCGTCCTGTGCCTGTTCACAGCCCTGAGCGTGAAGGGACAGACTGGGACCCTACCAGTCCTTTACCTCACTACCCAAAACAAGCGACCCATTATCTCCAAGGCAACGTATCTGCCTGGAACTTATTATCTTGTGGATGGGCAAGATAGTAATAGGAATCTCGGTTCTGCGGAGAGTCCATTGTCTCTGGAGATACGTGGCAGAGGGCATTCTTCCTGGAACGGAGCCAAGAAACCCTATAAACTCCGGCTCTCGGAGAAGAAGTCCCCGCTCGGGATGAGCGCTCACAAACACTGGGCGCTTCTCAAGTTCAATGAGCCCACAGTGGCTGGCTTGGAGCTGGGAAGAATCATGGGAATGGATTGGACAGCTTCCACGCAGCCTGTGGAAGTGGTGCTCAATGGTGATTACATCGGGCTTTATCTGCTCACAGAGACCAATCGCATCGGCAAGAACCGTCTCAATATATGGGAGCAACCCGATGGGAATGAGGATGAAGAGACCATCCCATACGGCTGGCTGGTGGAAGTTGATAACTATTTGGAGACCAATCAGATAACCATTCAGGAAAACTCGAATTGGAAAATGAGGATTACCCACCACTCGCCCGAATCCCTCTCCCCGGCGCAGCAAGAATGGCTCATCAGCGAGTTCACAGCACTGAATGCTGCCATTTATGCTGAAGACAAGAGTCACAGCACTTGGGAAGAGCTGTTGGATGTGGATGCGATGGCGCGTTACTTTATCATTCAGGAGGTGATGGATAATACAGACGGCTTTCATGGCAGTTTCTATCTGCATAAAGACCAGGCTGTTGATGCCCGTTGGGTGGCGGGACCGCTGTGGGACCTCTCGAGCGGCCAGCGAACCAAGACAGACTACACCTTCAGAATGAAGACGTCCTATGCTTTCACTCCCCACTGGATTGGTGAGTTGATCAAGGACGAGGACTTTTGCTGTGCTGTGAAGAGCGCCTGGGAGACGTTCTATCCTTCTGATATTCAGTCATGGATGGAAAGCATCGACAAACAACTGTTGCCGTGCAGTGCTGCCTTCGAGGCAGATAAGAAGCGCTGGCCCTATTCCAATACTGCCCCGCTCCCCTCCAGACTCCAGCAACTGAAAACAGCGCTGCTTGCCAACGTCGAATGGTTCCGTGACCATCTGCCAGTGGGAGAGACCCCCTCCGGCTATCCTTCTGATCATGTTCATCATACAATCGCCAAGGTGGAATACATCAACCCGCAGGGACTCACCAACTCGCATCCCTGGAAAGGCATCAACCTCAGAGTGACAACCTACGATGACGGCACCACGGAGACCACAAAAGTGGTCCAAAATAGTCGATGAAAGACAAAAAGCATCAATCGTCTTTAGGCGGTTGAATCCACTCGTTTGGCACAATGGGCGCACGAGACTGGCCGCTAAGGCGTTGTCCTTTGGCCGCAACTGCAGTTTCCTTTAAAGGACTTTGCGTTTTCCTTTGGCCGTGTAGGCGTTTGACACCAGTCCCTCGGCTTGCCCACCTCTGTCGGACAAGCTGAACTCTTGGCCTCTTATTCACCAGGGCTTGGCCTCATCCCGTCCAAGGCTTAAGGGTTGGAGCCAGAAGGCTTAACCTCATCCCGTCCAAGGCTTAACCCTTCCTTCTTGGAGCTTAAGTGTTGGTAAAAGATGACATTCATGACTCCTATTCAGCTGAAAAGTTTTGTTGAAAACCCTACGAACCCTACGAAAACAAGCCCGTTTCTCAGCCATTGGAAGGCATTTCGTAGGGTTCGTAGGGTTTTCAACAAAACTTTTTCTCTCTTTTCTGCACCATCTCGCAAAAAAGCATTATCTTTGTGCCGTAAAAACTGAACAAGTATGCCGTTAAACAAAAAAGAATCCCTGCTCGAAATACTCCGCGAGCAGAAATCAATGAAAATGAAGGGCAGCATCTATCACAAAACCCAGATAGACCTGACCTACAACTCCAACCACATTGAGGGTAGCCAACTGACCCATGAACAGACGCGCTATATCTTCGAGACGAATACCATAGGAGTGACTGCCGACGAGACCCTGAACGTGAACGACATCATAGAGACGGTGAACCACTTCCGCTGCATCGACCTGATCATCGATAAAGCTGATGAACCACTCTCGGAAGAGTTGATAAAAACGCTACATGGTATCCTGAAATCAGGAACTTCGGACAGTCGAAAGGACTGGTTTGCCGTAGGAGACTACAAGCGTCTGCCAAACGAGGTGGGTGGCGAAAGAACGTGTGAGCCGGAGCTGGTGCATGACAGTATGGAGAGGCTCCTTCAATGGTATAATGCAAAGCAGCCACACACGCTGGAAGACATCCTTGACCTGCACGTGCGTTTCGATAAGATTCACCCGTTCCAGGACGGCAATGGACGTGTGGGTCGCCTCGTCATGTTCAAGGAATGTCTGTGTAATGGCATCGTTCCTTTCATTATCACCGATGAACTGAAATTGTTCTATTACAGAGGACTTCGTGAATGGGGACGCATAGACGGGTACCTGACCGACACCTGTCTGACGGCACAAGACCAGTATAAGGCAGCACTCGACTATTTCAGAATCAAATACTAACCACAAATAACGGACTGTAATTGAGTAACATGAAGCAAGAGAATAAAGACAGATTACTGCGCTTGCTCCAGCAATACAAGGCGCTGGGGATTGCAGAGCAAATAGACTTCGACAAGTCTTATCTGGATTCAATAATTTCTAATTCTGTCTCGCTTGTTGATGATGATTATGGTACAGTTATCGACCAATCCGAGCTGGAGACTTTGACGATAGAGCCCTCTTTGGCTGAGAAAATGGTCGATATTTTGGATTTCGTGGCCGAAAAGGAAGAAATCACTACTGAAGCCATTGTCGTTCATTTCGGCTTCACTCCCACCACAGCTAATCGCTACCTCCGCCAACTCACAGAGTTCGGCTACTTGGAAGCACACGGCGAAAATATGAATAGGATGTTCAGTAAGAAGTAAGACGAGAAAGTATGGCAAAGCTGACAACTGAAGAATTCATCAAGAAAGCCCGAGAGGTCCATGGGGAAAAGTATGACTATTCCAAGGTGGAATATGTGGATAACAAAACTAAAGTATGCATCATTTGTAAAAAACATGGAGAATTTTCTCAGCAGGCAAGTAATCATCTACGTGGTATAGGATGTCCACGCTGTGGAATTGAAAAAAGAAGAGCTAAACGAACACATTCTGTTGATGAGTTCCTAAAATCAGCGAAGGCCATACATGGGGATAAGTACGATTACTCGAAAGTCGAGTATGTTAACACAAAAACTAAAGTTTGCATTTTATGTCCTGTTCATGGTGTGTTTTGGCAATCACCCCAAAAACACTTATCAGGTCAAGGATGTGAAAAATGCTTTCGTGAATCCATTGCTAAACGTTATTCAATGGGAAGAGATATATTCATAGAAAAAGCAACTGTGGTGCATAATGGATTCTATGATTATAGCGAAGTTGAATATGTTAATGGCCATACTAAGGTAAAAATCATTTGTCCTTTACATGGTCCTTTCCTACAAGATCCGTTAAGTCACTTAGCTGGTCATGGTTGCAAGAAATGTGCAGATATTGAAAATGAAAGAAAATGCAGAAAGTGGACTTCAGAGTCTTGTTATGAAGAGGCTCGAAAATATAAGACAAAAGTTGAATTCCAAAAGAGAAATGCTAGCGCTTTCGGATACGCATGGAAGAATGGGTTACTTAATACTTTTGACTGGTTTGAAGAAATTAAAAAACCAAATGGATATTGGACAAAGGAGCGATGTGAAGAAGAAGCACGGAAATATCTCACAAAAGGAGAATTCTTGGAAGGATGTGGAGCAGCGCATAATGCTGCTGTTAGAAATGGTTGGTTAGATGACTATGACTGGTTGATTGACCAAAGAATGGATATCATAAAAGATAAGATTGATAGTGTGTATGTATATATATTTGAGGATACAAAAGCTGCTTATGTTGGAAGAACTTTGATAAGGAGGCAAAAGAAACGTGACAGGGAGCACATATTTAATCTGGATAATGATAATGTCGCGCGTTATGCAAAGAAACATCACGTCCCAGTTCCTCCAATGATAATTCTCGAATCAAATCTTACTTTGGAAGAAGGATTGGACAGAGAAGATTTCTGGCGAAAAAGGTATGAAGATCATGGATACACGATGCTTAACCGATTGGCAACAGGAATTGGTAAAGGATCTCTTGGCGGTATTAGTCATGGGAAATGGAATAGAAAAACTTGTTTTGAAGAAGCAAGGAAATACCATTCTGCTAGCGAATTTAGGAAAGCGAATGGTAGTGCATATGATGCATCTCGAAGGAATGGATGGATAAAAGACTATTCTTGGTTTGATGTTCTTTGGGAACCCAAATGGGATAAAGATTCATGCTACAAGGAGGCAAAGAAATATAAAACACGAGCTGAATTCCATAGAGGTAGTGCTGGTGCCTACAAAAAAGCATTAGAAAATGGATGGATAGAGGAATATGATTGGATGCCTTCACGCCAACGAAAGCCCATGGGTTATTGGAATAACTATGCCCATTGTTATGAGGAGGCAAAGAAATACAAAAACAGGAGAAAATTCCAAAAAGGGTGTGTGTCAGGATATAATCATGCATTAAAAAATGAGTGGCTTAATGATTATGTATGGTTTGAGGAAAAGCATAAGCACAATTATTGGGACAGAGAAACCTGTTATGAGGAAGCTAAGAAGTATCATAGTCGCTCAGAATTTGAGAAGCATGCTGTAAGAGCATATGAGTTGGCTCTTGCTAATGGTTGGTTGGATGATTATACATGGTTTGAAAAACTTACCAACTATTGGACATATGAGACTTGCAAAGTTGAAGCTGTCAAATATGAAAAACGTAGCCATTTTAAAGCAGCTCAACCTGGTGCATACACAAAGTCAAGGGTTAATGGCTGGTTGGATGATTTTTTTCCAAAAAACAAATGACTAAGATGACGACAAGAGATGCCTACATTCTATTAGAACCTGCACATTTTCTTAAAGATAAAGAACTCGTGCTGCCTACAACTCCAGAAGATGTTGAGACAAGACGTCGTATCGTTGATTTTATTCATGAAATTGATACTGCTCGTTTTATGTTAGCGATGTCATATAAAGAACAGTATTTGGATTTAGTAGAAGAGATAGACTTAAATAATAAGTTCAAAACGGAATACTTTAAGCAGCATTATCTGTATTCTGCCCTTATATGGTATCATAATAGTTTTGATTTGGTGTTACAGTGTCTTTGGTTTAAGCATCGTCTATATGGAGATATTCAACTACACTCAAACAATATAGAAAAGATTTTATGCGACTGTAAACTATCTCAAATTCAGAAACGATTATATAATGAACAAGAGGATAATCCGATTACTGAGTTTAATAAACGTAACCACGAAGTGCATGATTTGGCAAACAGACTGAAACATCGTCAATATATTGAGAATGAAAATTATTTACTATATGCAGAGGCTTTATTTATCCTTTCAGATGGGTATAATTCGGATGATACAAAATTCCACAAGAAGCTTGCAGATATTCAATCGAGATTAGTGGTTTATCACAAAGATATAATAAGCTTAGCAAAAGAGATACTCCTCCCAATTCATAATTCGATTTCAAATCTTTTAGAGTAATCATTATGAGACAATATACTTTTTGATTGCCTAACAATTAATAGAACGAAAGAATCACGGGGCGGTTCTTTGATTCACTGAAGATGGCTGATGTGAAATAATTAACGATATAAAAACATTATAACAATATGATGACCAAAGAAGAAATAGTAAGTCAAGGCGAGATGGTGAAGCAGAGCGAAGAAATCAGGAGTGCTGTACGACTGATTAAGAACGCCATTTTGCAAAGTCAGGCTCGTGCAATCCAGATGGTGAACCAGGAGCAGCTGTCGCTGTATTATGGCATTGGTCGATATGTGTCTGAGCATTCACGCAAAGGTTACTGGGGTACTGGTGCCATAGGAACAATCAGCAAGCAACTGAAATCGGAACTGCCTGGTTTGAAGGGTTTCTCAGAAGAGAATATCAAGCTGATGCGCCGTTTCTATGAGGCTTGGAAAGACATTGAAACGAATTCGGTAGTCGAAACTACCGAAATTACAGATTTTAACAATTCTGACTTGTCCGCTAATTCGGTAGTCGAAACTACCGATTTGCAAAAGACTGATTCTGAGGCAGATTCTATCCGCCAATTGCACCTTACCAGCGATGACAGTTTTCCTATTACAGCCTTCCTGAATATCTCGTTCACACACCATGTGGCCATCTTCCGATATGCCAAAGAGTATGACGAGCGGAAATATTATATCCAGATAGCCTATCAGAATAGGTTAAAGGCAGAGGATTTGGAGCAGGCGATAAAGAATAGGGTTTATGACCATCGTAACGCTCTGCCCAACAACTTCTTCAAGACAATACCTGACAGACAGCTGGCCCTGCGCACCATTCAAACGTTTAAGGACTCCTATCTGTTGGATTACATCAACGTGGAGGACATAGACGAATCAGACCCCATCAATGTGGACGAAAGGGTGATAGAGAGCAAGATCGTGATGAACATCAAGAACTTTATTATGACCTTTGGCAAGTCGTTTACATATAAAGGGCATCAGGTTCATTATGACAAACTTGGTCACGACCATTGGATTGACCTGCTTTTCTTCAATCGTGAGTTGCAAGCCCTTGTGGTTGTGGAACTGAAGAAAGGCCAGTTCAAACCGTCGTACTTAGGTCAGCTTGCCGCATACCTCCGTATTCTTGACGATGACGAGAGACTGCCAGGCGAAAACCCGTCAGTTGGCATCATCCTCTGTAAAAAAGCAGACAAGGCTTACGTGGAGTATGTGTTGCAAGACTATGTGAAGCCAATGGGTGTGGCCACATACCAAAATATGCAGGATCGGCTGCGTGAATTGTTGCCACCTGAGGAGGAAATGAAACGACTAATGTCAAAAGAAGAACGTAAGGACGAGGAGTAAAAAACTGTCCCTCAGCGACGTGCCCCTAATGGCTCATGATTCAAGGTTCATGGTTCTTTAAGTTTCAAGCGACCAAGGTCGAGCGAAAACAATAAAAAAGACGAATAAAAACGTTATAAGAATAAAGTATGACGATATATGACAAAAGAGAATAAAGGGCCCACAGTAGGGCGAGAGAGGCATGTGGTGCTGGATGCTTTGCGTGGTCTGGCGCTGTTGGGTATTGCCTTGGCCAACTTTCCGGAGTTTGGCCTATGGACTTTCCTCAGTAGTGAGGAACAGTCGTTGCAATCCACAGCTGCTGCGGACCGCATTGTCCGCTTCCTGCAATACATGCTGGTGGACGGGAAGTTCTATACGATTTTCTCTCTGCTCTTCGGAGTCGGCTTTGCCTTGTTCCTTTCACGCCACAGCCGCGGACGTTTCATCAGGAGGATGCTGCTGCTGGTGCTGATAGGGGCACTGCATCTGATGTTCATCTGGAGTGGCGACATCTTGTTGCTGTATGCTATTGGCGGTCTGCTGTTGACGCTCTTTGTCCGCTGTAAAGACCGTATATTGTTGTGGTTGGCAGGAGCACTCATCCTGTTGCCTGTGGGACTGGATGCTCTGACGGGGTTCTGCGGCGTGGACTTTGCTGCACCGTTTTATGCTGCCTGGTGGAGAGAGGCCTCGGCACAAGGCATCACTGAGGAGAACTTCGCCACATGGCTCAGGGATGCAGGCTCTTATCCACAGATGTTTGCGTTTCTCTGTCAGGGTGCCTACGAACGGGTCTGGGAATTTGTCAGCGGACACCGCTTGCCTAAAGTGCTGGGTCTCTTCATGTTGGGGTATCTGATGGGGAAACACCGTCTTTATGCCCGACTCACAGAACTGCCGTTGGCTTCGGTCCTGCGCTGGGGCACATTGCCTGCTTTGTTGATGTCTGGCATCTACGCTTGGAGTTCCACCAACGGACAGCCTTGGGGTCTCACCATCCATTCGCTGCTATATGCCGTGAGTGTCATTCCGTTAGCCTTCTGCTATGTGGCGGCATTCTGTCTGCTCTATGCTAAGAACACAGCGCACCGTCAGCCGTCAGCCTTCTTTACGATGCTGGCAGCTCCGGGACGCATGGCGCTGACAAACTATATCAGCCAGTCTCTAATTGGAATACTGCTCTTCTATGGTCTTGGCTTTGGTCTCGGCACGCAATTCGGCCTGATCTACATTGAGTTAACAGCACTTATCGTGTTCCTTGTGCAGATTGTGTTGAGTCGGCTGTGGTTGCACCACTTCCGTTTCGGCCCGTTGGAATGGCTCTGGCGCATCTGCACCTACGGACAGTATTATCCAATAAACAAATAAAGATAAATTATACCCGTTGGATGAATTAAATATGTGTTCACATGTTATGATAAAAGTCTGGCAAACAATGCCCCAGTGGGGCATGATAAGGGTAGCCAGCCATTTCAATGGCTGGTATGAAGGGGCCAGGAAAACGCGTGCCTTTAGGTACGCGACAATGAATCCTTATCGCGTACCTACGGCACGCATTCTTTTAACACTCACATTACCAGCCATTAAAATGGCTGGCTACCCCTATCAGATGCCTACGGCATCAAACTTGGCCACAACATATTAATTCAACCAACGAGTATATATATGAGAATGATACAGAGCAAGAGAAATACTAAGTCCCAGGGAATGATATTGGGACTGTTGTTGTTGGCGACGTTGCCGATGGGTTGTGCGACTTCGCAGGAACGCATGGAACGACTGGCTGAGACGCAGCAGGCTGTGGCTGAGGCGCTGGCGGGTCGGCACTGGCAGATTCGGGTGACCTCCATGAGCCCAGCTCGCTACAGTTCCCGGATGGTGTCGTATGGGTACTTCCTGGAATTGAAGGGTGATACGCTGGAGAGTTACCTGCCCTACGTGGGACGGGTGTACCAGGCTTCGGCGTTTTCCACGTCGCAGGGACTGAACTTTGAAGAGACGATTCTCAACTATCAGGAGGCGCGTGCGAAGAAAGATATGACAAGGATGGAGCTTCAGGTGAAGACGAGGGAAGACCTCTATCATTTCTTCGTGGAAGTCTATGATAATGGGCGTGCGACAATCCGTGTGCGGGCACAGAATCGTGACGGCATCAGTTTCGACGGTGACTGTGACGTGACGGAGCGGGAAGCGGTGAAGTGAAAAGGAGGGGCAAATGCAGTGATAATGGAAATGAAATGCAGTAAAAACAGGGCCTGGAACGGGTTGAAAGTCGAAAAATGAGGAATTTGGAGGCTCTGAAAGAAAATAATGGGCGGTTTTTTGCGTCTGTTTGGAAATAAAGTTGTAATTTTGCGCCCGTTATTGTGATTTTTCACAGCAAAAGGGTCTGTATTCACTATAAAGAGGACCAAAAAAGGAATTCTGATTTCAACAAAAAACGACATACTGCAATGATTAAAATTACACTTCCCGACGGTTCTGTCCTCGAGCGTGAGGCAGGCGTGACGGGTTATGAGATTGCCGAGAGTATTTCACCTGCGCTGGCACGCAGCGTGGTGAGCTGTGGCGTGAACGGCGAGACGGTGGAGCTGAACCGCCCCATCAACGAGGACGCAGAGCTGGTGCTCTACAAGTTCGAGGACGAGCAGGGCAAGTACACCTTCTGGCACACCAGTGCCCACCTGCTGGCCGAAGCGCTGCAGGAGCTCTACCCCGGCATCCAGTTCGGTTTTGGTCCCGCCATCGAGAACGGCTTCTACTATGATGTGCTGCTGCCCGACGGCAAGCAGATCAGCGAGGGTGATTTCCCCGCCATCGAGGAGAAGATGATGGAGCTGGCTGCCAAGAAGGAGCCCGTGGTCAGAAAGGACATCTCCAAGGCTGATGCTCTGAAGCTGTTTGCGGCTGACGGTCAGACCTTTAAGTGCGAACACATCGACCAGGATCTGGAAGACGGCACCATCACCACCTATACCCAAGGCAAGTTCACCGACCTCTGCCGCGGCCCACACCTTATTAATACAGGTGACATCAAGGTGGTCAAGGTGACCAGCGTGGCTGGATGCTTCTGGCGCGGCGATGCTTCCCGCGAGAGCCTGCAGCGTCTCTACGGCATCACCTTCCCCAAGAAGAAGATGATGGACG
The DNA here is from genome assembly GCA_017619335.1 of Bacteroidaceae bacterium. Classification (GTDB taxonomy): domain Bacteria; phylum Bacteroidota; class Bacteroidia; order Bacteroidales; family Bacteroidaceae; genus Physcousia. The sequence continues at coordinate 50,664 of JAFZSP010000085.1, forward strand.
AGTACCTGCTGATGCTGGAGGAGGCCAAGAAGCGTGACCACCGCAAGATCGGCAAAGAGATGGAACTGTTCATGTTCAGCGACCGCGTGGGCAAGGGACTTCCCATCTGGCTGCCGAAGGGCACCGACCTGCGTCTGCGCTTGCAGGAAATGCTGCGCAAGATTCAGAAGCAGTATGGTTATCAGGAGGTTATCACGCCCAATATCGGAGGTAAGAACCTCTATCAGACCTCTGGTCACTGGGATCATTACGGCAAGGACAGCTTCCAGCCCATTCAGACCCCCGAGGAAGGCGAAGAGTACCTGCTGAAGCCCATGAACTGCCCCCACCACTGTGAGATCTTCGCCAACCGTCCGCGTTCCTACAAGGAACTGCCTTTCCGCTGCGCCGAATTCGGTACTGTGTATCGTTATGAGATGAGCGGCGAGCTGCACGGACTGACCCGTGTGCGCTGCTTCACGCAGGATGATGCACACATCTTCTGCCGTCCCGACCAGGTGAAGAGGGAGTTTATCAATGTGATAGACATCATCCAGCGGGTCTTCGCCACGTTCAACTTCAGCGATGAAAACGTGGAGGTGCAGATCTCACTGCGCGACCCCAAGGACAAGAAGAAATACATCGGCTCCGACGAGGACTGGGCCAGCGCAGAGCAGGCCATCGTGGATGCATGTGCCGAGAAGGGCATGAAGGCCCGCAAGGAAATCGGTGAGGCAGCTTTCTATGGTCCCAAACTGGATTTCATGGTGAAAGATGCCATCGGTCGTCGCTGGCAGCTGGGTACCATCCAGGTGGATTACCAGCTCCCGCAGCGCTTCCAGTTGGAATACACGGGCGAGGACAACCAGAAGCACCGTCCCGTGATGATTCACCGTGCTCCCTTCGGCTCCATGGAACGTTTCGTGGCAGTGCTCATCGAGCACACTGCCGGCAAGTTCCCCCTCTGGCTGACACCCGACCAGGTGGCCATCCTGCCCATCTCCGACAGGTTCGTGGATTATGCCAAGCAGGTGCAGGAAGCCTTGGAACAGGCCGACGTGCGCACCGTGCTGGACGACCGCGCCGAGAAGATTGGCCGCAAGATCCGTGACAACGAGATGAAACACATCCCCTATCTGCTCATCGTGGGCGAAAAAGAGGCCGCAGAAGGCACCGTCAGCGTACGCAAACAGGGTCAGGGAGACCAAGGAAGCATGAAAATCGAGGATTTTGCAAAGAAAATCAACGAAGAAGTGCGTCAAATGACAGAAAAGTATTAACTTTGCGCCCGAATTCTTAACCCAAATAACATAATCTCGTCCCGAGAGGGCGAACTGAATGAAGAAAAACAACCTCAAGAGCCAGTACCGTATCAATGATCAGATACGTGTACGTGAAGTCAGAATCGTCGGTGACGACATTGAATCGACGGTCATGAACATCCGTGACGCCCTGCGTCTCGCCGAACAGAAGGGAGTGGATCTCGTGGAGATTTCTCCCAACGCCGAGCCCCCCGTGTGCCGACTCATCGACTACTCCAAATTCATCTACCAGCAGAAAAAGCGGCAGAAGGAGATGAAGGCCAAGCAGGTCAAAATCGAGGTCAAGGAAATCCGCTTCGGACCGCAAACCGACGATCACGACTACAACTTCAAGCTCAAGCACGCCCAGGGCTTCCTCTCCGATGGCGACAAGGTGAAGGCCTACGTCTTCTTCCGTGGACGAAGCATCCTCTTCAAGGAACAGGGCGAGGTGCTGTTGCTCCGCTTCGCACAGGATCTGGAGGAATATGGCAAGGTGGAATCGATGCCCGTCCTGGAGGGTAAGCGCATGACGATGTTCATCGCTCCCAAGAAGACCGCTCCCAAGAAAGCCACACCTGTGGTGGACGACGACGATGACGACGACATCGATGAGGCCGAGATGGAAGAACCCGTCCGCAAGAAACCCCAGCAGAAGGCCCAGAAGGAATACACGGGTCCGAAGGTGGAAGGCGAAGACTGGGACGACTAAAGAAGAAAAGGATTGCGCGCTGCGCCCGGTATATGCGTTGCCGCGTCCATTAATTAATAACAATTAAAAACAAACAAAAAAATGCCAAAAGTAAAGACTAATTCCGGCGCCAAGAAGCGTTTTGTGCTCACCGGAACGGGTAAGATCAAGCGTCACCACGCTTATCACAGCCACATCCTGACAAAGAAAACCAAGAAGCAGAAGCGCAACCTGCAGCACAGCGACCTCGTGGTCACTGCCAACCGCAAGCAGGTCCGCGAACTCCTCCTCCTTCGCTAATCGCCCGTCAGGACAAAGAGTTAAACAAGTATTTCTGAATAAGAAATCACCCAAAGTCAAACCGAACGACCGAGCACCCGAAAGTCCATCTTTAAACTTTAAACATTCAACTTTAAACTAAAGCTGGCGCCGGCGTTCAAAAACAAACAAAATTATGCCAAGATCAGTCAATCACGTTGCTTCACGTGCAAAAAGAAAGAGAATCCTGAAGCTCACCCGCGGCTACTTCGGTGCCCGCAAAAACGTCTGGACCGTTGCCAAGAACACTTGGGAGAAGGGTCTGACCTACGCCTATCGCGACCGTAAGAACAAGAAGCGCAGCTTCCGCGCCCTGTGGATTCAGCGTATCAACGCTGCCGCACGCATGGAAGGCATGAGCTACAGCCAGCTCATGGGCGCCCTGCACAAGGCTGGTGTGGAAATCAACCGCAAGGTCCTCGCCGACCTGGCCATGAACCACATGGAAGCCTTCAAGGCCATCGTCGCTAAGGTGAAGTAAGTTTCAACCTCTTTTGTGACAAAGAAAACCCACAGCGCTGAATCAGCCTGTGGGTCTTTTCTTTATGCGTTCGTGAAACCCCAAAGGAGGGGGAGAGGCATGTGTCTCACGCCTCCCGCTGACGGGTTCCCATACGGGCTTCCACGACGTTGACAACGTAGTCACCCAGCTTCTCACACTCATTGACAAGATCCATGTAGATGGTGCCGACGGCATAGGTGTACTCGTGGTTGTTCACGTCGATGATGTTCTGCTGCTTCAACTGGTTGCGGTAGTTGTTGATTTCGTTTTCCGTGTTGAATGTGCGGTTGACGTCGAAGGCCTCCTTGCGACCCAGCATCAGCTTGTTCATCAGCGTGAGGGAGTTGTTGGTCAGTTCCATCATCTGATGCAGGTGGGCGTATTGAGCCTCGGTGAAGTGATCTTCCTTGCCCTGATACTTGCGGCTGATGGTGCGAGCCATGTTGTAGCAGCTGTCGCCGATGCTCTCCAACTCAGAGATTTCACGCAACATGGCACGAATCTTGGCCTTGGTCTCATCGCTGAGGTGAGCATCGCCCACCTGATCCAGGTAGTTGGCAATCTCCAACTCCATGTTGTCTGAGATGCTCTCGTATTTCTCAATGCGTGTGAAGAGCTTGTTGAACTCGGTCTCCTGATTGGCTTTGTTCTTGCCTGTGGCTGTGGAAGAGAGCGTCAGGAGTTCACGCACCATGGAGAACATGCGTTGCATACGGTCGGAGAAGATCTCGATTTCCTTATGTGCTTCCAAGACAGAGAGTTCCGGGGTCTTCATGATGCCAGAAGTGATGAAGTGCAGGCGGAAGTCCTCTTCCTCATCCACCTTCTTAGGCTTGATGACCCAGCAGACGAACTTCTCAATCTGGGGAATGAACCAGATGAGAATCAGCGTGTTGATTACATTAAAGGAGGTGTGGAAGGCGGCCAGTACAAAGCTCAGCTTGGCGGCGTTGGCCAAGAAAACGTCGCTGGACACATTCTCCTTGACCATCGTCACATCATAGCCTACCCATCCGCACACCATATCAATGAACGGGTGAAGAATAAACAGCACCCAAACCACACCGAAGACGTTGAAAAACATGTGGGCCAAGGCGGCACGGCGGGCCTGCGTGTTGGCAGACAGGGCAGCCAGGTTGGACGTGACTGTGGTGCCGATGTTCTCACCCATCACCAATGCGATACCCTGATAGATGGGCAGTGCACCGCTGGAGCACAAGATCATGGTAATGGCCATCACGGCTGCTGACGACTGAACAGCAAAAGTCATGATGCCGCCGAGGAGCAGGAAGACAAGTGTGGTGAAGAAGGAATTGTTGTCAAACGAAGCGAAGAAGTCCAATAACGCCTGATTCTCACCCAAATGCATTTCGGTGCCAGTGGCTCGAAGGGTGCCCAGACCGAGCAACAGGAAGGATATGCCAAACAGGAAGTCACCTATGTAACGGTGTTTCTTCAGATAGATGAGAATAATGCCCAGGAAGAACGCCGGATAGACGGCACTGGTGATGTCAAATGACATACCTGCCGACATAATCCATGCCGTCAGTGTGGTTCCGATGTTGGCCCCCATAATCACAGAAATGGCTTGGGCCAGGGTCAGCAGGCCTGCATTCACGAAGGACACTGTCATCACTGTCGTGGCAGTGGAAGACTGCACGGCGGCGGTGACGAACATACCCGTCAAGGAACCCGTGAAACGGTTGGTGGTCATAGCGCCCAAGACGTGGCGCAACTGAGGTCCGGCCATCTTCTGTAGCGCTTCACTCATGGTCTTCATACCGAACATGAGAAGAGCCAGGGAGCCGAGAAGTTTGAAAAAAATCCAGATTGACATTGGGTATGGAGTTTGAAGTTTAGAGTCTTTTTGGTAAAAATTCCGTGCAAAAATACGGAAAAAAAGGGCTTCTCCCAAATAAAAACGCCATATTTAGTATTTATAAGGTCAAAATAAAGAAAAAATGCCTTCAGATGGTAGTTATTTCACAGAAAAAGCGTACCTTTGCAGAACTTTATTCAATAGACAGACGTATATGGCAACCATCAATAAGGTAATTCTATTAGGTTACGTAGGCAAGGAACCCGAAGTGCGGTATGTGGACCAAGGCAAGGCCGTGGCCCAGGTGAGGCTGGCTACCAGCGAACCAGGCTATACCCTGCAGAATGGAACGCAGGTGCCCGAGCGCACAGAATGGCACACGGTGATTGTTTGGAGGCAGTTGGCGGAGTTTGTTGAGAAATATGTCCACACGGGTGACTTCATCTATGTGGAAGGCAAGATTCAGACCCGTTCCTACGAGGATAAGCAGGGTATTACCCGCTACGTTACTGAAATCTGGGGAGACGAATTAAAGCTGGTTGCATCAAAGAAAGACACGCAGAACAATGGATGACTATCTCGCGCCCTTGGCGGGCTTGTTTAGTGGAATCACCTTATTGACACCTTCCTTCGGAGCTTATATAGCGCTGGCATTAGGGCTGTTACTGCTCTTCTGCTCGGCCTTCGTCAGTGGTAGCGAAATAGCTTTCTTCTCCCTCTCTCCTTCAGATCTGAACGAACTGGAGGAGCGCCGCACCACCACCGACCGCCGCATTCTGCAGCTCTTGGAAGACTCCGAGCGGCTGTTGGCCACCATCTTGTGCAGCAACAACTTCGTGAACGTGGCCATCATCATGCTGCTGACCTATTTCTTCCATCAGACCATCGATTTCGGAGGGAACACCGCGCTGGAGTTTATCATGATGACGGTGGTGCTGACTTTCCTGCTGTTGCTCTTCGGGGAAATCATGCCTAAGATAGCTGTCGCCCAGCGCCCGTTGGCGATGACGCGGCTGTGTGCACCGGTCTATGGCGTGCTGGTGAAACTGTGGTGGCCTGTCAGTTCCCTGCTGATGAAGTCCGGCAAAATCACCAACATGCTGAATCAGACGCCACAACAGTTGTCTGTGGACGACCTGGAGCAGGCACTGGAACTGACCGATAAAAAGGATATTGCCGATGAGCAGCAGATGTTGAAAGGCATCATCCGTTTCGGCGGAGAGATGGCACGTGAGGTGATGACACCTCGAGTGGATATGGTGGATCTGGACGTGAAAACGCCTTTTCCCGAGGTCATTCAGTGCATCGTGGAGAACAATTACAGCCGAATCCCCGTCTATGCAGGTTCCGAAGACCACATCACCGGCATCCTGTATATCAAGGACTTGTTGCCCCACCTGAACAAACCGGCCACCTTCCGCTGGCAGACGCTGGTGCGCCCTGCCACCTTTGTGCCGGAGACCAAGATGATTGACGACCTCCTGCGCGACTTCCAGGCACAGAAGGTACACATTGCCATCGTCGTGGACGAGTTTGGAGGCACCAGCGGACTGGTGACCATGGAAGATATTATCGAGGAAATCGTGGGCGAGATCAATGATGAATATGACGAGGAGGAGCGCCCCTACACGCGTCTGAACCAGAACACCTACGTCTTTGAGGCCAAGACCTTGCTCTCTGACTTCCGCAAAATCATGCAGTTGGACGATGATGCCTTTGACGATGTAGCTGCTGATGCCGACACGCTGGCCGGTCTGCTCTTGGAAATCAAGGGCGAGTTCCCCCAGGAACATGAGCGCATGCAATACGGGCGATTCACCTTTGAGGTCATGGAGATGGATGAGCGCCGCATCGTGAAGATAAAGGTCATCATTGGCAAAGAAACCGAGAAGGAGTGAGCGGAGCGTAGGGGAGGAGGCACGTTCGCCTCTCGCGCGCGTACCTTAATTATATAATATATGGTTTTGAGGATTTATGCTTTTGAGACTTCCTCAAGCATGATTTCTATGAGGCGGGGCTTGCCGTAATCGTCCAGCGCATCTTCCTTTACCCAAATGTAATCAGCAGGCAGCGCAGGGCGCGTCTCTGTCTCCAAGAGGTAGAAGTCTGCCAAGAGGATGCGGTGTGTCAGCACATGTTTCACTTCTTTACGTAGCAGCACTGGTGAGTAGCCTTCCATCTGCCAGTCGTCCAGGTTCACAGGTTCCCACAGTCCCTGCCAGATGTCCCCTGCCGGGCGGCGATGAATGGCCACTTCACCATGACATCGCAGATAGACATAGCCCATCCGGCGCGTCTTCACTGCCGTCTTGCGCAACTTCACGGGCAGCGTTTCCACCCGTCCTTCGCGCAAGGCTGTGCATGTTTCTGCCAAGGGGCACTGCATACAATGTGGCGACTGCGGGGTACACTGCAGTGCGCCGAAATCCATCATCGCCTGGTTGAATGTGCCGGGCTGGTCGGCAGGCAGCAGTTCATTGGCCAGCGCCGTGAACGTTTGCTTGCCTGCACTGGAATTGATAGGGGTGTCTATACCGAAGTATCTTGCCATCACTCGGAACCCATTTCCATCAACAGCGGCTGCCGGCAGACCGAAAGCCATGCTCCCAACAGCCGCGGCTGTGTAATCTCCCACGCCTTTCAGCCGCCGCAGTCCCTCGATCGTCTGGGGAAAACCACCCAACTCCACAATCTGACGGGCTGCCGTGTGAAGATTCCGGGCCCGGCTATAGTAACCCAAGCCCTGCCAGAGGAGCAGCACCTCGTCCTCACTGGCGGCAGCCAAGTCTTCCACGCGAGGGAAACGTTGCATGAACCTGTGCCAATAATCACGACCCTGTTCCACCCGTGTCTGTTGCAAAATTATCTCACTCAACCAGATGCCGTAAGCATCACGGATTCCCCTCCATGGAAGGTCACGTGAATGAGACGCGTACCAGTCCATTAAAGTGCTTATAAATGACGTTTTCATGGTGCAAAGGTAGCGATTTTTGGCCAGATTTGGCACAAAAAGACGAAAGAATCCATTTTTTCTTCAAAAAAACGTGAAAAGATTTTCATAACTGCTTGAAAGTTGCTACATTTGCAGGCCAAAAAAGAGATATTACTACAATTTTAACCCAAAAATAACATTTATAACAATGACAAAAGCTGAAATCGTTACCGGTATTTCCAAGGAAACCGGCGTTGACAAAACAACCGCACTCACTGTAGTGGAATCATTCATGGAACAAGTGAAGGCAGCCCTTGCTGCTGACGAGAATGTCTATCTCCGTGGCTTCGGAAGCTTCATCCTGAAGACCCGCGCTCAGAAGACCGCTCGCAACATCACTCAGAACACCACTATGATTATTCCCGAGCACAAGATCCCGGCTTTCAAGCCCGCAAAGTGCTTCTTCACCGCCGTTAAGGGAGAATAATCTTTTCAGTGAACCGCATTTTATTAACCCATAATCCGAAGTAATTATGCCCAGCGGAAAAAAGAAAAAAAGACACAAGATGTCAACTCACAAGCGTAAGAAGAGACTGAGAAAGAACAGACATAAGAGCAAGTAAACCTTTTTTCTTGCTCTGTCTGACTCTCTCTGCCTTTCTGGCTTAGTGAGTCACAACGAGGAACAAACAAGCAGTCCACCTATCTATCAGGGACTTTGTTTGTTCCTTGTTTTAAAAAAGAAACGAACTACCCCCATCATCCGATTCAAACACACGTAACACCTAACGTTCATCTATGACCTGTGAAGTAATTGTAGATGTACAGCCCAAGAAAATTGCCATCGCCCTGACAGAGGACAAGAGACTTGTCGAGTATCAGGAAGAAGAACAGTCGGCAAGTTTCAATGTGGGCAACATCTATTATGCCAAAGTGCGAAAGCTCATGCCGGGCTTGAACGCATGCTTCGTCAATGTGGGTCATGAGCGTGACGCCTTTCTTCATTATCTGGATCTGGGACCGCAGTTCAATTCATTTGCCAAGTACCTCAAACAAGTAGGAAGTGACAAGAAACATGTCTTCTCCATGGAGAAGGCATCCATCCAACCCGAACTGCCCAAGGACGGCAGCGTACAAAACACCCTCCAGCTCGGACAGGAACTCCTCGTACAGATTGTAAAAGAGCCCATCTCCACCAAGGGACCGCGCCTCACCTGTGAAATCACTTTCCCAGGACGTTTCCTCGTGCTCGTGCCTTTCACAGACAAGGTCAGCGTGTCTTCCAAAATCAAGTCCAGCGCAGAGCGAGCACGCCTTAAACAGCTCATACAGAGCATCAAACCCAAGAACTTCGGCGTCATCGTGCGCACGGTGGCCGAGGGCAAGAGCGTTCGCGAACTGGACCAGGAACTCATGATTCTCCTCAAACGATGGGACGAAGCCATACGCAAGGCACATGCTGCCAGCGACCTGCCAACCCTCTGTTACGAAGAGACCAGCCGAACGGTGGCCCTCCTGCGTGACCTCTTCAATCCCACCTACGAGAACATCTACATCAACGACCCGCGCATATACGACGAAGTAAAGGATTACGTCAAGCTCATCGCACCGGAGATGCAGGAAATTGTCAAATTGTACAAGGGTAAATTGCCCATCTTTGACAATTTCGACGTCACCCGTCAAATCAAGACATCCTTCGGCAAGACCGTCAGTTACAAGCACGGTGCCTACCTCATCATCGAACACACAGAGGCATTGCACGTCGTTGACGTCAATAGCGGAAACCGCGCTAAAAATCCAGACGGACAAGAGGCCAATGCACTGGAAGTCAATCTCGGAGCTGCCGATGAACTCGCCCGTCAGCTGCGACTCCGCGATATGGGAGGAATCATCGTTGTGGATTTCATAGATATGGCTCTCGCAGAAGACCGCCAGAAGCTCTATGAACGCATGTGTGAGAACATGAAACGTGATCGCGCTCGCCACAACATCCTACCACTGAGCAAGTTCGGTCTCATGCAAATCACCCGCCAGCGCGTGCGGCCTGTGATGGAAGTGCATGTGGACGAGACCTGTCCCACCTGCATGGGAAAAGGAACCATCAAGTCCAGCTTCCTCTTCACCGATGTGCTGGAGCAGAAAATTGACCAGCTTGTCAACCAATTGAAGATTCGCTCATTCGTCCTTTATGTGCATCCCTACGTGGCTGCCTACATCAACCAAGGCCTCATCTCACTGAAGCTGAGGTGGCAAATGAAATACGGTCTCGGCGTACGTATCATACCCAACCAGCGCCTTGCCTTCCTCCAATACGAGTTCTACACTCCCAACGGTGAAGAAATCGACATGAAATCCGAGGAAGACATGAAGTAAAACACTTAAAAGAGGCTGCAACACTTGACTTGCAGCCTCTTTTTTTACCTTCTTGCAAACGTTTTCCGTGAAAAATTTGGTCATATCAGCAGAAAGCATTACCTTTGCACCCGATTTCCAGCGACAACCCTCTTTCACCGAGCAATCTCCCGGGGTGTAGCGCAGTTGGTAGCGTTCCTGGTTTGGGACCAGGCGGTCGCCCGTTCGAGTCGGGTCGCCCCGACCTCCATCTGTTGTTGGAAAGAGAACAGAGGCTGGCAATCTGTCTTTCAGACGGTTGTCAGTTTCTGTTCTTGGTATGCTATTTCGTTTTCTGTTGTGGCCCAGCTGGTTACGAAGCGGCAGGCGGTGTGTGATGCATCCACGGGACACCACACCTCAAAGCCGAAGTGACGACGCAGGCGCTCCAGGTCTTCATTGGGGATGATATAGAACTGCTGGTTGGTGGGAGAGTCGATAAAGGGCTGACAACCTAATAGTTCCACAAATAACCGGCGCAGACGCATGGCTAAGGAGACCGCCTGACTGCCGATGGTGTGATAGAGGGAGGTGACGCCCACGGGTTGGAAGAGGGCTTCGAATTGCACGCCCACCACTCGGCTCTTGGCCAGCAGTGCGCCGTGACGTTTGATGCGGCTGAGCATGTGGGACGGGGCATCGCCTCGGGGAAAGACTACGGCTTCTCCGCAGAGCGCACCGCATTTCGTGCCGCCAATATAAAAGATGTCTGCCAGTCGTGACAGCAGTGGCAGGGTCACGTCTGTGCTGGCAGCCAAGCCGTAGGCCAGTCGGGCACCATCCACATAGAGCAGCAGGCCGTATTGCTGACAGACCTCATGCAGTGCCGTCAGTTCATCGGCAGTGTAGAGCGTTCCGAGTTCTGTGGGAAAGGTGATATAAATCATTCCCGGACGTACCATGTGTTCTGCGGTCTCATCGGCGAAATAGGCTTGGAGCCATGCTTGCAAGTCGTTGACATTCAGCTTCCCTTCATGGGATGGCAGGGCGATGACTTTGTGTCCAGTGAACTCGACAGCACCTGCTTCATGGACGTTGATATGAGCCGTGTCGGGGCACAACACACCTTCAAATGGTTGAAGTGCGCAGTCGATAATGGTGGCGTTGGTTTGTGTGCCGCCTGCCAAGAACCAGATTTGTGCCTCGGGTGCTTCACATGCTTCGCGGATGAGCTCGCGGGCGTGTTCACTGAAACGGTCGTCGCCGTAACTCTGCGTACGTTCGTCGTTGGTCGCGATGAGATGACGGAGCACCGCTTCGTGGGCGCCGTTATTGTAATCGCTCTCCAAGTGACAGATGGTCTCTCCGCCTGCGGGGATGTTATTGTTTTTCACTGCTTCATTCATTGTAATCTATTGTTTTTCAAGGGTGCTTATTTGTTTTTCTGTGGGCTTTTCTTGTTGACTTCTCAGTTGCCAGAAGGCAACGGCGGAGGCGGCTGCCACGTTGAGAGAATCCACGCCGTGGGCCATAGGGATTCGAACGACGTAGTCGGCTGCGCTGATACTGGCGTGCGGGAGTCCATCGCCTTCGGTGCCAAGAATAATCGCCAGTCGGGGCTCTCGCGTGAGGACCGGGTCGTCGATGGATATGGAGTTGTCGGTCAGTGCCATTGCGGCAGTTCGGAAGCCGAGGCGGCGCAGGACATGTTGGTAATCAGCCGTTTCCACCCACGTCCAAGGCACCAGGAAGACGCTTCCCATGGAGACGCGGACAGCCCTGCGGTTCAGCGGGTCACAAGAGTTGGTTGTCAGCAGCACGGCATCGATTCCCAAGGCGGCTGCGGAGCGGAAGATGGCTCCGATGTTGGTGGTGTCTGTCACGGCTTCGATCACGGCCACGCGGCGGGCGTCACGGCAGATGTCTTCCACCGCTCTGGGCGCTGGACGGCGCATGGCACAGAGAACGCCGCGGGTGAGGGTGTAACCCGTCAGCTGGGCCAGCAGTTCACGGGAGCCGGTGAAGACGGGGAAATCATCGCAGACGGACAAACCGTCTGCCACTGAACCGTTGGAGGAGTGAAGGGTAGTGGCGCGCTGGATGATGTCGGCGGCATCACCAGTGATGTGACGCTGTTCACATAAGAGGGCAAGCGGCTCATAACCAGCATCCAAGGCCACCCGAATCACCTTCGGGCTCTCACAGATGAACACGCCCTTCTCCGGCTCCAGACGGTTCCGCAGCTGTGCTTCTGTGAGTGAGGCAAACACCTGCACACGAGGGTCATTCAACGAAGTTATTTCTGTCATGTTATTTGAATTGGTGCCCGTCGAAGGTGAAACCGTGGGCGTTGAGGGTGGCTTTGAGTTCCTCGGGGTCACAGTCGTGGCAGGCACAGAGGTCTTCGAGGTCTTCATATTGTCCGTCGCGGAGCATCATATTGATGGTGGAGACGAGGATGATGGGGTCGGAGGGGAGCATGGAAAATGAAAAGTGAAAAATGAAAAGTGAAAAATGGAAAATGAAAAGTGAAAAATGGAAAATGAAAAGTGAAAAATGAAAAGTGAAAAAGGAAAGGGGTTAGGAGCATTTTTTCAGCAGTGCCTGACAGCCTTCGAGGACGTCACGCCAGGTGGCTTTGAAGTTGCCGGTGTACCATGGGTCTGCCACATCGCCGGGACGGCTGGTGAAATCCATGAGTTTGTGAATTTTATGATCGGGGTCGCCTCCGCAGATGGCCCGCATATTTCGGATGTTCCATTCGTCCATCCCGATGAGAAGGTCAAAGCGTTCGTAGTCAGCGCGTCGGAGTTGGCGGGCAGTCTTGCCAGCACAGCTGATGCCGTGTGCTGCCAGCTCGCGTCGGGCTGGAGGATAAACGCTGTTGCCCAACTCCTCTGTGGAGGTGGCGGCAGATTCTATGTAGAAGTAGGCCTCGCGGTGCGCTTGCTGCACCAGGTCTTTCATCACGAACTCTGCCATGGGACTGCGGCAGATGTTGCCGTGGCAGACAAAGAGAATACGCGTTATTTCCTTGTTATCCATAGTGCTGAATGTAAATTTATTGCGGCGTTCCTAACCATTGCCAGATGGTACGCATACCCTCTTGAAGAGGACCGTCTGCCGTACATTCCCAATACATGCCGCCGCGCAACCCTTTCTGAATGATATATTGACACTTGTAGGCTAACGAGACGGCGTTGTCATAGGCCCAGACGAGTTGCCCGCTCTCATCGACAAGATAGGGCACCTTGCCCACGTCGTCCCATTGACGGGTGTATTTGCCCTGCGTTTCTCCCGTCTTCACGAATCGATGCAGGATCTTGTCTGGATGACTGCCCCGTCCGTAGAGTGGCATCCCAAGGAGCAGTTTTTCCTTGGGTATTCCAGCGCTGAGGTGAGCTTCCACGGCTTCTTCCACCGTGATGCGTCCCGAGAGTGGTGACCGGTGGAGCGTAGTGTGGTGCAGCGGCGGGTTGGCTACGTCGTAGGCCATGATATTCACGAAGTCGAGGTAGTCAATGCATTCACGGAAGTTAATGAATTTGGCATCGGCAATGGTGGCAATGGTGAGTAGCTTGTCAGCTCCGAGAGCCTGTCTCAAGTCACGCATGAGAAGCGTAAAGTTGTCTGTGTCGTCGGGCGAACAGGAAATACCGGCCTCGTTGGAAGTGGGGTATTCCCAATCGATGTCGATGCCGTCTAACCCGAATTCATCCACTACGCGCCGGCAATCCTTGGCAAAGGCCTTGCGATGCTTGCTGTCGGCGGCCATTTCACTGAAGTTGCCGGCTGTCCAGCCGCCTATGGAAAGTACCACTTTCAGACGCGGGTTCTGGGACTTCAGTGTCATCACTTTACGCAGCGTCTCGGGATTTTGCACGCCGACGGCATCGAACGTGTCGCTGACCTTGCCAAACGCATAGTTGATGTGTGTCATCAGGTGCGGGTCGGGCAGCTCCTGCATGGTCCAGGAGGCCACGTAGGCCACCACATACCTTTTCGCTTTCTCCGGCTGAGCCGGCTCCATCTGTGCCTGCGCAGATGATGTCAGTCCGCAGCAGAGCAAGAGACCAATTATCCAATGAGCCATTTGTGACCGGGAATGAGGGAGATGAGTTTGGTGGTGAGTGTGCAGCAGAGGTAGGAGAGGATGGCGATGACGGGGATGGCGAGCCAGACGGGCAGGAGTGGGTTGGCGGCGTCACCGGCGATGATGGCGTTGGCGATGGGTGCCAGGAACAGCATGTGCATCAGATATATACCGAAGGTGAGTTTGCTCACACCGGTGATGAGGCTCGGTGCTTTTTTCTGCTGGATGCAGCTGAAGAGGAGGAAGGCACCAAAGGTGGCGAGGGCCACATTGGGTGTGCAGAACTCCCAGGTCCACTCCAGCAGGGGCGTCTCGATGGCCTGTCCGGGAATACCTCTCATCCAGAACCCCCAGGCGGTGAAGGCAGCGCCGGCGAGAAAGCAGAGGGTTCCGATACGCAGTTTCTTGGAGCGAGACCACTGCAGGTGGATACGGATGTAATGCGCCATCACCAAGTAACCCAGGAAGCCGGAGACGTACCAAAACATGCCGTATCGGTTCCAGAAGCACTCGCCCCAAAGCTCTTGTGAGACAAAGAGATGCAGATAGTGCGCGAAGGTGGAGAAGACCCAGAAACCGAGGAAGATGCGCTCGTCACGGGCCGAGGCCTGACGCAGCCAGGGGGAGATGACAGGGATGATGATGTAGAGGCTCAGCAACGGATAGATGAACCAGAGGTGACCTGTCATCGATGTGAAGTTGAACGGGATGGTCAGTAGATCCTGCTGAGCCTGTTCCCACGTGATGGCGCCCCAAGCCATGGGCAGGAAGGCATAGATAATCATGAAGAGCAGCACTGGTGGGATGATGCGGCGGGCACGATGAAGGTAGAAGTCGGTCATGGAAGTGCCATCGGGCAGTGGAGCCAGCAGGAAGGCAGAGACCACCATAAATAAAGGTACGCACGTGCGCGCGACACCACCGTCGTAGAACGCCACCCAGAAGCGGTTGGACTCGTTGAGCAGCATAGACATGTTTCCTGCCAGGCCGGAAGCATCGGCGCCATAGAAATTTTCGCTGGCGTGGACAAGCATTACCAGAAAGCAGGCGATAACGCGGATGTAGTCGATGAAGACGATTCGTTGTTGTTGCATAACGTTTGTGTTTGGGGTTATTTTGCGCGCAAAGATACAAAAAAGTTTAGAGTTTAGGGTTGAGAGTAGAAAGTTTTTGGCCAGAGAGGGCATAAATCGGCAGATTTTGTGTAATTTTGCAGCGAATTATGTAAATCTCAAATAAAATGGTATCAACAAAAGCTATACCCGTGTTGCTGCTTACGGGTTACTTAGGCAGCGGAAAGACAACCCTCCTCAATCGCATCCTGAACAACCGCCGCGGTATCAAATTCGCCGTGATAGTGAATGATATAGGTGAGGTAAACATTGATGCCGACCTGATAGAGAAGGGGGGCGTGGTGGCCCAGAAGGACGACAGTCTGGTGGCACTGCAGAATGGCTGCATCTGTTGCACGCTGAAAATGGATCTGGTGGAGCAGTTGCGCGACATCACTCGCCAGCAACGCTTTGACTACATCGTCATCGAGGCCAGTGGCATCTGTGAACCTGCTCCCATTGCCCAGACCATCTGTTCCATCCCCACGATGGGGCTGGAATTTGTGCGTGACGGCGTGCCGGTGGTGGATTGCATCGCCACTGTGGTGGACGCACTGAGGATGCGTGACGAGTTCGGCAGCGGTCACGACTTGTTGCGTCCGAATCTGGACGAGGATGATATAGAAAACCTTGTCATTCAACAGATAGAGTTCTGTAACCTCATTCTCCTGAACAAGGCTTCTGAGGTAACAAAGGACGAGTTGGGACGCATCCGGGGAATCATCCGTGCCATCCAGCCGAAGGCAGAAATCATAGAGTGCGACTATTGTGATGTGCCCTTTGAGAAACTCCTGAACACCCATTCCTTTGACTTTGACAAGGTAGCCACTTCGGCAGCGTGGATTGACGAAATCGAACATCATCACGGGGAAGAGGAAGATGATGATGATGACGATCACGATGATGACGACCACGAGCACGAGCATCATCATCACGAAGATGACAACCACGAGCATCATCATCACCACCATCACCACCACGACGATGAAGGAGAGGCCGAGGAATATGGTATCGGAACCTTCGTCTATTATCGTCGTAAGCCGCTGAATATGGGGCTGTTTGATGAGTTTGTGGCGCGTCACTGGCCGAAAAGCGTGATTCGTGCCAAGGGTATTTGTTGGTTCTATGGCGAGCCGGACACGTGTTACGTCTTTGAACAGGCTGGGCGTCAGGTCTCGCTGCGCAATGCCGGCGCCTGGTATGCAACGATGCCAGCCGACGAGTTGGCAGCGTTCCGTGCACAGCACCCCGATCTGGAACGTGATTGGGACGAACACTATGGAGACCGCATGCAGAAACTGGTTTTCATAGGTCAGCACTTGGACAAGGAAGCCATTGCCCTTGCACTGGATTTGTGCTTGGTGCAGTGAGTTGGAGAGCTTAGTGTTCAGAGTTTAGTGTTGAGAGGAATGAGAAGAATTGTTTTTCTCTTGCTGTTGGCTCTTCCTTTAGTGGGGAGGGCACAGTTGCAGGTCTGCTCTTTGCGAGTGGAACACATGGTGAACCCCACAACGGTGGATGTGGCACAGCCAAGGCTTTCTTGGGTGAATGAACCAAAGAATGAGCGGGTTATAGGCGAGCGTCAGACGGCTTATCGCATCGTGGTGGCTTCTTCGGCAGAGCGACTGAAGAAGGGTGACTATGATCTCTGGGATAGCGGTCGGGTGCCCTCCGATGTCAGCGTCCTGGTGCCCTACGGCGGTCGCGCGCTCGTCTCTGGGCAGGACTGTTACTGGAAAGTGCAGACGTGGAACGTTCAGGGCAAGCGTTCCAAATGGAGTGACGTCGGGCACTGGGGGATGGGACTTCTGAACTCCTCCGACTGGCACGCGCGATGGATTACCGCCCGTCAGGCAGCTGGCGCCCCGCTCTTCCGTAAGGCCTTTTCTCTGTCGCGCAAGGTGGTGAAAGCCAAAGCTTATGTCACTGCTGGCGGCTACTTTGAACTCTATGTGAATGGCCATCGGGTGGGGGAGGACTACCTGGTTCCCAACTTCACCAACTACACCACTCGCGACGGCTTGGACAAGGGAGGCATCTCGCTGGATCCCCAATTCACGGCCTATCGTGTTCTTTATCTCTCCTACGATGTTACTTCTTTGCTGAAAAACGGGCAGAATGTGCTGGGTGCAATACTTGGAGACGGCTTCTACCGCTCCACCAGCTACCACGTGGGCGCCTTTGGCGAGCCCTGTCTGCTTTGTCAGTTGGAAGTGACCTACGATGATGGCACGCAGGAGCGCATCTGCACAGATGAGACGTGGCTCACACGACCCTCAGCCATCACATTGACAGGTGTTTATGACGGCGAAGTCTATGATGCTCGCCTGGAAACACCACAGTGGGCCGAAGCCGATTGCGATGAGCAAGGCTGGAAGCCTGTGCAACTTGCAGAGGCACCTGTGGGCCAACTGACAGCCCACACCTCACCCACCGATCGCATCACAGAGGTGCTCCAACCACAGCGTGTGGAGCCAACGGACAGCGGCTTCGTGGTCACCTTTGAGAAGGAGATTGCCGGCTGGGTTCGTCTGAAGGATTTTCAGGGCGAGGCCGGACAGAAGGTGGAAGTGAAATACTTCTGCGAGTCACCCTTGGGCATACAAGAATACTATTGTAAAGGCACGCCCACGGGTGAGAGTTATGCGCCCCGCTTCACGTGGTATGTGTTCTCGAAAGTTTTTGTGCGCGGACTCAACGTCTTGACGGCCAAACAGATTCAAGCCGAGGCCGTGAATACCGACGTTCCCCTGTCTGCCGACTTTCACTGTAGCCATCCGCTGCTGAATCGCATCAACGCCATCTGGCAGCGCTCACAAATGGACAATATGCATGGTTGCATCGCCAGCGACTGCCCCCATCGTGAGCGTCTGCCTTATACGGGTGACGGACAGATTGCTGCCGCCATGGTGATGTTGAACTTTGATGCCGCTGCCTTCTATCAGAAATGGCTGCGTGACATGCGTGACGCACAGAATCCAGAGAGCGGCTACGTCCCCAATGGTGCCCCTTGGCAGCCCACCTGTGGCGGCGGCGTGGCTTGGGGAGCTGCGATGAATGTCATTCCGTGGGAATATTATTTGCAGTATGGTGACTTGCAGCAGCTCAGGCAGTGTTACCAACCCATGCGTGACCAAGTGCGGCACATGCTCACGTGGTTGACGCCCAAGGGCATCATGCATCAGCAGAAACGCCGGCAAGACACAGACGAAGTGGGCTACTGGTACAACTTGGGCGACTGGGTGCCGCCATACGGAATGCCCGCTGATGAGAAGGTGCACACGTTCTATCTCTGGCTATGCGCCTTGAATACTGCCAAGGCAGCGAAAGTGCTTGGAGATGAAACTGGTTATAAGGAATACTCCGCTGTGGCGCAGCGCACTTGGGAGGCCTTCCATCGCCAGTTCTATGATGCCGCAAATGCCACCTACGGCGACTTCGGCCCCAATATTCTGGCCCTCTACATGGGTGTTCCCGAAGAGCGGCGGGCAGCTGTCATTCAGACCTTGCGTAGAGAAATCATGGAAGAACACGGCGGTCACATCAACACAGGCTTTGTCACCACTAAGTTCTTCTTTGAAACACTCACGGACTGTGGTTTACACGATGTGGCCACCACTGCCATCCTGAAAACCGATTATCCCAGCTATGGGCACTGGATAGCCCAGGGAGCCACTGTCACCTGGGAGCAATGGGACGGCCAAAATTCCCACAATCATCCTATGTTCGGAGGTGGTCTGACGTGGTTTTCTCGGCGGCTGGCTGGGGTGAATGTGACGGAGCAGGGTGCTGGTTACCGCCATTTTGAGGTGCGACCCGTTCCTGCTGTGGGAGTGGATACGGTGTATTATTCACAGCACACGCCCCAGGGACTGCTTTCCTCACGTGTCATTAGCCACGAAGGGCAATTGCAGAGCGTAGAAGTGCGTGTGCCTGTGGGCAGTACAGCCACTGTGTTCCTGCCCAACGGTCAAGTGCAGTTGGAGCAGGGAACACACTGGCTGCGTGCGGGCAAATGATTATTTAATAATCACTTTCTTACCGTTGACAATATAGAATCCACGACGAAGGGGAGTGGTCACGTTGCGTCCCATAAGGTCAAGGGTTGACTGGCGTGATGTTGAAGCGAGTTTCACATCTTTGACAGCTACGGGGATGCTTTCGGGCAGTGTGATGCTTTCGGCGTTGCTCAAAGCAGAAGTGTTGCCTTCTGCATCAACAGCTTGTACTTGAACGAAGTAGGTGGCTCCTGGAGTGAGATCCTTGAAGGTATAGGTGGTCTCTGTAACTTCGGAAATCATGGCAACTGCATTCTTGCGGACCATGTGACGAGTTGTCGATTTCATCCGATGATGGCGAGCAGGGAATTGAGCCATAGATACTGCTTTTCCTTTCACTTCGTAATCTAAATCTTCCTCCTCAAAGAGAGCATTGATTTCATCCTCGCTAAAGGTGCCATCGAAGGTGATGAGATAGTCAATGTACGCACGTTTCTTGGCTCCATTTGTGGCCACGCTAACCTTGTATTTGGCGGGAACGTTGGTGAAGCATAACACGCGTGTTTCATATTCTTCTATGGATAAATCACTGGGTTTCACCTCTATCTGCTGCAATTCCTTGTCCTCTGCATCAAGGAGGCTGACAATGAGCGTTGTGCCATCAGTGGTATAAGATCCTCTGGTAAGATAGGTGTTGTAGTTGAACCAGTCGTAGGACTCGAGGAAGAGAGTCAAGCTCCCTGTCTTGCCCTCAATAATGGGGGTTGTGATGACGCCTGCAGCCTTGGAGGTTCCGAGTTTGGCACCATACAGGCCTTCATAAATCTTCGATCCTGTCCAGCCGGGTTCATACGTGTAATCGTCCAATGAGCCGCTGATATCTATGGAACCGTCGGTGGTCGCATCGTCGTCTTCGACGAAGAAATAATCGAAGTCCTCATAGAGGTTCATGGCTTCAATGATATCATCAGCTGCGCTCTCTTGCTCGGTGAGGAAGATGTTGTAGCTGGCGGCAGCATCCACCTTCGACCAAGTGGCAGTGAAACTGGAGGAATTTATGTTCGTGAAAGTACTGGAGAGTACAGGAGCGTGAACAATGGGTTTCATGAACGCAAAGCTGATCAGTCCTTCTTCTTCAGTAATTCTTGTGATGGGCTTGTGCATCAGTTTTTCTCCGTCGGTATTGGCACGGTAGAGTGTAGAAGCGGGCGTAGTCTCGTCGGTGAGGGCCGTATTGTACTTTGTTCCAGGCCATAGGTCGCCAGAAAACTCTTTTATGCCCTCTATGAACTTGCCGTCGGCAGGAATAAGGGTCATTCGTTGGTGGGATGCATCGTTATTGACAGTATTCTCATTCCATGCTTGTTGATCATAATCCACGTGCAGCACCATCAAGCCGTGCCCGTATGCCTCTGAGTCCCAACCCACAAGCTGGTGATTGGCCAGCAGATAATATTCATCTTTGGAATTATCATTATAAATAATGTATGCTTCGGCATTTTCCTCAATATTCTTCATTCCTTCGACGATGGTTTCTGCATTGAGTTCCACAGGGGTGAGCCAACCGCAGAAATAACGTTCGTAGGCTGTGTAACCAGCAGGACAGAAGCCGTCTCCGTTATAACATCCAGCGTCCAAGAGACTCCAGACAGACATACCTGTAGCTCTGTAATTCGTGTCGTATAAGTCTGGCAGTCCGAGGCAATGGCTGTACTCATGACACATGGTTCCCACACCGTCAATCTTCTTTCCCGATGTACCGTAAAGCTCTGAGCCGCAAGCGTATGTGTCTATTGTCACTCCGTCCAGCGTCAAGGCTTCGCCGTAGTTGTCCGGATCGCTGAGAGTCCACTGATGGGGCCAGATGGTAGTGGAGGAAGCACCGCTGGCCTGGCTGTAGCCCGCGTAAACGATGTAAACGTTTTCCACTACACCGTCGCCGTCCCAGTCGTAGTCGGCAAAGTTCACTTGATCATCTACCTGCAAGCAAGCCTCAACCACCATCTCTCCCGGGTGGCTATCAAAACCTTCGCCACCATTATCCTTGCCGTAGTATTCCATTTTCTGGGAGAGGGTGACTGGTCCCATTACATCGAATACCACATCAAACTGTCCGTAGCTTTGGTCGCGGAAGTACTCACGAATGCTGCCGTAGTTGTCGTCGTAGGGGTCGCCAATAGCATTGAGCTCCTGATTGAAAATGGCGTTAGACTGTTCGCCATATACCATTTTCTTATCCTTGAAATCCACAAGGATGAGCAGACCGCGCTTGGTGGTCACTTCACCAAGGCGATAGGGAGCCCGAACGGCTCGCATAGCCTTCTGGACACGATCACGAAGCTGTAATCTGCTGTGATTTCTGCGGGCAAGGGCTGCTTGATGCAGTGCTTGCACATCACGGGTGTCGGCCACCCAGTCGCCTTGTTCATTCTGGCGCACGGGTTTACCGTCGGTGGTTACATAATAGTGGAAGGTCTCGTCGCCACGCAGCTGCACGGCTAATTCCGTACCATCGCTTTGACGAACGATTTGTGTCACACGCTTGGCCGGAATAGCAGACACCATCTGCGTGATGGCCAAAATAATGAATAAAGTAGAAAACCTTTTCATAGATTCTTGAACATTATTTGATTAATAATTTTTTACTGTTTTGCACCCTTATGGTGAATTGTCCGGGACTTGAAGGCCGTCCCAGTAGGTCAAAGGTGGTGGCAGACGGCGAGTCGGATGGAGTGGAAGGGGCTGTGATGCCATCGGTGACGCCGAAGAACGCATCCATCTCTTGGAAGCGTGCTTCATACCACACCATAATGGATTGGATTTCCTTGGTGAGGTCTTTGACATAACAGGGGCGTTCCTTCTGTGTCTCAAAATAATCGACCATCCGTTGCCAGGCGCCACTGTTGATGAAGAGGTCTCGATAGGCTTCGAGCTTTGCTTTAACGTTTTTCGGAGAAAAGGCTCGTGTTCTGGTTTTTAACCAACGCTCTTTTAAGACAGATCCATACTCTGCATCATCGTGCAAGGAGGAGAATGGATAGGGCGAGTTCTTGGGAATATCGCGCACTGGCCAGTCGGTGTAGTTGCCGCCGTAGTATTCTCCGTTGTAGGCTCCTCCGAGGCTTGTGTCCAAGTCCCAGGGCGTGACGACGATGCGTCTGCGGTCGGACTCTGTGGGGTCGGAATCATTGATGTCTTTATTGATGTTCCGTATGGAGAAGAAGCGGTTCTTTTTTCCCCAGTTGTCTGCAATGCCCAATGCCATCACGTGCAGCTGATAGTCTGCCAGGTTCTCTAAATAGAAATACTTCTTGACATATTCGGTGGAGGTGCCTTGGAGGATGGCATCCTGCAGGGGCTGCCAAGCCACTCTGCCGGCGTATTCTTCGGGGTATTTCAGTTCCCATGCATCATGCCATTCCACCACGCAGGTGACAGAGTCGTCGGAGTAGGCTGGTTCGTTCTGGTTCAGCATATTCATGGTGCCGCTCTTGTAGAGGACGCCACGGATCAGCATCGTTCCGTCTTCCTGTTCCTTGACTTTCTTCAGGTTCAGCAGTTTGCGGTTGATGCGGTCGCTGAGGCAGTAGATGCCATAATATTGGTCGTTGATATACAGCTCAATGAAACGTCCTTCTGTGCCGTTGCGGCCATTGAAGTCGGTTTCGTAGGGCAGTCGGGCGTACTCGTTCCAGATGTCAAATGCCACTCGGTTCCTCATGCAGATGCGGTCAATGGCCATCGCGTCCAGAATCCAGCTGGAGCAGGAACGCATTCCTAAGAGCGCAGAGTCCTGTTCCTCGCTGTAGTCTGCGGTTCGCAGTTTCATATTCAGCGAGGGTTTCATCAGGTATTCCTGTGCTGTGGCTCCTCGCGTCCTGAACTTCGCCGGCATTTCAATGACCTTTCCATCAGTATCCGTCAGCTGCATCTTGCCGTTGACGTATGACATATCTCTCACGATTTCGCCGTCAAACTTGACACGCAAGACAGGCAGTCCTGCGGCTTGGGCCATGGTGACAGAGATGCAGGCTGTGAGGAATAGTATGAGAAGCTGTTTCTTCATCTTAACGTGGGTTACTGGGCTGCTTCCATGGGGAAGAGGCCATAGAGTTTGGCGTCTATCATGTCTGTGATGGTGGAGAAATCCTGCGGGTTGCTCTCAAACTTGCAGTTGTCACCATCCACGATGATTAGGTTTCCCTTGTATCCGGCAATCCATTCTTCATAGCGGGCGCCGAGTCCCTGGAGGTAGTCGATGCGGATGCTTTGCTCATACTCTCGGCCTCGTTTCTGGATCTGGTTGATGAGGTTGGGGATGGTTGAACGGATGTAAATCATCAGGTCGGGGAGTTTCACCAGCGACATCATCAAGTCGAAGAGGTCGCTGTAATTCTCGAAGTCGCGGTCACTCATGTAACCTTGTGCATGCAAGTTGGGAGCAAAGATGCGGGCATCCTCGAAGATGGTGCGGTCTTGGATGATAGTTTCCTGAGACTTAGATATTTCCACGACATCCTTAAAGCGTTTATTTAAGAAATAGACTTGGAGATTAAAGGACCATCGAGCCATATCGTGGTAGAAGTCATCCAGATAAGGATTGAACTCCACGGACTCGAAATTGGGCTTCCAACCGTAGTGGTGAGCCAACATTTTGGTGAGGGTGGTCTTGCCCGAACCAATATTTCCTGCGATAGCTATATGCATTGTTGATGTAAAATGTAAAATGTAAAATGGAGGGTTGGTTATTCTGGGAAAAGGCCGAAGAGGGTGGCGTCAATTTTGTCGATGATGGTTGCGAAGTCCTCTGTTCGGTGCTGGTAATCCATATTATCCACTTCGATGGTGAGGACGCGGCCTTTGTATTTCTTGAAGATGAAATCCTCATAGAGGGCATTGAGATTGCGGAGGTAGTCGATGGGCATGGATTGCTCATAGTCTCGCCCACGTTTCTGTATGTTCTGCACCAGATGAGGGACGGATGCGCGCAAATAGATCATCAGGTCAGGATAGCGGACGATTTCGGTCATTTGTTCAAAGAGCTCCATGTAGGTCTCAAAGTCGCGGTCCGAGAGGTTCCCCATGGCTTTGTTGTTGGCCGTGAAGACGTACACTCCCTCATAGATGGAGCGGTCCTGAATGATGGTTTTCTGTGTCTTCTCCAGTTCCAGGAGGTCTCTGAAGCGCTGCTTGAGGAAATAGATTTCCAGGTTGAAGGACCAGCGCGCGATATCTTTGTAATAGTCCTCCAGATAAGGATTGACATCTACAGGCTCGAAATGTGCCTCCCAGCCATAGTGCTGGGCCAGCATATTCGTGAGGGTGGTCTTGCCTGAGCCAATATTTCCTGCGATGGCGATGTGCATTGTTTAGTTTAAAGTTTAAAGCTTAAGGTTTAATGATTAAGGTTTAATGAAGAAGTATATCTTTGAGGCTGTAATTGTCTATGAAACAGCTGCGATCCACGTTTCCCTTGATGCCCGGGAGACGTCCGCTGGCGGAGTACTGCCACATCACGAAGGCGGCGTCGTCACGCAATTCAGGCACTTCTTCTGCATAGCGGGCAATCATGTATTTATAGTGGGTGAACGGACCGGAGAGGTGCTTGTTGTAGAAGTCGCGTGAGGTATAGAGAATGGGTTTGACGCCATAATGTTTCTCCACCATTTTCAGGAAGTTGCGCAGCTTGGACTGGAAGTTGGGGAGCGGCTCTCGTCCGCGGACTTCTATATCGATGATCGGAATGAGATCCTGATGCTTCAGGCTCACCACGGAGACCATATTCTGGAACTGCAGCTGTGGGCTGACGTTGGGGCGGTAGAAGTGGTAACAGCCCACTTTCAGTCCCGCCTTGCGAGCCCCCTGAATGTTGGCACGGTAGGTGTTGTCCACGAGTTGTGAGCCCTCGGTGGCTTTCACATACACGTAGGATATTTCCCCACTGCGTGCCACTGTTCTCCAGTCAATACTGCCTTGATAATGAGAGACGTCTATGCCTTGGATGGTTTGGTTGACCATGTGATGGCGCACTTCTGCCGGCAGCTCTAAGAGGTCTGGTGTCAGCGGCGCTTGCGGTTCCAGCGGGAACACGACGGGATCCGGGACGGGCAGGCTCTCGTCAATCATCACCTCAGCCTCTGCTTTCCGCTTGCGTTTGTCTGGTTTCTTGCGACTGGCAGCAGCGGCTTGCACACAGCAGAGTGAGAGAGCCGCCAACAGCAGGAGTAAGACGTTCGTTCTCCCCCTCATGCCAGTTCGGAACCGTCAAAATCCAACGGAAGCAGCGCTTTCATGCTGTCGATGGCATATACGCCCTCTGCGCCATACAGCAGCACCCGGATGGGCTGGCCATAGCGCGTTTCGGCTTCTAACAGCGCCTGCCTGCACATGCCGCAGGGCGACACCGGCTTGGCTGTGAAAGCGCCGTCGGTGAAGGCGGCGATGGCGATGGCCACGGGTGGCACCTCGGGGGCACTGGCCTGAGCGGCGAAGAAGGCGGTGCGTTCTGCACACAGTCCCACAGGGAAGGAGGCGTTCTCCTGATTGCTGCCGGGGAAGATCTGTCCGTCTGCCAGACGGAGGGCAGCACCCACTGCAAAGTGGGAGTAGGGCGAGTAACTGTGGGCAGTCATAGCTTTGGCCATTTCCACCAGCTTGAAGTCTTCTTCTGCCAGCTCTTCAGGCGCAAAAAACTGGACTTTGGTGCAAATATTGAACTCTTTCATGCTTGTTTTTGCAGTTTGATGGCACAAATATACGTAGTTTTTTCCGTATTTAAGAAAAAAGCGCTAACTTTGTGCAGATTTTTAAGGAAAATTGCTCATGAAAGCTCGCTTTTTATGCTTTTTCATCGCTCTGACGACCATTTTTTGCGCGTTTTCGCAGTCACAGTCGAGTGCGCAGTGGCGTTACATAGAGAAGTACAAAGATATGGCCATCGATCAGATGCATCGTTACCAGATTCCGGCCTCCATCACACTGGCCCAGGGTTTGTGTGAGAGTGGGGCAGGGCAGAGCCGTCTGGCACGTGAGGCCCACAATCATTTCGGCATCAAGGTGGGCACCGGGTGGTCGGGTCCTTACATCGTGATGGCTGATGACCGTCCCGACGACCGCTTCCGCAAATACAAGAACGATGCCGAGAGTTTCGAGGACCACTCGCGCTTCCTGAAGAACAACCAGCGTTACCGTCCGCTCTTCCAACTGAAACCGACGGATTACAAGGGTTGGGCCCACGGGCTGAAGAAGTGCGGCTATGCCACCAACCCCAACTATGCGCCGATGCTGATAGGGATGATTGAGCGTTATAACCTCACCCAGTTTGACTCCCAGCGCGGTGGTCGCCTCCACAGAAACGGTGCCTCCGAGAGCACTTTTTATGCCGAACACATTGTTTATCGCGTGAACAAGAGCTACATGATTATTGCCAACTCTGCCGACTCGTGGGAGCGCATCTCGGAGGAGACGGGTGTCAGTGTGCGCAAGCTGCTGAAGTACAACGAACGGCCCAAGGGTTCACGTGTGCAGGCGGGTGATTTCATCTATTTAGAGAAGAAGCGCACCAAGGGCGACAAGTCCCTCAAAGGCATTCCCCACAGCGTGCAACCCGGTGAGTCTCTGTATGATATCGCGCAGCGTTACGGTGTGCGTCTCAAGAACATATACAAGTTGAACGCCCTCTCGCCAGACTACACCCCGCAGGTGGGTGATTTGATTTGGCTGAGATGAGCGGCGTTGTGAATTCATCCTTTAACTCTCAATCCTCAAATCCCAATGGCAGACGACAAGAAAATTATCTTCTCAATGGTCGGCGTCAGCAAGACCATCCAACAGACTCAGAAACAAGTGCTGAAGAACATTTACCTCAGCTTCTTCTATGGCGCCAAAATCGGCATTATCGGTCTGAATGGCTCCGGTAAATCCACCCTTCTGAAAATCATTGCAGGTCTGGACCAGAGCTATCAGGGCCATGTGGTCTTTGCGCCCGGTTACAGTGTGGGTTACTTGCCCCAGGAACCTCAGTTGGACGACGACAAGACCGTCCGTCAGGTGGTGGAGGAAGGCGTTCAACACATCGTGGATGCACTGGCTGAATATGAGGACATTAACCAGAAATTCGGTTTACCCGAATTTTATGAGGACGAGGACAAGATGAACCAGCTCTTCGCCCGTCAGGGAGAGCTGCAGGACATTATTGATGCCACGGACGCCTGGAACCTTGATACCCGTCTGGCCCGCGCAATGGACGCCCTGCGCTGCCCGCCGCAGGACCAGCTCTGCGGACAGCTCTCCGGTGGTGAGCGCCGTCGTGTGGCGCTGTGCCGTCTGCTGCTGCAAAAGCCTGACGTTCTGCTGCTTGACGAGCCCACCAACCACTTGGATGCAGAGAGCATAGACTGGTTGGAGCAGCACCTGAACCAATATGAGGGCACGGTGATTGCTGTGACCCACGACCGCTACTTCCTGGACGACGTGGCGGGTTGGATTCTGGAGCTGGACCGCGGCGAGGGAATCCCCTGGGAAGGCAACTACAGCGGCTGGTTAGAGCAGAAGAGCAAGCGGCTGGAGCAGGAGGAGAAGACCGAAAGCAAGCGTCGCAAGACCCTTCAGCGCGAGCTGGAGTGGGTGCGTATGGCTCCCAAGGCCCGTCAGGCCAAGGGCAAGGCCCGTCTCTCCTCTTATGAACGCATGCTGAACGAGGACCAGCGCGAGAAGGAACAGCGTCTGGAAATCTATATCCCCAGCGGCCCGCGCTTGGGCAATAAAGTTATTGAGGCTCACGGCGTTGCCAAGGCCTACGGTGACAAAGTCCTCTTCCGAGACCTCAACTTCATGCTGCCGCCGAACGGCATTGTCGGCGTGATAGGCCCCAACGGTGCCGGCAAGACTACCCTCTTCCGCCTCATCATGGGACTGGAGAAGGCCGATGCGGGTACGTTTGAGGTGGGCGAGACGGTAAAGTTGGCCTACGTGGATCAGAGTCACCGAGATATTCATGCCGACCAGACCGTGTATCAGACTGTCTCCCAGGGAAATGAGTTGCTGCGAATGGGTGGCCGAGATGTCAATGCGCGCGCGTACCTTAGTAGGTTTAACTTCTCCGGTGCCGACCAAGAGAAGAAATGCGGCGTACTCAGCGGCGGTGAGCGCAACCGCCTGCACCTGGCGATGGCGCTGAAGGAAGAGGGTAATGTGCTGCTACTGGACGAGCCCACCAACGATATAGATGTCAATACGTTGCGCGCCTTGGAGGAAGGTTTGGAGAGCTTCGCCGGCTGTGCTGTGGTCATCAGTCACGACCGTTGGTTCCTGGACCGCATCTGCACCCACATCCTCGCCTTCGAGGGTGACGGCAACGTCTTCTTCTTCGAGGGCAGTTACACCGACTATGAGGCCAACAAGCTGAAACGTCTCGGACTGGAAGAGCCGCGCCGCATCCGTTACCGCAAGCTGACGGAGGACTGAACCGTCACTTTTTCGGTCCCTATTCAGGGCAGAAACGGCTGCTGTCGTCTCAGAAAATGACGTTTTGAGGCCAAAAATGTCGGTTCTGCTCTCTTCTGGTAAATATTTTGCAAAGAAATGATGCACAATTACAGAATTTTGAGTAATTTTGCGGCCAATTGTACACAATTACCATAAGAAAAGTATGATTTGGAATCCTAACAAGGAATGTATGAGCCGCGACGAGATGAGCGCGCTCCAGGGAAAACGCCTCCACAAGATCGTGGAGTATGTCTATCACAATGTGCCCTTCTACCGCAATAAGTTGCAGGAGTTGGATATCCGTCCGGATGATATCCAGACTATCGAGGATATCAAGAAACTGCCCTTCACCACCAAGAAGGACCTGCGAGACAACTATCCTTTCGGTCTGCAGGCAGCTCCTCAGAGTCAGATTATCCGCATCCACGCCTCCAGCGGCACCACAGGCAATCCCACCATCGTGGGTTACACGCGCAAAGATATAGGTGTCTGGAGTGAGTGCATGGCGCGCTGCCTCACGGCCTATGGCGTGACGCGCGACGACATCTTCTCTGTGGCCTACGGCTACGGCCTGTTCACAGGCGGACTGGGCGCACACTATGGTGTGGAACACATCGGCGCCTCTTGTATTCCCGCCGGCACGGGCAACACCGAGAAGCACCTGAAGCTCATTCGCGACTTGGGTATCACGGGTTTGGCTTGCACGCCTTCCTACGCGCTCTATCTGGCCGAGACAATGGACAAGTTGGGCATCCGTAAGGAGGATATCAAGCTGCGCGTGGGTGCCTTCGGCGCAGAGCCTTGGACAGAGAATATGCGTCAGGAAATTCAGGAGCGTCTGGGCCTGAAGGGCTACAATATCTACGGTCTCTCGGAAGTGATGGGTCCCAGCGTCAGCTACGAATGTCAGATGCAGCACGGCTCCCACATCTGTGAGGACCATTTCTATCCCGAAATCATCAACCCAGTGACCCTGGAACCGCTGCCCGCTGGACAGTCGGGCGAACTGGTGTTCACCACGCTGACCAAGGAAGGTATGCCTGTCCTGCGCTACCGCACCCGCGACCTCTGTTCTCTGCTGCCAGGCACGTGTGACTGCGGGCGCACAGCCGTTCGAATGAGCCGCATCGAAGGCCGCTCAGACGATATGCTCATTATCCGCGGAATCAACGTCTTCCCGTCACAGGTGGAGAGTGTGGTGCTCTCGATGCCGGAGTTCGCACCGCGTTACATGCTGGTCGTGGACCGCGTCAACAACCTCGATACCTTACAGGTGCAGGTGGAGATCCGTCAGGAGTTCTTCACCGGTGTCTTCGACACGCCCGCCGCTGTGGATCAGTTGGAGAAGAAGCTGGCTGCCAAGCTCAAGAGCGTCCTCAGCATTGCCGCCAAGGTTCAGCTGAAGGCTCCCGGCACCATCGAGCGCAGCCAGGGCAAGAGTGCACACGTGATAGATAAACGCAAGTTATAATTCATTCACAATTCATAATTCACAATTCATAATTCACAATTCATTATGAGTGAAATCCATGCGGGTAAGTATTTCAATCCCGAATTTGAGACTTTGACGCGCGAAGAGATTGAGGCCCTCCAGCTGGAGCGCCTGCAGAAGACCGTGCGTCATTGCATGAACAACGAATTCTACCGCAAGAAATTTGCCGAAGCTGGTATCACGCCTGATGATATCAAGACGTTGGCAGATGTGCAAAAATTGCCCTTCACCACCAAACAGGACCTGCGTGAGAGCTATCCTTTCGGAATGGCCTGCGTGCCCCTGCGTGACTGCGTGCGTCTGCACTCCAGCAGCGGCACCACGGGCAACCCCACTGTTATCCTGCACACACAGCGGGACTTGGACGAGTGGGCCAACCAGGTGGCACGCAACCTCTGGATGGTGGGTCTGCGCCCCGACGACGTGTTCCAGAATTCCAGCGGTTACGGAATGTTCACTGGCGGTCTGGGCTTCCAGTACGGCGCCGAGAAGTTGGGTATGCTGACCGTTCCTGCTGCCGCTGGTAACTCGCTGCGACAGATCAAGTTCATCAAGGACTTCGGCACCACCGCCATTCATGCTGTGCCCTCCTACATCACCCGTCTCTACGAAGTGATGAAGGAACAGGGCGTGGATCCGCGCCGTGACACCAAGCTGAAAATGTTGGCCATCGGTGCCGAGCCTCACTCCGAGGAACAGCGCCAGCGCATTGAGGAAATGCTGGGTGTGAAGGCCTACAACAGCTTCGGAATGAGCGAGATGTGTGGCCCCGGCGTGGGCTTTGAGTGCCCCGAGCAGAATGGTCTGCACTTCTGGGAGGACTACTACATCGTGGAAATCGTGAATCCCGAGACGCTGGAACCCGTGCCGGACGGAGAGATAGGCGAGCTGGTGCTGACCACGCTCTGTCGCGAAGCCATGCCTCTGCTGCGTTACCGCACCCGCGAC
This sequence comes from Bacteroidaceae bacterium, assembly GCA_017619335.1. GTDB lineage: Bacteria > Bacteroidota > Bacteroidia > Bacteroidales > Bacteroidaceae > Physcousia. The sequence goes on from JAFZSP010000085.1 coordinate 81,666, forward strand.
CTCACCCGCGTGCTGGGTCGCACCTGTCCCTGTGGCCGCAACCACATCCGTCTGGACCGCATGCGTGGCCGCTCGGACGACATGATGGTGCTGCGCGGCGTGAATATCTTCCCGATTCAGATTGAGAAGATTCTCATGCAGTTCAGCGAACTGGGCAACAACTACCTCATCACGCTCACCACGGATGCCGACAACGACAATATGACCGTGGAAGTGGAGCTGGCCGAAGCCACCGACGACTACAAGCAGCTCCAGAACCTGGAGCGGGAAATCAAGCGCCGCCTCAAGGACGAAATCCTCCTCACGCCCATCGTCAAGCTCGTGCCCCAAGGCTCGCTGCCCGTCAGTGAGGGCAAGGCTGTCCGCGTGGTGGACAAGCGCAAGGTCTATCAGTGATTAACCCATCCCATTTTACATTCTACATTCTACATTCGCACATGACTATCCCTCAACTTTCCATTTTCATCGAGAACCGTTCCGGCACGCTCATCACGGTGCTGAACGTTCTAAAACAGGCTGGTATTCAGATTATTGCATCCACCATTGCCGACACGGCCGAGTACGGTATCTATCGTCTCATCTGCAGCGAACCGATGCGTGCTTGTGAGGAACTGAAGAAGGCCGGCGTGGCTGTGGCCCTCAGTGGCGTATTTGCCCTCGAGATTGATGACCAGCCCGGACGTGCTGCCGACGCCGTGAAGACTTTCAGTGAGGCTGGCATCAGTATCACCTACATGTACAGTTTCCTGCTGCGCGGCAAGGGCATCCTCGTTTTCCGCACCGACGACAACGACCATGCCGCAGCTGTCATTACCAGTAACCAGCTGAAAACCATCGACGAGAGTGCTCTCACCGCACTGGTATAAGTCGCTGTTCTTTCTGATTCTGTTGGGGTTGTGCACTGTTGTTGCACGGCCCCAACGGTCGTTGCGTGTGGTCTCCTGGAACGTGGAAAACCTTTTTGACACGCAGCATGATGAGGGTACCGACGACTTCGAGTTCCTCCCGCAGAGCCAGCGGCACTGGAACGCGGGGCGTCTGCGGCGCAAGCTGACCGAGATGGCAAGAGTGATCGCTGCCATCAGCGAGGACGGCGGCCAGCCAGACATCATCGGACTCTGTGAAGTGGAGAACGACAGCGTCCTCACTGCGCTCACGCGTCGCAGTCCCCTGAGTACTTTGCGTTATGATTATGTGATGACGCACTCCGCCGATCAGCGAGGCATCGATGTGGCACTGCTTTACCAGCCAGACCGGTTCCACCTCCTCACCTCCCAAAGCATCGTCGTCCCGAGTCTCCAGCACGGCTTCCGACCCACACGTGACATCCTCTATGTCAAGGGATTGGTGCCCGCAGAAGAGGGAAGGGACACCCTTCACGTCTTCGTCGTCCATCTGCCCAGCCGCACTGGTGGCGTGTCTGGTGACAAGAACCGCCTCCTGGCCGCCAAGACCCTCTCCCACGCAGTGGATAGCATTTGCGAAAGGGCTCATCAAGCAACGGAGGAAACGGCTGCCCTCCAGCCCCACATCCTCGTGATGGGGGACTTCAACACCGACCACCGTGACCCCCTCTTCAAGGATATTTCCCTCCGCCTGACCGATGACCTCCAACAGCCCGGAACCTATTGCTTCCGAGCCTTCTGGCAGTGGCTGGACCACATCCTCGTCTCCTCCTCCATCGAGACAAGAGGGCCAGCCCGCGCCTTCTCGCTTCCCTGGCTTCTGGAGGAAGACAACTTTGGCACGCTGATGCCCCGCCGCACCTATCGCGGCACCACCTACAACGGCGGCATCAGTGACCACCTCCCCGTGGTTTTGGACGTCATTCTGCAGTAACTGCAGAGCCTCTGAAGGAGGAAAATGGGATAAAATGAGGGACTTCGCTCGCTTTTTGTCACTTTTTAAGGCAAAATCGCATCAGTTTTCATGAAAAAACGTTAACTTTGCGCCCAAATAGTACACAATTTAACATTTTTTCTCATGAAAACAAGAAGAATCATCTTGTGGACGATGGCAGCCGTCCTGAGCGTGGTGCTGCCGCTGTTCGTCACCTCCTGTGCCACAGAGGACAACCCCGTGAAACCCACCGAGGGCAAGGCGCTCATCACCGTCAACACGGTCGCCCTCTATGACAAACTGGGTCTCACCGAAGAAATGTCAGAATCTCTGAAAGAAGGATGGGTCATTGTGGACACCGTGCTGGTCTATGATGAGGCGGGCCACTTGGTCACCAAGCTCGGTGCCGGAACTACCACTCTGAATCCCCTGACCATCGACGCCAGCGGCCTGCCCAATGGCACCTATACCCTCGTGGCTTTCCAGATTGCGACTTTCGATGGAATTTCGGTTTGGAAGCTTGACGGAGAGGAACTGCTCTCCTCCGTGAATGTCACAGCTCTCAGGAGGCAGCTGAATTGCGAGGAAGCTCTTGGCTATGCCTCTGCCACAGTCACCGTGGATGGCGGGACCCTCGAGGCCACCGTGTCGCCACGTCCCCTGTGCAGCGTCTTGCAGGTCTGGATGGAAAACTTTGACGAGAGCATCAGCTTTAAAGAGATTACTGTTGAAACAGAAAGACCGCTGTATGTGAATGGTTGCTACCTCGACCCGTCCCTCAGTGACGTCGAACGCAGGATAAAGTCGGAAGTATTCGGTTACGAGATCATTGCCTGCTTTGCCCCTGGAGAGCGTTTCCACAAGGGCATCACGCTGTCTGTGGGTGAAAACACGGAATACATCTTCTGGGGCAGACGATTGGACGGTTCCTATGCTTTCCTCGGCAGTAATTGGAAACACCTCACGGCAGGCGAGAATTACATTTACTATATGGACTGGAAAAGGTACGACTCGCAGCCGTCGTTTCTTGGAACTTTAGATGACTTTGCAGCATGGAAAGCCGAGCGCGACGCTGGTATCCTGGACTTCTATCCCTGCCTCAACTGGGGCTGCAATGTGGATGAAGTGCGGCAGTACGTTCAGAGCAAGCAATGGTGGAAGCAAAAAGAGCCTGGCTTGGAATACGACGAATCAAACAACCTTTGGGGCGAGAAATGGGACATCGCTTCTTCGACCACGGAGGGATACAGGTTTACCACCGAGGACGGCGAGAACCTGATGTACGTCTATATCGTATGCTATGACTCCAATCTGACCATGGAAGCTGTCAAGAACAGCCTCATCCTGCAAGGTTACGATTACGCCGGCAAGATCGTCTTCCCCGGCTTCGACCCCATTGACACCTTCTTCTCTGCCGACGGGAAGAGCGAGGTGTTTTTACAAGACTATGGTTACGCAAAACTTATCAGCTATCAGCCCACCGACCCAGATGACTTCCAGTATATCGTCCCCGCAGAGGATGAAGATGAAGGAGGCATTCAATAGACTAAAAATACGTTATGAAAACAAGAAAATTCTTTCAATGGACGATGGCAGCCGTCCTGAGCGTGGTGCTGTCGCTGTTTGTAACCTCCTGTGTCACCGAGGACAACCCCGCGAAACCCACTGAGAGCAAGGCACTCATCACCGTCAACACGGCCGACCTCTATGAACAACTGATCCTCACCGAAGAAGCGGCAGGCTGGTTGGAGAGAGGATGGGTCATTGTTGACACCGTTCTCATCTACGACGAGACAGGCCATCTGGTCACCAAGCTCGGTGCCGGAACCACCACCTTGGATCCCCTGACCATCGAAGCCAGCGGCCTGCCTCGCGGCACCTACACCCTCGTGGCTTTCCAGACTGGGGTCATAGATGAAGACTCGGCTTGGAAGCTTGACGGAGAGGAGCTGCTCTCCACCGTGAATGTCACTTCCATCTATAGTCAGCTGAATCCCGCTCGTGTCCTCGGCTACGCTTCCGCCACTGTCACCGTGGATGGCGGCACCATCGAGGCCACCGTGTCGCCCCGGCCCCTGGGCAGCGTCATTGATTTCTGGATGCAAAACCTGGACGAGAGCATGGGTTATAAAAGAGTCTTGGTCGAAGGGAATCATGATAAATACGTGAAAGGTTGCTATCTCGACCCGTCCCTCAGTGATGCCGAACGCAGAATCAAGGAGACCGAACACGACTGGAATGAGACCATTTGCTCCTTTGTTCCGGAGGGAACGAATCACCATATTTGCATCACGCTGTCCGTGGACGAGAACCCGAACTTCGCACTTTGGGGACAAAAAGAAGACGGCACCTATGATTTCCTCAGCGAGAATGCTTACGAGCTCACTGCAGGCCAGCGTGTCATGTACTATGTGGATATGAAAAAACTCTCCTGGCAGCCGTCGTTCTTCGGCACTAAAGAGGATTGCAGGTCCTGGTGGATAGAGCGCGAAGCTGGTATCCTGGACTTCTATCCCTGCCTCAACTGGGGCTGCAATGTGGATGAAGTGCGGCAGTACGTTCAGAGCAAGCAATATTGGGCAAACCGTTATCCGGAAGTGACCCCCACTTCTTCCGAACTATACTGGGTCACGAGCTGGTTCATCGCTCATCGTACCGCAGAGGAATACCTCTACACCACCGCTGAGGGCGAGAATATGCAAATAGCTTATGTCAGATGCTTTGACACCAATCTGAGCTTGGATCAAGTCCGTGTCAGCCTCATCAAGCAGGGCTATGAGTACGCCGGAAAGGTTACCTTCCCCGAAAAAGCCCCCCGTGACATCTTCTTCTCTGCCGACGGCGTGACGGAGGTGCAGGCATACATGACGGATAGCTATGTGCTCATTTACTATCAGCCCACCGACCCCGACGACTTCCAGTATATCACCCCCGTGGAGGACGAAGATGAAGAAGGCGGTGAAGTGGATGTGCGCCGCAGGGTTCGCAGCCAGCAGACAGACACAGAACTGTCCGCATCCGCCCCGCGTTTCCAGCCTGCAGCACAGAGTAATTGCGATCCCACAATTATCAAATAATTAACTCATTATGAAAACAAGAAAATTCTTTCAATGGACGATGGCAGCCGTCCTGAGCGTGGTGCTGTCGCTGTTTGTAGCCTCCTGTGTCACCGAGGACAACCCCGTGAAGCCCACCGAGGGCAAGGCCCTCATCACCATCAACAACGCCGCCATCTTTGACCAGCTGGGCATCACCGACGAGATGCCATACTGGTTTGAGAGGGGAAGTCTGACCATCGTGGACAGCGTGCTGATTTATGACGCTGCAGGCAACCTGGTCACCAAACTCGGTGCCGAGGGCAGCACCATGGATCCCCTGACCATTGATGCCAGCGGCCTGCCCAACGGCACCTACACCATCCTGGCCTGGGAAAAGACTGTCGATAGAAACAAATCAGGTGCCTGGATTATGGCCGACGATGAGCAGCTCTCCACCGTAAACATTTACACGAATTTCGGCGGAGTGGGATATATGTGGGCTTTCGGCTATGCCATCGCCACCGTCACCGTGGATGGCGGCACCATAGAGGCCACCGTGACGCCCGTGTCTCCCAGTAGCATCGTTGATTTCCAGGTGGATAACTTCACCGAGGACAAGGGCTACTCCACGATCCGTCTGCGCTGGCCTTACGCCGGGTACATTCATGGCTTGCGCCTCGATCCGTCCCTGGGCGAGGAAGAACGCTGGATCCCTTGGGAAGGTTATTCCGAGAATGTCGGCTCCCTTAATCTCGGAACCTCCCATAATAAGTTCCTCACCTTCACCCATGGAGATAATGTGTTATTCAGCGTGTATGGATATAAGGAAGACGGCAGCAGAGAATACATCGATGATGCTTTCCATCAGTTCGGCATCGGCCAGCGCGCAGTATTCCATATCGACATGGACAAGCACAGCTGGCAGGCACCTTTCTTCGGCACACCCGAGGAATTCGCTCCATGGAAAGCCGAGCGCGATGCAGGCATCCTCGACTTTTTCCCCTGCATCAACTGGGGCTGCAATGGGGATGAAGTGCAGCAGTACGTACAGAGCAGGCGCTGGTGGGCCAACCGTTTCTCCGGCGAAACGCGATACTGGGAATCTGAAAATGTCTGGTACAGGAGCTGGTTCATCGCTCACAGATCAGCAGAGGAATATGTGTTTACCACCGAGAACTGCGAGAATCTGAAATGGGTTTATCTCAGATGTTTCGACCCCAATTTGAGTGTTGAGGCCATCAATAACAGCTTCCTCATCCAGGGCTACGAGTACGCCGGAAAGGTTATCTTCCCCGGAGAAGACCCCCGCGACATCTTATTCTCTCCCGACGGGGAAACCGAGGTGCAGATTGTCGTTTCCGAGAATGGGACAACCATCTTCTATCAGCCTACCGACCCCGACGACTTCCAGTATATCACGCCCGCAGACGACCCGATTATTGTGCATTAAGGCGTAAAAAGATTGACGATTAGATTGACGAAGATTGACGTCTAAAATATATCCTTTCAATAGGTTATTTAGGACGTCAATCTTCGTAAATCTTATCGTCAATCATAATTTCACTTACCCAACCGTCGCAATTGTTCAGTCGTATGGCCTAAAGAGGTCCCGCGTCTGGACGACTTTGGATTGTCGGCCAGCCGACTTGGCACTTGAGGCCAGCCGACTGTGTACTTGAGGCCAGTCGCTGCTGCCGTTTCCGGGGATTGCTGCCGTTTCAGAAAATGGCTGCGGACGAGGGGGTGTAACCGTAACCGTAACCACTTGGTCTTCTGGGTATGGGTGAGTGGTGACGGTGAAATAGCTAAAAAGGGTGTTCTGGTGACGCAAAAGTGTGTTTAAAATGAAAGAAATCGGTGAGAAATAACCTTTTTTGGGTGAAAAACGTAACCATTAAAGGCCTGTTTTAAGGCATTAATGGTTCATTATTGAGTATAATAATTATAGCTATATTATTGATAATCAATATTTTTATTCCAATTGGGATTACTGTGGCCTTTTTCGGTGCCCCGGAACCAAGAAGACCAAGTGGTTACGGTTACGTTTTTGGGCCGTTTTTGGAGTAAAAAGCACTTTTTTTGCCTCCAAAATGTTGCCTTTTTGCAGTTTTTCCATGGTTTATGGCCACTTTTCGGAAAATATTTCTTACCTTTGCGGCAGTTTTCATACATCATTTACTTCATAGACCTCTTGAAACGTATGCAGGTGAAGTATTCCGACCTTGAAGCGCCGATGCAGGCGTGTGTGGCCCAGCCGTCCTTGTTTGACGATTGGGCACGTGCCATCGTGGAGCGTGTGAAGCCTGCGTTGGACGAGTGGGGCAAGGTGTATGGCAGCGGTGGGCGCAAGCTGTGGGACGTGGTGCGCGTGGTGTCCTGGCGTCGTGGCGTTCTCAAGGAGAAGTTGTCGCGCGAGTCCTTTGCGGAGCTGGTGTGCCGCGTGTGCCCCGATTTGGGCAGTTCCTCAACGCTCAACGCCAGTCTGAAGGGGTCTGAGGTCACGACCAAACAGATAGACAACTACGCCCAGCTGAACGAGAAATCCTGGTTAAAGAATTATGGTACGCGCGTGGAAGCGCTGTTTGATGTGGCCGACCAAGCAGCCGACGAGGCGGCTCGGGCAGCGGCGGTGAGTGCCCCGAAGTCCGGCTGTGACTATCTGGGCGAGGTGCTGCAGGAGACATTGTGCAAGGGCAGCATGAATATCCTGCGCCATCACAAGGAATACCTCCTTGGCGACGGAACCCGCCGGCACGTCAGACCTGCGTGGTCCATCGAAATCTTTCTCTCGGAAGACGCAGTAAGACAAAATAGTTATTCCACGGTGATTGCTTTTGAGTGGTTTGATAAGCGCGTGACGGATGACTTGCTGAGCAAGTATTATATGGAGTACTGCCGTTTTTTCCAGAATCGCTTCACACTTATTGCTGTGAGCCCGTTCGGCTTCTACGCGAACACTGTCAAACTGGCGAAGGAAAACAGCATAGGCCTAATCAGGCTGGATACCAGTCAGGACCCCCAGAAGGCGATGGATATTGTGGCCAAGCGTTCCATCAACGACCCCGAGACGGAAAAACGCCGGCTCAAGGAGCTGTATGCTAGCAAGATGCGCGAGAAAATGATCATCTTTGACGGCGAACAGACGACGACGCTTGCAGACTTACTGAGTGAGGCTGGCGTGCGTGTGGATAAGAGATTTGAGTGGACTGTTCCTTATAAAAGTAAAGAAGATATTGAGATTATTGCAAATCAAACTCTTATGCTACTGGAGAAAAAGCGCCCCGAAGTGTTTGACGAGAAAACAGGATTTCTTGACGTTTACAAGATGGCGCGTCTAACGCATGAGGTAATCTTTCAAGAATTGCCCTTAGACCAGTATGCGTGCCTGGACGTCTCGCATAGACGTATCACCCTGAATACCAAAATCTCAACCCTCATAGACAAGTCTCAAACCTTAGATTATGTCCACAGATTCTCCCTTGCACACGAGATGGGGCACTACATTATTCACAACAAATTTTTGAACACTATTGTGGCATCATACGGCGAGACAAAGATATCGCTGAAAGCGGATGAGAATAACCGAAATAATAAATTGTGGCGAATGGAATGGCAGGCCAATTATTTCGCGGTCAATCTGCTCATGCCCAGGGAAAAAATTTACCATGCATTTTTGAATAAGCTTCCCCCTGAGCAGTACGAGCGGTTGGCTTCATATATAGGCATCAGAGATTATGAATTGAGACCTAGTGACTGGGACGTAGTGTTGGGAGGCGTTTCCAAACAAATGTGCGTCTCCAAGACTGCTGTGCGTTACCGACTGATTGATCTGGGTTGGCTGATAGAAACAGATAAAACTTACGAAGAAGAAAACGAAGACGACAACTACGACGACTTCTGAACGCCCTTTTATCACCCGCCGCGCCGCCAAACCATAGTAAAACACCATAGTAAATCCTTTTTCTATTATTTCACACCTTATCCAAAACCGGCAGAGTTTTGGAGAGGTCTGGAGATTGTCATATCTTTGCACCACGAAATTTTAAAAAAAGGTTTATACTATGCAAGAAACAACAATCACCAACCACCTCCAGGGTCTGCGGCAGCCCTGGAAGTGCCAGCTCCCAGCAGCTGTGCGACCCTTCGTGGCCGCAATGCCGCAGGAGTTCCGCAGGGAGACTCTCATCGCGGCGCTCACCTGTTACGGCGTGTACATGCCACGCGTGCGATTCAATTATGTATATGACAAGCGCGAGCACGTCACCGTCCTGCAAGTCGTGGTCCTGGCACCACAGTCCGGCAACAAAAGCGTGATAGATTACATCGTCAGCCGACTCGTTGGACGTCTCCGCCGCCGCGACAAGATTTTCCGCCGAGAGGAGGAAGACTGGCAGGAGAACCCCATGAGCGAGCCCAACGCCAAGGGACAGTGCTTCCAGCGCAAGCGACCCCTCAAGCCGATTATTACACTTGGAGCAACAATGTCACTCACACAATTGGTTATCAGAGCCGACGTGCCGGAACGTCTCTGGGACGAACCGCTCATCCTCTTCCTCTATGCCGAAGAAGTGCAGGAGCTGGTGAACAACAACAAGAAGGACTTCTCCAACCTCGGGCCAGCCATCCGCAAGGGTTACGACTGCGGCAGTACGCTCGACCAGGACTACGTCAGCAGTTACAGCGCCACACCCGACCTGCTGCTGAGCCACATCGTGATGGGAACACAGGGAGGAGTGGACAACTTTATGAACGCCACCGAGTTGGAACAGGGTGGACTCACACGCAAAGTCCTCCTCCGACTCCCGGGAGACCTGGCCGACGACGCACCCCTGATTCGCGATTTCACACCCGAAGAAGAATGCACCATCGATGCCACAATCTCAGAGCTGATGGCACAGACCTACAGCCGTGACGAGAAGAGCCTCTTGCCCGTGGAACACCTGGATATGAAATGGATGGTGAGCACTGTCAGACGATGGTGTGATGACATTCGCCAGGAGGTGAAGCTCTCCGGCAGCGTCGCACTGGGAACCTTCTACAAGAGAGCCTCCGTCAGCGCCTTCCGCCTCACGGCCATTCTCGCCAAGCTCTACCTCATGGACCGCAACCGACCCGCTAACTGGCAGAACATCTGCCGTCGCGCCTATCGCTACATGGCCGGTTACATCCTGGACGGACTGCTCACAGAGTGGGGCGGACAATTTGAGGCAATCGTGGCACGACAGGCAAAGCAGCACCTGGGACTGCAGGAGCCACTCTTCACCATATGCCCCGAAACCTTCACGCGCGAGTGGTTTAATAATCTGGTGGCAGAGCGAGGACTGGCCAAGGGCGCACGACAATTCCTCTACACCTGGAAGAAGAGCGGATGGATCACAGAAAGCCAGGAAGACGGCGACACACTCTACACCAAGACCGAGAAGGGCAGGCTGGCACACAACCGCCTGATGAAGAGGAAGGGAGGTGACACATGACGGACTACGACTACCGTTGTCAGCGCCAGCGAGCCATAGACAGGGATATGACGGAAGTCTGTAAGAGCTTGGGAATCAGTCTCTCCACGAGAGGGAAGTGGCGCGAGTGCTGCTGCCCCAACCCACAACACGACGACCGCCACCCCTCCTGCCGCGTGAACGTGCAGACCAACCGCTTCCACTGCTTCTCTTGCGGATGCGGCGGCAACAATATTGATCTTGTCAGACTCGTGCGCGGCTGCTCCTATATGGAAGCCGTCGCGTGGTTACTGGACACCCATGCCGACCTGCTCCGAGATACCGCTAAACGAGCGCAAGCACCAGAGGAAATAAAGGAAACGGAACAGCTGGATACGCCGTGGCTCCACGCCCTCGTCTCCCCGAGAGCGTACTACCGCAGCCTCGCACCATGGGCACGTGACTTCTTCCAGCAGCGACGCATAGACCCCAATCTCATTGATGCAAAGGGAATTGTGAGTATAGACCAATCCGTTGCCACACAGCGGGGAAAGCGACTCAGCAGTCACGGGAACCCCTACACGCCCACCTTTCCTGCGCCGGCACTCCTCTTTCCCTACCGAGATGAGAACGACATTCTTGTCAACCTCCAGGCCCGCCTCCAACACCCTGAAGAAGGCCAACAGCGATTCCACTTCCCGCCAGGCAGTCGAACAGCACTCTGGAACCCACACGACGCCCTCACACTTCCCGACGGCGCCGACCTCTGGCTCTGTGAAGGCGTCACAGACGCTCTGGCTCTCCTCTCCAGTGGCCGTCCGGCACTCGCACTGGCCTCTGCCACCAGCCTCACTGCCGACGCTGCTGACTTCATTGCGCGCCAGGCCAGCCGACTCCGCCTGCACATCTACCCCTACAACGATCCCGCAGGCAACGCCCTCTACACCCGTCTCCTCGCCCTCTGTCCAGCCCTACGCCACCACAGCCTCCCCGCCACCTTCAAGGACTTCGGACAAGCCTGGGCAGCCGCGGTAATACCCCCATTGTTTTCCCGGGACTCGGAAATAAATGGTTAAGATAGGATTTTCTGCCAGACGAGGGCGTCGGTGAAGGTATCACCTTGGCGGAGCCAGTCACGCAGACGGGCGGAGGACTGATAGTTAAGGCGCTGGAAGAGGCGGTTGGCGGGCTGGTTGCCGGATGCGATGACGGCGTAGAGCTGATGGAGGTTCAGGCGCTGGGCGTAGGCTTCCAGCTGGCGCATGGCCACTTCCCCGAGGCCCTGGCTCTGGAACTCCGGGAGGATGGCAAGGCCAATCTCGGCACGCAGGTGCAGGGCTTCAAAGTTACAGAGGTCTGCCAGCCCCACGGTGCGCCAGAGACCCGCTTCCTCGCGCCAGTCCTTGCGCTCCACGCGCCACTCCGAGCGGCCTTCGCGAGCTTCTATGACGAGGCGTACCTGGCCGTCCTTGAAGATGTCGTTCTGTGCCGACTCCAGGTACTGTCGGATGGCGTAGCGGGAGTAGGGCACGGTGGTGGTGCCGTGCTGCCAGAATGTGGGGTCGTTCTCGATGCGATAGATGAGCTCCAGGTCTTCGGGCTCCATAGCGCGCAGGCGCGCTTCATTGAAGGATTTCATTGGGGAGGATGATGGTTTTGGTGACTAAGGAGAAGGTGCCCAGGTGCAGCCATTGCTGCTGTTGTTCTTGTCCAAGGGCCATGAGCTGGAGAATGCGGGCGTAGGTGGCTGCGGGCGCATCGGTCTGATAGACAGCGTAGTTGCAGGTCTTGGCCAGCTCGGCCATCTGCAGGTGTCCGCCTCCGTCGGCAGAGGCCATGCAACGGATAGGGACTTTGCCGTGCTGACGAGTGATGGCTGCCATTGCCTCCCAGCCCTCCTCATTACCGATGAAGAGCAGGCGGTCGGGCTGCTGGCCGCGGGCGTTCAGACGGGCCTGTAGGCGGTACCAGGCGCGCTTCACCTGTTGAATCATCATTTCCAGGGCGCCGCGGGCCACCACCGTGGGCTTGATGAAGAACGCTGCCAGGCGGTAACGCCGTGCCAGGTGCTTGTTGAAGAAAATCAGCATGGCATCGTAGAAGCTGTGGACGTAGCGATAGCTGGTCTTCTGCGTGCTCTCACCCTTGTAATGGAGGATGCGGAACGACTGGTACCAGTTCTGCCAACCGTGCTGCAAGAGGTTGTAACTCAGGTCTATATCCTCGCCGTACATAAAGTAATCCTCACAGAGCAGTCCTGCCTGTTCCAGCGCTGTGCGGCGCAGGAGGAAGAAGGCTCCGGAGACGACTTCTATCTGTGCGGGTTGCTCTGCATCCAGGTAGCGCATGTAGTAACGCCCGAAACGGCGGCTGCGTGGGAAGAGCGAACAGAGGCCCGTAATCTTGTAGAACGAGGTGGCAGGGAAGGGGAGACCTCGGCGGGATTCAAAGGCGAAGGAGCCGTTGCGGTTCAACATGCGCGTGCCGGTGGCACCTGCTTGGGGGTGTTCATCCATGAAACGGACGGCCCCCGCGAGTGCGTCTTCACCAACGATTGTGTCGGGGTTCAGCAGCAGGACGTATTCGCCCTGGGACTGGCGGATGGCCTGGTTATTGGCACGGGCAAAGCCCGCATTCTCTTGGTTTTCAATGAAATGCACCTGCGGAAAGAAACGGCGGACGTAATCCACAGTGCCGTCGGTGCTGGCATTGTCCACCACCCACACGTCGGCATCCATCCCTTGGGTGGCACGCAGGACGCTGTCGATGCACTGCACAAGGTAGTGGCGAACGTTGTAGCTGACAATAACGACAGACAGCTGCATCACTCTCGGGGCCAGATGAAGATGAAGGGAACGACAGACATCAAAGCCAGGTAACCGCAGGTGACATCGAAACCTAACAGGTAGTACATCAGTGTGTTATACAGCAGCGGCAGACCCAGCAGACACAGGCGGTAGGTGCTCCAGCGGGTGAAGGCGAGGTCGTCTGTATTCACTGCCTGGCGCACCTTCTCAAAATGAAAGAGCTTCATGGCCAGGGGAATGCAAACGAGGGCAAGGACTATGCCGATGATTTCCAGCACGTAGGCTGTCTGCGGATTGTCCGCCAGTTGTCCGCCTTCCAGCAGGCCCGTCTCGAAGATGACGGCCAGCAGTGCGGCTGTCAACAATTCACAGATGTATGTGATTCTCAGAAATTTGATATTCATTATTCATTATCATTATTGATTATCATTATTCATTATTGAAGTTTCGCAAGTAAAACCCCGAAGGGGTGTCAAGACCACAGGCAGGGGTGTAACCCCTGCTAATGGGCAAGACACAACACAAACCCCGAAGGGGTGACAGAATGAAAATGGATGCTCTTTAACCCCTTCGGGGTTGATTTTCAGAGATTTCATCACTTGAGAGACTTAAGTTCATTATTCATTATTCATAATTATGTGCCCTTGAAGGGTCGGCGGTCCACGATGGAGCGTCCCAAGGTGACCTCATCGGTATATTGCAGTTGGTCGTTCTGTGCCACGCCGCGGGCAAGGGTGGTGACGCGCACGTCGGCATCGGCCAGGCGGCGGTAGATGTAGAAACAGGTGGTGTCACCTTCCATCGTGGGGCTCAGGGCGAGGATGATTTCCTGCACCTCCGGCTCCCGAGCGCGCTCCACAAGTGACAGAATCTCAAGGTCTTGAGGCCCTATGCCATCCATGGGGGAAATAATGCCTCCAAGGACGTGATAAACCCCTCGGTACTGCTGTGTGGCCTCGATGGCCATCACGTCCTGCACGTTTTCCACCACACAGATGGTCGTGTGGTCACGGCTGGGGTTGGAGCAGATGCTGCAGCGTTCCTCGTCGGAGATGTTGTGACAGTCCACACAGTAGCGCACGTTCTGCACCAGCTCGTTCAGGGTATTGGCAAAGGCTTCCACATCCTGCCGCTCACGGCGCAACAGATGCAGCACCAGCCGCATGGCCGTCTTGCGACCAATACCAGGCAGGCTGGCAAACTGTTCCACGGTACGTTCCAGATAAACAGAAGGTATTTCCATTGCTGCTTTGCCCTTTAATCAGTGAATCACCGCAGCCACAAATCCACGATGAAGTAGGTCCCCAGACCCACGAGCCAGCCCAATAGCACTTTTGGCATGATGTGCCGGATGTACCACGCCATGGAGACGTCTTCGGCCTTCATCAGGGCGTAGCCGCTCAGGTTGCCGATGGGCAGCAGGCAGCCAGCCACGCAGCCGCTATATATAATAAGGTGCCAGTACTGCCCGTTCTGGACAAAGGATTCGGCGTAAACGGGGTCCAGGGCATTGGCGGTGGCCAGGGCAGCTGCGTCGGTTGCCACAGGATAGATGTTGATGGCCGTCAGCACCAGCGCAATATTGTCCAGCACGGCACTGATGAGGCCCATCGCCACACTCATAATGTAGATGTTGTGTATCCACTCGTCACACCAGGCAGAAAGGGTTGACATAATGCCCGTCTCAATCAAGAGGCTGACGCAGAGGAAGATACCCACCACGTAGAGAATGGTCTGCATACTGACAAACTGGAAATGCAGGTCGATGCGTGCATCTAAGGGTTGACCCGAACGGATGCGGCGGCGGTTCATAATCTCGTGGACCACCCACAGTACACCCAGCACACACATGGCGCCCAGGAACGGCGGCAGATGGGTGATGCGGTGGTAGGTGGGGATGAACCACAGACCGCCGAGTCCCACGACCAACAGCAGTATGCGCTGCCACAGCCGCAGCGTGTTCTGGTCACCGCGGTAACGGGTGGATGGACGTACAATCTCAATGTGTGCCGGCAGGGCGCGCCCGATGAGTGCTGTGGGGATGGCGATGGCGATGAGGGCAGGCAGGACGAGGGCGGCCGTGAAGTCGGTGGGAGTGATGGCACCCTTGGTCCAGACGAACAGTGATGTGATGTCACCGATCACAGTGGTGGCACCGCTGCAGTTGGCGGCGATCACGATGGCCGAGCCTATCCACATGCGCCAGCGTGTCTGCTGGATGATGTTCTTCATGATCATCAGCATCAGCACCGTCGTGGTCAGGTTGTCCAGGTTGGCCGAGAGCAGACAGGTGAACCCCACCAGTCCCCAGAGCAGCACGCGGCTGTCCTTGGTGCGGACAAGGTCGGTGATGAAGTCGAAACAGCCGTTGGCGTTCAGCACAGAGGCTATGTTCATCGTGGCCAGCAGGAAGAGGGCAACGCCTCCGAGGTCGGCGGCGTAACGGATGAAGACGTGACGGGCAATGTACTCCTTGACGAGTTCGCTGGTGGCGGCGGCACCGTCGGCAAAGGCGGCAAAGGCTGTGCCATGCATCTTCAGGATGAAATCCATTCCAGTGCAGATGAAGAGAATCCATCCCACCACACCGACGAAGAGGGCGATGGTGGCTTTGTTGATGTTGGTGACGTGCTCGTTGGAGATGAGCACGTAGCCAATCAGGATGAGTGAAAGGATGGCAATGGTCATAGTCTTTGTTTGGTGCGCTTTTTTGTTTGTTGAGGGGCCTTTTTTGCCCTTTGCGAGCACAAAGATAGGACTTTTTTTGCATTTTTGACGCTTTCTCGGGCAAGAAAATCACTTTTTCCTGCAGAAATTTGCAAAATTGCAGGGATTGCCTTACCTTTGCAGTGCTTTTTAAGACAAACATGCTGCGGTAATAGCTCAGTTGGTAGAGCATTGGCTTCCCAAGCCGAGGGTCGCGGGTTCGAGTCCCGTTTACCGCTCCTTTCCCCATGAAACCATTAGCAGAAAGAATGCGTCCCGTCACCCTTGACGGTTACATCGGCCAGCAACATTTAGTCGGGCCGGGGGCTGTGCTGCGCAGGATGATTGAGAGCGGACGCGTTTCTTCTTTTATCCTCTGGGGACCGCCGGGAGTCGGAAAAACAACCCTTGCACAGATTATTGCCCACACGCTGGAGACGCCGTTCTACACGCTGTCTGCCGTCACCAGCGGCGTGAAAGACGTGCGGGACGTCATAGAGCGCGCCAAGGGAGCACGCTTCTTCCAGCAGAACAGCCCCATCCTGTTCATCGATGAGATTCACCGTTTCTCCAAGTCCCAGCAGGATTCGCTGCTCGGAGCCGTGGAGCAGGGCGTGGTGACGTTGATCGGTGCCACCACGGAGAATCCCTCTTTTGAAGTTATCAGGCCGCTGCTCTCCCGTTGTGCGGTCTATGTGCTCCAGTCGCTGGGAAAGGATGATTTGCTGCAGTTGATGAACCGTGCCTTGCAGGAAGATATTGTACTGCGGGAGAAGAAAGTTACCGTCCAGGAGACCGAGGCACTGCTTCGTTACAGCGGAGGAGACGCTCGCAAGCTGTTGAATATCATTGAACTGGTCACAGATAGTGAAGAGGAAGAAATCGTGATCACGGACAAGCTGGTGGCCGAGCGCCTGCAGCAGAACCCACTGGCCTACGACAAGGGCGGTGAGATGCATTACGACATTATCTCGGCCTTCATCAAGAGTATTCGTGGCAGCGACCCAGACGGCGCCATTTACTGGCTGGCCAGAATGATAGAGGGCGGCGAAGACCCCGAGTTTATTGCCCGCCGGTTGGTGATTTCCGCCTCGGAAGATATAGGGCTGGCCAATCCCAATGCGCTGCTGCTGGCCAATGCAGCCTTCGATACGGTGCGGAAAATCGGGTGGCCCGAGGGACGCATCCCACTGGCAGAAGCCACCGTCTATCTGGCCACGTCGCCCAAGAGCAATTCTGCTTACATGGCCATCAATGATGCAATGTCCTTTGTTCGACAGACTGGAAATCAGCCTGTTCCGTTGCATCTGCGCAATGCGCCCACCAGCCTCATGGAGGAACTGGGATACAGCAAGGGCTACAAGTATGCGCATGATTATGAGGGCAATTTTGTGGAACAGCAGTTCCTGCCCGACGGCGTTACTCAACGTTTCTGGCACGCCCAGTCCAATGCCTCTGAGGACAAGTTGAAGCAGCGCATGATTCAACTCTGGGGCAAGCGCTTTGAGAATTAGTCAAGCGAGAGGTAATATCCTAACTTGTAGAAAGAGAAGATTTTCAGATTGGGGCTGGAGCTGAGGAGGTTTCGGCGCATGGACTTGTGGAACAAACGGAACAAGTCCCGGACAATGCCTGTCAGATGACAGCGGCGGAATCGTGCGGCCACGTTCTCTATCATGTAATAACCTTGCAGACGTCCCTCAATTCCGTGCAGCGTTCGCAGCGCTTCCTCGGTCTTGGAGAGGAAAACAGGATTGGATTCAATGTCACCATTCAGCAGTGGATTGTCAATGTACAGCACTTTGAGACCTCGCTGGTCCAGTTGCATTCCGAACTGAATGTCCTCACAGCCGTAGGCTTGGATGCGTTCATCAAAGCGCACTTGCTGAAAGACCTCCCTGCGGATGAGGAAGGAAAATGTGCGGAAGGGCACCTTCTTGCCCTCTCGCAGAAGGCGGTTGAGGCGGCTGGCCGTGAAATGACCTTCGGCAGCCAACTCATAACGCCACCGCAACTCGCATCCTTCATGGGGAAGCTGGCGGGGATGGCAGATGCCACCACAGATGACGTCGGCTTCGGTGGTGTCTTTTAGGTAGTTGGTAAGGAATTGTGAATCAATAACCTCTGCATCGCAATCCATGAAGAGCAGCCACTTTCCCTTGGCTGCATCGGCCAGACGGTTGCGGTTGGCAGAGCGTCCCAGATTGTGGCTGGCTCGCAACACACGCACGGTGGGCAGTGCTGCCACTTCCTCCAGCCAAGCAGTCTCACTCGTGGAAGCATCATCCCCCACCAGTACCTCGGCCGTGAGACCGTCAGCCTGGGCCAACTGCACCAGACGCTCTACTAACGCGCGCGCGTTATAATTATAGGTAGGGATGAGAATGGAGAGCGTCATTCGATGATGATCTCGTAGCTCGTGCTCCAGGTCTGTCCCGGCTCTGCCTTCTCAATGAAGTGACGATTCAAGAATTCACCCTGATAACCCACGGGGTCACAGCAGCCGTGCCAGGGTTCGATGCACATGAAAGGTGCGCGCCCGTTGCAGGGTGACCAGAGGGCCGTGATAGGCATTGAATGGCGCACGGTGACAAAGGGACGTCCTTGCTTGTCGTGCAGGGTGACCCGGTGGATGCGTCCTGTGGAATCTACGATGGTGTCACAAGTGAACGTCTCGTTGGTCAACGGCAGCAGGCCGTCGGCAGGGATTTCCACGTCAAATGTCTCGGCGGCTGAATAGCCTCCAGGGGCAATCATCGTGCTCCGAAGGGGACTGCCTGCATCGAAGGACAGGAAACCGTGAACGGGTTCATCTGCATGGAAATGAGGATATTGGAAAGCGGGATGGGCGCCAATTTGGAAGGGCATTACACGCGAGTCCAAGTTGGTGACGCTCCATCCGACGGTCAGGACGTTGCGCAGAAGGGTGTAGTCTATTCGGAGCTCAAAATCAAAAGGCCAACGGGCTCGACTCTCCTCGTTGGCACGACAGACGAAAGCCATGTGACGATCCTCGTCCACGATTTTCTCAAACATCATATCCCGCGCGAAGCCGTGTTGGAAGATTTCGTAGGTTTGGCCGTCGATGCATGCCTTGTTGTCCCACACTCTTCCCACACAAGGGAAGAGAACGGGTGCACGACGATCCCAGTAGGCGGGGTCGCCCTGCCACAGGTATTCCGTGGGAGAGGTGACGCGGCGAATGCTTTGTAATTCAGCGCCTTTGGGGGAAATTTCTATTTCCAGTATTCCGTTGGATAAATACTCCATTTGACTTTAAGCTAATAAAAGTGAATCTTGGGACAAAGGGTGGGAGCGTGGCTACTTCCGTTTCCGTCCTAATTTAAAGAGCGCTCTGGCAGCTGCCACGGCACTCACGCCAATCTGCACACCCCGGAAAATGGTGTATCCGTTCTGGAAGAGGTTGCTGGCGGTCTCCCAACCGTTCTTGGGTTGGGATGAAGGGGACAGCAGACCGCGGGCAGAGTCGCGCATTTCTTCCTGATTCTCATCCAGTTGCTCGCGCAGGTGCTGCTTCTCCATTGTGATGCCTTCCTGGGTGGGCACTGCCAATTGGGAGACGAAGAGCTTCACCATGAAGCGTGTGGTGGGAAAGATGATCCAGGCTCTCCGTTTGGCCCACACCATCGCCACCGCCAAGAACAGCACTGCGGCAATGATGACGAATCCTAACATTGTGCTGTCCAGGAGTTCACCTAACCAGTAGGCCAGAGCGAAACTGGCGAAGAGCAGCACCATGGAACCCACGAGTATCAGGATGGCCCACAGGGCGATGGCCGAGAAGAGGCGTGCCAGAATCTCGGCGCTGTTCAGGCTGACGTACTGTTTTTGCAGACTCCACCACTGACGAGCCTCCTCATAGAGTTGGCTCATCTGGGCGGTGGTCTGTTCGTTGTTGAAGAACATCTTTATTCTGCAGCCTCGGCGGCGTTGGAGAGTTCTTCGCTGATGTCACTCACGAGTGCATCCATTTCCTTGCGGTTGAGTCTGATGCCGCGCTTGCGCAGTGCTTCTGCGATGCGTTCACGGGTGTCTGCACCTTTTTCAGGAGCCAGCAGGAGTCCTGCACATGAACCGATGGCTACACCACTGAGGAATGCCAAGAAATAATTGACTGCTTTCATTGTTCTTTGGGTGTTAAAGGGGTTAATACTTCGATTTTATGCGTTTTAATGCTTATTATGGTCATTTATTGGTGCAAATATACGTGTTATTTGCGTTCGTTGGGTGCTTTTCAGGTGTTTTTTTGCAAAATATTCGTTAAAAAGCGCTTTTTTAACGTTTTTTTTGAGGCAAGATGCTTTATAGTTTCATCTTTTGTTGTAATTTTGTGCCCGTAAAAGTTATTTTTCATTCAAATAAAGGAGTAAAACAACAATGAGAAACTATTTCGTAATGGGTGCCGCCTTCTGCGTGGCTCTCGCCATGGTATCCTGCAAAAGCAGTGAAAGTGCCTACAAGAAAGCCTACGACAAGGCAAAACAGCAGCAGACTACTGCTCAAGTTCCCACCCAACAGCAAACACCTACACAGCAGCCCACCACAGTGGCTCCCGTGCAGACTGTGACCACCACTCCCGTTGCCACCAACGAGACGGCTCGTAGTGAAAATGTAACCCTCGTCAGCGGTGCTGGCCTGAAGGCTTACAGCGTCGTCGTCGGCAGCTTCAGCGTCAAAGCAAACGCTGAGAATCTCCAGAAGAAGCTCAATGCAGCCGGTTATGCTGCTCAGATTGCTTCCAACCCTCAAGGCATGTTCCGCGTCATCGCTTCCACCTTTGATGACATGAACAGTGCCGTTCAAAGTCGCAACACACTGCGTGCCCAGTATCAGGACGCATGGTTGCTCCGTAAGTAATTTCTTTTTGGTAAAGTGAATATATGTAAGATCTTTTTGTGGCAGGGGTAGGCTGTGAAGCTAACCCCTGTCTTTTTCACTTGAAACCTGCAACTTGCAACCTGAAACAATACAGCACATGCGCATCCTCGCCATCGACTACGGAAAGAAGCGGACAGGTCTGGCTGTGACCGACCCTCTGCAAATCATCGCCAACGGACTCTGCACCGTGGCCACGGTGGATCTGGAGCGTTTCGTGTTGGACTATGTGGCCCGTGAACCCGTGGAACGAATTATTGTGGGACAGCCACGACAGATGAATGGTGAGGACAGCGAAAATATGGTGCGTATCACTCCCTTTGTGAACCGAATGCGCAAGTTGCTGCCCACTACACCCATAGAACTCTTTGACGAGCGCTTCACCAGTGTGATGGCACATCGTACCATGCTGGAAAGCGGAATCGGGCGCAAGGCCCGCCAGAACAAAGCGCTCGTGGACGAGATCTCTGCCACCATCATCCTTCAGGGATGGATGGAAGGTAGGAGAACCTCATGACGAAACAACTTAATAAAGAAATAACGCAACAACGAAATAATGATACTACCCATTTACACCCTCGGCCAGCCTGTGCTTCGTCAAGTGGCCGAAGAGATAGATCCTAAAGACCCTGAGATTCAGCAGTTCGTGCAAGATATGTTTGAGACGCTGGACCGCAGCGGAGGCATCGGACTGGCCGCTCCGCAGGTGGGGCGCTCGGCACGAATCGTGGTTATCGACCTGAACCCTATTCAGGAGGACTATCCGCAATACGCAGGCTACCGTCACGTTTTTTATAACGGTTACATAGAGGAATACGACAAGTCCCATCAGGAATCCATGGACGAGGGCTGCCTCTCCCTTCCAGGCATGAGCGAGAGTGTGAAACGCCCCACGCGCATCCGCATCAGTTATCTGGACGAGCAGTTCCAGGAGCACGACGAGTGGGTGGACGGTTACCTGGCCCGCGTGATTCAGCACGAGTTTGACCACCTGGACGGCAAGGTCTATACAGATCATATCGTGGGACTGCGAAAGCAGATGCTGAAAGGAAAACTCAACGATATTCTCAAGGGACGATTCTCCTGCGATTACAAAGTGAAGGTGAAGAGGTGAGGAGAGTTCTGCTCTTGCTTGTGTGGCTGCCACTGGCGGTGTTGGCTCAGATCAACACCGACCGCGTGATGATGATGGGGCGCAATGCGCTCTATTATGAGGATTATGTCCTTAGCATCCAGCGGTTTAACATGGTTATCAGCGCCAAGCCATACCTCTCTGAACCTTTCTTCTTCCGCGGTCTGGCCAAGTTCTACTTGGAAGACTTCACTGGTGCTGAACAGGATTGCACGGAGAGCCTGCAGCGCAACCCTTACGTTTCCAACGGCTACCAACTGCGAGGCATCTGCCGTGTGAACCAGAAGAACTACGAGGGTGCCATTCAGGACTATCACAAGGTGATTGATATGGAACCCAAGAACAAAGTCTGCTGGCACAATCTGGTGCTTTGTCACTTTGAGCTGCAGCAATACACGCAGGCCGACTCGGCCCTCGACCGTATGCTTCGCTATTGGCCCAAGGATGCAGAGCTCTTCACCATGAAGGCACAAGTGTCCATCGCTCAGGGAGATACTGTCCGAGGACTGGCTTTGGTGGATTCCGCACTTGTCATCAATCCCTATGACGGTCACGCACTGACCATGCGTTCCATAATAAGTCTCTCACGCGGAGAATACGAGCAGGCTGAGGCCGAGTTGGACAAAGCCATCCTGCAGCGGCCACGCTTCACTGCCAACTTCATCAACCGTGCACTGGCCCGCTTCCATCTGAACAATCTGCGCGGTGCCATGGCGGATTATGACCAGGCACTGGAAATTGATCCCCGCAACTACCTCGGTCACTTCAATCGTGGTCTGCTGCGTGCTCAGGTGGGTGATGACAACCGCGCCATCGAGGACTTTGATTATGTGCTTTCGGTGGAGCCGGACAATATGATTGCCCTCTACAACCGCGCCCTGCTGCTGGAACAGACGGGCGACCTCAACGGTGCCATCCGTGATATTTCAGCTGTTATTGATGAGTACCCCGAGTTCTGGGTAGGCTACCAACAGCGAGCTGCCATCCGTCGCCGGCTGGGAGATACCTACGGTGCTGAGCGTGATGAGTTTAAGGTGCTCAAGGCACGCATGGACAAACGTGCTGGCATCGAATCCAGTTCGCCTAAGAAGACCCGCAAGAAGAGTGATAGGAACATTGATGATTACGCCAGTATTGTGGAAGACGATGATAATGAGCCGGAACGAGAGTACGCCTCGGCCTATCGAGGACGTGTGCAGGACCGGAAGGTGGAGTCACAGCCACAACCCCTGTACGTCCTCTCGCTGCATCGATTGCAGAGTCCCACCAGTCGTTTTATTCCTTTCTATCAGACACTGGAGAAACTCAACACCCAGCTTCAGGCCACCAAGTCTTCCGCTGTCTCCACCGTCTGTTTGACCAATCTGGAACCCCAGCTGCCCGAGACGGAGATGAAGCTGCACTTTGACGCCATCAGCGAGTTGAACCATCAGATTGAACGCACCTCCAAACCCACTGCACAGTTGTATTTCACGCGGGCTCTCCATGAATATCACGTCCGTGACTTCGAGGCTGCGCTGACAGACTTGGATCGTGCCGCCGCACTCCTGGAACAGAAGCACACCACGGTGGAGCGGGAACCGCTGTTGGCGCTGATTCCTTTTATGTCTGCACAGTTGCGCTGCCGCCTCTTGGATGCACAGTCTGCCGATTCAGATGACGCCAACCTCACCACACGCTTGGGTTACGCCCGTGCCCTGGATGACTTGAAGCGTGCACTGGAACTGGCACCGGACTTCGCCTACGCGTGGTATGATTTAGGAGGCATTCACATGATCCTGCACAATTATGGTGAGGCTCGTCAGGCCTACTCCCGTGCCCTCAATCTGGAGCCTCGTTTTCCCGATGCCTACTACAATCGCGGACTGGCAGCCATTCACGACGGACAGTTGCAGTTAGGGCTCTCAGACCTCTCGCAAGCAGGCGAGTACGGCCTCTTCCAAGCCTATAATCTCATCAAACGGTACAGTAAAGAGAAGTAAATCGGTTCATTATGGAATATATGTCACAGGAAGGCTACGACAAGTTAGTGGCCGAACTTCATTATTTGGAGAACGTGGAATACCCCCGTGTCAAGGAAGCGCTCATCGAGGCCCGTGACAAGGGCGACCTCAGTGAGAATTTTGAGTATCACGCAGCCCGTCGTGAACAGGCCCGTCTCTTGGGCCGCATCCGTTTCAAGCAGCGTGTGCTGGAGTTTGCCCGCGTGCTGGACACCAACAGGTTGGAATCGGACACCGTGGGGCTGCTCTCCAAGGTGACACTCACTAATATGACCAATAACTTCCAGATGACCTACATGATTGTCAATCCCCACGAAGCCAATCTACAGGAAAGGAAGATTTCCATCAAATCCCCCATCGCTCAGGCTCTCTTGGGCAAGAAAGCCGGCGAAGTGGTGGAAGTTCGTGTGCCTGCAGGCCTCCAGAAGTTCCGCATTGACGATGTCAAATTGTAAATTCCCGGATGAATAAAGTTGTTACGGTGCCAGCGAGCGGACGTAGTTGACGGGCACGCCATCACCCTTGAGCACTCGGGCAAAATCGTGAGGACCGTAGGGAACGGGGCCGTGCATGAATTCTGGAATATTATAACTCCGGAGGAACTGACGATGGAAGTCAGAATCGGCACTGGGCAGCTCAAAGGGTTTGCTGAAATGACCTTCTGCATCTGCGTGGGCAAAGAACGGGCGGGTGAACGTCCCATCATCACGGCGGCTGCTGAATACCATCCAGCGGCCGTTGCTGGACCATGTGTGGTAACTCTCTGTGTCCGGGGAGTTTACTTCGTCCAACGAGCGTGCGTCCCCTGTCTGCAAATCCATCAACCACAAATCGGCATCGTGGTGCCAGATGTGGAACACCCCGTGGTCGGCCATTGAGAAGAGCAGGAAGCGGCCATCGGGCGAGACGCGGGGTAGGAGAGCAGAACCCTTTTCTGCCTGGAACACGAGTTCGCGGGGCCCGAACTGTTTGGTCTCGGGGTCGAAGCTTTTGCGATAGATGCAATAGTGCAGACTGTCATAATTGGCGATGATATCTGCCGTCAAATCCTTGCTGCTTTCCTGATGCGTGAAGTGGGCACTGCTGAAGTAGAGCGTGCGGCCATCGGGTGACCAGGCAGGGAACACTTCCAATTCATCGGGGTACCGCTCAATATTTGTAACCTCATCTGTTTCAATGTCGTAGGCGATGAGGTCACTCTGGCTGTCATATACTTCAATCTTGTCTCGGCTGGTGGTGAAGAAGCTCTGATTGGTCAGATTGGTGGAATAGACGATGAGCGGCATCCATGGGTGCCATGCGGGATAGACGCCGGCAGAGAGGATGGAGTCGTTCTTCATATTCACCTTCTTCAACTTTCCGTCGTAGGCGATGACGGTGCCCCCCTTGTTCTGACGGGCGTGGAACTGCATACGCTCCGGGTTATACTGTTGATAATGATGGCAGTTGATGCACTGCCCATCCACTTCAAAACCGCACAGCATGTTATCATAGATCACCTGTTCTTCGTAGGTCTCCAGACAGCGCTGATTGATGGTGAGCGCCTCGTAACTGATGTAGGAGGGCGGAATCAATCGGTAGCTGAGCCAAGGGTCAATGCTGTCTGGCGAAACGGTGATGGTGAACGGACGGTAGTGTGTCCAGCGGTCTCCGCGCTTGGCGAAGACGTCCACCTGGAGCGTGGAGCCTTGAGAGAGGAGTTGCCGCCATTCTTTGAGGCTTGGTTGCATCTTGTCGGCACTGATAATCTCCTGTTCTCCAGCCTTGTAACGTGCCACCATACCATCCGCCTCCTCGTCCAGCTCGAAAGTGAGTGGAGCGATGTTCACAGGGATGGTGACGCCCACGTAATCAGGGTAAATCCGGGGCAGCTCGTCTTTCTCCTCATAGTCTGTCGGCAGTTTCACACTGCAAGCTGTGAACAAGAAAAGGAGGAAGAATGAAAGTTTATTAAAATGAATCTTCATACTAAAGCCAAAAGGTCCAATATAATCAATTTTGTGAAGGGAAATTCACAAGGTAATAATCGAAATAATAGGTGTTGCCGAACAATGGGCGCATAGCCTCCCTCACCTTTTTCATATCTTGCCCCTCATAGAGCGGAGCAGTCATGTTGAAGCGCTTGAGATTCTCTTTGACTGCTTGGCTGACGGGACACTTGTCCATATTGGGCTGCCCCTCATTGGTGCCGAAGAGATAAACTGCTTCCTGCACGTGAACAGGCCAGGGACGGTCGGGATAGAACTGGATGTAATTGTAGAAATGTGGCCAGAAGAGCTGAGAATTCTTGGCTGCCATCGATGCATACATCACCTGCTCCAGGAAGATGGGGTCGTGATAGTAGTTGCTGTACATGAGGCGTTTCGTCAGAAAGTCTTCCACCAGGTTATGGTCGGACGTCAGCTCGTTGTCGTAGTGCATCATGTGGGTGATGAATTCCATTTCGGGTGACTTGGCCACGTCCTCTGGGTGCTTGGTGAGTTCCAGCATCTGTTCGGCCCAGCTGCGGTGAAACGTTGTCTGGCGGAGCAGGTTGAGGTACTTGCGCGCCAGTTGCAGTTCGCCGTTGAGAATGGAGCAGCGTGCCAGAAACTTCAGTTGCTCTGTGCGCCAGCCAAATTCCACGCCGCGCTCCATGGACAGGCGGTAGCTGTAGTTGGGCATTCCGTAGTGGTAGTAGATGAGCGCGCCCACGCTGTTGATGGCTCGGATATCAAAGGGAGCGTCACAGCGCTTGCAGCCGTTCTTGTAATGATACATCTCGTCCCCCTGCCGCCCTAAACGGGCTAAGGCCAAGTTGCGCATCATCACAATGGCACGTGTGGGCTCATCTTCCTGTTTCACTGCTTCCTGCAGCACGCCCTCCCAGTCCAGACGGTCAATGCAGCGTTGCATGGCCAGCTCGTGGTGGAAGTTCTCATCGTCGTACCAGAAATGGCCGGTGTAGATGGATGCAGCCAGGAGAAGGAGGAGGGGTACTGCCTTCCAAGCACGCTTTTGCGAACTCGGAAGAGGCATGCACATTACCACAAAGAATCCCAACAACAGAACGAAGGGCAGATAATAGATGGTGTATTCTTCTTTGACCACGTACAAGGGCAGACGGGCCGCGAAGACATTGGCCAGGTTGGTCTGATAATACACAAACCGGTAGAAGAGCAGCGGCAGTAGCACGGCACCAGACAAGCCCGTCACGCAGACAGTCAGCGCCGAGGCGCGCCGAGGCTCCAAACGCCAGATCCAGACCGACATCAGTGCCGCAGCACCCACACCATAAATACCCAGCAGCGGGTATCCCACGGCGCTGGTTATCAGGATAAAAACAGAGCGGAAGAGCGTCTGATGTACATGCACCTTATCCACCAACGAGCGGAAGCCCCACAGCAGCGCCACAGCAGCTGTGGTGCCGATGGTGCCTAAGAAGGCGTGTCCCCGGAGCTTCAGAATATAGACCCAGTAACCCGTTTCCACGATGGTCACCAGCAGGAAAAGCACGGGGATGATGATAACGGGCATCCAGCTGGCACTGATGCGGAAAGTGCTCTTTATGAGCCACATCAGCAATAGCCACCAGCCACACAGCAACAGCACGCCCACCCAAGGATGGAAAAAGAACTGCGTGAACCACGTGCTCACCCACGTGAGCAGTCCGCCCGGCTCCACCATCTGGTCTTTAAAGAAAGAACTGCTGCACAGAAACAAATTGGATTCCTGCAGCTTCCAGAGGAAGTCAGATTCAAAGAACAATAGCAGGCCACCGATGACCACCAGGGCTGCCATCGGGAGGGCGAAAGGAGGTATGCGAGTGAGAAACTTCATTTTGTCAACCATAAAAACGACGCGAAAGTATTAAAAACTGCCGAGATAGCCAAAGGAAATTCAGATTATTTACTTTTTATCCTCAAAAAAGGACTTTTTTCTGTTTTGACGGCAGGAAAATGGAATAATTTAAGAATTTATTTGTACTTTTGCAGCGCGAATAGTAAGTGTTACTCTTTTTTAAACAATCAATTTGAAACGCAATACCAATAAATATCAACAAAACTATGCAGAACTTTGATTACAAGACCCCGACCCGCCTAATCTTTGGCAAGGAGTCGATCGAGAAGCTGCCCAGCGTGATGGCGCAGTTCGGTAAAAGAATCCTCCTCACATACGGTGGCGGAAGTATTAAAAAGATTGGTCTTTACGACCGCGTGAAGGAACTGCTGAAGGGTTACGACATCGTAGAACTCTCTGGCATCCAACCCAATCCCAAGTACGACCCCAGCGTGCTCGATGGCGTGCGCCTCTGTAAGGAGCATAACATCGATGTCATCCTGGCTGTGGGTGGAGGCAGCGTGCTCGACTGCTCGAAGGCCATTGCTGCAGGAGCTTGTTACGATGGAGACCCATGGGATCTGATCTCATATAAGGTGAAAGCTCAGAGGGCACTACCCGTTGTTGATATCCTCACATTGGCTGCTACGGGGTCGGAATACGATACCTTTGGTGTTATCTCGCGCACAGAGACCAACGACAAGATTGGCTATGGCGACCCATTGCTCTATCCTGTTGCTTCCATTCTCGACCCCGTCTATACCTTCAGCGTGTCGAAGAAACAGACCGCTGCCGGCTGTGCCGATGCGATGAACCACACGATGGAACAGTACTTCACGGCTGACACCACGCTATTGAACGACGGCTTCTGCGAGTCGATGCTACGAAGCCTGATGGTGAACGTCCGCAAGTGTCTGGACAATCCAGAGGACTACACCGCCCGTGCCGAATTCATGCTCTGCTGCACATACGGCTGCAACGGCATTCTTTCACTTGGCAACAGTCCCAGTGGCTGGCCTTGTCACGGCATCGAGCACGCCCTCTCTGGCTATTACGACATCACTCACGGCGAGGGCCTGGCCATCATCACACCACGTTGGATGCGCCATATCTTGAGCGAGCGTACACTGCCCCGTTTCGTGAAGTACGGAATCAACGTCTTCGGCATCGATGCCTCGCTGCCCCAGCAGGAGATCGCGGAGAAGGCCATCGATGCCACTTACCGTTTCTTCGAGAGCATCGGCATCCCCATGCACCTGCGTGAGGTGGGTATCGATGACAGCCGCATCGATGAGATGGCTCAGCACATCGCTGACAACGAAGGCCTGGAGAACGCCTACGTGCCCCTGACCAAGCAGGACATTAAGGAGATTCTGATGGCAAGTCTATGATGTTCCATAAAAATACGATAATCATGAAGTACGTTAAACTTTTATCCTGCCTGTTCTTGGCAGTTGCAAGTGTGCTGAGCGTATCGGCACAGAGTAAGAAGTATGACAATGAAGTGATTAAAACTATCATGGCACGTCGCAGCGTTCGCAAGTACCTTGACAAGCCCGTTGAGCATGAAAAGCTGGAGGCCGTAGCACTTGCTGGTATTAACGCCCCAAGTGCGATGAACCGGCAGAACTGGGCCGTGCGAATCGTTGAAGACCAGAAGCTGCTGGCCGATGTGAAGGGCATGTGTCGCAATGCACCGAACCTCATCTGCGTCTGTGCTCCTGCCGACGGAAGATTCGACTTGGATGCGGGTCTGATGGGCGAGAACATGATGCTGGCTGCTCAGTCTCTGGGGCTCGGCACCTGCATTCAGACGGGGCCTATACGTTTCCTCACGACAGATGAGAAAGCCAAAACTTTCCCTGACAGTCTCGACATTCCCGAAGGCTTCAAACTGCTGTATGTCATCTCCATCGGCTATCCAGATGAAAAGCCTGATGCCAAGCCCCGTGACACTTCTAAGGTGAAGTACATCAAATAAGCAATTGGAATAGAAGATCAATGTAAGTCCTAAGGGCTGGCTCTTCAAGGTTGTCTCACCTTTGAGACAAACCTGTCTCACTATTGAGACAAGCCTGTCTCACCATTGAGACAATTCCGTCTCAACAATGAGACAAATCTGTCTCGCCAATGAGACAAGTCGTTTTCACTGCTGTATTTTCCAATTCAACGACAAATCATGATGAAAGAACAGTTATTCCAGCATATTATACTGATTTACCTTGTTTCTATCAACGTGGTCACATTCTTTATGTACGGCATCGACAAGTGGAAGGCGAAACGGGCAAAATGGCGCATCAGAGAGGCTGCACTTCTTGGACTGGCAGTTCTTGGAGGGAGCATCGGTGCATTGATGGGCATGAAAGTCTGGCATCACAAGACGATGCATAAGAAATTTAAGTATGGCCTGCCACTGATTCTGTTGGCTCAGATAGCCCTCATATATTTGATAATTCATAATTAGAGATACAATGAAGAAGATCCTATTCGCATTTACAATGTTACTGGCAATGGTAGCTTGTACTAACAAGCCTGTTACGGCTGTTGAAAACAATGAAGAAAGCAATGAAGTGGCCTTTGAGGTAGCCAAGAATTACTTCTTTAAGAATGACCAGGTGATTCCTGAATACCCGAAAATCACAACGGAAGAGGAGTTTAATAAGCTATTCGGTATGGCTACGACGATGGGTAAAGACGGTAAGCCAACTGCTATCGATTTTACCAAGCAGTTTGTGCTGGCCATCGTACTGCCAGTAACAGACTTCGCAACGGAAATCAATCCTGTAAAGGTGGAAGAAAAGGGCGACTCGCTCCTCTATACTTACGATGTGAAGACAGGTGAGAAGCTGTCATTTACCATTCAGCCAGTTTCTATCATCATCCTCGACAAGCAATACGAGAACAAAAGAGTTGTGCTTGTCAATGAACGGGAAACGACCTATTTCCCAGCCATCGACCGCTATCTGACTGATTCTATTGGTAGCCAGTATGGCAAAGGTGAACATTGCGTACCCATCCACAGCATTGTGAGGGTTGACGAGCGTCATTCAGAGGACATCCTTGTATGGGGCGACTTCTGGGTATTCAACTACAATCAGTCGGGTGACACACTGAAATGCGTCTCTGGCGGCAGTCATCCTGGTCTGATGCACATCCGACAGACAGAAAAGGGCTTTGAAGTGACTGCCTTCGACCAGGTAGAGGATGGCTCCAGATACCTGCCAACAGCTAAGAAAATCTTCGGTGACAAGTTCGATGCCTTTAAAGCCATCAACAGCGATGAGAAGGCTCGCGAAAGATTGAGAGCCGAAGGGTTGGCGACTTATGCCAAGAAGAACGGTCTCGCAGTGGCTCTGTATCAGGACTATGGCTGGCCCGCCAAGAAACTGGAGAAATAGAAATGACGATAGAAGCAGACAAATAAATATATGATTGATTACGGATTAAAGGACAGAGTGGCCCTGATTACGGGAGCGAACAATCCGCAGGGCATTGGAGCGACCACGGCGTTTGCCTTTGCTCGTGAAGGAGCAAAGGTGGTTTTGGTTTATAAGCGAATCCCAAGACCCTTTGATGTGACTAAGACAGACAAGAATGGAGCTGACAGATACTTCCAGGCCAATGCAGGAAATGCTGATATTGTGGAAAGCAAGCTTCAGGAAATGGGCGCTGACTACCTGATCATTGAGAGCGACATCTCCAATGAGGATGCCGTAAAGAATATCTTCGCGGCTGTTTTGGAACGATACGGAAGAGTTGACATCTTAGTGAATAATGCAGCCGATGGCGATATGGACGGACTTGATACCATCGAGAAGATTACGCAGAATGTTATCGATGAAACCTTTGCGGTTAATGTACGTGGAAGCATTCTGATGACACATGAATTCATTAAGCATCGTGGCGATTACGGCAGAATAATCAATCTTTCCACCGATGCGGCACAGGCCTTTGCTGGTCAGATTACATACGGTGCAAGTAAGGCGACCTTAGAAGCACTCACTCGTAGCGTAGCCCTTGAAGTAGCGAAGTATGGCATTACCGTGAACGCTGTGGCTCCTGGTCCGACTCAGACAGGATGGATTGCCGATGATTTCGCAAAAGAAGTCATACCGATTATCCCGATGGGGAAACTGATTCAACCACAGGATATTGCAGAAACCATCCTATTTTTGGCAAGTGAACAGGCTAAGATGCTTACGGGTCAAGTCATAAAGGTGTCTGGTGGGCATGCACTATAACACAACACGAATATTAGTAAATGAATCCAGTAGCCATCCGACTTCTCAACCAGCAGTTGATAGTGCCTCAGTTCAAGACTCCTACTGAGGTGGTCAGCCACATGGGAGCCATGCAGGCACAGGAATACCGCATGATGCGCTGGGCAGTTGAGATGCGTACAAAGAAACCGTCGCACAAAGCCTTCAAAAAGGCATTTGACAGTGGACGGATTATCCGTCTGCATCTGATGCGAGGTACTTGGCAACTGGTATCTACGGAGGACTATAGGTGGATGATAGACCTCTGTGCTCCAAAGGCCATCGCCGCCACAACGGGGTGGATGCACAGCAATAAGATTTCGATTTCAGACGAGGAACTCTATCGAGTCCGCGACATCTTGATTAAGACGGCTGCCGATTTAGGGAGTGCAACGAAAGAGGATTTAGTCAAGGCTTTGGCGGAACACAACATGCAAATGGACGACCATCGCCTGTCATATCATATTCGCATGGCTGAGTTGTCCGGCACCCTCTGTAGTGGTG
Organism: Bacteroidaceae bacterium; assembly: GCA_017619335.1. Taxonomy (GTDB): domain Bacteria; phylum Bacteroidota; class Bacteroidia; order Bacteroidales; family Bacteroidaceae; genus Physcousia. The sequence continues at coordinate 114,101 of JAFZSP010000085.1, forward strand.
ATCTGTTGCCCA
>JAFZSP010000086.1 GCA_017619335.1 Bacteroidaceae bacterium
GTTTCGCAAGTAAAACCCCGAAGGGGTGTCAAGACCACAGGCAGGGGTGTAACCCCTGCTAATGGGCAAGACACAACACAAACCCCGAAGGGGTGACAGAATGAAAATGGATGCTCTTTCACCCCTTCGGGGTTCGTACCCACGTCCCTTGGTAGCAGGGGTTAAGACCCCTGCCTGTGGTCTTGACACCCCTTCGGGGTTGATTTTCAGAGATTTCATCACTTGAAATACTTAAATAATTAAATATAAAGATTATGGAACTATTCTCTTGGAAAAAGAAGAAGGGCGACAAGAAGGTCGAACTGTCGCAAGAAGAAATTGAGGAGCTTAAAAAGCAACTCAAGGCGAAAATGGAAGAATACAAGACCATCTACGACCAACTGTTGGAAGTCGGCGAAACTGAATTGCCCGAAGATGTCCTTGATGTGGTAAGTGGTGGTAGGAACCCTGATCAGGGTGGTCCTCGTTCCTCAGCTGCGCCATCATATAATTTTAACTACTACGACGAAGAAGCCGAAGGTAGATAGGTTACCGCCCTTACTAATCACAATTAATTCATTATACATTCCAACATTAAAACATTAAAAACAATGGCAACAATGAAAAACGAACAGATTGAGCAGCTGCAGCAGCCGCTCGATGAGAATGAACTTGACCAGGTCACGGGTGGTTTTCCTCCTCAAACTACCGAAAGAGATACTGGAGATGATAACGGAAATGACGTTACCACAGACTATGACAGTCGCAGCGAACGTGAGTGGAGACCAACACGAACCCCTTATTTTGGTTAATCCTGTCAAACTAATATGGAAACAAAGAAAAACAATGACAACGAGCAGCTGCAGCAGCCGCTCGATGAGAATGAACTTGACCAGGTCACTGGCGGAATTCGTCCCAATGATGGCTATATGCCCGGACAGAGACCCCCAGCACCCGGAACTCCCGGATATGCCGTATGGATGCAAAATAATTCTGGCTGGTACGATGATGACAGCAATGAAGGCAAATTTTCTGACCGCTATTCAGGCGGCGATGACCATGACTCCCGGCCATAATAGGGACGTCCTTCAGGCCTCCAATATTCCATGGCGACACGTTGAGTGGCTTTTCTCAATATGAAGCATTCACCAGAAGAAATGGATTATAAAGAAGTAGAGTTATACTATGAGCCCAGGGCGGTGTGCAAGTCCACATACGATTGGCCAGGAAACCAACCGGAAATGTCCGTTTTCGATTCTGCATTCTTATGCGGGCTGATCAAGGAAAAGAGGCCCCATAAGATTGTGGAAGTCGGCATTTCTGCCGGCGCGACAACTGCGATCATCTTGAAATGTATCCAGTTGTTGGCATTGGAAGACGAGTGTGAGGTGTTCTCGGTTGACATATCAAAACCTTATTACAAGAATAATGGAAAAAGAAGCGGCTATCTGGCCGACGAGTTGTTAAATGAAGAAGGTGGACATTTCAAGCACACCTTCCTGCTCGGGAAAAGGCTGCCGGAGGTGATTGACCGAATTGGCAGTGATGTTGACTTCGTCATCTTGGACACCGTGCATACCATGCCCGGTGAGATTCTGGACTTCCTTACGATCTTTCCCTACTTGAAGCTTGGTGCAACAGTGGTCCTACACGACATTGCCCTCAATCATTACAACCAACCAACCCTGTACGCCTATTGCAATCAAGTACTTTTAAGGAGCGTGGTGGCCGATAAATACTTCATGTACGACGAGAGCACCTCTTTAAAGTATCCCAATATTGGGGCTTTTGACATCAATGAAAACACCGCTCAGTCCATCAGTGATGTTTTTCATTCAATGACCATTAACTGGGCACACCGTCTGGACCCCAAAGACTTTAAGCTCTACTGCAAACACTTTGAGCGGCACTACGGAAAGGATACAGCCACATTGTTCACCACCATCTATCAGATGCAGGATCATACCTACCAGATGATCTTTGAGTCTGTCTTGGAAAAATCTTCAACCCATAAACCCTTAAACCCTGTTACTAACGTGGATACAACAACTGACATTGAACAGCTGCGGCAGCAGCTCAAGACAAAAGGTGAAGAAATCAAATTCATCTGCGCTAAACTCATCAAGGGCGGCGCCGAAGAAGCCATCCCCGACGACTTCCTGGACCAACTGCTATACTGATGCTTTACCTCTGCTATTCCATCAACGACTTGGCCGTCATGGAAGCCGGCATATCGATACTGAGTTTCCTGATGAACAACCCCGGGTACGAGCCCGAGGAGATCTTCTTCATCGACTATGGCATCAACCCTGCCAACAAGGAAATCCTGAATGGCATAGCAGCCCATTACGGCCGACGCATCACCTACCTCCAGGGCCGCCCGGTGACGGACGTGATCAAGCGCCAGTTCCCCAACCTGAGATCTTGGAGCGGCACTATGGCTCCCAACGCCAAGCCGTTCCTGGATCAGATTATGCCGGAGTATGTGGAGCGGGTGCTCTTCTTGGATGCCGACACCTTAGTGATGGGATCCATAGAGGAACTGCAGCATTTGGACATGCGAGGAGCCGCCCTGGCCGCCGTGCCGCAGAACTTGGTGTCGGTAAGAGTCAGAAGCGGAGACATCAAGCTCTACTCCAGCAGCTCCATCTACTTCAACTCCGGCGTGCTGCTCATCGACCTCGCCGTGTGGCGGCGGGAAGACTGCCACAGCATGGTGATTGATATCTTGCACAAGAAGAAACAGCTCTACACCCCCGACCAGACGCTGCTGAACAACGCTATCCCCGCACGCCTGCAGTATCAGTTGCCGCTGAAATTCAATCACCTGACGCACCATATTCACCCCCGTCAGGAGCGATATTTCCTCAGTATAGGGCACATCCATACGGCGGAAGAGATAGAGGAGGCCATCCAGCACCCCATCATCATGCATTGCACGGGCGGCCACCACCAGGCCCGCCCCTGGCACAAGGGCTGCTGGTCCTACCGCAAGGAGGAATACCTGCGCTACAAAGCCCTGTCACCTTGGAAGGACGTCCCGCTCAAACCCGACTACCGAAAGACGACGCAGCGTAAGGGCTTCCTCGACAAAGGCATCAAACTGATGTACTGGATGCTGTCTCGGCAGCCGTCATATCGGTTGACGTCACTCTATATGAAGATCTTCTGGGCTATCGTGAGGTGGGAACGCAAGATTATGAAGGCACCACCCGAGCCGGGAGAAGGGATTGAGGAATAAAGAATGAAGTATGAAACAGCCGACACTATATCTCTGTTATACGATTAACGACTTCTACGCCCGTGAAGCCGGCATTTCGATGCTGAGTTTCCTGGAGAACAACCCCGGCTACGAGCCCGAGGAGGTGTTCTTCATCGACTTTGGCATCTCCCAGCAAAACAGGGATCGGCTGGGCAGCATTGCCGCCCGCTATGGCCGACACATCACCTACTTGGACGGACGTCCCGTGGCCAGCGAGGTGAAGCGCCAGTTCCCCCACTATCCCGCATGGAAGGGCAGCATGGCATCCAGCATCAAGCCGTTCTTGGACAAGTTGATGCCCGACTACGTGCAGCGGCTGCTCTGCATCGATGCCGACACCATCGTGGCAGCCTCCGTCGAGGAGCTGCAGCAGATGGATATGGGCGATGCCGTGGTGGCCGGCACCATCTCCAACATCATGGGCCATTCGCTGAAGAACCATCATTTTGAGCTCTACTCGGGCAACACACAGTATATTGGCTGCGGCGTGCTGTTCTTCGACCTGAAGAACTGGCGCCGCGAAGACTGCTACCAGCGGATAATCGGCGTGTTGAAGCGCAAGAAGCACCTGCGCCTGCCCGACCAGACGTTGATGAACAACGCCATCCCCCAGCGGCTGATGAAGGCGCTGCCCACAAAGTACAACTACACGCAGTCGAACTACCACCCCTGGCAGGTGTACCATTGGCTGCGGCAGCACGATATCCTCCCCGAAGAGGAGTGCCGTGAGGCCATCGACCACCCCGTCATCATCCATTACCTCTCCGGCTGGGCGCTGTCACGCCCCTGGCATGAGGGATGCTATTCTAACCACAAGGAGGAATACTACCACTACAAAGCCCTCTCGCCGTGGAAGGATGACCCGCTGGCCCCTTCGCTCGAAAAGATCTACCAGCCGAGGAACTTCGATGAGAGGTTACTCCTCTGGTCGCTTAAGCAGATGATGAAGCCCCGACCCTATTTCTTCGCCCTCTGGGCGCAAAAGATGTACTTCACCTATCACGGCATCAAGGCTCGGATGAAGGGCGAAAACCTACATTCTGACGAGGGTATTGAAGCGTGTGATTTTGAACCCTAAAACCCTTAAACTCTTGAACTCTTAAACTCTTGAACCCTTAAACTCTTGAACTCTTGACTCCTCCGCAGCTATATCTCTGTTATTCGATTAACGACTTCTACGCCCGTGAAGCCGGCATCTCGATGCTGAGTTTTCTGGAGAACAACCCCGGCTACGAGCCCGAGGAGGTATTCTTCATCGACTATGGCATCTCCCGGCAAAACAGGGATCGGCTGGGCAGCATTGCCGCCCGCTATGGCCGACGCATCACCTACTTGGACGGACGTCCCGTGACCATCGAGGTGAAGCGCCAGTTCCCCCACTACTCCGCATGGAAGGGCAGTATGGCTGCCTGCATCAAACCCTTCATGGACAAGGTGATGCCCGACTATGTGCAGCGGCTGCTTTATATCGATGCCGACACCATCGTGGCAGCCTCCGTTGAGGAGCTGCAGCAGATGGATATGGGCGATGCCGTGGTGGCCGGCACCATCTCCAACACCATGGGCCATGCGCTGAAGAACCATTATTATGAGCTCTACTCGGGCAACACACAGTATATGGGCAGCGGTGTGCTGCTCTTCGACCTGAAGAACTGGCGCCGCGAGAACATCTACGACAGGATGTTGGATGTCCTGAGTAAGAAGAAGCACCTGCGCCTGCCCGACCAGATGTTGGTGAACAACGCCATTCCCCAGCGGCTGATGAAGGTGCTACCCACGAAGTACAACTACACGCAGTCCAACTACCACCCGTGGCAGGTGTACCATTGGCTGCGGCAGTACGATATCCTCCCTAAGGAGGAGTGCCGCGAGGCCATCGAACACCCTGTTATCATCCATTACCTGACGGGCTGGGCGCTGTCGCGACCCTGGCATGAGGGATGCTACTCCAACCACAAGGAGGAATACTACCACTACAAAGCCCTCTCGCCGTGGAAGGATGACCCGCTGGCCCCTTCGCTCGAAAAGATCTACCCGCCCAAGAGCTTCGACGACAGATTCTACCTCTGGTCGCTCAAGCAGATGATGAAGCCCCGACCCTATTTCTTCGCCCTTTGGGCGAAAAAGATCTATTATACATTTCACGGCATCAAGGCCAGACGGAAGGGCCAGAACCTCCATTCGGACGAGGGAATCGAAGCATGTGATGAAAAATATAACTCTTAAACTTTTAAACCATTAAACATTTAAACTATAAAGCACTATGGGATTATTCAATTGGAAAAAGAACAGCAAGAAAGCTAAGCTGACGGAAGAAGAAGTTGATCAGCTGAAAGAACAACTCGATGAGAAGATGGGGGAATTCCGAACCATCTATCACGATCTCGTGGAAGCCGGCGGCTCAGAACTGCCAGAGGACATCCTCGAATCAGTAAGCGGCGGCTTGATAGCAAAAGCCATCACAACGCCAGATATGTATGGGACATGGTGTTCTGATAAATCGTATCGACAATTTCTATCAGATCAATATCAAGCGCAGCAAAATGGAACTGTAGACAGGACTTGAGGGAATAGACTAATGAATCAGCCGACGCTCTACCTTTGTTATTCGATTAACGACTTCTTCGCCCGAGAAGCCGGCATCTCGATGCTGAGTTTCTTAGAGAACAACCCAGACTACGAGCCCGAGGAGGTGTTCTTTATCGACTATGGCATCCTCCCCGCCAACAAACAGCGAATAGAAGAGGTGGCAAGCCGCTATGGTCGGCGCGTCACCTATTTGGACGCCCGAGGCGTGACCACCGCCATCAAACGGGAGTTCCCCCACCTGAAAGCCTGGCGAGGCACAATGGCTCCCAATGCCAAGTGCTTCGTGGACCAGATCTTCCCCGACTATGTGGAACGCCTGCTTTTCCTCGATGCCGACACGGTGGTGACGGGGTCGGTGACGGAACTCCAACGCATGGATATGGGTGGTGCGGCCCTCGGTGTCGTTCCCATCAACATCAACTTGAAACGCATCCTCTTCAACTCCGGCGTAATGCTCTTCGACCTGTCCGCGTGGCGCCGCGAAGGATGCCAGGAGATGATTATCAGCACGCTCCAGAAAAAGATATTTATGGAGTTGCCCGACCAGGATCTGCTCAACCACGCCATCCCCCAAAGGCTGCTAAAACCGCTGTCCCCGAAATTCAACTATTGTTTACACTTCTTTCATCCCCGTCAGGAGCGCACCAGGATGCATATAGGAAATTTCTATACCGAGGAAGAGATTGAGGAGGCCATCCACCATCCCGCCATCATCCATTATTTTGCTGGCTGGCACATGGCTCGTCCCTGGCACAAAGGCTGCCGCTCCCGCCGCGCCAACGACTACTATTACTACAAGGCTCTCTCACCCTGGAAGGACGTGCCGCTCCTCGCCCCCTACGGAGGGGTAGCACCGCCCCATGGCGTCAGACGCCACATTGAATACTGGAGCCTGAAGCTGTATTCCATATGCCCTTCCTACCAGTTGGTGAAGACGACGGATCTATGCACCAAGGCCGTCATCCACATACTGGACAAAATCAAAGGAAAAAGAGTGACTCAATAACTAAAATGAGGAAAAAGATGTGGCCGTGACTACCCTGTCGCCATCACTACGCCTCCAATGTATGTGGAACCAAAAGAAGAAGAGGGGCTCTTAAATGATTTAAAAAAACAGATGAATCAGCCGAAGTTATACCTCTGTTATTCGATTAACGACTTCTACGCCAGGGAAGCCGGCATCTCGATGCTGAGTTTCTTAGAGAACAATCCCGGCTATGAGCCCGAGGAGGTGTTCTTTATCGACTATGGCATTTCCCTGCAAAACAGGGAACGGCTTAATGAGATCGCCGCCCGCTACAGCCGACGCACCACCTACTTAGACGGCCGACCCATGACCACCGCCGTCAAAAGGGAGTTTCCCCATCTGAAGAGTTGGCGAGGCACGATGGCTCCCAACGCTAAGTGCTTCGTGGACCAGATCTTCCCCGACTATGTCGAGCGCCTGCTTTTCCTCGATGCCGACACGGTGGTGACGGGGTCGGTGATGGAACTCCAACGCATGGATATGAGCGGTGCTGCCCTCGGTGTCGTTCCCGCCAACACCACGTTGAAACGCATCGTCTTCAACTCCGGCGTACTGCTCTTCGACCTGTCCGCGTGGCGCCGCGAAGGATGCCACGAGATGATAATCAGCACGCTTCAGAAAAAGATATATCTGGAGTTGCCCGACCAGGATCTGCTCAACCACGCCATCCCCCAAAGGCTGCTAAAACCGCTGTCCCCGAAATACAACTACTACATGCACTTCTTTCATCCCCGTCAGGAGCGCACCAGGATGCATATAGGAAATTTCTATACCGAGGAAGAGATCGAGGAGGCCATCCACCATCCCGCCATCATCCATTATCTGGCCGGCTGGATCATGGCCCGGCCGTGGCACGCAGGATGCCGCTCCAGCCGCGCCGACGACTACCTGCACTACAAGGCTCTCTCACCCTGGAAGGACATGCCGCTCCTCGCCCCCTACGGAGGGATAACACCACCCTTTGGCGTCAGACAGCACATCGAATACTGGAGCCTGAAGCTGTATTCCAGATGCCCTTCCTACCAGTTGGTGAAGACGACGGATCTATGCACCAAGGCCGTCATCTACATAATGGACAAAATCAGAGGAAACAAAGTGACTCCATAACTAAGATGAGGAAATAGGACGCTTGTCATTCCAGCTCAGAGCTGCTTAGATGAAGAAATAGATGCGGTCGTGTTTACGCAGTCGCCATCACAACGCCTCCAATGTATATGAATCCAAAAGAAGAAGAAAGGGAGCTCTTAAATGATTAAATAAAGTTTCGCAAGTATGCTAATAAGCTGTAATTCAAAGCCCCATCGGGGCTTAATAGGGGTAGCCAGCCATTTCAATGGCTGGTATGCAATGGCGGGAAAAACGCGTGCCTTTAGGTACGCGACAACAGATCCCTATCGCGTACCTACGGCACGCATTCCATTAACTGACACATTACCAGCCATTAAAATGGCTGGCTACCCCTATCAAATGCCTACGGCATTACTTGCGAAAGTTGAGTGATTAAATAAACTGATGAATCAGCCAAAGCTTTACATCTGCTATTCCATCAACGACTTAGCCGTCATGGAAGCTGGCATCTCGATGCTGAGTTTCCTGATGAACAACCCCGGGTACGAACCCGAGGAGATTTTCTTCATCGACTATGGCATCAACTCCGCCAACAAGGAAATCCTGAATGGTATAGCAGCCTCATACGGCCGAAGCATCACCTACCTCCAGGGGCGCCCGGTGACGGACGTGATCAAGCGCCAGTTCCCCCACCTGAAGGCCTGGAGCGGCACCATGGCTCCCAACGCCAAGCCGTTTCTGGACCAGATCCTGCCGGAGTACGTGGAGCGGGTGCTCTTCCTGGATGCCGACACCTTGGTGATGGGGTCCATAGCGGAACTGCAGCACTTGGATATGCGCGGCGCCGCCCTGGCCGCCGTGCCGCAGAACCTGGTGTCGGTTAGAGTCCGAAGCGGAGAAATCAGGCTCTACTCCGGCAGCTCCATCTACTTCAACTCCGGCGTGCTGCTCATCGACCTCGCCGTGTGGCGGCAGGAAGGCTGCCACAGCATGGTTATCGATATCCTGCGCAAGAAGAAACAGTACTACACCCCCGACCAGACGCTGCTGAACAACGCCATTCCCGCACGCCTGCAGTATCCCCTGCCGCTGAAATACAACCACATGACGCATCATATCCACCCCCGTCAGGAGCGGTATTTCCTCAGCGAAGGGCACATCCATACGGCGGAAGAGATAGAGGAGGCCATCCAGCACCCCGTCATCATGCATTGCACGGGCGGCCACCACCAGGCCCGCCCCTGGCACAAGGGCTGCTGGTCCTACCGCAAGGAGGAATACCTGCGCTACAAGGCCCTGTCACCCTGGAAGGACGCACCGCTCAAGCCCGACTTCCGGAAGACGCAGCAGCGCAAGGGCATCGTCCACAAAGGCCTCAGAATGATGAACTGGATGGCGTCTCGGCAGCCGTCGTATCAATTATCGAGACTCTATATTGAATTCTTTCGGGCAATGTTGAGGTGGAAACGAAAAATCATGAAGACGCCACCCGAGCTGAGTGAAGGGATTGAGGAGTGAAGAATCCCGGCTACGAGCCCGAGGAGGTGTTCTTCATCGACTATGGTATCTTTTTTCGGGGGCTTTCTCTCCTCATCGGCTCAAAAGTTTACGGCCGCATACGGCCTACAGTTGGAGTGCACTTGGATAGTTTTCGTGTGCATTTGCGCGCAGTCCACCCCCTTTGCGTAGGCTCGATGGAGCCGTAGCCCCTTGCCCTGTCCGATGAGGCAGGGCAAGTGCCCTCAGGGCCGAAAGAGATTTTTGTGGAGATTGATGTGAGATTTAGGGTCCAAGATATACACGACTATTTTTGTTGGACTACTTATTCATTAAGGTGTTCTGAGCGGCTTAGATGACGAAAAAGATGCAATTTGGACCGCATTTGGAAAAATAAATGTGAGAAACGATACAAGATTAAGAAGATTTTTGTAACTTTGCAGCCGTTATAACGCAAAAAGACAGATTGTCCACCTCGTTGGAGCTGGAAATCTGTGAATGAATACAAGATCAAACCATTATGGCAGCAATGACAAACGAACAGATCGAGCAGAAGAAACAACTGCTCGCTGAGAAAATGAAAGAAGTGAAGGCGCTCTACGACGAACTCGTGGAGGCTGGCGCCATCGAAATCCCTGAAGAAGCACTCGGCGAAGTCGATGGTGGCATTCAGGCCACTATCGTCACAGGAGAGGGCAGTCACGAGTGGGGACAAAAGAAAGTGGTCGTACCGAATAAGCCCCAGCACCATTATCTGTAATAAATACATTCTATAACACCTCGTCCCTTTCTGCTAATTATTATTTTCAAATTTCGTAAGTATGTTCCCCAGAGGCCGAAAACCGACTGATGGAGCAAATGAAGGATAGATGAAGACTTATTTCATCCATATTCTGATATTCGCTATAGTGTTCACAGCAACACTGTCGTGCGGTCAGCGGTCTCAGCGTGCTGAAAAGCAGTCTGAGGCCGACAGCCTTCTCTTACCCGTCCAAAACGCTGGGGACTATGAACGCCTGATTGAACTCGCCGACAGTCTGGAGCAGACAGGCGACATCTCGCCGCTCAGGTCTGCTTACCTCAGAGGATCGGCCTATCATCTAATGGACAATATCCAGCGCTCTTTGGAAGTGTTGGAGACGGCCATGGAGATGACGCCCCAGAACAGCGAGGACAGTACTTATTACTTCCGAAGCGTGCTTCGGCTCGTGGAACTCCGCGGTTTCAGAAAAGATTACGAAGGCCAGTTGCGCTTGGCGCTCTCTGTCATCGAAGAACTGAAAGACTTGAATGGGGTCAAGGCGAGTAGGTCAAGGGGCGAATTGTATTCATCCGTGGGATGTGCGCAATATGAGCTTGGGATGAAGGATGAGGCAGCACAGTCGTTCGACCAAAGCTACGAAAACTTCCTGAAGACTTATGCCGCGGAACCCAGCTGGCAGAATCTGAACAACGTCTGCATTGCTGCCTTCAACATCATCGGCCAATTCCAGAAAGACAACAACTATGCCCCTGTGGAGAAGTGGATCACCAGGCATGATTCCATCTTCTCCATCATCTCGACAAGGGATGATGTGCCGGCACACGAGAAAGACAAAATCCAATCCCAAAACGCACTCTTGCATGCCCTCCAGGCCGTTGCCCAGAACCAATCGGACGAGGCCATGCGGGCCCTGGCCATCTATCAAAAGACCGAAAGCTCAAAGACTACCACTGGGAGAATCTGGGCTGCAGGACTTTTGTTGAAAAACGGACATTATGCCGAAGCAGCTGACCTGTTCGCCTGCCTTGACCAGTATCTGGCAGAAATGCACATAGAACTGTCACTCGACGCTATCAATGAACTGTTTGGAGACAAGTTCAAGGCCAATTACAGAGCCGGACGTCGCGACTCGGCACTGGCCGTCGCCGCCACAATCGTGGAAAACCTCGACTCCGCCATAGCCAAACAGAAGAAAAGCGATGCCGCCGAGTTGGCCACTATCTACAAGACACAACAGAAGGACGCCGAGATTGCCCAGCAGCAGATCAAGCTGACGCAGCAGCGTCTGTGGGGCACCTTGGCTGCCATGGTGCTGATCACCTCCTTCTTCATTATCTATACACTCTATCGCCGCCGTGCGCAGAAGCGACTCGCCGAGATGAAAGCTGCCCAGGAGCGCATCGAGAGTGAGTTGCGCATCGCCCGCGACATTCAAAGGTCTATGGTGCCCAACGATTTCCCGGAGTACGAAGGCCTCGACATGTACGCCGAGATGAACGCCGCCAAGGAAGTGGGCGGCGACCTCTACGGCTACGTTCTTCAGGGTGACCGGCTGCACTTCTGTGTGGGCGACGTCAGCGGCAAGGGCGTGCCCGCTTCACTCTTCATGGCGCAGGCGGCCCGACTGTTCCGCACCCTTGCCACCGAAGGCATGGCACCCGTGGATATTGCCGTGCGAATGAACAACGCCCTGTGCGAGAACAACGACCGCGGGATGTTTGTGACGATGTTCATCGGACTGCTTCATTTGGACACCGGACGCTTGGACTTCTGCAACTGCGGACACAATCCGCCCGTGCTCGACGGCGAGTTCCTAAAGGTGCAATATGACAACCAACCCCTCGGACTCTGGGAGGACGATCCCTTCGATGGCGAGACTATCGCCGACGTCCGAGGCCGGCAACTGCTCGTCTATACCGACGGAATCAACGAGGCGGAGAATGTGAAGCAGGAATTCCTGGGCAACCAACGCCTCTTGGAGTTGATGGCCCACACGCAGTCACTCACCTCCCACGAGGTTATCAATATGCTGGAGGACGCCGTGGAGCAGCACCGCGCCGGTGCCGAACCCAACGACGACCTGACCCTTATGTGCCTGAAAGTATCCTAATATATAAATATGACGATATGAAACTGACTTTCAAGAACGAAGAACAGGAACTGAGCCGCGTTGCTGAGTTCATGGAGAGCGTGTGCGACAAGTTGCAGTTAGATATGCACGCCGCCATGAAACTGCAGTTGGCCATCGAGGAGATGGTGTCCAACGTCATCTTCTATGCCTACCCTGAAGGCACCAACGCCGACATCACACTCACCGCAGAGAGTGACGGCGAGGAACTGACCTTTGTGCTCTCCGACAGCGGAAAGCCCTTCGACCCGACGGCGAAGGAGGACGCCGACCTCGACGTGAATCCGATGGACCGCGAACAAGGCGGGATGGGTATTCTCATCGTGAAGAACATCATGAATGAGGTGACCTACCAACGGTTGGGCGATACAAATCAGCTGACCATGAAGAAGAAGTTGTGAATGCAGAATTACAATGTATAATTGATCATGTATAATTAATCAGATATGACACAGATTATCAAGGAAGATGGCAAGACCATCGTTAAGACCGGCGAGCGCATAGACACGCTGAACGCCGCACAGTTTGAGCAGGATATCCAGCCCGCTCTGGAACAGGGCGTGAATTTGGAAATCGATTGCACGGAACTGACCTATATGGCCAGCTCGGGGCTGCGTATTTTTCAGGCCACCATGCGTACCGTCGTCCGCAGCCTTGGTGGACAGATGAAGCTGACACATGTGAACGATGACATCTTTGACATCCTGAAGATGACAGGCTTCACCCGCCACATTACGGTGGAGAGAGTTTAAAGTTTATGGCCGACATATTCAATAAAGAGGCATTAGAGGCGCTCGACGACCACAGTGAAGTCGAGGAGATGGCGCGCGTGATCTCGCCGAAGGTGTGGCTTGTGATTGCCGCAATGGTGGCGATGATGGTCGTGGTCCTTTATTGGTGCATCTTCGGAACGATTAATTATAAGGTAAATGCACAGGGGGTGGCATTCCCATTCGGGGAGGTTGCTCCCATCAGCGTACCCTATGAAGGGACCGTTTCACGATGCCTGGTGACCCACGGCGCCGCCGTGACCAACGGAATGGCTATTGTGGAAACTCGTAACGCCCTCTCCACATCGACTGTGACAGCTCCGCGCGACGGGGTCGTTATCCAGACGCTGCAAGCCGGCACCCCTTTCAAGGCCGGCGAACCTGTGGCGTGGCTGCTGCCCCAGACGCAGCAGATGGCTGGCCGGGAGATGCTATGTTATGTGACCTACAACGACCTGCGCAAGTTGGAGACGGGTCAGCAGGTGCAAGCCACACCCGCCAACTTGGAGCGTGAGAACTGGGGCTACGCCTATGGACGGGTGGTGGGCATTGAACAGTACCCGACCACACGGCAGGAGATTGTCAGCCGTGTGAAACTGGACCCATTGGCAGCCTTCATCCAAGACGGTCAGGCGGTATATGAGGTGCGCGTCGTGCTCGACGAGCAAGACGGCGCCCTGGTGTGGAGCCGCGAGAAGAGCCGTGACGTGAAGGTGGGCAACGGCTCCTTGTGTAACGTCCAGATTATCACACAGAAGAAACCTGTCTGGCGTGTCCTCGTCGGCACCGTTGAAAACGCCGTCCAGACGTTAGCTGGTAATTAATATGGGAAAGAGTAAGTTGGTGAAGGTGCCTCAGGTGATGCAGATGGAGGCAGTGGAGTGCGGAGCCGCCTCGCTGACAATGATACTGGCACACTACGGCAAGTGGCTACCCCTGGAGGAGGTGCGTGCCGCCTGCGGCGTGTCGCGGGACGGTTCGTCGGCGAAAAGCATCCTGCATGCCGCTCGCAACTATGGTCTTGAGGCCAAGGGCTTTCGCATGACACCCGAGGCGCTGGACGGCAAACAGCCCGCCATCCTTCACTGGAACTTCGAGCACTTCGTGGTGTTCCGCGGCTACGACCGCAAGGGACGGGCCTGTCTGAACGACCCTGGATCGGGACCGGTGAAGTGGCCGATGGAGGAGTTCCGCAAGCACTTCACGGGGGTGTGCCTGACCTTCCAACCGACAGAGAAATTCCAGAAGGGCGGACAGCAGACCAGCATCCTTTCCTACCTCAAAAAGAACTTGAAAGGTTCGAGTGAGGCCTTCTGGCTTTCCTTCATTTTCGCCCTGATAGGTGCTTTCGTGGCTCTCATCAGCCCGCTGTTCACCCGTATCTTCCTCGACGATATTTTGTCTGGCAGGAATGCAGACTGGGCCAAGTGGTTCTTCATTGGGATGGGAGCCTTGGCCATCTATCAGTTCTTCATCTACCTCCTGCAGACCCGCTACTCCAAGCGCGTGGCCGGTGCACTGGCACTGAAGGGCAATATGGAATACCTGCACCACCTGCTGCGACTACCCATGCCTTTCTTCGCCATGCGTAACGTGGGCGACTTGCAGCAGCGTATGCACTTGAACCAGAGTATCACCCATTCGCTGGTGGAAGTGCTGGCCCCACAGGTCATCAATCTCACGCTGTTGGTGATCTATCTCGTACTGATGATTTCCTATTCCGTCTGGCTGACGATGATCGGTATCCTGGCAGCAGGCATCAATCTCGCCATCGTGCAGTACTTCTCCAAGCAGCGCATCAACCTGATCCGCTCGATGGAGCAGAGTGAGGGTCAGTATTACTCGGCCACCATCTCCTGCATAGATAATATGGAGAGCATCAAGGCAGCAGGAGCGGAAACAGGCTTCTTCAAATACTGGAGCGGTCTGTGGGCGCACAAGTTCAATGTGAACGGTCGTGCCGACAGGGCACAAACAGAGATGGCGCTACTGCCCGTGCTGGCCAATGGACTGGTGAACGTGGCAGTGCTGGTGCTGGGTGCCTATCTGATTCTGAAAGGAGAACTGACAGTGGGTATGCTGATGGCTTTTCAGGGATTCATGGGGTCGTTCCTCAATCCAGTGAACGAAATCGTCTATGCCTCCCAGAAGATTGTGGAGATGCGCAGTCAGATGGAGCGCGTGGAAGACGTGATGAAATATCCCGAAGACCATCGTGACTCCAAAGGGGAAATCCAGCAGGGAAAACTCGGCGGACTGCTGGAACTGAAAAATGTCACCTTCGGCTATTCGCCGCTGCAACCACCTCTCATTGAGGATTTCAACCTGCGCATTGAGCCCGGGCACAGCGTCGCCTTCGTCGGCACCAGCGGCTGCGGCAAATCTACTTTGGCCAAGCTTATCAGCGGCCTCTACAAGCCGTGGGCTGGAGAAATCCTGTTTGACGGAAGGCCCATCGAAACCATCTCCAACGAGGAACTGACGAATTCTGTGGCCGTGATTGACCAGAATGTGGTGCTCTTTGATGACACCGTGGCGCAGAATATCCGCATGTGGGATCCCTCCATTGAGGACTTCACCATGATGATGGCGTGCAACGACGCTCAGATCCGCGCCGACATTGTGAGCCGTCCCGAAGGCTTCAGCACAAAGATTGTCAAGGGCGGACAGAACTTCAGCGGCGGTCAGCGGCAGCGTATAGAGATGGCGACGGCACTGGCCAAGGAACCGGCCATTCTCATCATGGACGAGGCCACCAGCGCGCTGGATCCGAAGACCGAAGATGAAGTGATGAAACGCATCCGTCGCATGGGACCCACCCAGATAATCATTGCTCACCGACTGAGTACCATCCGTGACTGTGATGAAATCATCGTCATGGATCAGGGAAAGATTCTCCAACGCGGACGGCACGAGGAACTCATCGCCCAAGAGGGCTTCTACCAAGACCTGATGCGAAGCGAGTAACTCAAAATGACGAAATAACGTAATAACGATATAACGATATAACGAAAGAACTTTGGCAGTTTACATCAATCAGATCAACAAGCGGCGGGCTGCGGAAAAGGCAGCGCTGGCCGAGGTGACAGAGAAGGTCACCCGGCGGCTTGGACTGTTATCCCGGAAACGCGTGGTTCCGCAGAACGACGAAAGCGCGCTGCGTCAGGTGCTCGAAGCCCTCGGCATCACAGACTACGAGCTGGAGGACGACGACCTGCTGACGGTGGAGGAACAGTTAACAGGTATCCTTCGGCCCCGCGGCATCATGATGCGTAACATCCATCTGACAGGAGAATGGTGGCGCGAGTGCGTCGGGCCCTTGCTTGGCTATGCCAAGAACGGCAGGCTCGTGGCACTGACACCGACAAGGACTGGTCTGGGATATCAGTATCGGGAACAAGACGGCACCCTCCGGAAGGTGGGCAAGCGGGAGATGGCAGAGGAGCTGAAGCCCACCGCCATCACCTTCACCAAGGCGCTGCCGCTGAAACCGTTAGGGGCCAAAGACCTGATTCAGTTCACTTGGGGCGTGGTGTCGGGACCGAACGCCCTGCTGCTCACGGTGTGCGCCCTCGTGGTGGTGCTCTTGGGTATGTTCACTCCAATGGCCAACAAGCTCATCTTCGACACCGTTATTCCCACGGGCGACGCCTCCGACCTGCTACCAATCACGGGACTGCTGATTGGTGCCACCGTGGGCACGCTCCTACTATCGTTCACCCGTAACCTCTATATCATCCGCATCCAACACATCGTGGAACTGAACGTGCAAAATGCCGTGATGGCTCGCACGTTCCTCTTGAGTCCCACATTCTTCAGCAAGACCTCCAGCGGTGAACTGTCGGCAAAGATTCAGAATGTGTCCTCGCTGGCGTCACTTGCCAATGAGACCATCGTGGGTGCCTTACTCTCTGCGGCACTCAGCATCATCTATCTGGTGCAGGTTTATATCTACGGCGGCAAACTGCTGTGGCCGGCCCTCACCATCATTGCCGCTCAAATCTTGGTGCTGCTACTGAACTACCACCGCACCGTCCGCAGGCAAAAGAACTATACTGAGAGTTCAGCCAAGCTGAGCGGACTGGAGTACAACCTCTTTGCGGGCATTCAGAAAATCAAGCTGACGGGCAGCGAACACAGAGCTTTCACCCGATGGCTCGACCACTATAGCGAGAGTGCCCGCCACATCTACAACCCCGCCTTCATAGAAAGACTCTATCCCGCACTGTCGGCACTGCTCGGACTTGGCGGAACGATGCTCATCTATTGGAGTACACTCTCTCAGGGCGTCTCTCCCTCCGACTACATCGCCTTCAGTTCAGCCTTCGGCATGATGACTGCTTCCATCTCCCGTCTGAACCGTGTCGTACCGAGTCTGGCACAAATCAAGCCGCTGTTGGAGAGTGTGAAACCCATCCTGGAGGCCGTTCCGGAGATGGAAGAAAAAGCACCGCAAGTAGAGGACCTCTACGGCGGCATCGAGGTCTCTGGCGTGTCTTTCCGTTATCAGGAGGACGGCCCGCTGATTCTGGACGACCTGTCATTGAAGATCGAGCCCGGCGAATATGTGGGTATCGTGGGAAAGTCGGGGTGTGGCAAATCTACTCTGATGCGTCTGCTGCTCGGCTTCGAACAACCCCTGACGGGCGGTATCTATTATGACAACTACGACCTGGCGAAAGTCGATAAGGCCTCGCTGCGCAGAAAGATCGGCTGCTGCTTGCAGAGCGGCAGTCTGTTCACGGGCGACCTGTTCCATAACATCACCATCACGGCACCGTGGGCCACCCACGATGATGCCTGGGAAGCACTCCGCATGGCCTGCTTGGAAGAAGACGTGCGGAAAATGCCCATGGGACTGCACACCGTCGTATCAGAAGGTGGCGGCGGTTTCAGCGGAGGGCAGAAACAGCGCATACTCATCGCCCGAGCCCTCATCTCGAAACCCGACATCATCTTCTTCGACGAGGCCACGTCGGCACTGGACAATATCAGCCAGAAAGCCGTGTCCGACAATCTCGACGAACTGATGTGTACCCGTGTGGTCATCGCCCACCGTCTCTCGACCATCCGCCACTGTGACCGAATCATCGTGCTTGACAAGGGCAAGATTGTGGAGCAGGGCAACTTCGAGGAGCTGATGGCCAACAAGGGACTCTTCTATGAAATGAGTTTAAGACAACTATAAGATACGCAATATGAGAAAGACAATCATGATGATAGCAGCGGTAGTCCTGACTGCCTGTGGTGGACAGGCCGGACAGCAGTCACCGGCGAAAGACGCACCCCAAACCGTGAAAGGTGACTCCATGGCTGTGCCTGCACCCTCCACCCCGCTTGACAGTCAGGCTCAGCCGGGAGCTGTCAGGACGATGGGCAAGGTGGTGGCAGCGCGCTTCGCCGACCTGTCCTTTGAGACTTCCCTGCCGATAGAAAGGGTCTTGGTCAGGAACGGACAGCGAGTGCGTCGCGGACAGACACTGGCCACCCTGAACCAGTATAAACTGCAAAACGCCATCGAACAGCAACAGCGAGCAATCGAACAGGCACAGCTACAGATTGAGCAGGCTCACCTCCAGATGCAGGATGTAATAATCTCCCAGGGCTATGATCCAGACCAGACGTCTGCCATTCCTGACGAAGTGAAGCATAACGCTGACGTGAAGTCCGGATACGCTTTGGCCAAGAGTCAGCTGGCCACGGCCCGCACCGCACTGGCCGCCGCACAGCATGATTTAAGGAACGGGACGCTCACGGCTCCCTTTGACGGGGTGGTGGCCGACCTCACGATGCAGGCCCACCAGTTGGCACAGCCGGGGCAGACGGTGTGCAGGGTGATAGACACAGACGAAATGGAAGTGGAATTTCGCGTGATGGAGGCCGACCTGCATCAGTATCAAATAGGTACAGGCGTGAGCGTGATTCCTGTGGCCGACCACACCAACCACTATACCGCCACCGTCAACATTATCAACCCCATCGTGGATGAACAGGGAGCGGTCACCCTCCGCGCCAAACTCTCGACGGCGCAAGGCCTTTTTGACGGTATGAACGTGGAAGTCATTCAGAATTAACGTATGAGACGAATTGCTTATCTTCTGCTGTTTGTGGCTGTTTCGCTTTCCGCTCAGCAGCGTGTGGTGCTCGACCTTGACCGCACGGTGCGCCTGGCTACGGACAGTTCACTGGCTGCACAGAAATACCAGAGCGTATATGATGTCTTCCGCTATCAGTACCTCTCCTGGCAAGCGTCCCGCAAGCCGCAGTTCACGCTGGAGTCAACACCCGTGATGTATGAGCGTTATATGACCCAGCGCTATCTCTCATCGGAGGACATTGATGTCTATCGCCAACAACGGATGTTCTACTCGCAGGCAGGCATCAACGCCACACAGACGATGGAACCCTGGGGAGGACAGTTCTATGGTTCCACCCAACTCGGCTACCTGCGCACTTTCGGCGACCAGAACCAGACACAGTTTATGACGGTGCCCATCTCCTTCGGCTACAAACAGGAACTGCTCTTCTATAACCCCCTGAAGTGGGCGAAAAAGATAGAGCCGCTGAAACTCCAGACGGCCGAGAAGTCTTTAGCATACGGCATAGAGACAACATCAGAAGAGGCTGTCGCCAAGTTCTTCACCCTGGCGCTGGCACAAGATCAGCTACGCATGGCCGAGGAATACCTGACTTCCTGCGACACCATCTATGCCATTGCCCAACGCAGGTTTAAGATTGCCAGCATTTCCAGAGCCGAACTCAGCATCCTCGAACTGGAGAAAACAAATGCACGCACCACACTGGCCAACGCACGCATCGCCCAACAAAGGGCAGCACAGGAACTGGCAGTCTATCTGGGAATGGAACGCACGACCGCTATTGAACTCATCATCCCCACGGTGATGCCGAATCTGCACATCCATGCAGCAGAAGCCATCCAATATGCCCGTGAGAACAATCCGCAATACCTCTCTTCACAAGAGGCTGTGGCAGAGGCCAATCGTGATGCCGAAAGGGCACGGGTGGAGAAGAACCTGAGTGTGGGTCTGAATGCATCTATAGGTCTGAACCAGGTGGCCGACCGCTTTGCTGATGCCTATCGCCATCTGCTCTCTCAGGATATGGCAACTGTCACACTCACCATTCCCCTGAAAGACTGGGGAAAACGGAAGCATGCTTATCTCGCAGCCCGCAGCCAGGTGGAGGCTGCCGAACGAGCACAAGAGGAAACAGCACGGGACACAGAACTGGATGTGGTCCTGACTGTGGCAGACTTCAACGAGCGACAGGCCATCGTGGAAACGGCCCGACAAGCGCTTACCATTGCAGAGGATGCATACGCCCAGACGCTTCAGCGTTTTATCAAGGCACAGGCAGATGCCTACAGCCTCTCCGTGGCACAGAGCCACTGGCAGACGGCACGACAAAACCAGATTGCATCCTTGCAGAACTACTGGATCACCTATTATCACCTCCGCCGCCTCACGCTTTACGATTACCAGCGTCACGAAGTCATCAGACCTGCAGCAGTCATCAAGTAATTGTGCCATGCTGCCCCATAGGGGCAAGATAGGGGTAGCCAGCCATTTTAATGGCTGGTATGCAATGGCGGGGATAAACGCGTGCCTTTAGGTACGCGACAACAGATTCCTATCGCGTACCTAAGGCACGCATTCCATTATACCACCTCTTACCAGCCAATGAATTGGCTGGCCGCTCGGCGCTCTGCGACGCTTCACACTTGAAGAACCCTTATCAAATGCCTACGGCATTACTTGCAAAACTTCAGTTATCTTTTTCGAAGATGACTTCTCAGCGCTCCGAGAATGCGAGGCAAGTTTACCTTAGCCGAAGCAGTCGAGGGGTAAGCGCGTGAGGAAGTGGGTGGCGGGGGTTTGAATCACTCTCCCGACAAAAGAAAGGAGCCCGATGCGGGCTCCTTTTTAGCGGAAGGAGAGGGTGGCATCGAAGGAAAAGATTGATTATCTTTTTCGAAGATGACTTCTCAGCGCTCCGAGAATGCGAGGCAAGTTTACCTTAGCCGAAGCAGTCGAGGAATAAGCGCGTGAGGATGTGGGTGGCGGGGGTTTGAATCACTCTCCCGACAAAAAAGGAGCCCAACGCGGGCTCCTTTTTAGCGGAAGGAGAGGGATTCAAACCCCCGGAACGGACAAGCCGTTCACCGGATTTCGAGTCCGGCCCAATCGGTCACTCTGGCATCCTTCCTGGTTGGGCTTTTCGTGAAAGCGGGTGCAAAGGTACGGAAAAGAGTTGAAAGTTTAAAGTTTAAAGTTTAAAGTTTTCGTTTTTCATCCCATTTTCTTGTTTTTTTCCTGCTTTTTGGCCCCGAAATGCCACTTTGCAACCCAGTTGCACCGAAAAAGCAGTACTTTTGCAGCGTCAAACTTGAAACATGAAACTTTAAACTTTAAACTCTATAAGGATATGTTACTCGAATGGATTGAACGTTACTGGGACGCGCTGGTGGTGATGACCGCCGAGATGGCTCCCTATCTGTTGCTGGGCTTCCTTATTGCCGGTTTGCTCAGCGCCTTTGTACCCAAAAGTGCCTACGCCAAGCACTTGGCCCCGAAGAATATGAAGAGTGTTGTGAAAGCCGCCGCCATTGGCATCCCACTGCCGCTGTGTTCCTGCGGTGTAATTCCCACGGCCGTAGGGCTGCGCAAGGCGGGCGCCAGCCACGGGGCTTGCGGCTCCTTCCTGATAGCCACGCCGCAGACAGGTGTGGATTCCATCGCCGCCACCTACTCGCTGATGGGCCTGCCCTTTGCCATCGTGCGACCCATCGCTGCCTTGTTCACTGCCATCTTTGGGGGATGGTTTATAAATAGGTTCGCGCGCGAGGAGGAGACACTCACTCCGGACTTGGAAGATCAGGAGGAAGAAGCCCATTGCGACCACTGCACCCATGAAACACATGAAACCCAAGAAACCCATCGGGCATCTTTCCTCTCTCGCCTTCGAGAAGCCTTGGACTACGCCTTCGTGGAGATGATGCAGGACGTGGGCAAGTGGTTGGTAGTCGGTCTGTTGATTGCTGCGCTGATCACAGTGGCGGTGCCCAACGAATGGCTGGCGTCGCTGCATGAATACAAGCTGCTGAATATGCTGATTGTGCTGGCTGTGGCCATCCCCATGTACATCTGTGCCACAGGCAGCATCCCCATCGCTGTCTCGTTGATGGCCAAAGGTCTGACACCCGGTGCCGCCCTGGTGCTGCTGATGGCTGGGCCGGCTGTGAACTCGGCTTC
Organism: Bacteroidaceae bacterium; assembly: GCA_017619335.1. Classification (GTDB taxonomy): domain Bacteria; phylum Bacteroidota; class Bacteroidia; order Bacteroidales; family Bacteroidaceae; genus Physcousia. Next base: position 22,356 of record JAFZSP010000086.1, read on the forward strand.
CATTCTTGTTATTGGCAAGGTCTTCGGACATCACACGCTGTGGTTCTACATCCTCTCCATCATCTTCGGGGCCATGCTTTTCGGTTTGGGAATCGACTACCTGTTGCCCCAGCAATGGTTTGCTGTGCAGAGCGTTATCGCTGCCGGTGCCGACTGCTCCCACTGTCTGAGCGTGATGGATTGGGTGTGGGTGGCTGTGCTGGTGGTCCTACTGCTGAATGCTTTCTGGCAGCAGCACCACGGACACGCCTGCAGCTGCGGTCATGAGCACGGACATCATCATCATTGCAAGCACGAAAACAGCCACGAGGCAGCCGAGAAAGCATAAAAAAACACTCTTTTGTGCAAAAAACCTAAATCTTTAAACTGTAAACTTTAAACTTTAAACTCTTTTCCGTACCTTTGTCGCCGAAAATTAATTAACAAGCGATTATGAAGGTATTATTCTCCTCCTTCCTGCTGATGGCAGCATTGACCGTCGGCGCACAAGAGTACAAAACCATCCAGACAGTGGAAGCGGTCAGCGTGCAGGCTCCCTTGGGAACAGCCCCTCGCCTACCCTACCAGCTGTGGGTCACCTACACCGACGGCACCAGTGAGTACCGGCAAGTGCGCTGGGCCAACGCCGCTCCAGCCACCGAACAGGAGCAAGCCGACGCCCAGAAGAACCCCGCTGGCACTCAGTATGAGGTGAAAGGCTACATCACCGGCGACAACACCACCACACAGGGCTTTCCCATCCGTGCCCAGGTGCAGGTCGTGAGCGGCACTTATGCCACACCGTCTTCCATTCCGGTGGCAGCGCCCTTGCCACTCGGCAGCGTGACCATCAACGGCGACAACCGCCTCACGCAGAACCGCGACCTGGATATCAATCAGTTGCTGAGTTTAGACATCAAGCAACAGCTCTACAACTACCGCGACACCTACGGCTTCTCCACCCGAGGCTATCCTGTGGCCGACGGATGGGACTCTCCCACCACCAAGCTGAAAGGCCACGGCAGCGGTCATTACATGAGCGCACTGGCAATGGCCTATGCCTCCTGCACCGATAAAGAAAAGAAGAAACAGCTGAAAGGTCGGATCCAAACGATGGTGGACGAGCTGCGCAAGTGTCAGGAACGCACCTTCTTCTTTGACAAGCAGTTAGGACGTTACTGGGAGGCACGTGACTTCGCGCCCGAAGCAGAACTGAGGGAGATGAAAGGCACTTGGGCCGACTTCGACATCTATAAAAAGGACTATCAGCACTACGGTTACGGTTATCTGAATGCCATCCCGGCACAGCACTGTGCACTCATCGAGATGTACCGCGCCTACAACAACGAGCAATGGGTCTGGGCACCTTATTACAGCGTGCACAAGCAGTTGGCAGGACTCATTGACATCGCCAACTTGGTGGATGATAAGGCCATCGCCCGCAAGGCCCTACTGATAGCCAAAGATATGGGACTCTGGTGCTGGAACCGCCTGCATTACAGGACGTTCGTGCAGAGCGAGGGCACCCAGGAAGAACGCCGTGCCAAGCCCGGCAACCGCTATGAGATGTGGAATATGTATATCGCCGGCGAGGTGGGCGGAATGGCAGAATCGCTGGCCCGACTGAGCGAGATGGTCACCGACAAGACAGAGCGCGAACACCTGCTGGAAGCCTCCACCTACTTTGACAGCCCCGCTTTCTTCACGCCCCTGTCCAAGAACGTTGACGCCATCCGCACCCGTCACGCCAACCAACACATCCCGATGGTCACCGGTGCCCTGCGCGCCTATCGAGGCAACGCCAACCCCTACTACTACAACCTGGCACAGAACTTCTGGACGATGATTCAGGGACGCTACCGTTATGCGATGGGAGGCGTGGGCAATGGAGAAATGTTCCGCCAACCCTACACGCAGATCCTCTCCATGAACACCAACGTGGGCACCGACTGGCGCGACCGAAGCACCTATCCCGAGCCCACCATCAACGAGACCTGCTGTGCCTACAATCTGGCCAAGCTCACCAAGGATCTCAACTGCTTCAATCCCAACGACGCACGTTACATGGACTACTATGAGCGCTTGCTCTACAACCAGATAATCGGCTCCATCCGTCCCCACAAATACGCCGTGCTCTACCAGTACGCGGTGGGACTGAACGCCAGCAAGCCCTGGGGCAACGAGACACCGCAGAGCACCTGCTGTGGCGGCACAGGCGTGGAGAACCATGTGAAATACCAGGAAGCAGCCTACTTCACAGGCGGCGACACCCTCTGGGTGGCACTCTATATGCCGACGACGGCACGTTGGGACGCCAAGAAAGTCATCGTCCAGCAGGACTGCCAGTGGCCGGCAGAGCGGTCCACCATCCGTTTCCCGGAGTGCAAGCAGGCAATCACCGTGAAACTGCGCGTACCGTACTGGGCCACCAATGGCTTCGACGTCCGCGTCAACGGCAAGAGCGTGTTTAATAATTCAAAATTAACAATTAATAATGAACAATTGAGGCCGCAGCCGTGCAGTTACGTCACCTTGCCCGCCCACCGTTGGAAAAAGTCCGACGTGGTGGAAGTGGTGATGCCGTTCACACCGCATATCGACTTCGGCCCCGACAAGATGGAAGTGGCGGCCACAGGTAAGAACCAACCTCAGACGTCGTTCACGCCAGCCTGGTGCGGAGCACTGATGAGCGGCCCATTAGTGATGTGTACAGAGGGCATCAACTCCTGGGATCAGGCCACGAAACCCATTGACGAACTGTTGGCCAGCACCGGCAGTTTCATCCCCGACTACGCCGCCGACCGCCACGTGACCCATTATTTCCGCATCCAACTGCCCGGAACACCCATCCAAGAGGCTGGAGAAGAGGGCGCTGAGGGAGTCGATGACACCCGCCTGAAGGAAGCCATGCAGATGGCACGAGCCCGTCGGGATGCACAAAACGCCTGGAACGAGATGGCAGTGAAAGTGCCCGAATACGCGCCGTGGGCCAAGCATGGCTTCGCCCGTCTGATGGAACAGTTTGACAAGGCACGTGCTCTCTTCGACGATGCCGACCGCAGCCAGAGTCAAGAGGCTATCGACCAAATGGCCACAGAGTTAAACGCCGCCCTGAACACCATGCGTCCCGGCAACCTGCCCGAGCTGGAAGACCTGGACGAACTGCTCCCCCTGCTCAACAAGGCCAGGGAAGCCAATCGTCCCACCGCCAAACAGAAGGAAGCCATCGAGTATGCCGAGATGGTGGTGAAGTACGTCAGTGACGGCTCCGGCACACAAGACATGATTGATCGCGCCGTCCAGCAGCTGAAAGCCGTGAAATAAATCGCCCTTTTAATGACAACAAATAAAAGCCCGCAGGGAAGTAGATTCCTTGCGGGCTGGTTATTAATGGGTTAATAATGTTTTCTTAATTAATAAAGACTCGGGTTTTCACGAGTCAAAGCTGCCGGTGAAAACGGAAGCGTTGCTTACGATTGCTGCAATTGCTACAATTGCGATGGCAATAGATGTTGTAACTGTCATAATCCTTTTTACCTTTTTTAGTTAAACTTCATGTTATCCTGTGGTGCTTTTTGATTGGCCTCGCTTGGCCTGTGCACCTTGTGTTGTGGTGTTATCCTTTTGTTTTGACGATGCAAAGGTACGGACTATTTTCGAAAAACGAGCCATTTCTATGCTATAAAACATAAAAACGGCTCGTTTTATTGACCTTCATCAAAAAGAGAAGGTGATTATAGCACTTTTTCCTGGCCTGGAAACAGCCTTAAAGACTGGCCAGATTGTCGCGGATGGCCGCAATTTTCTGCTGTGCATCGGCCAACTTCTTGCGTTCCATCTCCACGACAGCGGCAGGAGCATTCTGCACGAAGCGTTCGTTCTGCAGTTTCTTCTCCACGCTGGCCTGGAAACCTTCCAGACGTTCCAGCTCTGCCTGCAGCTTCTTGCGCTCGGCCTCCACATCGATGAGATTGCCCAGAGGAACGGCAAACTCTGTGGTGCCCACGAGGAAACTGGCGCTGCCGCCACTCTTCTCCGTGACCACATTGATGGCAGAGAGGTTGGCCATCTTGGTAATTGGAGATTGAAGACTGAGGATGGAAAGCGCATCAGTACCTTCTTTCTTCAAGACTTCCAGAACGAGCACTTCTCTGGGTGCGATATTCTTCTGACTGCGCACGGCACGGATGGCAGTGACCACTTCCTTGACGGTTTCAAAGTCGGCACAGAGCTGACGGTCGGCATCCGTGGAAGCAGGCAAGTGGAGTTCGGCACGCATGATGCTCTCACCGGGCTGGCGGTCGTAGAGAGCCTGCCAGAGTTCCTCGGTGATGAAGGGCATGAAAGGATGCAGCATCTTCAGCAGGGTCTCGAAGAACTGAAGCGTGGCGTCGTAGGTGGCGCGATCCACGGGCTGGGGCTTGCCATCCACGTAGGCGGGCTTCACCATCTCTAAATACCAGGAGCAGAAGTCGTCCCAGAAGAGCTTATACACCGTCATCAGTGCTTCGGAGAGGCGGTACTTGGAGAAGTCGTCGGCCAGTTCCTCTGCAGCAATACGCAGTTTGGCGGCGAACCAGGAGGTGGCAAGAGCCTCACCCCCGACCCCTCTCCGATTGGAGAGGGGAGTAGTTACTTTTGTAGCTCGCCCTTCATTGGTTGGCTGTTCCTGAGAGTATATACTCCCCTCTCCAATCGGAGAGGGGGCGGGGGTGAGGCTCCAACCCTTCACCAGACGGAAGGCATTCCAAATCTTGTTGTTAAAGTTACGACCCTGTTCACAGAGCACCTCGTCAAAGAGGATGTCGTTGCCGGCAGGAGCGCTGAGCATCATTCCCATGCGCACGCCGTCGGCACCGAAGCGCTCGATGAGATCCAGCGGGTCGGGGCTGTTGCCGAGGCTCTTGCTCATCTTGCGACCGAGCTTGTCACGCACAATACCCGTGAAATAGACGTGGCGGAACGGCATCTTGCCTTCATACTCGTAGCCGGCCATAATCATGCGGGCCACCCAAAAGAAGATGATGTCAGGACCTGTCACCAGATCGGCGGTGGGATAATAGTACCGGATTTCGTCGTTACCCGGGTTGCGGATACCGTCGAAGAGGCTGATGGGCCAGAGCCAACTGGAGAACCAGGTGTCTAAGGCGTCCTCGTCCTGACGGAGGGTGAAGGCAGCAGTGGCCCCCCCTACAGCCCCCGAGGGGGCTTCTAATGTCTTCAAGACGGGATAGGTTTCAACAGCCAGTTTGTAGGCTTCTTCCTCGTTTTCTGCCACAATCACCTTGCCCCAGGGCAGAGCTCCCTCACTCGGGAGGGTTGGGGTGGGGCCAGGTTCAATATACCACGCCGGTATGCGGTGACCCCACCAGAGCTGGCGGCTGATGCACCAGTCCTTGATGTTCTCGAGCCAGTGGCGATAGGTGTTCTTGTACTTTGCGGGATAGAACTGGATGTCGTCGTTCATCACGGGCGAGAGAGCAATATCTGCCAGGTGCTCCATCTTCAGGAACCACTGCATGGACAGCTTGGGCTCAATGGGCACCCCCGTGCGCTCCGAGCAACCTATCTTGTTGTCGTAGTCCTCAATCTTCTCCATGAGACCGGCGGCCACCATGTCTTCAGCAATCTGCTTGCGGCAGGCGAAACGCTCGGTGCCGACATATTTCTGAAGGTCGATGACGAAATCATCGGACACGCTTACTTCGGCCAGCGATTTCTGCTGGGCGGTGGCGATGCGCTCGCTGAGGGTGGCATCGTCATTGAAGATGTCGATGGCTTCGAGGTTGTACTTCTCACCCAGCATATAGTCATTGACATCGTGAGCAGGAGTGACTTTCAAGCAGCCCGTACCGAACTCTATATCAACATATTCATCCTCAATCACAGGAATCACGCGACCCACCACAGGTACAATCACCTTATGGCCTTTCAGCCACTGGTTCTTCGGGTCGTTGGGGTTGATGCACATGGCCACGTCACCCATGATGGTCTCAGGACGGGTGGTGGCCACGACGGCGTAGTAGCCGCGTTCGTCCTTGTGGATGACGTTTCCATCGCCGTCGGCGATGGAAACATTGTCCACAAGATAGTACTTCATATAGTAGAGCTTCGTGTGCTCCTCCTTATATACCACTTCCTCGTCGGAGAGAGCCGTGAGGGCCTTGGGATCCCAGTTCACCATGCGCACGCCACGGTAGATGAGTCCCTTGCGGTAGAGGTCCACGAAGACCTTGATGACGCTCTCGCTGCGCGCCTCATCCATCGTGAAGGCCGTGCGGTCCCAGTCACAGGAGCAGCCCAGCTTGCGCAACTGCTTGAGAATGATGCCTCCGTGTTCCTCGGTCCACGCCCAGGCGTGCTTGAGGAATTCCTCGCGGGTGAGGTCGGTTTTCTTGATGCCCTGCTCGGCCAGGCGGTTCACCACCTTTGCCTCGGTGGCGATACTGGCGTGGTCGGTACCGGGCACCCAGCAGGCGTTCTTGCCTTCCATACGAGCGTGGCGCACAAGGATGTCCTGAATAGTCTCGTTCAGCACGTGGCCCATGTGCAACACGCCCGTCACGTTGGGTGGCGGGATCACCACCGTGTAGGGCTCACGGCCGTCGGGCTTGGAGCTGAACAGTTTGTTGTCTAACCAATACTGGTACCATTTTCCCTCCACTTCTGCGGGAGAGTACTTACTTCCTATTTCCATATTTATTCTAATTTTTTTGCTTCGTTCCAGATGGCATCCATCTCGGTCAACGTCATTTCTGTCAACGGTTTACCGATTCGGATACTATGTTCTTCCAAGTAGGTGAAACGGCGGATGAACTTGCGGTTGGTGAGTTCCAGCGCCGTGTCCGGGTTGAGTTTGTAGAGACGTGCGGCGTTGATGACGGCGAAGAGGAAGTCACCCAGTTCCTGCGTGCTCTTCTCCTTGTCATCGCGGTTGAGTTCTGTTTCCAGCTCTGCCAGTTCCTCGCGCACTTTGTCCCACACTTGTTCGCGGGTCTCCCAGTCGAAGCCCACGCCACGGGCCTTGTCCTGAATGCGATAGGCCTTGATGAGCGAGGGCAGTGCGTCCGGCACTCCGCTGAGCACCCGTTTGTTGCCGCCTTTTTCCTGCACCTTCAGCTGCTCCCAGTTCTTGAGGACTTGATCCACCGTTATTTCGCCTTTCTCTATGCGCTCTGCTTCAGGGCCAAAGACATGCGGGTGTCTGTAAATCAGCTTATCGCAGAGCTTGTTGCAGACGTCAGCGATATCGAAGTCACCCGTCTCGGAACCGATCTTGGCGTAGAAGACGATGTGCAGCAGCACGTCACCCAGCTCCTTGCAGATGTCCTCCTTGTCATCCTTGAGGATGGCATCTGACAGCTCGTAGGTCTCTTCTATTGTGTTGGGCCGCAGGCTCTCATTGGTCTGTTTACGGTCCCACGGGCACTTCTCCCGCAGGTCATCCATCACATCCAAAAGTCGCCCGAAGGCCTCCATTTTTTCTTGTCTTGTATGCATAATTGTGCGATTTTGGCCGCAAAGGTACAAAAAAGAAATGAATGAACGCGCGCGTAAGGGCAGAAAAAAGAGGCGACCCACACAAAAAACTGTGCAGGTCGCCATTTTTGGGGCTTTTTTGGCACATCAACAGTACCAAATGGTGGCATTACTTGACGCAGAACCGTAGTAACGGTCATCGTCTTCGTTCAGGTAGTTGTCCAGTTCGTACTCCTCTTGGAAGTGCATTTTCTTTTTGGGTTTCATAGCGTGTTCCTCCTTTCTTTTTAGGATTCAGGAAATAGGTTGTGTGCTTGGTAGCACCGCAAAAGTAGGAAGAATCTCTGAAAGAGCCAAAAGAAATGACATCTTTTAAGCGTTTTTAAGGGTAAAAAGCCTAAAAAAGCAGAAAAATGCAGGAAAAAGCACCGAAAAACGAAATCTTTAATCGTTAAACTTTCAACTTTCAACTCTTTTCCGTACCTTTGCAGCCGCAAAACCACGGAGAGATGGTAGAGTGGTCGATTACAGCGGTCTTGAAAACCGCCGTACCGAAAGGTACCGGGGGTTCGAATCCCTCTCTCTCCGCTTTGAAAGGAGTCCGCGTCGGGACTCCTTTTCTTGTTGGGAGAGAGTGATTCGAACCCCCGCCTCGCACTTCCTCACGCGCTTATTCCAAGACTGCTTCGGCTAAGGTAAACTTGCCTCGCATTCTTGGAGCGCTGAGAAGTCATCTTCGAAAAAAATAATCAACTCAAGTTTCGCAAGTATGCCAACACACTGTAATTCAAAGCCCCGTAGGGGCATGATAAGGGTAGCCAGCCAATTCATTGGCTGGTATGCAATGGCGAGGAAAACGCGTGCCTTTAGGTA
>JAFZSP010000087.1 GCA_017619335.1 Bacteroidaceae bacterium
GACTTCCTGGCGATGAATGCGCCTGAGTTGAGCCACACCTGTATGCACCTGCTCTGCACGGCTGGCGAGGGCAGCTTTGTGTTTAATGAGCGGTGCTATCATATCGTAAAGAACGACCTGGTGGTGATACCCATGCCCGCCCGCGTCAGCAACCTCGCGGCTCATGCCGACATGCAGGTGGAATGGTTTGCGGCTGATTATAAGTTCCTGCAGAACCTGCTGCCATCAAATAACTACGGCATAGGTGGCAGCATCTCGTTGAACCATGACCCTGTTATCAAACTCACGGATGAACAGGCCTGCCTTCTGCTTGCCGACTTCCACCGGCTGTGTGACCGCATGGGCGACCGCCACCTGCTCTTCTACCGTGAACTGATGGGCAGCCTCTGTCTGACGATGATGTACGACATCTTCGAGCCTCATGCCCAGCGTGACGCCACTGAAGCCCATAGCGACCGCACGGCCTATATCGTGAAACAGCTCATGGCGCTGCTCTCCACCGGCATCAGCCGCACGGAGCGCGATGTGAGCTATTATGCCGAACGCCTGAACGTGTCGCCCAAGTACCTCTCTGCCACCATCAAGCGCGTGACGGGCCATAGCGTCACCTCCTACATTGACCGCCACACCGTACCCATTCTGAAAGACTATTTGGGTGACGAGCGGCTGTCGCTTACCCAGATAGCCGAACTGATGAATTTCGCCTCACTCTCGTATTTCAGCCGCTACTGCACCAAACACCTTGGCAAGACGCCAAGCGAATACCGCCAAAGCCTGCAGCCGAAATAATCGGACTGGCCTCTTCGCCTTGAGGGTCTGGCCTCGTCTCCTTGAAGGACTGGCCTCTATGCTCCTTTCGAAAGGCTCTTCATGCGGATGAGAAAGGACGACAGCACGGGAGACCTTCACCCCCTTCGTTGTTCGGCCCGCACCGAACCATTGTTCCACCCGCACCGAACAATCGTTCCGCCCGCACCGAACAACGAAAGGGGCTAAAGGAGGTAAAGACAAGAGAAAGAAGAGGTCGGTAGAAGGGAAGGACGCTGGCGCAGAAGTACTGGCCCCTAACGGCGAAAGACTGGACGCTGACGGCGAAAGACTGGACTCTGCTGGCGAAAGAACTGGCCCCTATCAGCGAAGAAATGGTGTGCAGTTGGATTACTTCGTGTACCTAATTGTACATCAAAATACATTTTGCACTCAAAAATACATTCATTTTACATTCAGCTAATTTACTGTATATCCGATGATTATAGCCGGAAAATGTAAAAATGTACAAAAAATCAATGTTTCTTACGTAATGTGTTCTTCTTATAATGTTTCATCGGGCCAGGGAGCGGGGAGCCCGGTGGATTGAATGGTGGGACGTTGGGCGTGGAGGGCTCTGAGGCGGCGACCGAGGTCGCGGGCGAGACGGCGGACAAGGCGGGGACACTGCGCGGAGAGGTCGTGCTGTTCGCCGATATCTTCCTGAATGTCAAAGAGCTGGTGGCGGCGGGTCTTGTAGCTGTAGATGAGTTTCCATCGGCCGGAGCGGATGGCGCAGTTCATGTCTATGGCGGGCCCTCGGTTGCCCCAGACGTGGGGGTAGTTCCAGATGAGCTGGCGGTGTCGAGAGGGATCTCCAGTGCCCCGCAGCAGGGGGACGAAACTGCGGCCGTCGATGGTCTGTGGAACGTTATAGGAATGAATACCAGCCATTTCCAGGATGGTGGGAAAGAAGTCCTCGACGAGGAGGTAACTGTCACAGCGCTGCTCGGGCTGGACGACGCCTGGCCAGCGGACAATCATGGGTTCTCGGATGCCGCCCTCATGGAGTGAGCCTTTTCCGCAACGCAGCGGGGCGTTCTGCGTGAAGAGAGGTTCGTCCCGCCAGGCGGTGCCTGTGGCGTAGCCGCCGTTGTCACTCATGAAGAGGACGATGGTGTTGTCCTCCAAGTGGTTGCGTTCCAACCAGTCAAGGATGTCACCCAGGCTCTTGTCCATCCCTGCGACGAGGGAAGCGTAGGCGGCTTCTTTCTCCGAGAGGCCGCGACTGCGGTAGTGCTCATAGTAGCGCGGGTCGCGGTCGATGGGGACGTGAACGGCGTAATGAGAAAGGTAGAGGAAGAAGGGTTGAGAGTTTAGAGTTGAGTGTTTATAGTTGAGGGCGGCGATGGCTTCTTGTGTGAGAGCCTCGGTGAGGAAAGTCCCTGTTCCCCAGTACTTTTCCAGTCCTGGTGTGGCGAACTGTCCAGTGGGCCGGCCTTGTGCATCGTGTCCGAAGTTCTGTTCACTCAGGTAGGTGGCTGGTCCTCCGGCAGCGTGTCCTGCTATGTTCACGTCGAAGCCGAAGTGCTGGGGTGACTCGCCGGGTGTGTCCTGTGCTCCCCAGTGTGCCTTTCCGCAGTGAATGGTGTAGTAGCCGGCCTCGTGCAGGATATCAACAAAGGAGCGTGCCGTGAAGGTTCGCGGCGTTCCGGGCGTCTGACAGATGCCATTGCAGTTCCACTCTGGTGGGGAGAGGAGGGAGTCGGGCTCGTCGGTTATCTGGTCACGGCGGAAAGTCCAATTGGTGACGCGGTGGCGTGCAGCGTTGGCCCCCGTGAGCAGGGAGCAGCGGCTGGGGGAACTGATGGGGCTGGCGTAAGCCTGTGTGAAGACCATCCCTTGGCTGGCGAGGCGTGCCATGTTGGGCGTCTCGTAGGTGGCGTTGAGCGGCGTTGTCTTTGTCCAAAAAGGTACAGAGGTGTCCTGCCAGCCCATATCGTCCACCATGAATAGGATGATGTTGGGCGGTTGCGGAGCGGGCAGTGTGATGACAGGGAGCATGGATTATGGATAATGGACAATGTTCATGAGGGGCTTTTGCTGCCTTGGTTGCTGCCCTTCTGTCCTCTCTTCTGTCCTCCTTTCTTTCCTCGTCCAGCGCCGTGATGCTTGCGGAAGCGGCCTTTGCGTCCCTTTCCGTGGGTGGTGCGAGAGGAGGAGCCGCGTCCCGTGTAGGCGGGAGCTTCACCGATTTCTGCGGGGAGAGGTTCTTTGGGAACCTCGCGTTCCAGAAAGCGCTCGATGGCGGCGAAGTAGGGCTGGTCTTTCTCCGAGATGAGGGTGATGGCGCGTCCGTCCTTTCCGGCACGTGCCGTGCGTCCGATGCGGTGGACATAATCCTCCTCGTCATGGGGTACGTCATAGTTGATAACCAGTTGAATATCATCAATGTCTATGCCGCGAGCCACAATATCCGTGGCCACCAGAATATCTACTTGTCCCGTCTTGAAGCGATACATCACATCGTCACGCTGGGCCTGCAGAAGGTCGGAGTGCATGGCTTCGGCGTTGTAACCTTTGCGCTTGAGGGTGATGCAGACGTCCTTGGTGTGGGTCTTCTTGCCCACGAAGATGATGACACGCTCGGGCTTCTTTTGTTGGAACAGGTGTTCAATGATTTTCATCTTCTGAGCCTCATAGCAGACAAAGGCGCTCTGATGGATGCCTTCGGCGGGCTTGTTGAGGGCTATCTTCACTTCCACGGGGTTGGTGAGGATGGTCTTGGCCAGCTCCACGATCTTGTCGGGCATCGTGGCAGAGAACATAATGGTCTGCCGCTCTTTGGGCAGGAAGGAGGCTATCTGCATGATGTCCTCTGAGAATCCCATGTCAAGCATGCGGTCGGCCTCGTCCAGAATGAAGAAGCTGACGCGTGAGAGGTCCACATTCCCCAGCGAGAGGTGGCTGATGAGGCGGCCCGGTGTGGCAATGACTACATCGGCTCCCAACTGCAAGGCGCGTTTCTCCTGTTCGTAACGGATGCCGTCGTTACCGCCATAGACGCTGACGCTGGAGATGTCTTCCAGATAATAGGAGAAACCCTCCATGGCCTGGTCTATCTGCTGTGCCAGCTCGCGAGTGGGTGCCATGATGACACAGTTGATGGCGTCACGCGGGAAGCCGCCGTCACGCAGCAGGGAGAGGACGGGCAGCAGGTAGGCCGCCGTCTTGCCCGTGCCGGTCTGTGCCACGCCAATGAGGTCCCGGCCCTCTAACAGTGGGGGAATGGCTTGGGCCTGAATGGGGGTGCACTCGGTGAAGTTCATGTCATCCAGGGCATCCAGGATATCATAATTGAGGTCTAATTCTTCGAATTGCATAAAACTAACGTTGAGCCTTGTGATAGAGGAAGATCGCGATGATGGTGAAGACAATATTGGGAAGCCAGGAGGCGAGCATCGGATGCCAGTCACTCTGTGTGGCGAAGGTGGAAGAGATGGTCTGGAACATGATGTAGGCGGCGACCATTCCCAGTCCTATTCCGAGGGCTCCGCCCATACCGCCCTTCCGTTTGCGGAAAGAGAGGAAGAGTCCTATGGCCGAGAGGATGAAGGCGGCGAAGGGGTCGGCAAAGCGCTTGTGGTACTCCACGAGGTAGATCTTGACGTTGCTGGCACCACGCAGTCGTTGGCGCTCCACATAGTCCAGAAGTTCGGAATTGGTGAGCGTCTGTTGGTAGAACTTGTTGACCATGAAGTCCTTGGGCTCCATATAGATGACGCTGTCTATGTAGTTGGTGGTGGTGATGTGTTCGCGCAGACCTTTCAGCGTGCGGATCTTGACGTCGTAGAGTTTCCAGTGGTAACGTTCATCGGCCAGCGTGTCATACTGGATGCGTTGGGCGGTGAGGTGGCTGACGAGGCTCTTGTTCTGGAATTTGTCCAGGGTGAAGCGGCTGCCGCTCTTGTACTGTCCGTCGAAGAAATCGATGTAGGCAATGACACCTGTATCCACCTGTAACTGAATGTGTTCGGCTATTTGGGGCTTCTTGCTGGTCTTGTAGCGCTTCTCAAATTCCAGACGTTTCACAGAGCCACGAGGAATGACTTCACTGCCTAAGTAGAAACTCAACCCCGCGATGAGCAGGGAACTCAACATATAGGGGCGCAGGATTCTCCCGATGCTCATGCCTGTGGACATCATGGCGATAATCTCGCTGTTGTCCGCCAACTTGCTGGTGAAGAAGATGACGGCGATGAAGACGAAGAGGGCAGAGAAGAGGTTGCTATAGAAGGGGATGAAGTTGAGGTAATAGTTGAAGAGTCCCAGCAGCGGCGCGTGGTTGGTGGTGAACTTGTCGGAGTTCTCCGAGAAGTCAAAGACCACCGCGATGGATATGATCAGGATGATGCTGAAGAAATAGGTTCCCAGAAACTTGACGATGATGTAACGGTCAAGTCTGGAAAAGAGATTGCGCTGTATGAATCTGAAGATAGACAAGGGACAATGGATAATGGACAATGGAAAATGGACAATGGAAAAAGGACTATAGCCTTTGGCTCAGGCGCGGAATCATCTGCTCTTTCCAGGTGCGGAAGTCGCCGTCAAGGATGTGGCGGCGGGCCTCACGGACGAGCCAGAGGTAGAAGGCCAGGTTGTGTATGCTGCCGATCTGGAGGGCCAGCAGTTCCTGGGACTTATAGAGATGATGGAGGTAGGCGCGAGTGTAGGCCGTATCCACATAGCTGTGGCCATCGGGATCCACGGGTGTGAAGTCTGTGGCCCACTTGGCGTTGCGCATGTTCATCACGCCATTGGCGGTGAAAAGCATGGCGTTGCGGCCGTTGCGTGTGGGCATCACACAGTCAAACATATCTACTCCCAAGCTGATGGCTTCCAGGATGTTGACGGGCGTCCCCACACCCATGAGATAGCGCGGACGGTCTTTGGGCAGGATGCCATTGACCAACTCAATCATCTCATACATCACCTCGGCCGGTTCGCCCACGGCCAGGCCTCCGATGGCGTTGCCCTCGGCTTGTTTCTCGGCCACGAACTCGGCACTTTGGGTGCGCAAGTCGCGATAGGTGCAGCCCTGAACGATGGGGAAGAGGCTCTGGTGATAGCCGTACTTGGGATCAGTCTCGCGGTAGCGCTGGATGCAGCGATCCAGCCAGTTGTGGGTGAGGGACAGGCTTCGCTTGGCATAGTCGTATTCTGCCGTTCCCGGCGGGCACTCGTCAAAGGCCATGATGATGTCGGCGCCAATGCTGCGTTCAATGTCTATCACCCTCTCCGGTGAGAAGAAATGTTTGCTGCCGTCTATGTGACTGCGGAACTCGCATCCCTCTTCCCGCAGCTTGCGGATGCCCGTGAGGGAGAAGACCTGAAAGCCGCCGGAGTCTGTGAGCATTGGGCGGTCAAAGCCGTTGAAGCGGTGAAGGCCGCCAGCCGCTTCCAGCACAGGCGTGCCTGGACGCAGGTAGAGGTGATAGGTGTTGCCAAGGATGATCTCGGCATTGATATCTTCTTTCAGTTCACGCAGTTGCACACCCTTGACAGAACCCAGTGTCCCCACGGGCATGAAGATGGGCGTGTGCACGTCGCCATGGTCCGTGTGGATGATGCCGGCACGGGCGCTGGTCTGAGGGTCGGTATATTGAAGGTCGAAAGTCATTGTAGGCGTTGGCGAGTTATTCTTTTTCTTTCTCCTCGTCGAATCTGAACTGGAGAGGGTGGGGCACTTGCTCCTGCAGGAGGGCAAAGTCCAGCACTTCCATCACCGTGTTGACATAATGGAATTTCAGGCCGTGGAGGTAGATGGCATCGATTTCCTCAATATCCTTCTGGTTGTCACAGCAGAGAATAATGTCTGTGATGCCCGCACGTTTGGCGGCCAGTATTTTCTCCTTGATGCCGCCCACGGGCAGCACCTTGCCACGCAACGTGATTTCTCCAGTCATTGCAATGTTCTGGCGCACACGACGTTGGGTGAGCACGGAGACCAGGCTGGTGGTCATCGTGATGCCCGCACTGGGACCGTCCTTGGGAACGGCACCCTCGGGCACGTGGATGTGGATGTTGTAGTTCTGGAAGATGCGCTCATCGATGTTCAGCAGGTCGGCGTGGGCCTTGATGAACTCCAGCGCCAGCACGGCACTCTCCTTCATCACGTCGCCCAGATTGCCGGTGAGGGTGAGCTTCTGTCCCTTTCCGCGACTGAGGCTGGACTCGATGAAGAGAATCTCTCCGCCCACGCTGGTCCAGGCCAGGCCCGTGACGACGCCGGCAAACTCGTTGCCCTGATAGGTGTCTCGTGTGAACTTGGGCTTGCCCAGCAATGCCTCTACATCCGCGGGTTCTATCTTGGTGGCGGGGAAGGAACCGTTGCGCTCGTACTGCAGAATGGCGCGACGATAATAGCGGTCCAACTCTTTCTCCAGTCCACGCACGCCGCTCTCGCGGGTGTAGCGTTCGATGAGGAAGTCCAAGGCGCGCTTGGTGAATTTGATGTCTTTGCGGTCGGCAATTCCACAGTTCTCCTTCACACGGGGTTCCAGGTGGCGGCGGGCAATCTCGGCTTTCTCTTCAGTGATATAGCCGTTGACCTCGATGAGTTCCATACGGTCCAGCAGGGGACGAGGAATGGCTCCGACATTGTTGGCGGTTGCGATGAACATCACCTTGGAGAGGTCTATATCCACTTCCAGGAAGTTGTCGTGGAAGGTGGCATTCTGCTCTGGGTCAAGGACTTCTAACAGTGCACTGGACGGGTCGCCGTTGTGAGTGCTCTCTGTTATTTTGTCGATTTCATCCAGCACAAAGACCGGATTGGACGTGCCTGCCTTGATGAGACTCTTGACGATGCGACCCGGCATGGCACCAATGTAGGTGCGGCGGTGTCCTCGGATTTCGGCTTCATCGTGTAGGCCGCCCAGAGAGGCTCTGACATACTTGCGTTTCATGGCGCTGGCAATGCTGCGGCAGAGGGACGTCTTTCCGACGCCCGGAGGACCGTAGAGGCAGATGATGGTGGAACGGACGTTGCCGGCTTTCATCTGGCGCACGGCCAAGTGCTCAAGGATGCGTTCCTTCACGTCTTTCATGCCGTAGTGGTTCTTGTTCAGCACTTTCTCGGCGTTGGACAGGCTGAGGTTATCCGCTGTGAAAACGCCCCAAGGCAGTTGGAGAAGGGTCTCTAAATAGTTGTACTGTACCTGATAGTCAGGCGACTGCGGGTTCAGGCGTTCCATCTTCTCCAACTCGTGGTTGAAGGTCTCCTTCACATCGTCACTCCACCTCATTTTCTCTGCCTTCTGGCGGAACTTGTCGGCATCGTTCTGTGCAGTGGAGCCCAGTTGCTCCTGAATGTTATGCAGCTGTTGTTGGAGGAAGTAGTCGCGCTGCTGCTTGTCGATGTCGGCCTTGGTCTGACGTTTGATGTCATCACTGATATGTAGCAACTGTATCTCCTTGGCCAGCAGTCGCATGAGGCTTGTGGCGCGCTGCTTGGGGTTGAACTGTGCCAGCATGGCAATCTTCTGCTCGATATCAAAGGGCAGATTGGTGCAGACGTAGTTGACGAAGAATTTGAAATGGTAGATGCTGTTGATGTTATTGACAGCATCGTCGGCCAATTCATCGTTCAGCTGGATGTATTCCAACAGACGGTCACGCAAGGTTTCCCGCAGGATGACGAAGGTCTTGTCTGTCAGGTCTTCCAGAATGATGGGACACAACTCATAATGAGCCATCAAGGCGGTGCTGATTCGCTGGACAGAGGTGAAGCGGATGGGGTTCAGACCATGAACGATGGCGGTGAGGGTGCCGTTGCCGGACTCATAGATGCGTAGGATGCGGGCCACGACGCCATAGTCATACAGGTCTTTGCCTTGGGGAGATTCCACTTCCGCGTTGCGCTGGGTGGCCACAGCGATGAACTTGTTCTTCTCAACGGCATTTTTGACCAGCACCAGAGACTCTGAACGTCCGATGGAAATTGGTACGACGATGCCTGGGAACAGCACCAGGTCCCGCAGGGGAAGAACCTGCAGGAGAGGAGGCAGCTCGTTCTTGAAAAGCTGAGCTTCATCACCGTCATATTCGGTGATGAAAGTGAATGGATTTATGGGGTTGTTTTCTGTACTCATGATGCAGTGAAATGATGCAGTGAAGTAGGTTTACGTCACAAAACGCGCGCAAAGGTACAAATAATTTTTGGAATAACGTGCATCTGAACGTCAGAAAACATCTACCAAAGGTAGAAATCGTGTGTTAAGGCCTCATATTCGGGTGTTCTGGCGGCGCCGTGGTTCAAAATCAGTGTGTTTTCTTCGAGTTGAACCGTCGTGGCGTGCATAGTGAAAGTGGCCAAGACACGTTTGGCGGGTTTGGAGGCTGTGGGCCGGACATGACAGAGGCGCGTCAGCATCAGGTCGGCAGCAAAGCAATCGAGGCGGAAGGCCTCAAAAGCAGTGACAGGAAGGATGAGGCTGAAGGTGCCGCCGGGTGCCAGCAAACGGGCAGCACCGGCAATGAGGTCGGAGAAGGGTAGGGTGGGGGTGTGACGGGCCAGCGAACGCTGTCTGTCGGGTGGCAGCAGGCTTTCCTCAAAGAATGGAGGATTGCACAGGATGGCATCAAACCCTGCATCGTCCAACTCCTGAAGGGCACAGTGACAGATGGTGACGCGGTCTGCAAAGGGCGAGGCGGACACATTCTCCCGGGCTTGAAGCACGGTAGCTTCGTCTATGTCGATACCGAGAACGCTGGCTTGTGGCGAACGCTGTGCTGCCATGAGAGCGATGAGGCCTGTCCCAGTACCAACATCTAATATGCGTGGCCTCTGCTTCTGCTGCGGTACTGCTCCCCAAGCTCCCACGAGTACGCCGTCTGTCCCCACTTTCATGGCACAGCGATCGTGGTGAATGGTGAACTGCCTAAACTGAAAATACCCGTTACTCATGGGAGCAGAAACCCTAAGATGTCTCTCCAGAGCAGTTGTCTAATACGCTCGTCTGCAATCGTTTCCAGCGGGAAACCGAAACACAGGGAGCGATAGTCGTTCCCCTGATAGGCCACCGCGGCAGACTGCTGGGATGAACCATAAACCATCGTGCAGAAAGCGGGAGCGACGGGTGCCAGACAATCGACAGAGGGAGTGCCGTAGGCCCGTTCACAGTAACCGCGACGGATGTTGAAGTCCAGGTTCATTCCAGAGATATTCTGGAGGGAATCGGCTGGCAGCGTGGAGGCGTAGTCATATTTCAGCAGAGACCGGGTGAAGAGGCGGTCGTCATCAGCCTGCATATCATTACCGATGTAGGCTCCGCTGACCAGCACATTTCCTCCTGCACGGACAAAAGTGGCCACGGTCTGAACCAATTCCTGTTCGAATACCTTCGTGGGCACAACGCTGTAACCATCCCGACGCTCCAGCCCGAAGACGAGATCCAACATGCCATAACTGCGGCTGTCAAAGTCCTCACGTCCAATGGCTTTCTGTGTGCAGCTGCCGATGGAGACCGTGCCGGAAGAAGCACCCACGATGTCCCGTGCGTGACGGGTGCTCCAGTCAAGGGTGTTGCCGGCAATGATAGTCCCTTCCAGCTCTGCACCGCTGTAGCCCAGTCCGTTAGGTCCTTCACGACCATAGCCAGTCTTGTCAAAGAACACCTGGCGTCCGCAGTAACCGGGCATCACAGCCATGGGAACTCCCGGGTCTGCCAGCATATCAAACCCCAGCGTGGAGTCTGTCTCGAAAGGTTGTGGACCTGCCAGGCGATCAAAGGCATCAACGATGAGCAGGCGCCGGGGACTGAGGGTGCTGATGTAGGCACAGACCTCTTGTGAAGGCATACTCTGTCCGCCATCGTTGGCTGCGGTGATGATGAAGCGATGGAGTACATTCGGCTGAGCGTTATCCAATTCATAATGAGTGCTGTGAACCAGTGTCCCATTGTCAAAGCCGCCCTCACCCTGCGCATGATAAACGATGTATGCCGTGGGCTTGGCGGTGGGCTCCAGGGGATCTTCCACGGGTGTCCAGGAGACCCTCACTTGTTGGTAGGAGGGAGTGATGTAGGCGGCAGGTGCTTCCACGGGCAGCGGCTGGACAACGAAGTGGCGGCTGGCGTGACTGCGATGGATGAACCGCAGCACACCTTTATAGATGGCACGCGCGAGGGAGAACTTGAAGTTGGGGTCGTGGGCCAGACGCATATCCGAGAAGTTCTGGTGGGAAAGCATTTCCAGAATGATGCTGGGAACGCGCGGCTCACGTGACTCGCTGTAGTTGCGGTCATACATTTGCCGGCGGGTCCAGTCGCCATAGAGGGTCCGCAGGTCATTATCCACTTGTGAAAGGACAATATCTGCCATGTCGCGGGAAGTCAGTCGGGAGAGCCCCGTTGGCATCAGACCTTCCTGAAAGTCAGTCGTATAGATGGAGAGGGAACCGATGTGACGCTCATCCCGTGTGAGGCCGGCGTCTGTGTGCAGAGCGATGGCTGCCTCAATGGGGACGGCCATTCCGGCGGAGTCTGTGGGGAAGTAGGCTGAGCGTCGGGCCAGGCGGTTGGTGGCATTGGAGCGGATGTTGATGTCTTCGGCGTAATCGTTGGCACCGTTCTTGTTGGCATAGTCTTCGTAGGGGAACCCGGCCCACTGGGCAGCATAGCGTGCTCCTTCCAGGAAACGTGGTAAGCCGCTGAGCTGCAGGTTGGCTGTGTCACCGCGAGCGATGTTTCCCATGCCTCCGCCAAAGCGGACGGCATCTGCCGAGATGTGACCGTGGGAGGCGCTGTGGTTGCTTAGGCTCACGCTGTTCTCAGGACTTTCTCCGGCGGCAAAGTCAAAGGTGCCTAAATAGACCCATGTGCCGCCTCCCATCTGCTGGTTCACGCGGAAGTCTGTCTTCTGACCACGATGGCGCACGGTATAGACAGCATCGGGCACGCTGGTGGGTAGCGTCTGATAGGACACATAGACGGCGTAACGTCCTTCTTCAGGAATGACGGGCGTCCAAGTGGCGGTCGTCTGGTTGCTGCTCTTGGATTGTGCTTCCACGAAACGGGCGGTGCCGTCACGGAAGGGATTGTCTCCATCCACATAGACCTCTTTCAGCTGTGCAAAGCCTGCGGAATCAGCGGTTTGCCAAGCATGCTGACCTCGCGTTTCCACGTATTTCCCTGTGGGCCGTTGGGGCGTGTCGTTATCCACGATGACTTCGTGTGTCTGCCAGTCCCGCTCGCGGGGAGAGAAGACGACGGCTCCGGCATTCTCCAGCATAGGCATCAGATAGGGAACCACAAACGTCTGGGAGAGCAGGTCTTCGGTGGTGCAGAAGAGGCGTGGACGCTGCCAGCGCCAGGTCTGTTCTTTCTGCTCATAGTAACGTCCATGGCTGGCACAGACACTGAGGTGCCGGCCTTCCAGTCCCTTGTCGGTCTGATAGGGACGGTTCAGCGGAGTTACCCACGCATGGCCGTGGTGGCGGATCTCATCCCACTCGCGGCGCAGCGCACTCTTCTCCGCTCCGCCAATAACGAGTTCGTCAATGAGCTGCCCTTTGCCATAAATGCGGACATCATAGTCCTCATATTTCTCGGGCAGCTGCTCGGCCACGCAAGCATAGACGCTCTCCACTTTCTCTTCATCAAAGTGCTGCCAGGCCAATGGTTCGTTGACATAGATGTGCAACACCTTCTCCTTGTCGTCGGTCTTAATATCTTCTATTTTAAGTGGTTCGGCGCGTCCATTAAAGCCAAACTCAAAGGGATGTATGGCCGAGAGGATGGCTGTGGCCATGGGTGACTGCACCTGCGGAGCCTTTTTCTTCTTCGTGCGCACTGCCGTGCGGCGTGCCTTCTTGCGAGGTCTCACGGCGGCTTCTGTCGTGTCTGTAAAACAAATGGCTCCTGTCAATAACAGAAGCCACAGGAATGTGGTGAAAGAGAATGAGTGTTTCATGCAATGAAGTTCTCTGGATGCTTGCCCCTGAAGGGGCGGAAGTAGGCTCTGATTTCTGCCATCTGTTCTTCTATGTTTCCGTTGGGGATGATGCTCTTGGTGCAGACGATGCGTTTCTGGGCGTAGTCCAGTCCGTAGAGCAGAATCGGGAGGTCGGCTTTCTGGGCGATGAAGTAGAAACCGCGCTTCCATTCACTCACGGCCTTGCGCGTTCCTTCCGGCGTGATACAGAGACTGAAGGTCTCGCTCTCCCGTGCCTGCTGGGCCAGTTGGTCGGTGAGGCTCGTGCGGCGACTGCGCTCCACAGGAATGCCACCCATGGTCCGGAACATCGATCCCAGGGGCCAGAAGAACCATTCCTTCTTCATCATAAACTGCACGCGGAACCCCTCGGCACGGCTGTAGAGCTGTCCCATCAGAAAATCCCAGTTGCTGGTGTGTGGCGCCAGGGCGATGATATACTTTTTCGGATGCTCCACAGTGATGTCTGCTCTCCAGCCCATGAGCCTGTAGAGCAGAAAACGACAAAAACGGCTGGACATAAGCGTGTTATCCCAAGTGGAAGATGTGATCAATAATCTCGTTGGTGCTCACGGCCAGGTCGTCCTCCAACTGTTTGAAGAACCGTTTCACCTGCCTTTTGTCCACATGACTCAGGCGTGCAACGAAATCTTCCTGCATCAGAACGATACTGGCTGCCACATTCTCGATGTCGGCGGCAGGAATGCCGGGTTTGTCACGCTTCACGGCCAGTAACTCGATGAGCAGGTCGGTGCTGACATTGTTAATAGCTTTTTTAAGGTTCCTTTTCTTTGCCATACTGTTGAGGGTATTTAGGAAGCAGCTTCCAAAGTGAATGAAATAGGGCGTTGAATCCGATTGATTAACTAATCGGGGGTAAAGGTAATGCTTTTTTCTGAAACGGCCAAGCAATTTACACTTTTTATGACTCCAATGGGCTCATTAAACGTTTTTTATGAAGAAATGACTTCCAAATGCAGCCTGTGAGTGATGCAGGCGGGCAATTCGTTCTCATAATGGGAGACCATAATCAGTGTGACGTCGGGGTTCTGACAATAGTCTTCTATCAGGTGTGTGGCCAGGAGGCGGTTCCGATCATCCAACCCGTGAAAAGGCTCGTCCAGAATCAGGAGGTCAGGGCTTTTCACGAAGGCGCGTGCCAGCAGGCACAGCCGCTGCTCTCCGCTGCTGAGACGGAGGAACGTCCTGTCGGCAAGGGCTTCTATACCAAAGCGCTGCATCCACATCAGACACGTCTCCCGCTGCTCTGGTCGCGGACGCACATAGAGCCCCACACTGTCGTGCAGTCCGCTGGCTACGATGTCTATGGCGGGCAGGTCTTTCATGTAGGCCCGATGCATCTCTGGGCTGACGTAACCGATGTGGCGTTTGATATCCCAGATGCTCTCTCCTGTGCCTCGTTTGCGGCCAAAGAGTTCAATATCACAGGCATAGGCTTGCGGGTTGTCTGCACAGACCAGACTCAGCAGGGTGCTTTTCCCGGAACCGTTCTTGCCCGAGAGCGCCCAGTGCTCGCCCTTGTGCACAGTCCAGTTGAGGTCCCTCAGGATGGTGCGCTCGCCATAACGGATGGTGACGTTGCGGAAGGCCAGAACGGGTGCCTGTGGCGGTGCTGCTTCCTTGATTCTGAAGTTTTCCACCCGGATGACGCGGTTGATGAAGTCGGGGATATCACTGTCACGGTTGAGCACCAGGATGACTTGCAGCTGCTCATCACGGATGAGGGTGGCCAGTGTGTCCCGCAATGTCTGGCGGGCTTCTGTGTCCAACCCGATGAATGGGCTGTCCAGGATGAGGAGGCGTGGGTGGGCGTCCAGTGCCTTGCGCAGCTGATATTTGCGCAGCTCGCCGCTGGAGAGGCTGATGAGGTATTTGCCGTCCACCATGGGGGCGTCATCAGCTATATCGTGCTGGTTCCAACGCTGTTGCAGATAATAGGAGGTATCACTGTCACCATAGCTGTCACGGAAAGTCAGCACCCGGATGTTCTCGCTGACGAGGCGGTGGGGAGAGTCGGGGAAATGGAAGTCCAGAGAACCCGAAGCCAGCAGCGGCCAGCGGCCGGTGAGGATCTCCACGAGGCGTGTCTTGCCAGCGGCGTTGGGACCCACGATGGCCACTTGCTCCCCCGAGAAGATGTCCAGGTTCACGGGTTCCGCCATGCGGAAATCCGGGTGGCGGGGCACACCGTTGCGGATGGAGATTAGGGGGTTACCCGCCGGAGAACCGACGGGAACGGTGACGCTGGAGGGGGTGTGTTCAGAGGCCATGAATCTTATCTTTGTTTTGCCGGGCAAAATCCTTCCACGACTTGGCACCGCCGGCAGAGGTGGGACGTGAACTCTCGATGAAATGACAGTAGGCCGCGGCCAGCCCGTCGGTGGCATCTAACCAGGGGAGCATCGAGGACTCCGGAATCTTCATCATCTGGCGGAGCATATAGGCCACCTGCTCCTTGGAAGCCGAGCCGTTGCCCGTGATGGCCATCTTGATCTGCATGGGGGCGTACTCGTGGATGGGCACCTGGCGGTTGATGGCGGCGGCCATGGCCACTCCCTGTGCGCGTCCCAGCTTGAGCATGGACTGGACGTTCTTCCCGAAGAAAGGGGCCTCGATGGCCATCTCATCAGGGAGGTAACTCTCGATGATGCCCGTGATGCGTTCGAAGATGCGACCCAGTTTCAGATAATGGTCGGCATATTTCCGCAGGTCAATGACACCCATGGTGATCATCTCCACCTTTCTGCCACACACCTTGATGACACCGTAACCCATGATGGTGGTGCCCGGGTCAATGCCGAGAATGATGCGTTCTGTCTTCACGTCTGATGCTTCCATCATGTACATTCTTTAATATTTTGTGCAAAAGTAGATAATAATGACCACAAAAACGAGGATTTAACGCTTTTTTAGTCTTTTCGTGCGCGTGTTTGAGAAAAAGAAGCTAATTTTGCACGCGAAAACGGTATTTCAACCCTCAGTATTCATCAAATAAACACATAACAGACATGAAAAAATTCATCCTTTCAGCTTTGCTGCTTGGCGCTTTCACTTTTGCCATGCAAGCCATCGAACCCCAGAAGAACGCCGTCGCCGTCGCTGCCCAGCAGCAGCCCGGTGAGAAAACAGCGGAAATCAAGTTTGACACCCTCACCCACAACTTCGGCACCTTCTCAGAGAAGGAAGTGGTCAAGTGCGCTTTCAACTTCACCAATGTGGGAGAGGCTCCCCTGATCATCCATCAGGCCATCGCCAGCTGCGGATGCACCATCCCCAGCTATCCCAAAGACCCCATCAAGCCTGGAGAAAGTGGCGTCATCGAGGTGACCTATAACGGTGCTGGCAAGTACCCCGGCCATTTCAAGAAGAACATCACCGTCCGCACGAATGGCAAGGAGACAGCTGTCGTCCGCCTCACCATTGAGGGTGACATGCAGGCAGAGTGAAATTCTTAATTCACAATTCATAATTCATAATTGATGAGACGCTTATTGCTTGTGGCGGCTGCTTTCCTGTTGGTGGCAGCTGCGGGAGTGGCCAAAACTAAGAAACAAGTGGAGACCAATCCGCTGGGTGACGGCGCCAGTGACCGTGCCTACTGGGCCGAGCTGGCCTACACCATGGCCGCTCCCGTCCTGGAGAACATGGCCAACGGCACGCTCCAGAAAAATATGAAGCTGGAACTGTCTCCCACATGGGACAACCGTGACAAGAAGGTGGCCTACATGGAGTGCTTCGGACGTTTGATGGCCGGTATCGCCCCTTGGCTGACCTTGCCTGATGACGACACGCCCGAGGGTCAGAAGCGCAAGCAGCTGCGCGAGTGGGCCATCAAGGCCTACACTAACGCCGTGGATCCCGACAGTCCCGACTACCTGGGCTGGACGAGTGGGGGACAGACGCTGGTAGATGCCGCTTACGTGGTCGAGAGCCTCTTTCGAGGCTACAAAGCACTCTGGGAACCCTTAGACGATGTCACCAAACAGCGCTACTTCAAGGAGTTACAGGGCCTGCGCCGTTATGACCCGCCCTACACCAACTGGCTGCTCTTCGTGGGTATGGAAGAAGCGTTCCTGATGTACACCGGCGGCGGCTACGATGCTTTCCGCATCAAGATGGCCATGAGCAAGGTGGAGGAATGGTACATCGGTGACGGTCTGTACTCAGATGGCCCCAGCTTCGCCTTTGACTATTACAACGCCTACGTTATCCAACCCATGTACACCGAGTGCCTGCAGATGGTGGCCGCCAAACAGCCCAACAACACTTATCTTATCCGCTCTCACGGCGACAAGCGCAACGGCGCCAAGAACCGTCTGGAGGTGGTCACAGAGCGCATGCAGAAGTACGCCGTCATCCTGGAACGTTTCATCTCCCCGGAGGGCACCTTCCCCGTGGTGGGGCGCTCCATCCCCTACCGTCTGGCCGTGCTGCAGCCGCTGGCACAGTTGGCTTGGATGCGTCAACTGCCCAAGGAACTGCACAACGGACAGGTGCGTGCTGGTATCACAGCTGTGATGAAACGCATGTTCGAGGGCAAGGGCAAGAGCAACTTCACAGAGGACGGCTATCTCACTATTGGTTTCGTGGGCTCCCACCCGAATGTGGCCGACTGGTACACCAACAACGGTTCCCTCTATATGACCTCACTCGCCTTTATGCCCCTTGGTCTCCCTGCCGACGACCCCTTCTGGACCGACGCTCCCGAGAAATGGACCTCCAAGAAAGCATGGGAGGGCGACGACTTCCCCAAGGATCACAAGTGGAACATCAACAAGGAAATCCTCTACTGGGAGTAATCTTCCTGCGCGCTATGTATATAATTTAAGGTACGCGCGCGTAAAAGAATGGAATTATTTGGGCAAATACCCATACCGTTGACATTGTTTTTCACCCTCTACGGCGTGACGGGAGTGGTGACACTCATTGTGGCCCTCTACCTGCTGCTGCGTCGTGGCAATGCCATCGCTCCAGGCGTCACGCCGCCTGTGCGGTTGCGCCGCTGGACGGCATCGTTCTTTACCGTTGCGACATTGGCGCATGTGTGGTGGCTGCTTTTCTTCATCTATTCCGGCGACCTGCAGTCTGTGAGCTATCTGGTGCTCGTCATGCTCGACTGCGTGTCGCTTTTCATCACCTTCGCCGGTATGTTGCTGGCCATGCTTCAGGACCGACGGCGGTCGGTGAGGCCTGCCCTGGCGGCCATGATACCGTTCGTGGCGCTTGGGGTAGCGATGATGGCCAATCCCAATAAACTGATTGAGCAGATTACCGCGGGTTACCTCGTGTTGCTCGGCCTGGCCTTTACTGTATATATGGTATTCGCCATCAGACAGTACGGACGCTGGCTGAACGACAACTATGCCGATCTGGAGAATAAAAAGGTGTGGTTGTGCCAGACGGTGGCACTTGTCAGTATGCTGTCGTTCATCCTCTATGTACTCGCTACCGACATGGTCTTTCTCTGGCTCATCCATTTCATCGAACTTGTGTTGGTTGGCCTCCTGATATGGCGCGTGGAGACGCTGCCAGACTTGGAAAACGGCAGCCTCACCCCCGACCCCTCATTCCCGAGCGAAGCTCGCCTACCCGTAACCTTTCCCAAGGAGAGGGGAGTATATAGTTCTTCTACTGAAAGTTCCGACGGTAAAACTGACAACTCCCCTCTCCTTGGGAGAGGGGCTGTGGGTGAGGCTGGTTTTTTAGCTGCTTATATCGATCTTCCCCAAATCGAACAACTTTTATCTGAGCGCTGCGTAGCCACGCAGCTCTACCTGCGGCAAGATCTGTCCCTTCAGCAGTTGGCTCAGGCCATTGGCACCAACCGGTCTTATCTCAGCCTGTATTTCTCACGTCAGGGCATCACCTATAATATTTATATCAATAACCTGCGCATCAACCATTTCATCACCCGTTACCAAGAGCTTGTCAGAACCCAGCAGCCCATTGTTGCTCAGCAACTGGCCAGCGAAAGCGGTTTCCGCAGCTACAGCACCTTCAGTCTTGCCTTCAAGCAGCGCATAGGCCAGAGCGTGACAACTTGGATGCGAGGCACGGAGGGAGACATGTCGTAGTCCGTATCGCCTACCTAAAGGCAGGCGTTCCCCCGCCTACATGCGAACCAGCCATTTCGCCGTACCTCTGGCACGGCTGTATGGCTGGCTACCCCTATTATGCCCCTCTGGGGCTTTTGCCTTTCCTTTGGGATATTACGACTCCTAATAAGTCCCTAAGGACTTTGTACACTAGCTATTTCCGGACAAACGATGCCGTTTAGACTTTCAATATTTTCAAAAAGGACTTTCAAAATTTACAAAAACAGATGGGGACTTTCAAAATAAACAAATTCTCTTTCAAAATAAACAAAATCTTCCGTGACGGCTTGGGAGGCAAAGGATTTTTGGAAAATAATGCGTATCTTTGCGCAAGATTTTACATAAAGTATAACCCCAAACTACGATACGAATGTACGAATACCGAGGATTACATGACATGGTTTTCATGCTGCTCTACGTCGGGGTGGCGTTGCTGGCCCTGCTGGCGGCGGTCTATCTGCTCTTCCGGCGTAGGAATATCATTGCCGATGTCAAGTCGAGCCACAGGCTGCGTCGGTGGACGGCGGCGCTGATGGTGACGATGGCGGCGAGCCACGTGTGGTGGTATGCCATCGGGCAGTGGTGGCTGGCCGACGACTGGTTGGTGCGCACCATTCTGGTCATCATGCTCGACCACTCGACGTTGGTGCCGCTCGCGATGGGCGTGCTGCTGGCGATGCTGCAGGACCGCCACCGCCCGCTCTGGCCGTGGCTGGTGGTACAGCTGCCTGTGGTGATGTTTGCCATTGTGGGAATGGGCGAACGCAGCAAGCTCTACGGCTACGCATTTCCGCACTACTATCAGATGGCCGTCATCGCGGTCTTCGTGGTCTATTACATCTTCGCGCTGCGGCAGTATGGGCGGTGGCTGCGCGACAACTATGCCGACCTGGAGCACAAGGAGGTGTGGCAGAGCCTGGTGTTCGTCATAGTCCTCTTCGCCGTTTATATGGTCTATACCTCGAATGCCGGAGAGATGATGAGGGAGTATCTCTCTCAGGTCATCTCCATTGTCATCATCGCCTTCTTCGTCTGGCGAGTGGAGATGCTGCAGGAACTGGAGAGCGAGGAGAGTTATCTATAATGTAAAATGTATAATGTGAAATGTAAAAAAATGATTATGCAAACAAGATTCAAGAAAGGTGCCAAGATTTTCGACATCGTGATTACTGCCGTGGCGGGTATGGTGTCGGTGGGCGTAATGCTCTATGGCGTTTCTCACTTCGGACTGGCCGAGGCTTGGCCGGAACTCGTTCTCAACCTGTTTTACATCGCCTGTTTGGTGATGATCTGGTTGTACTTCTTCAACCGGTTAGACACCAAGCAGTTCAACTACTGGTGTTCCATCTCAGCAGGAATGACGGTGCTGCTGCGCGACATCCTCTTCGCGCCGCCACTGGCCTTCTACGGGCTGCACCTGGCGTGCCTCACGCTGTCGGTGCTGTTGCTCTGCACGCTCACCTATTTCTATGCGCGCAAAGACTGGAAGAGCTACACCAAACGCAACCTGTGGCTCATCTGCATCATCGACATGCTCATTGCGGTGCTCTACAACTTAGACATCTACCTGGAGCCCACCAGCGAATATACGAACTATATGCTCACGGAAATCTGGATCCGGCCCACCATCACCTACGGCCTCGTAGCCTGCTTCGTGACGGAAACGGAGAAGGGGTGAATGGCGACCATAGAACAACAAAAAACAACAACCAAAAACAATATTATCAACAAACAACATTATTAATTTTTAAATTCAAACAACAATGAAAAAGATCATGAATTGGGTGATGGCCGCCACCCTCGTCTGCGGCACCAGTGTTTTCACCGCATGTACCACCACCGATGACAACCCCGCCCAGGAGCAGGCACGGCAGAACCGCAAGGAGTTCATCCAGCACACCCGTCAGAACCTGAAGTATCTGGCCGAGAACCTGAACTTCACCACATGGGAGACCATCAACAAGGCCAACCAGCATTTCAACCAGTATGTGCTGAGCAACGAAGCTTTCAAGCAATCTGTCATGTGGGGTGCGTTCCTCAACGGACTGAAGAACGTCCAGGACGTGGAACCGGGCAGCGAGCTGGCTGAGCAGGGCTTCACGAAAGTCATAACCATCGATATGAATGACTTCAAGTACCGCTTCACACAGACGGCCGACAACTCGGACTTCGAACGTGAAGACGCAGAGCATTTCGAGATCATCCTCAACGGCTTTAGCCCTCTGACCCAGCAGGTGGAGACGGGTATGTACAGAGTC
Source organism: Bacteroidaceae bacterium (assembly GCA_017619335.1). GTDB lineage: Bacteria > Bacteroidota > Bacteroidia > Bacteroidales > Bacteroidaceae > Physcousia. The sequence continues at coordinate 21,116 of JAFZSP010000087.1, forward strand.
TGTCTGGAGTCTGCTGGCACCAGCATTCAGCGCATCGTTCGCGTCGTCAGTGTGGAAGGTGCTGCCATAGCGTATTCCCTGCCTTCTGAATTCAAGTTCACGATGTCTGCCAACATTGGCGGCGACTGGTTCGACGCCTTCACCGGCACCCTGCACTTCCAGCTGCCCGAGGGTGCAGAGGACACCAGCCTGGGCTATGCTGCCGACGCCTCTGTCATCTCTCATATCCCCGCCGGCCTTGGCGCTACAAGTGACGATATGCAGCTGGACTTCTCCATCAACAGCGACCGCGTGAACAACACGGGCAACGCACTGATCAGTTATGTGCAGAACGACCGCAAGATGCTGGAGCTGTCCATCAAGGAGAGCGGCGAAGGCGAAGGCGGCATCCGCAACTTTGACCTCTCTGAGTACACCAAGAGCTCTTCTATCTTTGACGTGCTCGCCGCCCTGATGAACGCCGAGCGTCTGGACGAGGGCAAGGTGACTCTGCTTGATGACCTGACCACCACCATCAGCATCAGCGACATGGCGAAGTGCGTCCAGGTGTACCGCGAGGCTGCCGTTGCCCGTCGCCACTATGCCGACCAGTCCACTATCGACGAATATACGCAGCAGCTGAACGCGCTGATGACTTGCAAGATGACCTGCAAGGGCATCAACCAGACCATCCCCATGTGCATGGTGACCACCAAGTTCGGTATTGACTACGTGCCGATGCCCGCCTTCAACTTCGCCGACGAGAACGGCTTCGTCTCGTTCATCGACCTGATGGATCCGGAGTCCGTGCAGTATGGCATCAACATCATCGACCATGCCGCCGAACCCATGCAGCAGAGCGTCATCGTCATCCGTCAGTTGATGGAGTTTGTGGAATCTCTCTTCCTGAATATGATGTTGCCGGTAGAATAAGTAACTGTAGTTTCGCAAGTGTACTATCATTTGCGAAACAAAATCACTTTTAGATTCACTAAATATATTAACTTTATGTTCAACAACCTAACAAACAATAGGCGAGGGCGACCGTGGCTACTTATAGCGGCGCTCTTCGCGTGGCTGCTGCCACAGACGGCGGCGGCAGAGCAGTTCATACACGAGCCCGACAACTACTCGGTGTCGCTGGGTGGTTCGAACATCGTGTATTTCACGGCTCCGGTCTATGACCAGAAGAACGTGGACCAGTGGGTTCGCTATGGTTTCCTGTTGGTCTCCGTGGACGGTGGCACGCCGAAGAAAATCTTCATGTGGTCTGCGCAGGATACGAACATCGACAGCGACGCCACGGAGGCTAAAACAGAGTTCCTATCGTATACGGACGGCTTCTTCGACATCACGTTGGGCAACACCAACAGCTCCGTCAGGGCAACGAAGAACAAATCCGTTTATGCTAAAGTGAAGCGCAACAGCGACGGCTACTCCTTCTCGTTCGA
>JAFZSP010000088.1 GCA_017619335.1 Bacteroidaceae bacterium
GCGCAAAGTAACAACTCCCTCCCTCACAGGGAGGGTTGGGGTGGGTCTTTTATCAAACTGAATGACAAAGTAACAGCGGAAGTTGTCCGGATGGTTCACGAAGCGCTGGTTGTTGACCCATCCGCGCACCTGTAGTTTCTCGGAATCCACCACGAACTCGCTCTGCCCCGTGTAACCATCGATGATGAGCCAGGCATCGCCCTTGCGGGGATAAGTGAAGCGCAGGTGTACGCCACGCTCCGTGGGCGAGAATTCCGTTTTGATGCCGTTGTCGAAGGTCACACTATAGTAATACGGCAGTCCTATCTCGTTGGCGTGACTGAACTTGGCTGCGCGCTTCTCATGATCCACGACCAACTCGCCCACCTCTGGAAAGAAGGAATAGACGGCATAATCGCTCACCCACGGCGAACACTGATGCGACTGCCCGAAGCCGCGAATGGCATCAGCCTCGTAGAGATACTTAAAACCTTCGCCGTTGGGTCCCGTCTGTGGTGTCCACATGTGAACGCCAAAAGGCATCGCCGTAGCAGGAAAAGTGTTCCCATGGCTAAGACCGAAGTTGGAGTGAGTGCCTTGAAGCGTGTTCACATAGTGCGTCAAGTCCCCCTTCTGAGCCTGCCCGCAGAGTGCTGTCAAAGCGAGCAAAGTTGCTGCGAAAATCCTACTCTTCATCGCTCTTTTTCTCTTGTTACGAGGGCAAAGGTAGGAAAAAGTACTGAATGAAGGAAGAAATATTTGCTAAAAAAGCATAAAACACCCACCACGTTCTCAGCTTTATGGACCCCGAGTTTGTGAACCACGTGGATAAGAAGTATCTTTGCGGCTGTAATCATCAATAATGTGTCATGAAAAAGGTTACATTCTTCTCTTTGGCAACGATGACGGCACTGCCTGTCTGGGCACAGCAGCGGCCGAATGTGATTATTATCCTGGCAGATGACCTGGGCTATGGTGATGTGAGTGCCTACGGACAGACCACCATTCAGACGCCGAATATTGACAGGCTGGCGCATGGCGGTGTCTGCTTCACCGACGGACACGCCACCTCGGCCACTTCCACCCCATCGCGTTACGGCCTCTTCACGGGCATGTACCCTTGGAAGAAGAAGGGCACCCACATCCTTCCAGGCGATGCTCCCCTGCTCATCTCCCCCAGCCAGTTCACCATGCCCAAGATGTTCCAGCAGGCCGGTTATCAGACCGCAGCCATCGGCAAATGGCACCTCGGCATGGGACAAGGCAAGATAGACTGGAACCAACGCATCTCACCTGCCGCCAACGCCATCGGCTTTGACTACACCTGCGTCATCGCAGCCACCGTGGATCGCGTGCCTACAGTGTATGTGGAAGACGGACTGGTGGAAGGACTGGATCCCAACGACCCCATTGAGGTGAGCTATCAAAAGAACTTCGAGGGTGAACCTACAGCCCTAACCAACCCCGAGCTGGTGAAGCTGCAGTGGAGTCACGGTCACAACAACACCGTCATTAACGGCATCCCGCGCATCGGATTCATGAAAGGCGGCAAGGCTGCCTGCTGGAAAGATGATGAGATGGCGCAGTACTTATTAGATAAGGTGTTCCGCTTCCTGGACGAGCGAGATGAACAGCAGCCTTTCTTCCTCTATTATGGTCTTCATGAGCCTCATGTGCCGCGGACGCCTGACAATCGCTTTACTGGTCACACGCCTCTGGGACCTCGGGGCGATGTGATTGCCGAGGCGGACTGGTGTGTGGGCCAGCTGCTGCAAAAGCTGGAAGAGAAAGGATTGATGGAGAACACGCTCATCATCTTTTCCAGTGACAACGGCCCTGTGCTGGACGATGGTTATGTGGATGGTGCACGGGAGTCGGCACCGCTGCACGACCCTAAAGGCGGCCTGAGAGGCGGCAAGTACAGCCTCTTTGATGCAGGCACGCGCGTACCTTTCTTTGTCTATTGGCAGGGCCACATCCGCCCCCAGGTAAACCATCAGTTGGTGTCGCAACAGGACTTAGTGGCTTCACTCGGAAAGTTAATCGGGCAACAGGTGCCTGACAGCCTGGATTCTCAAGAAATGCTGAGCACCTTCTTGGGTAAGCGACAACGAGGACGCAAGAGTATGGTGGTGGAAGCTGCAGGACGACTGGCCTATCGCAGTGGACGTTACGCCCTCATCCCGCCCTACAGTGGTCCCCAACGAAATGCCACGGACAATGAGTTGGGCAACCTGGACAACTTCACCCTCTATGACCTGAAAGCCGATCCTTCACAGCAAACCGACATCACCGCCACGCATCCGCGCCTGCTCCACAAGCTCCAGCGAGCATTCCTGCAAGCTGTGGGCAGCCATTATCACTGAGAAGGCTCTTATATGTGATAGGCCAGGCCGAGCCTGATTTCAAAGGTATTGGCTTTGACACTATGGTTCTCACGATAGAAGGAATGGGTATCGTAATTATAGCGATACTTATAGTTGGTCTTGCGCCAGAAGTAGCTGGCATTCAAGTTCAAACCCCAGTTCTTGCCCAGGTCTATCTCCACGGAGGGATTGACAACAAATAGTCGTGCATTACCCTTGTCACCCTGCACGTTGAGGTAGTGCAAGTCCTCGGTGCCATTGGCGTAATTGGTGAGGTTCTTGTTCTCATAACCCTTCCAGGTGAAGAGGCGGTAATAGTTGACATTGGTGATGAAGCGTCCGAAGTTCTTCAGCTCTATGTGCGTCTTGGACTTCACGCTGAAACCGCTGCCCATGTTGTAGTCGCGCTCGATGACATTGAAGTAGTCACTCTTGGTGCCTCCAAGGAGGATGCCACCGAGGAAGACGCGCTGTTCCAGTTTGTCCAAAGCACCGGTCTGTGGCATTTGAACCACGAAGCCAGGACCCACAGAGGCTGCCTCACTGATGCGGTAGGGCGTGAGACCGCTGCCATTCTTGATGGGCTCGGAGTCATAGTAGTTAAAGAACTGATAGATTCCAAATTCTGCCTGCATTCCCTTGTGAGCGTACATGGGTGTGCTCCAGAGGCGTCCCAGCAGGTGCAGACGGTTAATGAGAGGCTGGTTGCTGCTGAGTCCGAAGTTGGCTTCCGCTTCAAAAAAGTCATAGGGCTTGTTGTTGTCTTCCTCGTTGAAGATGTCTCCGTATTCCAGTCGAAGGGTGATGTAGGGGTTGTGTTCGCCGCGGAACAGGGCACCGTCATCAGCCAGGTAGCGGTCGCCGAACGTGAAGGAGAAATCAATGGGGAAGCGCTCCCAGTCATGATGCAGGTGCTGGCTGCCTCGCACGCGGAAAGCCTCACCGGAGAAGATGCGGTTGAGGCCCTTGATGGGGTCGATGAGGGCTCCTGCTGCCTCGCGCCAGAAACGCGGCCAGCCGCGATAGTGGTCATCCAAGACGGCGTTGGAGAGACGATGTGTGACTTCACCGATGGCGATACCTCCCATGGTGGTGGCGAAGATGTCGTTGATGGCTGGAGGCTCCGTCTCGCCGAAGAGCTCCCACATGGTGGAACCGGCCAGGGCGAAGGGCGCCGACTCCCAGAATGACAGGCCGTTGGAGCGGGCAGAGTTGTAGTAGAGGTTACCGTGATAAGGATGGGCGAAGAGGTTGGTGATGAAGTAGTCGTTGTCCCAGACAAAGCCGTTCTTCAGGTTGTGTTCGATGTCGCTCCAAGTGGTCTGGGCGAATTCGGAATTCAGCGCCCAACGGTCAAAGAGCTGCACGAAGACGTTGATGCCTGTGACTTCGGCGGCTGCCAGCCAAGGTTTCTTCTTGAAGGGCCACTGGCACAGTTCCTCGTCATCCGTCAGGAACATGTGTTCCCTCTTCGTGGGTGCCAGACGCTGCTTATGCAGATAACGCAGAGACATACCCAATTCAAAGATGGGACGATGGCGAAAATCAGCACCATCTTTATAGAAGCGTGTATCTCCATAACCAACAGAGGCGAAGGCACCTATCTGCTTGGTGATCATATAGTCCACGTTCACACGTCCCTGCAAGCTGAACAGTCGTTGGGGCTTGCCGGAGGATTCTTCCTCAAAGGTCTCTATGTGGGCATAGCCGATGTCCCCGCTCAGTGTCCAACGGGGCGACAACGAGTGATAGAGTCCAATGCGATAGAAGAGGGCACCAGAGAACTTCTCGTCCAATCCCATATAGTGTGTACCAAAACCCATGATGCTGTAATGATGGCGATTTCGCAGACGAATAGCCAGATTGGTCTTGTTGGCATTACCGCCGAAGGCCATGAGGTCGATGGTGGTGTTGGGGTTAATGTTGAAGAGTCCCCACTGATTGGCTTCGGGGTCACGGGAAATGTTGATGATGCCCACCTGCGTACCGCTTGTCTGTAGGATAGAGCGATTGAAAAGTCCCAAGGACACGCCGCTGAGGGTGTCGGCGAAGTTCCATAGTGACGTTTGCAAGCCTCTCATTTCACCGGCGGCGACATTGAAGAGGGGAGACAGCTGGAAACCTTTTGTCACGCCCATGGCGATGTTGCTCACGGCGCTCAGCTGCATACCATTAAGGGGTGCTGCTGCCATATTGGCAAAACCTCCGAACTGGAAACCCTTCATTTGGCTGGTGGCCACAGAAGAGAGCAAGCCCACCTGCACACTCTTTACGGAATCCTGCACAGAAGCAATGCCCACAGGGGAGTTCTGGGCCTGGACAGTGCTACCCGTTACAACCATTACGGCGGCTGCTACCATCATTAGAATCTTTTTCATATATTTGCTTTTTCCTTTTTCACTTATCGTTTATTTAATCTTCAGATGCGTGATGCCATCGGGCATATATGCTGGAAGCGTGACATTCGGCGTGAGAATCTTGCTTGTGAAGTTGGCAATTACAGCATCTTCTGGACGAATATAGTCACCAGTGATGATATAATGGTTAGTGGGACAGGACTTGCCCTTCTTCAGGTCGGGTCTATTGTTGTCGTAGGACAAACGACCAGCCTCCACGCTTGAATGGATGAGCTTGTTGATGGGAACATTCATATTGAACTGCAGGATGGCAGGAATATCTATGTCACATTTCGTATGCACCGTTGGGATACACTCCTGAAAAGCCCAGTCATAGAGGAATGTGGGACGAATGCTGGTGATATTGTACTGGTATTCAATGATACTGCCTGGCTGAACATCAGGCACCACCACATGCAGTACCACATAATTGTCATCCAACCGCTCACGTACAAAGGAGCCCGTTTCAATAGTCCGCTTCTCCACCTTTCCCTTTGCGTTCTTGGAGAAAACCTTGATCTTCAGATCAGACAATGCATCATTCCTGTCGCTCTTATTGTCATCGGTATTATAATTGGTGATGTCAATATTGGCATGCTGGACACCGCGGGGGTTCAGTATTTTGGTGCGGAGGCCGAATTCATATCTGACAACTATGTTACTCTTGTCTATCTCGTTCTTGCCAAAATCGGTAAGATTGCCAGCGCTGATATCAGAGAAAGACTGATTGAAGTTGAGCACCTGGTCATTGAGCTCGTAGGTTACCTTCATCGTCTTGCACAGAATGATGGCATCTGAACGGATGGCATCCCCCCACCCCACGAACTCCCATTCCATACTTGACGGCTTGCCGAATTTCTCATTGGGCAACTGCGCATTCGCCATGCTTCCTGCAGCTATGAAAGCAAGCAGTAAAGATGCAATCCGAAAAGAATTATTCATCATGTCCTTTTTTGTTTGATGGTGCAAAAGTATGAAATAAATCTGTTAGTAACAAACTTACGACTGATAAACTTATTACTTTTAACATTTCACGCCCCATTTTCCCTGTTTTCGGAGGTTCTCCGTCTGAATAAGTTTAGAATCTCACGCCTATGAAGGCGCGGACCAAGAATTTGTTCTGCCGCACGCGAACGTTTTCATCGTCGAAGACGGAATTGCTCATCATGAGGGACGTTCCGGCGTGGAGGCGTGGTGAGAAGTGATAGACGACAGCAGCTCGCTCGTTGAAAATCATATTGAAGTTCGAACGGTTTTCCCGTATATCCTCACCGTTGACTGCAAGGCGGTTATGCTGATAGACCACGAAGGTGGGCAGCGCAGAAAGGTGCAACAGCCATCGAGAGTGACCGAGTGCCCAGTTGTATCCGTAACCGCCGCCAATGCCAAGATTGGTGACCGTCAGATGGACGTCCGGTGCCTCGGAAGACCGTTGCTTCAACTCGTCTGTGGTCCTGATGCTGCCGCCCTGAAAGCTGACCCCTGCCAGCCACGAGCCGGCGGAACGAAGCTGGTAGTAGTTCTGGTATAAGGCGGCAGGGAAGGAGAACTGGCGGTGGTTGAAGGTGTAGATACCTGTCACATTATAGACTTTCAAGCGCAACCCGTCTTCGTCCAAGTGATTGAAATTATCAAGCTTAACATCTCCCTTCAGGGATGTGGAGCGCTGGTAGTTGAAGTCGAGACTGAGTTTTGGATTGTGATACTCGAAGTTGAACTCGTAGTCCTTGTACTTGCCACTCATCTCTGCGGGATTGACAGAGAGCGCCACCGCAATGTCGCAGTAATTGACCTCCAGGCTGACCGTAGTCTTGTTGCGGGTGTGGAGGTCGTACTTGGAATAGACGTCCTTGATGGTTCCTTTGGCGTGGATGTAGTCGCCCGTCTGGTTGGCCATCAGGCGAATGAGCCATCGCTGACGGGGACGTGCCACGTAACTGGTGTCGTATTTGGAATTGAAATACGTGCCAGCCAGCCAGTTGTCCAGCCGTTTCAGGAAGTTCTCCTTATGTGGTTTGGATTGCACGACGGTATCCTCCTCCACGTTTTCCGTTGGGACAGTCTGCGCACGGAGACTGAAAGATGAAAGCAGAAAGAGGACGAATAATAAATTTGTTTTCATTATCATATCATATCAAGTCAGGACACTTCATTCCAGACGTCCTGTGACGCGGAGATACTCTGTCTCGTAGATTTTCAGCTGTGTCTGTGCCTCAATGAGGTTGCTGCGTGCCTGCTGCCACTGGGATTGTGCATCCAACAGGTCGGTCATGGTGCAGAACTGGTTGTCGAACTTCTGACGCATCACCCGCAGGTTCTCGTCGGCCTGCTGCTGTCCCACTGTGGCGGTTTCCACCATGCGTTGGGCATTGGTGACATTCTGTACAGCCTGGCGCACTTCCACTCGCATGCTACGCTCCAACTGCTGCAATTGCAGTTTGGAGTCGTCAAGATTCAGTTTTGCCTTCTTCACCTTCTTCACTTCGGCACCCCAATGGAAGACGGGCAGTTTCACGGCCAGCAAGGCATAGGGACTACCTCCGTGGATGGTGTGGTCATAACCGAACGAAGTGCCCGTAGGCAGGTTGAGTTCGCCTTTCAGCTTCAGATTGTCATGGTAGGAATAACTGCCCATGAGTGCCACCGTGGGCAGATAGTTGGAACGTTCCTTCTTCACCAGCTGTTCGTTAGCCTCCACCTGTTGCTGCAGCAAGAGCAGGTCGGGACGAGTGGAGAAGTCCTCGGAGAGAGGTTGCGATGACATCGCATCATACAGGACGGTGTCCGTGGGGATGATGGTCTGCTCGAAGTCTGTGCCTATGATATTTGCAAGGGCAAGCCCACAGAGTTGTTCGCCATTGCGGGCTTTCTGAAGCTGGTAGCTGATTTCGTTCTGCTTGGTTGAGACGCGCAGAAGGTCGTTGTCTGTGGCCAGTTCGGCATTGACACTGACCTGCACTTGATCGTAGAGGCCCTGCATCTGCCGTGCGTAGGCTTCGAGCATCTGCACCTTCGAGCGCACAGAGATGAGGGTGTAGTAAGCATTATCGACATCTGCGATGACCTGCATCCGCACCTTTCGCTGCTGCTCCTGGCTGACGGTCTGTCCGATGCTTGCCAGACGGTTGGCAGCTGTCAGCTGTCCACCAGCATAGAGAGGCAGCGTAATGTTGATGCCAGCAAGGTAGGTGCCGCGTGTCTGAAGATGCAGGCCGACGACGTCGCCTATTTCCAGCAGGTCCTGATCCTGCAGGTGGAGCATCGTCAGGGAGGCATCCACCTTAGGCAGATACTGGGCAAAAGCTATCTGCCTGTCCAGCTTGGCCTTCTCCACGGCGTTGTTGGCAGTCTTGACCTTTTCGTTGTTTTCCAGTGCCAGACGGCGACAGTCCTGCAGGGAGAGATGCAGGGACTGGGCGGGAAGTTGCGATGACATCGCAACAGACAGGACAAGGGTGGTGATTATCTTTTTCATGCGGCTTTCGTTTTTTGGACTTTGAAGATGGTGGAATAGAGGATAGGCAGGAACACCAGGATGATGATTGTTCCCACAGCAAGTCCCGACATGATGCACACGGCCATGGAACCGTACATGGGATCGCTCACCAAGGGTGCCATACCCAGGATGGTTGTCAGCGAAGCCATGATAACGGGGCTAGTGCGACTGACGGTGGCACTCACGACGGCCTCGTAGGCAGGGAGTTTCTCTTCGTTGCGCAAGCGGTTGATTTCATCGACAAGCACGATTCCATTCTTGATCATCATACCGACGAGTCCCATGGCTCCCAGAATGGCGATGAAAGTGAACGGCATACCTAACAGCAGCAGTGCCGGCACAATGCCTACAACGATGAAAGGCAGACAGAAAACAATGGTCAGCACCTGCTTCCAGCTGTTGAACAGCAGGAGCATGATGACGAGGATGAACACGAAGGCGATGGGGAACAGGCTCAGGATGGAACCAGCGGCGCCGCCGGAACTGCCCCCTTCTCCCTGCCAGGACATGGAGTAGCCCTGCGGCAGCTTAATGGCACTGATGGCCTTGCGGATGTCGGCCTCCACCTTTTTGGGTGTAGCCTCGTCCAGGTCAGGATTTGGGTCACACTCAGCCTGGATGGTTCGCTGGCCGTTGTGGCGGAAGATGTAGTCCTCCTCCCATTCCAGATGGATGTCGCTGTTGACGGTGCTCAGCGGGATGCTGTTGGTGAGACGGCTCTCTATCTCTTCAACGCTCGTGGTGCCCATCATCACGCCTTTGAAATCATCCGGTGTGATATGCAGGTTCAAGGTACTCCAGACAGGGATGTTTCCAATATTCTTGATCTTGGAGCCATCCTCGTTGCGCACCTGCATCTGTACGATGATTTTCTTGTCCTGATCACTGATGATGCCCACAGGCATACCGTCGGTGGCCGCCAACAGTGCGTTGGCCACGTTCTCGCGGTTCAATCCGCTGCGCAAGGCGTCGGTTTGTACATAGTTGGTCACCAGTGCCTTGCCCTTGTTCTGCCAATTGTTCTGTACAGAATAGGTATCTACATACTTGGAAGCCCGCATAATGGCTTCGGCCTGATGTGACAGGTCACGCAGCACCTCAGGGTCCGGACCCTGGAATTCCACTTCCACGGTGTGGGTGGTGGTGATGCTGAAGTTGTAGTTGCGGAACCTGATATAGGCATCGGGATAGGCGGCCCGCAGCTGTGGGCGTATCTCACGGATGACTTCCTTCATTGTCTTGAAGTCCTTGCAATCCACGATGAGCTCGCCATCGTTGTTGCCGCCGCTGTTCATGGGTCGCACCAGGCTGTAACGCACCGGTGAGGACCCCATGGAGGCAGCCACGCGGTCGATGCGGGGGTTCTTCAGCAGGGTGTCGGTGATGGACAGAAGGTCTTCGCGGACACGGTCGGGACTGGTCTGGTCGGGCAGATGGTACTCCACCACAAACTGTCCGTAGTCAAAGTCGGGGAAGAACACCTGCTTCACCTTGGTGTAGCCAAAAGCGCAGACGGCCAAGAGTACCACCATCACGGCAATCGTGGCATAGCGGTAGTCTATGAGTTTGCCGATGAGTTTGCGGACGGCTTGCTGCAACTTCGTCTCTTTCACCTCTCCATCGCCGTTTTTTTCCTTCGAGCGCAGGGGCATCCAAGCCACCACGCACGAGGGCACTTGCACCATAGCCATCACCCAGGAAGCCAGCAGTGAGATGCAGAGCACCAGGAACAGGTCACGGCAGTACTCGCCAGCCGTGCTCTGGGAGATGTAGGTGGGAAAGAAGGTGAGCACGGCTATCACCGTTGCTCCCAGCATGGGAAGGGCCGTGTTGTTGACAATATTATAAAGGTATGACTTGGGGCCGAGCCCCTTCTTCCTGTCCACGAGTATGCCGTCCATCACCACGATGGCGTTATCCACCAGCATACCCATCGCCACGATGAAGGCTCCGAGAGAGATTCGCTGCAAGGTGCTATCGGCCAGCAGCAGGATGGGGAATGTGATGAAGATGGCCAGCACAAGGCTGGTGCCGATAATCATGCCTCCGCGGAAACCATAGCTGAACATCAGCACGATAATCACAATGAGCACGGATTCCAACAGGTTGAGCAGGAAGCCGTTGACGGCGTTGGTCACTTGGTCGGCTTGGAAGAAGATCTTGTCGGTCTCGAATCCCACCGGCACACGATCCATCACCTCGGCCAGTTTCCTATCGACATCCTTTCCCACATCAGGGACAATGGCGTCGTCGTTCAGTGTGATGCAGATGCCCAGGGCGGGCTTTCCGTTGACAAAGAAGCCACCCGTCTGCGGTTCCTTATAGGAGCGCTCCACCTTGGCAATATCACCAATGCGGATGCGCTTGCCGGTGGAGGTGCGGATAAACATGTCTGCAATGTCCTGTTCATCCTCCAGTTCGTTGTTCACGCGCAGTTGCAAGCGGTCGTCGTCATTCTCATAGTTGCCAGCATTAACGGTTTTTCCTGCATTCTGGAGGCCCAACATGATTTGCGTCGGGATGACGCCTGTGCGTGCCAGCTTCTCCTTGTCAATGATGATGTTGATGACTTCGGATCGGGTGCCGATGATGTTGATGCGTTTCACGCCCTTCACCGTCAGCAGTTCACGGCGCACCAGTTTGGCATACTTCTCCAGTTCGGAATAACTGTAGCCATCGCCCATGAAGGCGTAGAACAAGCCATAAACATCCAACATGTCATCCACCACGATGGGTGGATAGCATCCCGAGGGCAGTTTGGACTGCACGTCATTAGCCTTGCGGCGCAGCTGGTCGAAGTGCTGTTCCATCTCGGCCATTCTTACCTTGTCCTGGAACTTCACGGTGATGATGGCCATATTGGGGCGACAGTCGGTAGTCAGTTCCTTGACATCAGCCAGCGTGCGCAACTCGTCCTCCATCACCTGCACGGCCTCCAGCTCCACCTCATGAGCTGTGGCACCAGGATAGACCAGCGCCACAGAAGCCTGCTTCACGGCCACGGCGGGATCCTCCAACTTGGGCATGCTGATATAGCTGAACACGCCCACGAAGAGTATTCCCAAGACAAAGCTCCAAAATATGATTGGTCGCTTGACGAAAAATTCAGTCAGTGCTCTTGCATTCATAATTGTGAATTGTCAATTGTCAATTATCAATTGTTACAAGAGGTCTCCCACGTTGGAGTTGTGCTGAGTGACCACTTTCACCTTGTCTCCTTCATGCAGTGCCTTCACACCGGCTTTCACCACGCGGTCGTTGGCAGAGATGCCACTGACGACAACGGCCATTCCCTCGGAATCCACGCCACTGAGTTCTATTGCATGACGCTTCACCACGTCGCCCTTTTCCACCACCCAGACGTAGGGCGTTCCACCATCCTCGAAGATGGCGTGGGCAGGTATCGACAGGCCGCTGAGGGTCTCGGAGCCACCTATTTCAATATATACATCCACGTTCACGCCGGCACTGAGCTGCCCGTCGATGGCGTACTTAACCGTGAAGAGCTGATTGGCATCGGCTTTCGCCAGCACGCTTTTCTTGTGGAGGGTGTAGCGTTGGCCTGCTGCCAGACAATAGGCCTCCGTGGTATTGGCCAGCAACCGATAGACGTCATCGGGCATGTTCACTTCCACTTCCATACTGCGCGTGTCAATGAGGTCCATCACAGGCAGACCGGCACTGACCATCTCTGCCTCCTCAAAGTTCACCTTCTGAATGGTACCATCCACGGGAGCCGTCAATTGGGTGTAACTCAGCTGGTTCTTGGCGTTCTGCAACTGGATGCTCAGCTGCTTCAAGCCACTCGTGGCCTTCTCAAAGTCATTGCCGGGCAGGCCGTTGATCTCGTGCAACTTACGCAGTCGCTCCACCTCGTTCTTCAGCTGGTCATACTGGGTCTGGGCGGCATCCACCTGGAGCTGGTAGTCCTTCGTGTCCAGGGTGGCCACCAATTGCCCGCGGCGAACGCGCGAGCCTTCCTTGACCAGGATTCTCGAGATTTGACCAGGTGTGCGGAAACTCAGACTCACGGTGCTGTTCTCCTTCACCACGCCCGAGAAATTCTTCACGGCCGACTCCTGACGGTTCTGCGGCAGCACCGTCATCACGCTGCGCACCTTCACCTCCTCATTCTTCTTGTCGTGACCGCATCCTGCCAGCAGCCCCGCTACTGACAATGCTAATACAATACTTTTTATAACTTTCATGCTTATGTAAATTGATATTCTAAATGTTCTTTATGATTTCTTGTTGATTCGCTTGGTCATGCCGATGGCTCCCGTGGGGCATACCAGTCGGCAGAGGTGGCAGCCTACGCACTTGGTGCCGACGATGCGGGGCTGGCGGGTCTCCGTGTCGAAGGCGATAGCCTGATGACCGCCATCCATGCAGGAAGTGTAGCAGCGTCCACACCCGATGCACTTGTCACGGTCAATCTTCGGATAGACGATGGTTTCACGGTCCAGATCGGTGGGCGTGACGAAGTTCGGCAGTTCCTCGCCCACGAGGGGTTCAAGCGAGGATAAGCCTCGCTCCATAAGATAGTTCTGCATGCCAAGAATCAGGTCATCGATAATACGATAGCCGTACTGCATCACAGCGGTGCACACCTGAACGTTCCGACAGCCCAACTGGATGAACTCCAGTGCGTCACGCCACGTCTCAATGCCGCCTATGCCGCTTATCTCCAACCCCTTGCCGTACAGGTTCTTCTGTGAATCGTTCTGCCTCGAAGAAGTACGCGTCATAGAGGTCTGTGCCATCTCCAGAATATGCCGTAGGGCGATTGGACGCACCGCTCTTCCGGAGAGGCCCGAGATGGTTTTATGTCCCGAGACACGGGCACGGTCGCCCATCGTCACGCTTTTTATGGTGTTGATGGCGGAAATGGCATCGGCACCGGCAAAGAACGCCGACATAGTGGGTTCGGTGATGTGGGTGATATTGGGCGTCATCTTGGGAATGACGGGAATGGAGACGCTACGTTTGACAAAGGCGGTGTAGAAGAGCACCAACTCCGGGTTCTGCCCCACGTCGCTGCCCATGCCGGCCATTCGCATCTGCGGACAAGAGAAGTTCAGTTCCACTGCATCCACGCCAGCCGCCTCGGCCATCTTTGCCAGCTTGATCCACTCCTCCTCGTTCTGCCCCATGATGCTGGCCACGACGACCTTCGAAGGATAGTTCTGCTTCAGTCGATGCAGGATGTCGAAGTCCATTTCCACAGGATTCTCGCTAAGCTGTTCCATGTTGCGGAAGGCATAGAAATCTGCTGAGCCTTCCTGCTGACAGGCGTCGAAACGGGGCGACACCTCGCGTATCTCCTGCAAGCAGATGGTCTTGTAGAAGACGCCAGCCCACCCTGCTTCGAAGGCACGAGCCACCATTTCGTAGTTGGTGCACACAGCCGACGAAGCCAAGAAGAACGGATTCTCGCAGCGGATGCCACAGAAGTCAATGGAAAGGGAAGCCCCCTCCAAACCTCCCCGAGGGGAGGCTTCTGGTACGGCAATCTCTTTGGTTAAGGACATCATCTCCCTGATGCGTATAGGTCTGTCATAATGGATGCAGGCTCTTTCGGCTGCCTCCAAGTCTTCGTCCGTACACTCTGCAACCCACCTGCCTGCCAGCTTCTCATTGCCAAAGCGAATGGCTCGGATGGCACGTGCGGGGTCGCCGTTCTTGCACACCTGACTGCATGGCGCATCGGCACAGAGCAGACAACGTGCAGCCTCTTCTTCTAAGTGTAATCTCTTGTCCATCATTGTCTTATATCTTATTAGTCCTTATCTTCTTGAAAGTATTCATCACCAGTGCTTTAGTTTATTGACAGCCTGTCGCACGGCTGAGGACAGGGCGGGCACACCGTGAGCGGCGGCGTAGGCCTCGAGGCTCTCGAGCGTAGCCGACTTATGTTCCTCCTTGATTTCCTTCTTCTTGTCCTTGAATTCGGCTTTATCCATGTAGCCATGGGCGGTGGCGTAGGCCTCTACCACCATCGTCACGTGGCTCTTCTTGTCGGTGAACTCCCAGTGGTCGGTACTCATCACGAAGCTCGTTAGGCCGTAGCCATCCTCGCTGCTGTTGTGAATCAGCGTGAACTTGTACTCGTATTCTTTCTCCTCGCGTTTCTTCAGCATCTTTGTCTGCCCTTTCACACGGTTGACGTACATCTGCATCTTGCCCCCATCAAGGGTCATGCGAGCCTGGTTGCCGCGGCTTACGAGCCGTCCTACGATGCCGTCGGCGTTGCTGTATTCCTTGCCATCTCCCTTCTGTGTGGCTTCCACCAGATACTTTTCCTTCATTGACTTATCAGTAGGGAAAAGACGCACTTGCCCGGGCTTTTGCAAGTCAATCCTGGAACCCCAGTTGACGGCAAACCCCATCGTGGGGGCGTACTCTGTCCTGGCCTGATAAAGACTGCCGTGCTCCATCTTCTTTTTCTTCGGGTCGTAAGCGTTGGGCATAATGCCGCACTTGAAATAGACGAGTGAGTCTTCACGATAGACGTAGGCGCGGTAGAAGGTCTCCACATAAATGAACGGCTTTGGCTTGACCACGATTTCCGCCAGACTGTAGTCTGCGTCCTCCATCGTGATGCGTCCGTCGGCGAGGTCGGCGACATTCACCTGCCGAGACTTGAAAGCAACGTGGGTGACCGTCACCTTGGCGACTCCCTGCAAGTCTTCAAACACGCCCTCCAAATTGGTCGTGCCTATCATGGTCCCATCCTCGTTCAGTACCGTCACGAGGGGGATGGGATTTCCATCGCTATCCACCACCTGAATGCGCTGGGCATTCACATTCATTGCAGCCATCATGGCGGCTACAACCATCAGAAAAAACTTTTTCATAGAATACTTTTACAATGACTCTTCTGTCTCATCTTTTATGCAGAAATAAGACGTGTATCTTACGAAAGATGGCGCAAATATCGTAAAAAGTATTAAATGGAAAAAGGTTTTTCTGGAAAAAATGCAGGGAAAGCGTGCAAAAAGGTGATTTTTACTGATTTTGATGCCGTTTACGACGATGGTTCCGCATCCAAAGATTTTATTGTTTGCGTTTTTCCGTTCTTGCATACATTCGGGCGACCAGTGCTCCGCTGATGTTGTGCCACACGCTGAAGATGGCACCGGGGATGGTGGCCATGGGATAGGCGGCGAAATGGAGCGTGGCTAATGACGAGGCAAGGCCCGAGTTCTGCATGCCTACCTCGATGCTGACAGCTCGCTTCTTCGCCTCGGCAAGCCCTAACAATCGTCCAATCAGATAACCCAAACTCAGTCCGCAGATATTGTGAAGCATGACCACAGCGACGATGACCAAGCCGCCAGCCAACAGCTTATCTGCATTGGCAGCAATAATGATAGCTACGATGAGGGCAATGGCGAGCGACGAGAAAGCGGGGAGATAATCAACGGCTTTCTCCGTGAACTTTGGCCAAATCCACTTTACCAATAATCCGATGACGATAGGAAGTATCACCACCCAGAGAATACTCAGCAACATGCCCGCCACATCCACATCGACACTCTTTCCTGCCAAGGCCCATGTCAGCAAGGGTGTCAGCAGTGGGGCCAGCAAAGTGGAAACGCCTGTCATACCTACCGACAATGCCAGATCGCCTTTTGCCAGATAGGTGATAACATTCGAGGCCGTACCTCCAGGGCAGCAACCCACCAGCACCACACCAAGGGCCAGTGCCTCGTCGAGTTGGAAAGCTCGTGCCAGTCCCCACGCCAGCAACGGCATGATGGTGAACTGTGCCAGACAGCCTATGATGACATCCTTGGGACGACTAAAGACAATCTTGAAGTCCCTGAGGTTCAGCGTCAGTCCCATGCCGAACATGATAACGCCCAGCAGCGGATTGATGACCGTCGGCCGCACCTGTTGCAGCACACTGGGGAACATCAGTGCCAGCAAGGAAGCAGCCAGCACCAGCACGCCCATGTATTCCGATATGTAATGACAAAGTGCCTTCATTTAGAATTAGTTGATTAACTACTCAACAGGAAAGGTGAAATAGGTGTCGGGGAATGGTTCGTCCTTCAGCGTAAAGTGCCACCACTCGGTATCGAAAGGCTTGAAGCCGTGACGAAGCATGGCCTGACGCAGAATCATGCGGTTCTGGAACTGCTCGGGGGTGATGCTGCGTTTCGGATTGGCAGGGCTCTTCGAATTATCGCCCGTGTACTCACCCGTCTCTGGGTTACCGCAGAAGTCGGGATGACTCTCTGGACCGAACCAGTCGAAGGTGCCACCCATGTCCAGTTCCTTTTCCGTGTTCATATCGAACAGCGTCAGGTCAATGGTACTACCACGGGTGTGACCGCTCTTCAGGCAGATATAGTCCTGCGGAAAGAGCACGCTCTTCTCGAGGTCGGGATAGAAGTGGGGCTTCATCAGCGTGTCGTTGATGTCCTCGGCCCAGCGAACGAAGTGGTCAACACCCTTCTGTGGACGGTAGGCATCATAGATCTTCAGGCGATAGCCTTGTGCCTTCACATCGTCGCTCACAGCCTTTAGGCTGTCAGCGGCCTGACGTGTGAGCAGTGCCGTTGGCTCCTCATAGCCGTCGATACGCGTCCCCACGAAGTTATAAGTACCGAAATAACGAATCTCTAAGATGACATCCGGCACCACGTCAGTGATGGTTACAAACTGGCTGGCATCGTCAGTAGCACTGACCGCCGCACTCTTTTTCGTGTCCGAAAAGCAGGACACCATCGTTATGCCGCAGATTGTCAGGATGGCGGCTAGCATCCATAATTTTACCTGTCTCATCTGTTATTGTCTTATTTGCTTTTTCAGTTTCAATACTCGGCGCACGCTCTGGTCGATGCGCTGCTCTGTGAGCCTGCCGTCCTCCACGGCCTTGACCACGGCATCGAAGGCTTCCACGAAGTTCTGAGGCCCCAGCACAATGTCGGCACCGGCCTGGAGCGTACCCACGGCGGCCTCGGCATTGGTGTACTGCTTGGTGATGGCTCCCATCTCCATGGCATCGGTGATGATGATGTTCTGGTAACCCAGTTCGCCGCGCAACTTATCCTGCAGGATGACGGATGACATGGTGGCGGGAATATCCGAACCCGTGACGTTGGGCGTGGCGATGTGGGCCGTCATAATCAGCTGCGTACCCCACTGGATGCCTGCCTTGAAGGTGATCATCTCGCAACTGGTCATCTGCTCCCACGTCTTCAGGCTCTGCGCATAGCCGTAATGCGTATCGGCCTTGGTGTCGCCATGACCGGGGAAGTGCTTGATGCAGCCCGTAATGCCGGCATCCTTCAGACCCTGCAGATAATTCGTCACCATCGGCGCGGCCACCTCAGGGTCGTCGCTGAAGGCACGGGCACCGATGACGATGTTCTCCGGATTGGTGTTCACGTCGGCCACGGGGGCGAAGTCGATGTCGAAGCCGTATTTCTTCAGGTAGGTGCCGATGGTGTTACCGCAGTGGTAGGCATTCTGCGGGTCGCCCGTGGCACCGATGGCACCCATCGACTCGAACTTCTCCAC
>JAFZSP010000089.1 GCA_017619335.1 Bacteroidaceae bacterium
TAGTCAGGAGTCAGCTCTATCAGGTCCATATCTTACCAATGGAAGTTGATGTAAGACTTGGCACGTGCGTAGCCTTCCTCAACTCGTTTGAGGTTCTCGGCCCGCTGCTCCTTGCTCATGTGTTCCACCTCCAGCCTTCGCATCTCGAAGTTGAAGGCGTCCTCGCCCTTCAGCACGGGGGTTTCTCTGATTGGTCTTGCCATAACAAATACGTATTTGAGTGAAATTTCGGTGCAAAGGTACAAAAGTTTTTCAGTTTTTGTGCGATGGAGTCGTAAAAAAGTGCAAATAATAGACCACTTTTGGCTATTTTTGGTTATTCAAATAATGCTCACGCTTCGGCGATGGCTTCGATTTCCACCAATGCGGCTTTGGGGAGTGTCTTCACGGCGACGGCGGAACGGGCAGGGAAGGGCTCGGTGAAGAACTCTGCATAGACGCTGTTCATCTCGGCGAAGTCACTCATATCGGCTAGGAAGACAGTGGTTTTCACCACATGGCTCATGGAGAGGCCGGCTTCTTCCAGGATGGCTTTCACATTGGTGAGGGACTGACGGGTCTGCTCGCGGATACCGCCTTCGGGGAAGGTGCCGGTGGCGGGGTCGATGGGAAGCTGGCCGGAGGTATAGACGAGGTTCCCGACGTGAATAGCTTGGCTGTAGGGCCCGATGGCAGCAGGTGCCTTCTTTGTGCTGATGACTTTCATAGGATATATTTAAAGTTAGTTAATAAAACGGATGGGATTAAAGTTTGCCGAGTATTTTGTCCATGACCCAGTTGACGGGGGTGGCGCTGATGCTGTCTGCCTGACAGATGGCGGTGCCCTGGAGGTGTTCCACAACCTGCTGGATGAGGGGCATCTGGACGTGGGGCGGATTGGGTATGGTCAGCGTCTCGTGGCCTTTCTCAGTGAAGAGCTCAATGGGCTCGTAGGTAAAGACCGAGAAGCACACTTGTCCTCGGTCTCCAATAATTTGTATGCGGTCTGTGCGTGCCGATTCGTGGGCGCAGAAGCACCACGTGCCGCTGCCAGGCAGTCCGTCGGGGAACTGGAAGGAGGCACTCACGGTGTCTTCACTCTCATAGAGCCCGGCCCTGTTGCTGCAGAAACCACTGACGCGGGTGATGGGACCGAAGATTTCCTGCAACAAGTCCAACTGGTGGGGCGCCAAGTCATAGAAGTAACCGCCGCCTGCAATATCCCGCTGTACGCGCCAGGGCAGCTGCGTGCGGTTGTAGTCCAAGTCACGCGGCGGCGCGGCCAAGCGGATCTGCACGCCCACCACCTTGCCGATGGCTCCAGAGGTCACCAAATCCTTGACTTTCATAAAATAAGGAAGGTAGCGGCGGTAGTAGGCCACGAAGCACGGCACGCCGGTCTGCTGTGACACGCGGTTCACGCGCAAGCACTCCTCGTAGGTGGCAGCCAAGGGCTTCTCCACATACACGGGCTTGCCGCTCTTCATGGCCATAATGGCGTAGGTGGCGTGGCTGGACGGCGGTGTGGCAATGTAGATTGCGTTCACGTCCGGATCGTCCAACAACACCTGTGCGTCGGTGTACCATTTCGGGATGCCGTGACGCTCGGCGTAGCTGCGTGCCCGCTCGGGATTGCGGCTCATCACCGCTTTCACACACGAACCGGGCACCAGACTGAAAGCCGGGCCGCTCTTCTTCTCGGTCACTTCTCCGCAACCGATGAAGCCCCATTGTATCACCGCATTCTTTGGCATGAGCGTTTACTCTAATGAGCCGCCGCCGAGTGCCTGATAGAGGGCGATGGTGGCTTGGATGGTAGCGAACTGGTTGCTGATCTGTCCGAGCTGCGCAGAGAGAAGGCCGGTCTGGGCGGTCAGGACGTTTAGGTAGTTGACCTGGCGGCTGACGTTGTCCTTGTAGAGTGCCTCAGTGGCTTCCACGGCCGTCTCGAGGGAGGCAATCTGTGCTGCGATGATGTCGCGCTTGCCTTCTGCGGTCTGGAGGGATATGAGAGCGGTGTTGACCTCGTTGCCGGCAGCGATGAGCGCCTGCTGGAAGGCCATCATGGCTTCTTCCTGTTGCATCTTGGCCACCTTCTTCTGAGCAATGAGTCGTCCGTTCTGGAAGATCGGCTGGGTGAGTGACGCCAGTGCGTTCCAGATCCAAATGGCAGGATTCAACTCGATGGAGGAGCCGTTGTTGGTGTAGCCCAGGGTTCCACTGATGTTCAAGGCGGGATAGAAGGCGGCCTTGGCACTGTTGACGTCATAGAAGGCGCTGGCCAACTTGAGTTCAGCCTGTTTCACGTCCGGGCGGTTCTGGAGCAGGGCCATGGGTATTCCCGTCTCGATGGCGGGTGCCTTAAAGGTGCTGAGACTGGTGCGCTGGATGTGGTGGGGTGCCTCGCCAAGTATGGTGCAGAGAGCGTTTTCGGCAGTGGCAATGCCCTCGCGGAGGTCCAGAAGTGTGGCTTCCACGTTGAGCGCGTTGGCCTCTGTCTGTGCCACAGCGGCGCGGTTGCTGCGTCCAGCGGCCATCAACTTCTTGGTGAAATCTACCGTCTCTCTCCAGTTCTTGGCGGTCTGCTCACTGGTCACCAACTGTGCGTCCAACATGCAGAGGGTGTAATAGAGGTTGGCGATATTGGCCACGAGGCTCTGTTGAACGGCCATGCGAGCGGTTCGCATCTGTTCCACGCCCACTTCGGCTTTCTTCTTGGCGTTGCGGAGTGTGCCGAAGCTGCCAATCTGCCATGAGGCAGAGAGAGGAATGGTGTAGAACTTCAGAGGCTCGTTCCAGTCGCGGCTGGAGAGCTGTCCCTGCGGGGCAATGGCCAGGCTGGGGATGTAAGCCAGCTTGGAGCACTTCAGGTACTCCTGTGCTTCCAGAATCTGGAGGTCCAGCTGGCGCATGGAGACGTTCTGTGAGAGGCCGCGCTCGATGAGCTGCTGCAGGGTGGGGTCTGTGAAGAACTCGCGCCAGGCCTTGGCTCCGAGGCCTTCGGGAGAACCCTCTGGCGCAGTAACGGTGGTGCCGTAGAGGCCGTCGGTCTGCAGGTCGGTGGGGCGCTCGTAGGACTTCATCACTCCGCAGGAAGTTAAGAGGAAGAGAGTGGAAAGCAAAAAAAGCCTCACCCCCAACCCCTCTCCGACAGGAGAGGGGAGTATATACCGTTGAAGGTTGTTATGGATTGTATTCATATTTTGTCAATTCCTAATTAAATAGTCAATTCTTGTTGTATATACGCCCCTCTCCATTAGGAGAGGGGACGGGGGTGAGGCTTATTCTGCGGCTTCTTCACGTTCCTGCTGGCTGTGGGCCTGCTCCTTGAGGAACTGCTGGTCTGCCTCCACCTTCATGGCGGGACGGATTTTCTCCTGCAGGTACTCAAAGAAGATAAAGAAGACAGGCACGGTGAAGAGAATAGCCAGCGTTCCCACAATCATTCCACCGACGACGCCGGCTCCGATGGTGCGGTTGCCGTTGGCACCGGCACCCGTAGCGAAGATTAGCGGCATCATTCCGAGCACGCAGGTGAGGACGGTCATCAAGATAGGACGCAGACGTGCTTCGGCAGCAGCGTAGGCAGCCTGCACGATTCCCATACCCTTGCGGCGACGTTCCAGTGCGAACTCAGTAATCAGAATGGCCGTCTTGGCGAGCAAGCCGATGAGCATAATCACACCCGTCTGCAGATAAATGTTGTTTTCTATCTGGCCGACAGGCGGGAAAACGCTGTAGAGCTGGTTCCAGAGCCAGGCGAAGCCGAAGCTGCCCATCAGACCGGCGGGCACAGAAAGAATGACGGCGAAGGGCACGAGGAAACTCTCATAGAGACAGCTGAGGATGAGGAAGATGAGAATCACGCAGACGGCGTAAATCAGGATGGTCTGATTGGAGTTCATCTGCTGGAATTCCTCACGGCTGATGCTGCCGTACTCGTAGGTCACGTGGTCGGGCAGTGTCTGCTGCCGCACTTCATCGATGGCCTTCATGGCGTCTGTGGTGGTGAAGCCCTGGGCAGGCTGGACCATACAGGAAATCTCGGAGAAGAGGTTGAAGTGCGTGTCAATTTCGGGACCGACAATCGGGGTGAGCTTGACGAACTGCGAGAGCGGGGCCATTCCAGTACTGCTGCGCACGTACATATTACTGATGTCGGACTCGCTGGTGCGGTACTTCGGGTCGGACTGCATCATCACGCGATAGACCTTACCGAACTGGTTGAAGTTGCTGACGTAGGAGCCGCCGAGGTAACCACTCATGGTCGAGAGCACCGTGGAGGGCGAGAGGCCGGCGAGCTTGCACTGCGCTGCATCCACTTCCACCTGGTACTGCGGGAAGTTGCGGGCGTAGGAGGTCTGGGCCATCTGAATTTCCTCGCGGGCGTTGAGGGCTGCCAGGAACTCCTGTGTCTGCTGGAGGAAGACGCCCTTGTCACCGTCGCTGCGGTCCTGCAGGTGCAGGTCAACATTAGAACCCATTCCGTAACCGGGAATCATACCCGGTTCGAAGCAGAAGATCTGTGCCTCGGGAATTTCCTTCATCATCTGACCCATCAGCAAGAGCTTCTTGATGGAAGAGGTGTGGATGAAACCGGAACCGGGTACCCAGTTACCGGAACGCTTGCTCCAGTGGTTCAGCTTCAAGATAACCATACCGTTGGCGGCGCCCTGTCCGGACATCATTCCGTAACCGCTAACGCGGGAAATCGTCTTGATGTCTTCGTCCTCGTCAAGAATGGCTTGTACCTTGTCCAGTACGTTCTCTGTGTAGGCCAGGTTACTGCCCGGAGGACAGGTGACGTTGACCATCAGCACACCTTGGTCTTCCTGTGGCACCAAGCCCTTGGGCAGCGCTTTCATGAAGAACACCAGAAGGACCACAGCAATGCCGAAGGCCACGGGAGCCACCCAACGGTGGTTCACCACGCCACGCAGGTAACGGGTGTATTTGCCCATAATGGCGCCGAAGCTGGCCTCGTAGGCGGCACGGGTGCGCTTGTTCAAACCAATGAAGAAGGCATTGATACCGTTCTCGGCCTTGCGGTCTTTCTTGGCGGGACGCATCAACATGGCACAGAGGGCAGGGCAGACCACGAGGGCGCTGACGCAGGAAATACCCACAGCGGTGGCCAGTGTGACACCGAACTGTGTGTAGAACATACCGCTGGTGCCTCCCATCATTGTCACAGGAATGAACACGGCCATAAAGACGAAGGTACAGGAAATAACGGCCATCGTCACATCCGACATTGCATCTTTGGTGGCTTTATAGGAAGAGGTGTAACCGGCGTCGAACTTCGCCTGCACGGCTTCCACCACCACGATGGCATCGTCCACGACGGTACCGATCGCCAGCACCAAGGCGAAGAGCGTCAACAAGTTGAGCGTGAAGCCTGCTGCGGCCAGGGCGGCAAAGGTGCCGACGAGGGAGATGATGATGGAGATGGATGGAATGAGCGTGGCTCGGAAATCCTGCAAGAAGAAATAGACCACGAGGATCACGAGAATAAGCGCAATAATGAGGGTCTCTTCCACGTTGGCAATGGACTCCAGGAGGAAGTCGTTGGACGACATCATTTGCTCGAAGTGTAGGCCTTTTGGCAGGGTCTTCTGCATCTCAGCCAGTGCGGCAGAGAAGCGGTCGTTGGTTTCCTTGGCGTTGGCACCGGCCAGCTGGAAGGCCATGAAGATGACGGCGGGCTTGCCGTTGACCATACCGTTGTAACCGTAATCGACCTGTCCCAACTCCACGTCGGCCACGTCTTTCAGACGCAGCAGGGAGCCGTCGCTCTTGGCCATAATGACGATATTCTTGAACTGTTCGACCTCTTTCAGTCGGCCCGTGTAGCGCAGCGTATATTGATAGACGTTATCTACGTTGTCTCCGTGACCGCCAGCCATCGGCTTCTCGCCGAACTTGCCCACGGCAGCTTCCAGGTTCTGCTCTGCCAGGCAGGAAGTGATGTTGGAGGGGACAAGGCCGTACTGGGCCATGATTTCCGGCTTCAGCCAAATGCGGAGCGAGTAGTTGGCGGCCAGTGCCTGAACTTCACCCACACCTTGCACACGCTTCAACTGCGGTGTGACGTTGATATTCATGTAGTTGGCCATGAAGTTCTGGTCGTAGTCGGGGTTCTCGCTGACCAACGCATTGATCTGGAGGAACGAGGTCTGACGCTTGAAGGTGGTGACGCCAATCATTGTAACTTCCTGTGGAAGAAGTCCTTGTGCCATACTGACGCGGTTCTGCACGTTCACCGCTGCCATATCGGGATTGGAGCCTTGCTTGAAGTAAATGGTGATACTGGCCGAACCGGAGTTGGTGGCATTGGAAGTCATGTAAGTCATGTTTTCCACGCCGTTGATGCTTTCTTCCAGGGGCTGAATCACGGCTTTGGTGACGGTTTCTGCGGATGCACCGGGATAGGTGGCGCTGACCATCACCGTTGGGGGCGCAATATCAGGGAACTGCTCCACAGGCAAGCTGAAATAGCTGATGCCGCCAATAAGCAGGATAACGATGGCGATGGACATTGCCATCACCGGCCGTTTGATGAATATATTACCTTTCATGGTTGTAACTTTTATTGAACTAATGCGCCTTCCTTGACCATTCCAGCGCCGTCGGCGATAATTTCGTCACCGGCTTTCAGGCCGGAGAGAACGATGAATTCCTTACCTGTGCTGTAGGGAGCCACTTGAATATTGGTGCCTTCTGCCACACGCTGGCCGTCCTTCTGGACCACCTTGAACACCTGGTGAACGGTCTGCAGCTGCTTGACGGCAGTGGCAGGCACGATGAGCTGATCCTTGTATTCCACGGGAATAATCACGTTACCCGTGCTGCCGGAGTGGAGCAAGCCTTTGGGGTTGTTGAACACGGCACGCAGGCTCACGCTGCCCGTGCCCTGATCCACCACACCAGAGGCGGTCTCGACCACGCCAGTCTCCTCATACTCAGAGCCGTCCACGAGTTGCAGACGCACGGGAGGCATCGCCTTCACAGCGGCTTCGGCACTGCCGGCTTCGCGGGTCTTCTGAAGCATCATGGCTTCGGTCAGGGAGAAATAGACGTACATCTGATGGTTGTCGGAGACGGTGGTCAGCGGAGTGGGAATAGAGGGACCCACGAGGGCACCGACGCGGTAGGGCAGTGTGCCCACGACACCGTCTGCCGGGCTCTTTACCACGGTGTAGGAGAGGGAGTTGGCGGCGTTGGTGACAGCAGCTTCGGCCTGACCCACGGCGGCCTGAGCCTGTGCGTAGGCGTTGGCAGCGGTCTGGAGGTCAAAGTCGCTGACTATCTGCTGGTCGGCCAGGTTCTTGGTGCTCTCGAAGGAGAGCTTGGCGGTTGCCTCGGCAGCCTTGGCGGCGGTGAGGTTGGCTCTGGCGGTGTTCAGGGCAGCCTGATAGGGGACTTGGTCAATGATGAACATGGTTTGTCCGCGGTGGACGCGCTGACCTTCCTTCACCAGGAGCTGCTGGAGGGTGCCGCTCACCTGCGGCATCACTTGAATATCCTGACGGCCACGGATGGTCGCACTGTACTTGGTGTCGATGGTGCGGTCTTCGGCTTTCACTTTAACCGTCTTGTAGGCGACAGGAGTGTTGGCGCGTTGCTGTTGTTTGTTTCCTCCGCAGGAAACCAGCATGGCAATTCCAGCCAGGGCAGCAATGCGCCCGAGGGTCTTAATGCTTCTTTTCATTTTGCTTTTCTATTAGATGTTTTGTTTGTTTCTGATGAATTGCTGAATGGTTATTAAATGTCTTTTTGAACTGATTTTGAATAAATCGGCTGCAAAGGTACGACTTTTTTTTGGATTAATTGCAAAAAACCAGTCTCCAAAGAAGAAGAAAAGTTGTGCAAAACTTCCGTTCCGCACAACTTTTAACATGATTTATAGGTTTCGGGGCCGTTTTCCCCGTTTTATTCACCAAATAAGACGTCCCTTCTGGGTTTCTTCCGACAGGTTAACGCCATTCCAGGAGGAAGGAAAAATGGTGTGGCTGGTTGCCGTCGATGGTGTATTGGGGCAGTGTCCGCTGTCCCCAAGTGTCGATGCCGCCGACGCCATGAATGTTGAGGTCAATATTCAGGTTGACGAAACGGCCGCGCTGTATTTCGTAGGGGTGACGCGCCTGTTCCAGGTCTTCCTCGCCATAGTCCCAGGCACGGATGCAGAGGGGCTGGAGTCCGGTGACACGGAGGGACTGGACGGCACCGGCGGCGTTAGCGGCCGAGAGCGTAAACCACCGCACGTCTGTGCGGCAGCCGTTGTCCTGTGGACGGATGTATTCTGTCTCAAACGCGGAGAGCGGCATCTCATAACGTCCGAGGAAGGCACTGCGCTTGCGGTCGGGATAGTTCTCCCAAGGGCCGCGACCATAGTACTGGACTTGGTTAAAGTCTTTCTTTAATCGCATACGCATACCGAACTTAGGCATAACAGGTTTATCGGTTCCCGATGGATGATAATCTACGTCCACTTGAATGCAGCGATCGCTGATGGGCGTGTAACGCACGGTGACGTCTGTGACGTCCTTCCACACGGCAGTGCGACGTGCGAAGCCCGCGGCCTGCTGGTTGTCGTTCTCGGGCTTCCAGAAGTACGGCTCCAGCGGTGCCTCCAACATCTCGTGACCATCAATGAGCCACGAGGTGAGGTTGTTTCCTTCAATGGTGATATTCCTGAATTTTGAAGTCTCGGGTTTCAGGGTTGAAGGCTCCGGGAAGACGTAGGGTTGCAACACAAACTGCTCACTGGCCACGGCAAAGCCCTTACCGGCCCACGGCTTATTTTCCTTCAGGCGTGCAGAGATGTTCAACAGGCGTTCGCCATCGATGGTGACGGTGTCCCGCGTGATGTCGTACTCGCTGGGGTCGGTGAAGCAGTCACGGTTGATTATGCGGATTTCATCGCCCTCGCGCACAAAGGTCAGCGGCTGGTAAACGTGCTGAACCTCAAAATAATGTGGGTGGGGCACACGGTCGGGAGCAATGAGGCCGTTGATACAGAACGCACCGTCGTTGGGCTTGTCACCGAAGTCGCCGCCAAATAAGAATGTAGAATTGATAATGGACAATGGAGAATTATTTCCTATTTGAAATTTTCGTGCAGCCTCATTGTCAATTTTCCAATTCCCATTGTCCATTTGTTTCGCTATTTTCGAAGTTATTCCCTGGTCCACCCAGTCCCAAATGGCGGCTCCACAGATACTGGAGTCTGCATAGATCACGTCCCAGTACTCTTGGAAGTTGCCCATGGAATTACCCATGGCGTGGGCGTACTCTCGCATAATGAAAGGACGGTCTGTCACCTTTTTGGCTTCTGTCTCCAATCGGGCAGGTGAGAGGTAGCCGTCATCATAAATGTCTGACTGACTGCGGTCTGTGTCACAGAAGGGCAGGGCGTTGACGGTATCTATAGACAAGACGGCTTCACGCATAGCGTGGAGGTTGGGCCCCACACCGCCTTCGTTACCCAGACTCCAGAAGATGACACTTGGGTGATTTTTGTCTCGCTGCACCAGACTGACGGCACGGTCCACGTGGGCCTCGCGCCAGTCGGGGTCTTCACCCATCTCTTTATTGGCGTAGCCGTAGCCGTGACTCTCCTGGCAGGCTTCATCCATCACATAAATTCCCCAGCGGTCGCAGAGCTCATAGAGGTACTCGCGGTCGGGGTAGTGGCTGGTACGCAGGAAGTTAATGTTGGCCTGCTTCATCAGCGCAATATCTTTCTCATAGGTGGCGTCGTCCACGTAACGGCCTGTCACGGGGTGGTGGTCGTGACGGTTCACGCCGCGCAGCTTCACGTTCTTGCCGTTGATTTTGAAGACTTCTCCCACGCACTCCACCCGCTTCACGCCCAAGTGGTAGATGAAGTGCTCTGTCTGCTGACCGTCGTTGAGCAGGTCAAGACTGAAGGGGTAAAGGTTGGGCTTCTCTGCCGACCACAGACGCGGCTGGTCAATGGTGGCCGTGAGCGTGACGGTGGTGGTGTCGCCCGAAGCGATCGTCACTTTGTTGCTGTGGGTCGTGGTCAGCAGGGGCTCGTTCTGCAGCGGGTTGCCGCCACTGATGGCGAGTCGGACGGAGATGTTTTTCGCTTTCTTCTTGCCGGTATTGCAGAGGGACACCGTGGCCGTCACCTGTGCCTGGGTGAAGTCCTTGTTGGGCACTGCTTCGACTTTATAATCAGCGATATGCGTCAAGGGACGCACCCACAGCTGCACCTCGCGGTAAATGCCGGAAAGACGCCACATATCCTGGTCTTCCAAGTAGCTGCCGTCGCTCCATCGATAGACTTCCACGGCGAGGCGGTTGCGGCCCTCACGCAGGAAACGGGTCACATCAAACTCCGCCGGAGACATGGGGTTCTGGCTGTAGCCGACCTTTTGTCCGTTGACCCAGACGTAGAACGCGGAGTGTACGCCGCCGAAATGCAGTATGAGGTTCTGTGTGAGCATTTCGGGGGTCACGTCGAAGAAGGTGACGTAGGAGCCCACGGGGTTGCGGTGGTCGTAGGCATACCAGTCTTTGTCGGGTTCGCCGGTGACACGGGGACGGTCGCGGTGGAAGGGATAGGTTATATTGGTGTAAATGGGTTTGCCGAAGCCCTGCAGCTGCCAGTTGCCGGGGACGGTGATTTTGTCCCAGCGGCTCACGTCAAAGTCCTCTTTGTAGAAGTCCGCGGGGCGTGACGCCGGGTCTTTGGACCAGTGGAAGAGCCATTGGCCGTCAAGAGAGTGAATCTCCTGACACTCCTGCCATTTAGAGGGCAGTTGGAGTGTGGAGTGATAGGGTAATTTGTTGATACCCAGTACGTGTGGGTTTTCCCAGTCGTTGGTTTGTGCCAGTGTCGCCATTGACAGCAAGGACAACATCGTGAAAAAGAATCGTTTCATATAATAAATATTATTTTGCCGTCAGGGTGAGGGTTTTGGTTTTCAGGCCTTTGCCTTGGAGGGTGAGGGTGACTTTGCCGGGCTTGTCGGTGCTGCGCAGAACGAGGAGGGCGCGGCCTTTCCAGGCGCGGTGGGTGGCGTCGGAGTAGGGGTCACAGTCTTTGATGTCTGCATTGCCGAAGGCAGCGAGGGTGGCGGGTCCCTTGACGGTGGCCGTCAGTTCGTTGGAGGCAAGGGGATTAAGAGTACCCTGCGCGTCTGTCAGTTCCACGGTGACGTATGCAAGGTCTTGATTGTCAGCAGTCAAAATGCCTACCCCCGACCCATCCCTTTTATGGAGGGGAGTAGATACTGTGAGGCGGATGGCACGGGGCTCGGAGGCGGTGCGGAGCGTGGTGGTGGCCCCCCCTACGGCCACCGTGGGGGCTTCTATAGTTTCTGCCCGCAAGGTGCCGGGCTGGTAGGGTAGGGAGAAGACGGCCATACAGTTCTGCACCTCCTTCTCAGCCACGAGCTGGTTGTTCAGGTACAGTCTGACTTTCGTGGAGTGGCTGTAAACCTCTACTTCAATGGGTTTGCCCTCGTGACCCGGCCACGTCCAACTCTCGAAGGTCGGCCACGTGCCCCACATCGTCGTCTTCACCTGCCCAACGTAGCCGTCGGGTTCGCGGACGGCCATATAAATCTGTTCGCCTGTCGGGTTCCAGAGCATTGAACGGTAGTGGCTGATGGGTTTGCGCAGGCCCGTGAAATCGATGTCTCCGCAGTGGGCAGCGTGCCACGGGAATTTCGGGGCCGTCCAGTGCTCGCCCGGCACGTCGCCCGTGTAGTACCAGCGACCAATTCCCGACTCGCCCAGGTAATCAATGCCCGTCCAGACGAAATCGCCGACGATGTAGGGATGCTTCATCGTTCGCTCGTAGTTCTGCCAGGCGTCGCGCGGATAGCTCTCGGTCTGCACCATTACGCGTTTTGGCACGCGCTGGTGGTCACTTTCGGCCTTGTGCATCATATAGTTATAGCCGACGATATCGTGTTCCGCAGCCAGTGGGTCATAAATATCCCAGTCGTCGTCCCAGGCACACAGCGCCGAGGTGACGGGGCGCTTCTCGTGGTCCAGCTGTCGCACGTACTCCGCCATCTGGTGTGCCGTCTTGATGATTCCAATGTGCTTGCGCTCAATGACTTCGTTGCCGATACTCCAGCAGAAAATACTCGGATGGTTGCGGTCGCGCGCCACCATTGCCCGCAGGTCTTCCTTCCACCACTGGTCGATGAGCTCGTGGTAGTCATGGTCGTTTTTCTTCTCTCGCCAGCCGTCGAAGGATTCATCAATCACCAGCAGTCCCAACTCGTCACACGCCCGCAGGAAGGCTTCCGAAGGCGGATTGTGGGACGTGCGGACGGCGTTGAAACCGCCTTCTTTCAGCAGCCGGACCTTGCGGTATTCGGCGGCGTCAAAGGCGGCGGCACCCAGGATACCATTGTCGTGATGAATGCACGCGCCGCTGAGTTTCAGCGTCTTACCATTGAGACGAAGCCCCTGTTTGGCATCCCATTCGATGGAGCGCCAGCCGTAGGTCACTTCTTCGGTATCCACCACGCGGCCATTCTCCATGAGTTCCGCGCGTTCCTTATATAATATAGGTTGTTCGGGTGACCAGCGCTGGAGGTTGAGGGTGTCGATGGATTTGGTGAAAATGAAGCTCTTGCCGGGTTCTATCGTTGCTTCGTGGCCGAAGACGGAGACGGTGCGCTCGCGTGTGTCTTCGTTCTGCACTTCCACCACGAATTTCAGGCCTTTGGCCCTCATCACTCGGCTGCTCCACTCCTTGAAGTGCACTTTCTCGGTGGTGATGAGCCACACGTGGCGATAGATTCCCGAGCCCGAGTACCAGCGGCAGTTCTTCTGGCGGGAGTTATCCACGCTCACCAGTAACGTGTTGTCTCCCTGATGAATATAGGGAGTGACATCTACAAAGAAGGACGAGTAGCCGTAGGGGTGACCGCCGGCGCGCTGCCCGTTCACATAGACCACGGAATTCATATACACGCCTTCAAAGTACAGTTGCAGCTTCTTATCAATTGTGAATTGTGAATTATCAATTGTGAATTGTTTCTTATACCATCCCTTGCCGGTGGGCAGATAGGCTCCGTCGTTGCCCGCCGGTGCAGCCTCGTCAAACGCGCCTTCAATGCTCCAGTCGTGGGGCAGGCAGACGGTCCGCCAGTTCACGCTGTCAAGGGAGAATTGCCAGTCGGCGTCAAATAGTTGTTTGCGCTGCGGCTCAGCGGCGTGTGTGCCCAGGGCGAACCCAAGGAGTGTCACAAAAGTCAGAATCTTTTTCATTGTTTGTGTGTATTTATAAATTAAGAGGTACGCGTGCGCGCGAGAGAGTAACCGGACTGTTTTACGGGCCTGTTAATGCTTTTGCCGCTGTGCTGACGAGCCGTGCAATGGCCTGTGCCTTCAGGCAGTCCTCGCGTCTTGCTTTGGGGGTGAAACACCAATCGTCGATGGGTCTCGTGGGAGCCGAGGTGAGCTTCTCGGCAGCCTTGTCGATGGTGGAGCGAGCGGGTGTGTCCTCGAATCCCAGCTCACGGAGATATTTCAGGAAGTCGTTGGTGGATTTGATGTATTGGTGTGTCCCGGCGTTTATCAGTCCGCATTTGACCCATGCGTAATGACTTGGTTTGCAGATGACTCCATTGTCTATCAGGCGTTGTATGGCAGCCTGGACCTGCTGGTCTCGGGCGGATTGTTTTGTGGCGGGCACGTCGGCAGGAGGCTGCGACGAGTGCGTCTGTTGTCGGCGTTCGTCATATTCCTGGAAGAGGGTCATCAGTTTCAGCACAGGCAACAGACAATCGAGGTTCAGAAAATAGTCTGGTGCTTGCCCTTGCTGCCGGCGCCGAAAGAGTTCCTCCACCGTGATTTTGCCCTCGTGCAGCAGCAGACAATTGTTGAGCCAGGGAGACAGCAAGTCGTCTTTCTGCAGTGCCTCCTCCAGTTCGGGACGTGAGCCAGATAGGTCCCTGCTCCACAAGCGGACGAGTTCCTGTCCTTGGCCACTGCTTCGGAACGCTTTGACCAGCAGAAGGAAACACTGGAAGAGTTCTGCGCGTGTGAGCCATAGAGCCCCGAGTTGCTCCCTCACCTCAGCAAGGAGGCAGAGAACATCCTCCGCCGTCTTGTTCAACACCAGAAGCTGGTTCTTGCTGTAGGGAACCTGGTAGTGGCACGAGAAGACTCTTGGAGCGACCTCCAAAAGGGGGCGTCCCTTTTCAAGTTCCTGTTTCACATCGTCAAAGGTGCAGGGTAAAACTGTTATGGAGAGGGTGGTCTCGAAAAATGCCAACAAGTCTTTGGTCAATTGCGCACAGTCTTCCAGTGTCGCATTCACTTCCTGAATGTCCTTTCTGTAACGCTGGAGAAAAATGCAGGCCAGGGACTTGGGCAGGTGTAAGGGATATTCTTCCTGCGGCGACAGATGGTTCCCAACAGGGCTAAGAAATAAACCATAATCATAATCAACCCAGTAGCCAGAGAAAAAGTAGAGCTGGTCTTTCAACCGCGACAGCTCATGAGCCTGCACGTGCAGGAGATAATAAATATAACTGTAGTCAGTTCGTTCGTCGCGGATTTTGTTGCTCAGGTGCAGGAGGAAGTCGGCGCTGGCCTTCAACGCCTTCACGGGAAAATGGCTGAATAGTTTCTGGCCTTCGTCGAAGACGTTGCCTGTCACGTGCATCTGCTGGAGGGCATCGTCCAGCCACTCCGGTGTCTCGTTCCTTTGCAAGGCAAAGACGGCCTGCTCCTGGGCAGCAGCGGGCTGATTCACAACCGTTTCCTGCTGAATGTTTTCTTGGTTTTCTACCATTCTTTCTTGGTTTTTGTTGATTTCGCTGGCAAAGATATAATTTTCTGCTGACGAAATCGCCATAAACACGAGAAATCTTTCTCGCGGGTACCACTTTTCATGCAATTTCGCTCTTTCACGGCGAAAAACGAGATAGATTTAGACCGATTGACGATAAGATTGACGACGATTGACGACTTAAATGACCAGCTTGATAAAGTATATTTTGACGTCAATAATCGTCAATCTTATCGTCAATCTTTGCTTCCTTTCGCCAAATCTTTCGCCAATTCGGTAGCATTTTCGCCAATGTGGTAGCATCGCCTCTGGAGCGCCGAAAAATGCTTGAAAATCTCAGAAAAAAGTTGTACCTTTGCACAAAAATAAGGCAAAGAATATGAAGATTAGTATCAACATTCCTCCCGAGCTGTACCGACAGCACAACGCCATTCTCATTCTGTGTTACCTGCAGAACAATGGCGGACGATTTTTCGGTAATTTCTCCGATCTCTGTGACATCTTCAAGATTTCACGGCGACAGGGTGACTACGCCGTCCAGATTCTGGTGGAAAAGGACCTGGTGTGTGCAGAAAATGTAAAGGGCAAGAAGCGCATAACTCTCTGCGGCTCAGAAGATTGCAATGGCGCCAATGCAAATCTTTGTGAAAACTATGTGCAGAATAGTGTGCAGACTGCGGACATCGCAGAAGAGAAAGAGAAGAAAGGTTCCCCCCACACCCCCTTTAAAGAAGATAAAGAGAAGAATGAAAAAAAGAAGAAGAAGAAGAAGGGGACCCGCTTTGCTGAAAATTTGGAGACTCGAAAGGCTGAGTTCGTGGAAAGTGTGAACAGTGATTTTCCCGACTTTGAAGAGTACATGAGAAGCCGTAACCATGAAGTGCCTGCAGATTTCTTGGAGGATTTCATTTGGCACTGGACGCAGAAGAAGACGGTGGAAGA